>NZ_JAJFEB020000002.1:0-588402 GCF_020709765.2 Clostridium pacaense
TTCAGTCAGCGTAGCCCGCTACGCCTCCATCATCGGGACCAAATCTCCCACAAAGTGGGACGCACAGCCGACGGAAAACAATTTTCAAACACGCTCTAGTGACACTTATAAATTTTATTGTTACTATTATAGATAATCTTTGAATATCCTATAAGATTTATATTTGAAAGGAGGAGAGTCCCAAGCAGTTTTCAGCCGTTGGGCTGCTGATTTTCTTGCTGTGATGATGTAACAGAAAGGAGTTTATAATGAAGACAAAAAAATTCTTGAGTTTACTTCTCGTTCTCTGCATGAGTTTTACGCTCTGTGTTCCAGTTTTTGCATCGGAATCAGAAGGCTTGGAGATTCAAGTCAACGATGAGCAGGATATCTTGGAGTTTATTTTTTCCAATGAGTTTAATCCTCATGCAGCATATAGGTTTGTTTATCCTGATTCTACAGTAATGTCCAGGGCAAGTCTGTTCAGTGTCCCGAACACCCCCTTGCATCGGATACTTTTTGGGTGATGCTAGTCTATGTGTATCAATATTGCAATACATGCGGATATAAGGGGCCTGAAACATTCTCTGAAAGTAAATACTATATTGATTGTGGATATAAAGAAACAAGCTTTATTGCAACTAACTATAAAACACAGAATCGGCTAGGTGACATCCATGAATGGAAAGACACATGGTCTTTATACTATAATGATCCACATGCGTAAGCAAGGAACAAACATCAATCATCGCCGTTTTAGCTGCCTATTGTTAATAATTTTCCTGCTATGGGCACTGCCCGGATGCGGAAGAAACGCCTCTGCACCGGAGTTTCCCCCCACAGCAGAGACTGTGCAGACTATGGCGGAGGAACTGCACTGGACCTTGAAGCCGGAGGAAACTGAGTCCTGGGCAGAGGATCATATTCTCTATGCCCTTGAGAGCGAGGACCAGATGAGGGTTTTTGTCTCCTGTGTTTTGGCAGAGGGAAAACGCTTTTTAACGGAAGACTGTTTTGTCATCTTCCTTCCGGATAAGCCGCAATTTGCTTGGGAGGACTGGAAGGAGGCCGTCACTCTGGCGGAGACACTGTACGGCGGCTTTTCCAAGGGGGAGCTCTATGAAGCCCTATCCGAACAGGGCATACCAGAACCTGAAATCCCGGCGGCAGGACCCAATACGCCCGCAGGTCAGGAATACCTCAGATGGGAAGCGGAGTTGCCAGCTGGGTATGTAAGAGTCCAGTGGTCTATCAGCGCTGGCACTGTGGAGCATACTTTTCCATCCCCCATCATCCAAGACTGGCGAATCCTCCTTAGAGTTTTCCTCTATGAGTCCAAGGAGGCATATGAGAGCATGCGCGCAGTTTCTGATTAAATGCAAACCGCTTGCGGTTTATATTTAGGCAATCGTAGGTTTCCTTCGATTTCTTTTCGAAAATGCTACCGGACAGAGCCATGACCGGCTCTGTCCGGTCAGACTGTAGACAAAGCGGCTTTGGGATCTGCATCCCAGAGCCTTTTTTTCTGATTGACCGAATTGTGTATAAAATAGAAATTTTGAGTGGATTCCCTTCTTCCAGAAGTCCCCATTTATTCTCCTTTGCACTTGCGAAGACCCGTTCAATGACAAGTGGCAGACTCGGGATATAGCATGGATTAGGTATAAATTCAAGAGTCTATAATACTACAACCCGCCTCTTCCAGTATTTTACCCCATATGATTTTCATATTATTGCGATTAATTGTCTTGGTATGATTCCAAAAGAGCATTTGGAGCAGGCGCCGGCTTTTTAAAAGAAAGTATTTATGGCTTGGGGGAAGGAAGACATTCATGCGTATGTCATAGGTAAACGTGGTTTCCACTTGTCAGAACCTTCAATGTCATGTAGAATAGTACTGCCTGAGTTAAAAGAAATGGTGTGAAAGTGGTGTACATCCTATTTTTCAACAGGAAAAACACCTCTCAACCCCTATAAAATAAAGGAGTTTTCAAATGAGTATCTTAAACGTAGAACATTTAAGCCACGGTTTCGGCGACCGTGCAATTTTCCAGGACGTGTCCTTCCGTCTGCTGAAAGGCGAACACATCGGCCTCATTGGGGCGAACGGCGAGGGTAAGTCCACCTTCATGAATATCATTACCGACAAACTGATGCCCGACGAAGGCAAGGTGGAGTGGGCCAGGAATGTCCGGGTGGGGTATCTGGACCAGCACACGGTGCTTGAAAAGGGCATGACCATCCGGGACGTGTTGAAGAGCGCCTTCAGCTTCCTTTTTGAGATGGAAGAACAGATGAATCAGATATGTGAGAAGATGGGCGAGGCAGACGAGGACGGGATGAATGCCATGATGGAGGAACTTGGTACCATCCAGGACCTGCTCATGGCCCATGATTTCTATATCATTGATGCCAAGGTGGATGAGGTGGGACGCGCCCTTGGACTGAACGAGATTGGGATGGATAAGGACGTGACCGAGCTTTCCGGCGGCCAGAGGACCAAGGTGCTTCTTGGCAAGCTGCTTTTGCAGAAGCCTGATATCCTTCTTCTGGATGAGCCTACCAACTACCTGGATACACAGCACATTGAATGGCTGAAACGGTATCTCCAGGAATATGAGAACGCATTTATCCTGATTTCCCATGACATACCCTTCCTGAACAGCGTCATCAACCTGATTTACCATATGGAAAACCAGCGCCTGGACCGCTATGTGGGGGATTACGACAAATTCCAGGAAGTATATGCTGCCAAGAAGTCACAGCTGGAGGCAGCCTATAAGCGCCAGCAGCAGGAAATCGCCGAGCTGGAAGACTTCGTAGCCCGCAACAAGGCCAGGGTTGCCACCAGGAACATGGCCATGTCACGGCAGAAAAAACTGGATAAGATGGATGTGATTGAACTTGCCAGGGAAAAACCAAAGCCTGAGTTCCATTTTCTGGAAGCCCGCACTGCCGGCAAATGTATCTTTGAGACAAAGGACATGGTCATCGGCTATGACGAGCCCCTGTCCCGTCCCCTGAACCTTCTGATGGAGCGCGGTCAGAAAATCGTGCTGGTGGGCGCCAACGGTATCGGCAAGACCACTCTGTTAAAAAGCATACTGGGCCTGACCCCGGCCATGAGCGGCACCGTGGAACTGGGCGATTACCTGTCCATCGGATACTTTGAGCAGGAAATGGCTCCCGGCAACACTACCACGTGTCTGGAGGAGATATGGAAGGAATTTCCTTCCTATACCCAGTATCAGGTGCGGTCTGCCCTTGCCAAATGCGGCCTTACCACCAAGCACATCGAAAGCCAGGTCCGTGTCTTAAGCGGCGGTGAACAGGCAAAGGTACGGTTATGTAAGCTGATTAACCGTGAATCCAATGTACTCCTTCTGGATGAGCCTACCAACCACCTGGACGTGGATGCAAAGGACGAACTGAAACGCGCCCTGAAGGCGTATAAAGGAAGCATCCTCCTCATCTGCCATGAACCGGAGTTCTATGAGGGGCTGGCTACGGATGTGTGGGATTGTAAGGAATGGGCTTTGAGACTGTCATAGGAACGGAGGTAATCCCATGTCAAAGAAGGCATATTCCTAATACTATTCTCCCGATACCATTCTCCTGACACCATATTCCTGATACCATATTCCTGATACCATATTCCTGCGCCCGCACAGCATGATGCCGTGCGGGCACTGTTTTTATTCCCGTTTCTCCATGTCTTATCATCCCGCCGGAAACCGTACCGGACATCATCGGCCAGGGCGCGGACATGGTCCGGGTGATTCCGGATCATCTCATTCACGGACCAATTCCTTCCATTTAAGGACAGTTCTTTCCTCCTGGCTTCCCACCTGCTATAATAGGCCCATAAAGATTAACTCCCGGCTGCAGCAGGGGAATCACAGGCAGGGGCGGATTTCCAATCACGCCTCAGGACAATCGAAAGGGGAGTTTTACCATGAATCCATCCATAAAATCCATATTGAAAAAAGCAGGCATCATCTGTCTTTCCACCATACTGTTTGCCATGTGCTCCGTACTTATCTATATTACAAAGATAACCGGGAACATGCACCGCCTGGACGGCAGTCCGGAAATCCCGGTCATGGAGGACAATCCCTACATTCCCGCAGGACCCGTGAAATCAGAAAGCAGCTACTGGACCATTGCGGTATTTGGCATGGACAGCCGTAATGGGGATGTGGGAAAGGGCAATAACGCGGATGTACAGCTTCTGTGCTCCATCAACAATCATACAGGTGATATCCGCCTTGTGTCCGTTTACAGGGATACATTCCTTATGAACAGCCCGTCCACGGACGCCTACGGCAAATTAGGCCAATCCTATATGATTTCAGGGCCTAACGGCAATGTGCAGGCCCTGACCGCCAACCTGGATATCGCCATCGATGATTATATATCCTTTAACTGGAAATCCGTGGCGGATGTAATCAATCTTTTGGGAGGAGTGGATATCGAACTGACCAAGGCTGAATTTCATTATATCAATGCCTTTATCACGGAAACCGCGGACAGCACCGGAATTCCCTCCGCCCATCTGGCGGATTACGGGATGCAGCATCTGGACGGGGTACAGGCAGTTGCTTATATGAGGTTAAGGCAGATGGATACCGACTTTGCCCGTACGGAGCGCCAGAGGAAGGTAATCAGCCAGGTATTTGAGAAGGCAAAGGACGCGGATCCCGGCACGCTGCTTCAGGCAGCTGACACAGCATTTTCCCAGTCCCTCTCATCCTTAACCGCCAAGGACCTGGTTGATGTGTTACGCAATATAAGGAAATACAATTTAAGCAGCACGGCCGGATTCCCATTTACCCATGAGGACGCGCCCCTTGGTAAGAACGGGAACTGTGTGATCCCCAACACCCTTGAATCCAACGTGGAACAGCTTCATCAGTTCCTCTATGATGACAGGGATTATACCTGCCCTGACAGAATCCGGTCCATCAGCAGGGAGATTATCAAGCAGGCAGTTAAGAATTAAGGAGCGGCATACCATGATACGGATTGCGGTTTGTGATGATGAACAATGTTTTGTGGAACAGATCCACACCATTCTTTCAGAGCAGGCAAAGGAAATATCCTCTGCCCTGCACATTTCTACCTATACGGACAGCGGCCAGCTGCTCTATGATGTGGAGGAAGGCGCCCATTTTGACCTGCTGTTCCTGGACATAGAGATGCCAGGGACAGACGGCATGAGCCTGGCCGGAGCCATCCGGCGCTTCCTGCCCCTGGCCTTGATTGTCTTTATTACATCCCATACAAAATACGCGGTCAAGGCATTTGAACTTTCCGTGTTCCGATACATCCCCAAGCCGGAACTGGCAGCCTGCCTGCCCCTGGCCCTTAAGGACGCATGCCGGCTTCTGGAGCGCAATTCCAATGACACCTATGTCATTGAGTCCCCCCGCAGGGTCCGTAAGATTGCCGTGGATGATATCCTCTACATCTATAAGGACCAGAAGTACGCTGTCTTTGTACTGGAAAATGAAGAATTGCCCGTGCGCAGGCCCCTGGAGCAGGTGCTGGCAGAGCTGTGCGGGGAGGAACGCGACGGCGGTTTCCTGATGGTGGAGCGGGGCTATATCGTCAACCTGTTCCATGTGGATAAGATGGAGGGAAATGAACTGTTCCTGGATGACGGGACCACGATTCCGGTCAGCCGCAGGCATCAGAGGGAAGTGCGGGAATCCATCACATCCTATTGGAGGGCCAGATTATGAACAACTGGTATGAGGCGCTGGAAATCTTCTCTGACTTTATAGAGGCATGGCTGTGTTACCATTTTATAGGAATATTCCTACCGGACAGGGTCAGGGGACGGCTGCCCTTCTTTTTGCTGTCCCTGACCCTGGTCTGTTCCGTAAAAGCCATGGATGCATACGGGATTGACCCCTTGATATCCACCCTGTGGTTTGTTTTCTTTATCTGTATGACCACGGTGGTCCTGTTCCAGGTGGACCTGTTTTACGCAGTCTCGCTGGTAAGCTTTTACTTTCTCTGTCTTTATATCATCAACTTCTTCTGCATGTCCGTCATGGGCGTGATAGCAGGGAACCGGCAGTTTGCAGGCTTCATATTAAACCAGCTGTCCCTGTGGCGGTGCGCTTATATCGCGGTGGATAAGGCAATGCTGTTCTGCTTCAGCTTCCTGGCGGGAAGGGCCTTTCGCAAGACCACGTTTTACAATCCGAAAATGATATTTACCGTTTCCCTGTTCGGCATACTGGGTGTCGGCTTCCTCTCCCTGTTCACCCTTCAGGAAATCTCGGTGCTTACCTTGTTCAGCTGGGGTCTGTGCCTGGTCATCCTGCTGTGCCTCTGCCTGCTCATGCTCATCTACGCCAACTATGTGAAGGAACGGGAACTCCGGGGTATCCTGGAATTCAAAGACCAGCTGGTACGCCAGGAGTATGAGATGGTAAAGCAGATGCAGAAGGAACAGGAGACCCTTTCCCACAACATGAAGAACCATCTCCTGGTCCTGGACGGCATGCTGGCGGAGGACAATGCAAAAGGCGCCCGGGCCTATATCGGCCAGCTGAGCGCCCCTCTGGAACATCTTACTCCTTCTGTCTGGACAGGAACCCCCACCCTGGATGTACTGCTGAACCATGCCGGGAACCGCTGCGCCCAGGCAGGTATCCGCTTCACCGTACAGGCAGATGCCATGGACCTCCATCCCATGGAGGACCAGGACATCTGCAGCCTGTTCGCCAACCTGCTTGATAATGCATATGAGGCCGCCTCCCATGTGGGGGCGGCGGCATATGCAGGAAGCGGACAGCCGCCATGGATTCATATCAAGATCAGGAAGATGAAGGAAATGCTATTCATTGACATATCCAATTCAGCCACCCATGCCCCCTATAAAAAGGACGGCAGGTTAATCTCCGTGAAACGTGACAGCGCCCTTCACGGCATCGGCCTTAACAGCGCCTCCATGTCTGCCGCCAGATACGGCGGGCACCTGGAATATGAATATAAGGACCACGTATTCTCCGTGCGGGTCAGCTTCCTTGGAGGTATCCGGCTGCATTCATCCAATGACTGAAAACCAGTTAAAGGCCCCGCCGGAAGGCCTGATTTCAAATACAAGCTTTTCCCCTGTCACTGGATGCAAAAATGCCAGATGGTAGGCACACAGGGCCAGCGGACGGCGGACGGCTGCAGGCTCTTTTTTTATGTCAACAATTGTGGATATGTCCCCTCCATACCGTCCATCCCCATAGAGGGGGGTGCCATGTCCGGCAAACTGCACCCTTATCTGGTGGTGCCTTCCTGTGAGCAGCTCAATATCTATTAAAGAAAGCATTTTTTCCTTATCCTCAGGGCTGTGGATAACTTCCATTTCCCTGTATTTGAGGGCTGCTTTTTTTGCATCTTTCACAGACTTATCCACAATTTCGGATGTGTTGTTTTTCCTGTCCTGCCGTAGATAATCCACATATGCACCTTGTTTATCCACAAGTTGTCCACATATCACCGCCATATAAAATTTTTCCATTTTTCCAGCCTGGAGCGCGGCGCTTAAGGCTGCTGCCGACTTCTGGTTTTTCGCGTATACCATGACTCCTTCCACCGGCTTATCCAGCCTGTGGATAACTCCCACATATGGAGGCTGGGACCCGGAAATGCCCGCGGCAGGCTTGTGGATATCCTGTGGATTGTGTAGATAACGCCGTATCTCACTGACCATATCCGGCGCAAAACCGCGGGATGACTGGGATTCCAGCCCCGCAGGTTTGTGCACTACAATAACATCCTGGTCTTCATATAATATAGAAATCATACTCTATCCTCACTTATCATCTTTATCTCATTATAAATCAGCTCCATGGGATACACAATGGGATGGAACTGTTATTGTCACAATTGTCCCAAAACCGCTGCTTTCAATGGATAACCTGCCCTCGTTTCCATAGAGCAGGAAGAGCCGTTCCGTTATGTTGGCCAGGCCGATTCCCGAATGGGCCCCCTTTTTCCGTCTGGCTTCACTGATATTGCCGCATATCCCCTCCTTTATCCCATTTCCGTTATCCTCTATGGTAATGCAGATTTTATCCTGCTGCTGTCCTGCCTTCAGACGGATTATAAACAGTTCCTCAACGGAGCGCATCCCATGTACAAAACAATTCTCTATGATAGGCTGGAGGATCATGGTAGGAATCTTCACATCTTCCATCTCCCGTGGATAATCTATCTCTACCTTCAGATTATTCTCTTGGATGTAATGATAGATTTCGATGTATATTTCCAAAGAACTGAATGCTTCCTTCAGGGAAATAAACTGCTGGTCCGAATACGTGGTTATACTCCTAAAATACTTTCCAATCATCTGTATGGCTTTGCTAATCTGTGGAGCCCTATTAATCTTAGCAACAGCGTTTACTGTCTCTAAGGCATTATATATAAAGTGCGGGTTAATCTGGGTCTGGAGGAAACGATACCGGTACTCAAGCGCCTCCAGCTCCGCTTTGTTCTTCAGACGCTCTTCTGCCACAATCTGGTCCAGCAGCTTTGAAATCCGCTGATTCATATTATTAAAGCACTCTGTCAGCTGTCCGATATCATCATGACAATAAACCGGGGTCACCACCCCCACACTGCCCTCTGACACATAAGCCATGGAATTTGTCAGAGCCTCCAGCTGAAGGCTTACCTTGCGGGTCAGATGATGCATCAGCCCACTCCCCAGAGCAATGGCTATCAGCCCCAACAGGATACCGCTTGCCACCACACTGCGTCCCATTCCCGTAATGCTGACCATGGGAATGATTCCCACAATATGCCATCCCCCAGCGCCCTCTTTTTCTATGGCATAATACGCTTTATGATTCCATCTCCGGCCGCCCTCCATGCGCCTTCCTGCTTCCAGCTGTTCCATGACAGCCGCCTGCAAAGATGCTTCCATGCCTTCTGTAAAGATACACTTTCTACCTTTATTGTAAAACAACAGGGCGATATCGTGTTTATCATCCTTGAGCATTTCAACGGACTGTTTTTTTACCCGAGCCACCACATATCCCACATGCTCCAGTGATGTGATTTTCCTCACCGCATGGAGGATATATATGTGATTCTGATTGTCCGAAGCCCATACATACCCCTGTTTCAGCGCAGCGTCTTTGGAATCCTTAACAAATTTTTCGGCAAATCCAACTGCCTCATTGCCCCCGGCTGTCATCTTCTGAGATGTATCTGAAGAATATCCTTTATTAGTCTCAACATATACAAAATCAAAAGAAGATACAGTGGATACCAGCTGGTTAGCCATATATCCCAATTCCTGGCTGGCATAGCTGTTCTTATCCACATTCATTTTAGACATATAAGCCGGTATCTGGAACATACTTACTGTGTTGAACAGCTGCCTTTCCGTATCTGAAATCCTGCGTTCAAAATTATCAGTCACCTGTTTTGTAACCACATCCAGATTATTGATATAATTTTTTTTTAATATGTTAATGCAAAATACAACCAATAAACAGATGGACAGCGACAGGCTTGTAATAAGGGAAATGCAGTATACCAGAATCAATTTTTGCTTAAATTTAAGATTGTCGAACTTTTTTACAGTATCCAGCATATCTACTCCCTTGTCCTCATCCTGTATTCACTGGGTGTGATTCCTTCTAACCGTTTAAACGCATTATAAAAACTGACATAGTTTTCGTATCCAACCGCATAGGCAATCTCCTCCACCCGCATCCTTGTATCATCCAGCATCTGCTTGGACACCGCCATTTTATTTTTCATCATATGCTGCTGAAAGGTAATTCCCGTTTCCTTGCTGACCAGAGATGACAGATAATTGGGACTGACATAAAACTCCGAAGCCACCTGCTCCAGCTTAATGTTTTCCAATGTATGGATTTCCATATAGCGCAGTACGTTCAGAATCAGTTCCGACTTTCCCGTCCCCTGATTCCTGGCCTGGTCCACGGCCTTTAGGAATGACTTCAGCCATTTTCCAAACATCTCAATGGATGTATTCTGAATCGCACTGTATATGGCTGAATCCAGGTAGACCGCCCACTGTTTATGCTTTTGTATCACCTTTGTGCAATAAATCACCGACATTACCTGAAGGGAAATGATACTTCCCTCAGTACACCGTTTAAAGGCGGCATATGTCTTTTCGTAATCCTCAATCCCCTTGATGCAATCGGCCAGCATGGCTGCCTCGGCCTGCAAATCGGCTGTTTTCACATGCCGGGGATCTGCTCCCATTTCCCCCGGTGTTTTGCCCCCATGCCCTTCCAGCATGTCCTCATATGCCTCCAGATACAGGTCCTTCACGGAATCATTTAATCCGTATCCCCGGCTTCTTCCAATCCTGATTGTCCTGTCATCCTTACATAAAACCGCACTGATTTCTTTTAGCTGCATGTCCCAGGATATATCCTCTTCCTCCGAGATACACAGAATCACAAGCTTTTCCTCCAGCAGCGCGGATATGGTCCTGCCTGTAACCAGATGTTCTGAATATTCCACCCGCTGAAGAAGAGGCTGGGAAAAGCCGTCCCCCGCATATGCAACCAACATGACACAGCTGCCTTTACTTATCCCCGTATCGCCCATCAGTGACCGCACAGGCAGGTCCTGTCCGGACATGAGGGCCAGTATCAGCCTGCCCTTTAACACGCCTATTGCCTGGTGGTTTACATTCCTGTCTTTTTGAATGCTTTTAACCGCTCTTTTCAGGGCGGTTAAAAGTTCTTCATCATCAATTGGTTTCAGTATATAATCAAACACGGACAGCTTGATGGCGCGGCTTGCATATTGAAACTTATCATACCCTGTAATAATAATTACCTTACTGTCCAAAACCCGCTGTAGGGAGGCCTCCACCATACTGAGTCCATCCATACAGGGCATGTTGATGTCGGTAATGATAATATCCGGCCTTTTCTCTTCAATCAGCCTTTTTCCCTGGCCTCCATCGTAGGCGGTTCCTACTACCTCCAGATTAAGTAATCCCCAGTCAACGCCATATAGCAGTGACTTAACCGTATTATGGTTATCATCCACAATAATTACTTTATATGCCATTCCCCCGCCCCCCACAGACCGTCCGAAAACTTTATTTTGAGCATGATAACAGCCTCTTTCCCTCCCGGACAATCTACCAGATTCCTCTCAGCATCCCTGACAAAATATCCCTCTATCCTTTGACCGCTCCCATCATTATACCACTGACCACATACTTCTGCATGCAGAAATAGAGAAGCAGGATGGGAAGCATTGCCAGGATAAAAAAGGCAAACGCCAGGTTGAGCTCTGATGTGTATTCGTTAAAATATGCCATCTGAGCCAGCAGGAGCGTCCTTGACTCCGCCTTGCGCAGAAGAATGATTGCAGTTGTATAATCGTTCCATATAAACAGGGTGTTCAGCACAAGCTGGGTTGCATTCACCGGTTTCATAAGCGGGAAAACAATTTTCCAGAACATTGTGAAGCGGTTGCATCCGTCTATCCTGGCTGCTTCCTCCAGATCAACGGGTACTGTTTTTACAAATCCGGTCACCACCAGTATGCTGATGGGTATCTGAAGCCCTGTCCTGGCAATGACAAAGCCAAGATTGGAATTGGTAAGTCCCAGGTGAAAGAAATTAAGGTACAAAGGCAGCATGATGCACTGAATCGGAATCAGGATTCCAGACACAAATATCATGTAAATGCTTCGGTAAAACCTGCTGTTAAATCTTGCAAGGACATAGGCCGCCATGGACGTTGCGGTCATCAGGATCAGAACCGCCGGTATTGTGGTAAGAATGCTGTTCTTATACCCGGTAAGGAACTGCTCATTTTCCGTAATGACTTTTACGAAATTATTCCATGTAGGATGCTCCGGCCAGGCCAGACGGTTCACGGATACATCCGCGCTGTCCTTTAACGCATAGATGACGCTGACATAAAATGGCGCTATCACCATTGTCATTATTAAAAAAATTAAGATTATTTTAATAGCGGCAAAGAGTTTCTGCTGGAATCTTCTATCAATTATGCCTGTCATTCTTCTACCTCCAGCTTATTGCAGACAGCCGTTATGGCATATGTCAAGATAACCAGCACCACAGTTATGATGATTGCCGCTGCCTGACCCAGCCCAGCCTTATTGAATCCGAAAATATTATCGTAGACATACATTGCCGCTGTCTGTGCCGCTTCCATGTTTCTTGCAACTGCCATGGGATAATCAAAGCATTTCAGCCCCCATGCCACAAGCAGGGTTACATTGGATATGATGGCCGGGATAATCAACGGAAAGGTTATTCCCTTTACCCTCTGCCACCAGTTGGCGCCGTCCACCTTTGCCGCGTCATAGTACTCATTAGGAATTGACTGCAGGGCGGCAATATAAATCATCATACAGTATCCCATGTCCCTCCATATGGCAATCACCGCCATGGCTGGAATGACCTGGCTGGAAACCCCGAGGGGACTTATAATATTAAATAAGGGAGAAATAATATCTGTATACACATAGCTCCACACAATGGCCCCGCTTGTGAGGGCCACTGTAAAAGGTATAAATACCACTGTCCGTGCAATGTTTGTATACCATTTGGATCCGTTCAGCAAAAGGGCCAGACCAAGCCCCAGGATATTAGCACCCGTTACATAGATAGTGGCAAACTGGAATGTATGTATAAAGGCCTGCTGAAAATACCTGTTTTTAATCAAGGTGATATAATTACTAAATCCCACGTAGTCATAGTCTGTGCTGATGACGCTTTTCCAATTGGTAAAAGAATAGGGGATTCCCTGAAGGAAAGGCAATATCACAACAAATGCAAAGAGGACAAATGCCGGAAGTAAGAATAACAGGTTCCCACCATGTATTCTCGCCTGCTTTATGGATATCTTAGGCAGTTTCATCTGAACAGCTCCCTTCTGCCGATTTATTTACTGATATTATCTATTTCATCCAGCTCCGTCTGGGAAAAATGGGTATTGCCAACAATGCCAAGATTCTCAAGAATCTGGTCCGGCCTTGATGCCCCAATCAGGACGCTGGTCACAATACCATCCTTTAAGACCCAGGATAGTGCCATCTGGGCCAGTGTCTGTCCCCTCTCTTTGGCCATTGCATCCAGTCTGCGTATCTGTTCTACCCTTTGCGGCGTAAGATCGGATGCATGGAGGAATCTTCCATCCCTTGCAATGCGGCTGTCCACAGGGATGCCGTTTATGTACTTTTCCGTCAGCATCCCCTGTGCCAGAGGGCTGAAGGCTATGATTCCCATCCCGTCCTGTCCTGCATACTCCTTTAAACCATTTTCCTCGATGGTCCTGTTAAAAATACTATAGTTATTCTGATTGATTACAAGCGGAAGATGAATCTCCCCTGCAATCCTCATTGCCTCCTCTGCATGTTTTCCATCATAGTTGGAAATTCCAGCATACAATGCCTTGCCGCTTCTTACAATCTGTTCCAGAGCCAGTATTGTTTCCTCAACCGGGGTCTCAGGATCCATCCGGTGATGATAGAATATATCTACATAGTCCAGTTTCATCCTTGCAAGGGAAGCATCCAGGCTTGAAATCAGGTATTTACGGCTTCCCCCATCCCCATAAGGCCCCGGCCACATATCATAACCTGCTTTCGTGCTGATAAGAAGCTCATCCCTGTAGGGTCTGAAGCAACTTTCCATAATCCGCCCGAAGTTTTCTTCCGCACTGCCATATACAGGGCCATAGTTATTTGCCAGGTCAAAATGGGTAATGCCATGGTCAAATGCGGTAAAGCACATGGCCTTCATGGTATCATAATTATCCTTGCTTCCAAAGTTATGCCACAGGCCCAGGGAGATACATGGAAGTTTCAACCCGCTTTTACCGCAGCGATTATATTCCATGCTATCATATCTTCCCTTATCTGCCTGGTATTCATTTGCTATGTACATTAAATTCCTCCTAATAGAATACGTCCTGTTAAACACTCCTAACTGTTTCCACTACCCACTGGATTCTCTCAAGGGGCAATTCATCATGGATACTGCAGTCCGCTCCTATTATGAATCCCTTTTTTCCACCTTCTTCTATGAGATCTTTTGTCTCCGCCTGTATCTCTTCCTTTGTCCCGCTGTACAAAAGGCTTCCGGTGCGGTTGTCAAACCCGCCCCATACAGTACGTCCAAATGTTTCCTTTGCCTCGCCGACACCCAGATTATCAATATAGCGTGACCAGCTTACAACCGCTGAATCATAGTCGGACCAGACCTCCAGCCGGTTATTGATTTCCTCCCATGCACAGCAGTGCAGCGCGTTCATGTCGCTGAGGGTATTGGCATAGTCCAGGACCTCCTTATCACTGGGAGTTACCCATTCCCTGTACTCCTCATATGTAAAACGGTTCACTTCCGCATTCTGTACACTATAAAAAATACCATCACATCCAGCTTCCTGTATGATACCCTTGACCAGAAACTTTACATCCCCTGCAATTACATGGCACGCATGTTTTACCGCATCCGGATTTTTCTTCATCAAATCCATCATCCTAGGATAACCAATCTGTAGTCTCAGATAGGAAAGGGGGCAGAATATCAAGTACAGGCAGCAGCACTCATCCTTTAAGAATGAAACTATTTTTTTTGTACGTTCAATCTGTTCCCGTATAAATGGATGGTCAGGCCCCAGGGCTTCCATCTTATACAAATCCTCTGCCCTATCCAGCTCTAACAGTTCCGGAGCCGGCCACCCAAAATACCCGTCTGCTGAAAGCTTCACAAAATCCACATCCGTCTTTCTGTAAAAATCAACCTGTGCATCAATAAATTTATCCTCCTGCCATAATTCCTGGGGAACATGTTTCCAGAAGCAGACCGGCACATGGTCTGTCTCCAGATTATGGAATGCAGCTCTGACCCGTTCTTTTTTCGTCATAGAAGTTCACTCCTTTTATCTTTTTAATTTGTGGCAATGACATCGTCAAACATGGACTGGATATTTGCAATACACTCCTCATGGGTCATGGGTTTTCCAGTGACCACACTTTCCGCATAGCTTATGAGCGCTTTTCTCCAGGCATTGGTAAATTCTGTATTCAAAGGTTTGGTAAATGCACCCTGGGAAACGTAATTACCTGATTTTTTCACCTCTGCGATAGTCCGGACAACCGGCAGGAGCTTGTCGGAGCTTACACCTGTGATTAACGGCATCAATGTGCCCTCTGACCATGTCAGGGCGCCATCCGTAACCCAATACTCCAGAAATCCCAGGGATTCATCCAGGGCATCCGCATTGGGATTCACCATAAAGCACTGATCTACCAGCACTCCCATTTTTCCTGAATTTTCTGTATCATCAATGGGCGGCACAAAGAAATCAAACTCAAATCCACGATCCTTTCCCCTGGCTTCAATCTCACCTATATTCCAGTTACCTGTAAATATCATAGCCCCTTCACCTGCTATGAACAACTCCAGCGCCTTGTCCTGATTATTGGCCATGGCATCCGTACGCGGATACATCATCCTGTCATCCCACACGGACAGCGCCTCCTCCACATATGGATAGTCTGCTACCTTGGCCTCCCCACTCATCCATTTTTCGAATATGTCCAAATCGCCTGCTGCAATCGCCCTTGGCCATATGGTGGAACGCGTTTCCAAATCTCCGGTAGAACCTTCCCCATACACATCAATAAACGGATCAATACCCTCATCATGAAGCTTCTGTATCACCGATTTAAGCTGTGTCCTTGTCTTTGGTATCTCTATTCCATGTTCCTCAAATATCTTTTTGTTATAAAAGATACCTGATGTCTTAAAATCAATGGGAACTGCATATACCTTTCCTTCTGCGGACACATCATTTAAATCGTACTGGTCCAATCCCATATTCTTGATTACCTTATTATCTGACAGGTCCATTGCATAGCCATTTTTAATAAGGTCCGGATACATGGCCGGATTTCCCATGATAATGTCAGGCTGTTCCCCAGAAGCCAGCGCGGTTGACAGCTGCGGGAAATAATCCGTGCCCTGATTATAGAATATATTTTCAAAGGTTATCTCTGGATGCGCTTCCATATATGCCTCTTCCAGCTTAACCAGTGAATCCTGCTTCACGGACTGCCCCATATAGTGGAATACAGTAATCACCTTACTTTCCGGCTGCTGGGCATGAGTCCCGGCCGCCGCCTGGGTTTCTTTATTCTGTTCCTCTTTGTTCTGTGGAACTGTTTTTTCGCTCCGGCATCCGCTGATGCTGGCTATTGCCATAATCAGGCCAATTCCCAATGCCATGTGTTTTTTCAAATACATAACTTTTCCTCCCATTTGATTAGAGTGTGTTTATGTTTCATAACTATATTATATTTTTTGCATCAATTTTTCACAATTAATTAAACTTACTAAATCATTAACAAAAGTTACACTTTTATCAGTATATATCAAACCAATAACTTCCCAAAGAGGGAGGGGCATGTTTTCTTCTTTACTTTCATATTTCCTGCTATGGGATTGAATTTAAGGTTTTTTCAAAAAGTATTGCATAATCCTAAAGATAGGTGTATAGTATATAATACAAACAGATATAGTAATCAAAACTACATAACGAAGTAACAATAAAATCATTATCAGTTTTTTAATAGGAGGAGGCTGGTATATATGACAGCAAAACTGAAACAAAACCTTACAAAAGTAAAAGATCCGGGCAGTGCTCTTACACACTTCATCGCCATGATACTGGCTATTATAGCAGCTATGCCCCTGCTTATGAAAGCAGTACGTGATTCCGGACAATTTCATGTAAGCGCCCTTACCATCTTCATACTGAGTATGATTGGCCTTTACGCTGCCAGTACCATCTATCACACGCTGGACATTTCCCCAAAGATAAACCAGATGCTCAGGAAGATTGACCACATGATGATTTTTATCCTGATAGCCGGAACCTATACCCCGGTGTGCATGGTTGTCCTGGGGGACAAGACAGGCTGGTCCCTTCTGACACTGGTCTGGGGAATCGCCATTGTGGGAATCCTTATCAATGCCCTGTGGATTACCTGCCCCAAGTGGTTCTCTTCATTGATTTATATCGCCATGGGCTGGGTATGCGTCCTGGCCATCACAAAGATACTGGACTCCATGCCAAAAGCCGGATTCATGTGGCTGCTGACCGGCGGCATCATATACACGGTGGGAGGCATCATATACGCCCTGAAACTCCCCTTCTTCAATTCCCGCCACAAGTACTTCGGCTCCCATGAGATTTTCCATCTGTTCGTCATGGGCGGAAGCATCTGCCATTATGTTATGATGTACCGTTTTGTGGCATAACCGGGATTTTTAATCTGTTTCCGGAAGCAACGTAAAATATATTGGAGAAATAATTTACAAGGGATGAATCCTATATTGCACAGGATTCATCCCTTGTTGTTCTGTCTGTATTTCCAATCCGGCCAATCTTAATTCACCATCCGGATGACTGACATCTTAAATTCAGATTATTATCAAATCCACCAATCAACATCTCTTTCTGTTTCCTGGTCATATGCTTGATTGCATATTCCCGTTTCATGGCTTCACTCTTTGTCTCAAACGCCTCATAATAGGACAGCACCACCGGACGTCTGGGCCTGGTGTACTTGGCTCCGCGGCCAGCGTTATGGGCCTTCAGACGCTTGTCCAGGTCGTTGGTCCAGCCGCAGTACAGCGTACCGTCCGCACAGGTAAGGATATAGGTATAGTTCATCTTGGTGATTTCCTCTGCATTCCAGAATCGCCGGCTATGTAAACGGCAACAACGCTTACAGTGCGTCATCACCGCCCAGGTCGCCCTGTGATCTATTATAAAGCACCAGCTGGATGCGCGGCACATTGGTACTTCCTGGCGTGAATGAACGGATATATGGTACCGGATATCCGCTCATTTACGCCAGTCAGTATCAGCTAGGATAGATAGGATTGAATCATATCTATACCCTATTATATCGCGCATACCTTTAAAGTGTGCATAAAACCTGATTTATATTCAGAATCTTCTGCCCCCGCCGCCATGGCTGCGCCCGCTGCTGGAACGGTGGGTGGAGCTGCGGCCAGAGGAACCGGAACCGCCGGAACCGCTGCCGCCCCTTGGAATTGGGGCTGAAGTCACGAATTTATTCAGCAGTATGTCATTTACATCCCCAAACCGGTACTTTGCGTCTGCCCGGTAGGCCAGAAGGCTGTTGGCACGCTCCCGGTCAGACTGCTTCATGGAATACCGGCCCTTAATCCCCAGGCACACGCTTCCCGCTATCATGGCAGGCGCGATGACGGCAAATGCAGCCTCATACCAGCGTATGCTTCTGTAGATGCTGATTTCCCCTGTCTCCGTATCATAATTATACTGTCCGGCCTGGATTCCTTTGTCCACATAGTACTCGATGTCCCTGGTAAATGCCAGGACGGCCCCATAGTAATCCTGGATTCCCAGATAATCGTACATGTCATCCAGTATCAGGTCAATGCGCCTGTCCGTAAGGATACGTATCATGTTGCCGGAAGTGGATATCCAGCATTCACCGCCCCGGCGTCCCGGAGCATCCATATAAATCAGGACCAGGACCCCGCTCTTATCCTTGCCGGTGCCAAAATCATTGTAATCATAATAGTCATCCGCATATTCCATGGCAGAACGGGCGCCGTCATTATAGGCAGTCACCGCCGACACATCCATTCCGGTCTTCTTCCGGCAGTCTGCAAGGGCATCCTCCAGCCGTTCCTGCTCCGCCCCGGATAAAAGCCCGGCCTCGTCAAAGAGCCTTTGATTGGCCTGGGTATTGTTTTTGGTATTGTCTTTGGTATCGGCCTGGGCATCAACCTGGATGCTGGCCCCGGTCTGGGCGCCCATGCTGGTAACCATCCCCAGATTCCCCCAGAGAACCACCAATGCAACGGTCAGCGCCGCCATGCGGATACATGGGGCAGTAACCGGATGTCTCCTGTTGGGAAAGCATTTTCCCATATCAAACCCTGTCATCACAGCAGATACCCTCCTATCAGAAACAGTATGCATAGCGGCAGGAAGATGGACAGGAACAGCAGCGCCAGCTTCTTATTGTCCACCGGAAGCTGTCCGCACACCTTCCCGGTCTGTCCGTTCAGGGCAAAATAATATATCTTCCCCCTGGCTTTGTCATTATAGGTCAGGGTCCACACAGGAAGAAGGGCATAGCTCCACTCCTCGTCCAAAAGCTTTGCTTCCCTCTGCCTGATATTCATGGAGTCATAGCTCCCGGCCTGGGACTGAAGGCTTTGGAGGGCAAACTCCCTTACCTCGGTCTGCACGTCCACCACGAACTGCTCCTTTTCCATGTCCCGGTTCTCCGCCAGGAACCCTGACAGGAATCCCATGGAGAATTTCTTCTTCTCATCCATCTTAAAGGGCAGGACGCCGTCCACCAGCTGGCGGTTTGCCTTCCTGAGTCCGTTTCTCGCCACATGGTCCACGTCCATGGTCCCCTGGCGCCTGACATCATAAACCTGTGTTTCCGTATAACGCATATTACCAGTGGTCCATGTCCTCAGCTTTTTTCCCTGGGCGTCCAGCATCCCGTCCACCCGGCATCCGTAAAGCCAGTAGGGGAAATACACGCCTGTCATGGTCTCTATCTGTTTGCCGGAGTAAAATGCATCCGGCACATACTTCTTCTTTGCAATCCACTGGGCAAATATCTCCTTTGCCTTGTCCCGGTCAATCTGGAAGGGAATCACATAGTCCGGGGCAAACTGTCCTGTCAGCCTGCCCGACAGCACCACCGGGTTGTGGCAGTAGTAGCAGAAGGTTGCTGCGGTTGTCTCATCCGTGACGATCTGTGCGCCGCAGCTGGGACAGGTGTACAGCACGGCCTGGCTGTCATCCGGCTTCAGTGCGTCTAATTCTTCCTGTGTAAAATCAGACAGGCAGAATTCACAATGGTATTTCTGTGACGACGGGTCAAACATCAGGCCTCCGTCACAGTTGGGGCATTTATATGTTATTGCTGCCATTTGTCATCTCCTGTATCATGTGCTGGGTACTGCTTGGGCGTGTTTGAAAATTGCGTTCCGGCAGATGGCGGGAATGAATATTCAAACAGGCTTTAGAACCTTGGTTTGCCGCACTCGCTGCAGAACTTTCCTGAGTTGACCGTACCGCAGCTGCAGGTCCAGTCGGCCGCCGGCCTTGGGGTTCCGCACTCACCGCAGAATTTACCGGAATTGGGCGTGCCGCAGTTCGGGCAGTTCCATCCTGCGGTTCCTGCGCCCGGATACATTCCGGCCTGCGCCGCTCCTCCAGCTGCTCCAGCGCCCAGGTTCATCCCGGCCTGCGCCGCTCCTCCAGCTGCTCCAGCCCCCAGATTCATCCCGGCCTGCTGCGCACCGCCAGCTGCTCCCACGCCAGGGTTCATCCCGGCCTGCGCCGCTCCTCCAGCTGCTCCAGCCCCCGGATTCATCCCGGCCTGCGCCGCTCCTCCCGGCACTCCAGCCCCAGGATTCATCCCGGCCTGCTGTGCACCTCCCGGCGCTGCCCAGTTCCCCTGGTTCTGCATCTGCTGCATGTTCGTATTGGAGGCAGCGCCCATGAAGCCTCCTCCTGTCTGCATGCCAAAGCCCATGCCCATGAAGCCTGCCATGGATCCCGCGGAATTGGAGCCTGCGTTCTTTAACCCCTCGGCAATGGTGCTCTGCACATATCCTTCACGGATATTGGGGTCACCCATCATGGCCCCCTTGTTCCTCAGGTTAATCAGGTTCTGGGATTCCTCATCATAGGTAATGCTGGCAATGCCCACGGACTGGATTTCCATTCCGCGCAGCTTGTTCCACTCTTCATCCAGGGTGTCCGCCATATACCGGCCTAACTCCCTGCTCTTGGAGGTAACAAAGGATATCCTCATACCGTCGGCAGACATCTGGTTCACCGATGTCTGGAACGCTTCCAGGAATTCAGAGAGATACTGCTCGTTCACAGAGTCGATATCCACCCTGTCCGCATTCTTCGGGATGACTTCCCCATAGAACTTCAGGGGGTCGGTTACCTTGATGGAGTAGGTTCCATGCGCCCGCAGGAACAGCTCCGCATTATAGAAGTTGTCAAAATAATTCACAGGGTTCCTGGTGCCGAATTTGATTCCCTTGATTTCCTGCAGGTTCACATAGTAGACCTTCTGCGCCGTGGGCGTAATCCCGCCAAAACGGATACGGTTAAAGGATTCCTTTAACGCGTCCCCGAACTGGCCGTTAAACATGGACGGCATGGATGAATGGTCAATGGTGTAATAACCTTCCTCCGCCGTATAGTCCACTACCTTTCCCCCGTCAACCAGCATCATGAACTGGTTGGGATACACGTGAATCACCGAACCGTTGGACACGATATCCGATGAGCCTTTTGTATTGGACCCCTTTCCCCTGCGCACCTGTACGCCCCGGGCAAAGACAGTCCTGTCCCCCATGTCATCCGGCTCAATGGCCTCCAGCCACTGGTCTGCCAGCGCGCCTCCCACTGCCGATGTAACCGCCTTAATAATTCCCATGATTTACCCCTTTCCTGAAATCCAATCATTCAATCTTATTATTTATGCTTATTGCCCCTGCGCCTGCGCTTCACAGGCTCCACGCATCTGACCGCGATATAGATCAGAAGCGCTGCCAGCGCCAGCTGGATCAGGATACTCACAATAACCCAGTTCTCCGTAACAAAATTAGTGGCCGTCATGCCAAAGGAACTCTTAAGCTTGCTTAAGGGCGTATTCCCTCCTGCCTGTCCGTTGAGGATGGCAAGGAACGTGGACGCCGGGTTCAAAAGCAGCAGATAGAAGAAACCGCCGGACGTGGGCTTAACCGCATTTTCCCCGAACCCATAGGCTGCCGCCGTATTATTTATGTTCATGGCTGACAGGGACAGGGTGAACTTATTGATGAAATACGTCCCTGCCACCACGGCCACCAGCACGCCGTAAGTCACCACCGTGGAAATGGTGGAGCGCTTGAACAGGGCTGAAAAGCAGATTCCCAGGCTGCCCGCAAAAAACGCCACCGTTATATAGCAGAGAAGCAGCGATACTGCATCTGTCCAGGTAATCCCGCCATAGACAAATACCATGGCAACGGACGGAAAGCTGGACACAATCAGCAGAAGCAGTGTGCTGAGGGCGCTCATCAGTTTGCCGAACACCACCTGGGAAGCCGTCATCTGGGTGGTAAGCATCAGCTCCAGGGTCTGCCTCTCCCTCTCCCCGCTGATACTGGCCGCTGTCACGGCCGGCACGATGAACATCAGCAGGATGAATTCAATGGTGGTGACAAACTCATACATATTCATGAAACTGCTGTACTGTATGGCGGCCGTGGTCCTGACCTGGGCCACGGCGGAATACATGTTGAGAAGCGTTACCAGGGACAGGATACCGTTAAAAAGGAGAATGATCAAAGGCAGCCTCACGCTTCTTGAGCCAACCTTCATCTCACGGCTAAAAACCGGATTCCGCATCATAGGACAACACCACCCTTTCTTCTTCATGTTCCGTCAGCTGCATGAACACGGATTCCAGGCTTCCCTTTTCCCTGGTAAACCCGTTGACCAGCACGTCGCTGTCAATCAATTGCTGCAGCAGCAGCGCCTCATCCTGGGCATCCCCTGAAAAACGCACGCAGATGTCCTGTTCCCTCAGGGAGATGGTCTGCACGCAGGGGTGGCTCTTCAAGATAGCCAGGGCCTTCTCCACATTGCTGAACACGGATATGACAAGGGGATTGGAGGTATTGACCCTGGACAGGATATCGTCGATATTCCCCTCCAGCACCATCCTGCCCTGGTCGATGATGCCGATATCCGTACACAGCTCGGACAGTTCGGACAGCACGTGGGAACTGATCACAATGGTCTTGCCGCTTTCCTGCAGTTCGGACAGTATTTCCTTAAACTCAAACCTGGTCCTTGGGTCCAGGCCCGAGGTGGGTTCATCCAGTATCAGTATGGACGGGTCATGAATCAATGCCCTGGCAAGGCAGAGCCTTTGTTTCATTCCTCTGGAAAGGCCGTCCACATAAAAGTCCAGCTTGTCTTCCAGGCCCACCTGCTCCAACAGGGCGGTGTAGCGTTTCCTTGCCACCAGTCCGTCCATATGATGGCAGGATGCGAAAAATTCCATGTACTCCGACACGGTCAGGTTATCATATACGCCGAAAAAGTCAGGCACATATCCAATCCTGGCCTTCAGGGCCTTCAGGTTTGAGAGGGCGTCTATGCCGTCTATGGTAATCTTTCCCTCTTCCGCCGGAAGAAGGCCTGTCATTATCTTGATGGTGGTTGTCTTTCCCGCGCCGTTAGGTCCCACGAACCCGTACAGCGCCCCTGTTGCCACGTTCATGTCCAGGCCGCTCAATGCGTGGTATTTGCCGTATATCTTGTGTAATCCTTTAATCTCCAGCATTATTTACTCCTCCCTGTGACAGCCAGGACAGGCAGCATGATATTCCAGGTATAGTCGCCTGAGGAATCATACACATACTTGACCGTCAGCGTATTGCCGGGCGACAGGTACGGCTCCAGCATGTCCCTGTCAAATTCCGTAACGCCCGTGTCCATGGAATCGTAATTTCCCGTATTATAGTTATAGAAATACATCTTGCCGCTGAACGGAACCGTGTAATAGTAGCGCATGCTCTCCGCCACCTCGTCGCTTAAGTGGTAGAAATCCAGCTTATCCACCTCTATATTGTTGCCCAGGTAATATTCCAGCATCACAGGCGTCAGGCCGTACATGGTATTGTTCTGCGCATAGTATTCGCCGGACAGCACGTTGGGCTGCTTCTGCATGGCTGACTGGTATACCATGCCGTCCTTTTCATAATTCACATCAACGGATGACGTCAGGAGGGTTGTCCCGTAAGTCTCATAGCCGGAGGACCGCAGGAACCCTGTCTCTTCCTTGTCCTTGCTGAACGCCACGATCCTGGCCTCCGAATGGTAGCCGGTCAGGTAGTTGCCCATATAAAAGGACAGCAGGTTGGTCCTCTCCAGCGCCTCCACGTAGGCTGTATCCTCGATATCCTTATCTTCCTTATACCGTGAAGCCCCTGTAATCTGTTCCGCCATGGCATACCCGAAGTTGGTGGCCCCGTAGAGAGTCTTGAGGTCATCCAGTTCCACGGTCTCGCCCGGGTCCATGTGCCCCACGAATATCATCTGGTTGTAAAGGAGCACCGCCACATCCTCAACCGCCTGGCCGTAGTGGTTGGTCAGGGTCCCTGTCACCTTACCATCAAAGGAATTTATATTGCCGGTGAATCCTTCCTTCTTATCATTCTCCATATGGCGTTCCAGCATGAAGAACTTGGAGTTGAACGCCCCCACGTTATCAGACCGGATCCCGGTATCCTCATCGCCGTAATGGATGGTAATGGAAGGCTCCTCCTCGCCCGTGAACTTCGGTATGGGTGACATACTGTAGTATGTATTGCCTGTCAGGGGGTAAAGCGTATACTCCGGGTTCAGCTTCACGGAATAGGACTTGTTATAGGGCGCCCTCATGTTGATGAAGGTGGTCTCAGACACATTGTCCGTGTCCGTATCTTTAATGGATGCGTAGGTAAAGAATGGCCCTGTGAACCTGGTGGTCATTCCCATGAGAAGCACCATTCCGGTACAGCACAGGGAAAGGACTGCCACGGAGGGCTGGTAGTACCGGAGCATCCCCCGGTGCTTCATGAAGAAATATAAGCCCGGCCCTGCCAGCACCACATAGGCAATGGCCAGGGTCACATACAGCCCTACCTTTGGGATCTTGCTCAGATTCCCCGTGTTAATCAGGGACTGGACGGACCAATACAGGCTGGATGTGCTTCCGTCCATGCCGCTGCTCAGGGAATTGATCCGGTTCTCCCCCAGCAGGCTGGTGAAAAGATGGTCAATATAGGAAATGTTGTCCTGGCAGAACCCCTCTATGTCCACAAAATCATACATGGACACGGCCACCATTCCCTTACCCACGGACACGGATGAAATCACGGACAGTTCGTCGCTGGCCAGCACCTCGCTCCCGCCTTTGAGCCACACCTCGGTACAGGTCAGGGGAATGGACGCGCCCTCCGGCCCGTCTACCGCATATTCCACTCCCATGTTAATCACATACTGGTCCGGCTGCGGCACCGGCTGTTCCAGGATCTCGCCGGCAAATGCGCGGAGTGTCTCCTCCCCGCGTCCACCCGTCCCAATGAGCAGGACGCCGCCCTTCTGGACCCATTCCCACACAGCCGTAACCTGCTGCCCTGACAGGCTTCCCGTATCAAAGTCCGTTATCAGGAGCACGTCCAGCTGGTCCAGCCCCAGTTCACTGGAGGGAAGGGATGCCGCGGTCATCTCTATGGACCTGGTGCGCAGTGTGCTGTAATTAATGCCTGCGCCTCCCATGTACAGAAGCTTCTCCGGGTTGTCACTGAGCACGCCGATAAAAAGCTCGGCAGTGTCCTTATTCAGGTTCAGCTTCAGGCGCTTGCGCGTCACTTCCTTTCCGGATTCATCCAGAAGACGGATATACATCTGATCCACCCGGTTGCCCAAGGACACGCTGCGCATCTGCGTGAGGCTGCCCATGGCCGGGATTTCCACCGGATACTCGTAACGGTAGACATCGTAGTCCATGTCCATGGAATAGCCCTGCATGTCGCTCTCCATGGCCAGCACGCACAGCGTCCCCTTAAATACCTGGTCCGTCCGATTGCCCAGTTCCATGTGCAGCGGAAGGAAACGTCCGCTCTTGGCAATATTCTTATACCCGTAAACCACATCAAGGGTGACAGGGGCGTCCGTCAGTTCCCCGGTTCCATCCGTACCCTGCCCCGGCTCCCCGTACTGCCCTGCCCCTGTGCCGTCTGCCGTCATATCCGTCATCCCATCCATTACCTGGATGTCCGCCCCAAAGGCCTGGACCGTCATGGCGGCAGCCAGCAGTAAGCCAAAAAGGGAGCTTTTCAGCGCCCTTTTCATATTCCTGGGAAATATCCTCATATTACAAGTCCTCATTGTATTCTCCATTAATGTCAGCTGATTGTTCCGAAATTCTCTTTGTTGATATCAAAATGCACCTGCAGCTTCACGGTGAACACGGTTCCGTTTAAATCACTGGCCACCTGGATGGTGCCTCCATGCATATCCACAATCTCTTTTGCAATCGCCAGTCCCAGCCCGGTGCCTCCCGTGCTGCTGGAGCGCGACTGCTCCACACGGTAAAACTTATTAAAAATCAGCGGAAGCTCGTCCGGCGGGATCACATATCCATAGTTGGTCACGGAAACCGTCACCACATCATCATCCCCATGGATCTTCACCAGCACCCGCTTTCCGTCCGCCCCGTACTTGATGGCATTGCCAATCAGGTTATCGAACAGCCGGGCCAGGAGGTTGCCGTCCGCCGTGATGATCTTGGCCGGGATGTTGCTCTGAAGGTCGTAGGACAGGTTCTTTTCCACAAAATTCGGATAGGCCTCTTCCAGAAGCTGTCCCAGGAGCTTCACCACGTCCACCTGCGCCACATGCATGGAAATCTTGCCGTAATTAAGCTTTGTAAACCCAAACAGGTCTTCTATCAGTTTTTCCAGGCGCCTTGCCTTGCCGTAGGCAATCTCTATGTACTTGTGCTGCATGTCCGCAGGTATCTTGGTATTGCCTGCCAGCAGCTCCAGATATCCGATGATGGAGGTCAGCGGCGTCCTCAGGTCATGGGCCACATTGGTTATCAGCTCATTCTTGGTGCGCTCGGATTCCCGCTCCTTGTCCATCAGCACCTGGATATCCTCCACCATCTTATTCAGGTTGGCTGCCATGCTGGAAAACTCATCATCGCCAATCACATCAATGGTGGTGTTCAGGTTCCCCTCGGAAATGCTCTGGACCGCATCGGAAATCTTACTGATATAGCGGATATACGGTTCCTGAAGGATCATGAACGTCACCGCAAACAGCACCAGGCCGGATATGACATAGACCAGCACCACCGCCACATGGTAGCCGAGCACCGCCTGGATTAGGCCGTTCATCCTTCCCGACTCCTCCATGTACCTGGCAATCATGGAAACATTGGTCACCAGGAATATCTCCACCAGACAGGAAATAATGGCGCTGTATATGATATTGGTTATGACCCGCGTGTGGTAACGCCTGTTCATATCACTTTTCAATTTTGTATCCTACTCCCCACACCGTGGTGATGATTTTATTCTGTCTGGTGTCTTCCTTCATCTTGCCCCTCAGGCGTCTGATATGTACCATGACCGTGTTGTTGGCCTCATAAACCTTCTCATTCCATACACGTTCAAAAATCTCATCCGTGCTGAATACCTTGCCCGGATTGGATGCCAGAAGATACAGGATATCAAATTCAATGGGGGTAAGCTTAATCTCCTCATCGTCCACAATCACCTTGTGGTTATCCTTATTGATGATCATTCCCTTGATGGTGATTTCATTGTTGGCCTTGTCCTGGGAGGCGCTGTTGGGGTTGAGCTGGGTATAGCGGCGCAGGTGGGACTTGACCCTGGCCGTCAGTTCCAGCGGGTTGAACGGCTTCACCACATAGTCGTCCGCCCCGGTTCCCAGCCCCAGTATCTTGTCCAGGTCCGTGGACTTGGCGCTGAGCATGATGATGGGGATGTTATTGTTCTCCCTGATCTTCTTGCACATCTCCAGTCCGTTCATTCCAGGCATCATGATATCCAGGAGCACCAGATGGATATCCTCCTTGGCAAGGATCTCCAGCCCCCTTGCAGCGTTCTCCGCCTTAAACACTTTATAACCATCGCTGACAAGATATATTTCAATCAGATCCGCAATCTCTTTTTCATCATCTACAACCAGAATATTAATATCGGGCATGACGTCCCCTCCTCTTACGTTAACTTATATGTATGCCGGACGGCACCTGTTTTATGCCGCACCGTGGCTTAATACCTATTCTAACATAATATATCAAGGTTTTCCTTACTTTTTTCTTGAAATATTGTGGGAATTTCTGTTACAATGCCAGTCTCCTTCCTCATATGCCAAAAGAAGGATGGGGCATATATGCTTGCCAGACGCGGATGCCATGATATAATCATATCAGGATCATTATAAGCACATTAGCTTTAGGAGGATAAAAAGATGGGGAACATCCGGATTGTGGCACTGATGGATAACCAGAATGGTGAGAGGAAAGACCTGACAGCCGAGCACGGGCTTTCCCTGTACATAGAAACAGGATACACCAGCATACTCTTTGACTTTGGGCAGGGGAAACACACCTATGAAAATGCAGTCCGTCTGAACATCCGTCCGGAGCGGATTGACTACGGGGTGTGCAGCCACGGACACTATGACCATGGAGGCGGATACCGGGAATTTGTAAAGAATGGCCTGTCATGCCCGCTGGCAACAGGAAAAGGATTCTTTTCCGAAAAATATTCCCTCGGCAAAACCAAGGCCGCCTGCCTGGGAACCGGTTTTGACGCGGCATTTTTAAAAGAAAACAAAATCCGCCACATGGAATGTGACGGTCTGGTTCCCCTGGCCCAGGGCTGCTGGGTCATGGGCGGGATTGGCAGGCGGCGCGCCTTTGAGACAATCCCAAAACGGTTTGTCCTGCGGGAGCAGGGCACATGGGTACAGGATTATTTTCAGGATGAGATATGCCTTATTCTGGAAGAAAATGGGAAATTGATTGTGATTGTGGGATGCAGTCATCCCGGAATCCTTAATATACTGGACACGGTCAGGGAACGGTTCAGCCAGCCCATCCGGGCCGTAATCGGCGGTACCCACCTGGTAAAGGCCGGCCCGGAGCGGATTGCTAAGACCATTGCTGAGATAAAAGGGATGGGTATCCGGCTGCTGGGGTTCAACCATTGCTCAGGAGAGGGGTTCTGCAGGGCCATGGAAGAGGACGGGGAGCTGGAAACGGTTTACATGGGGGTGGGGGACTGTCTGTTCCTGTAGGACAGACGGCTTACGGTCCGGAATCCGCCTCCCCGCCCTGCGCGGGCGGTTTTCAATACAACTCTTCCAGAAGCTTATGGTCGTTCAGTTCCGCAGGCGGCAGGATGGCCTTCCTGTCAATCTTTGAATTCATGTTCCTTGGAAATGCCTCAAGCTGTATCAGACAGGTGGGAATCATGTAATACGGTATCTTATCCGCCAGCTTTCCCTTCAGTTCCTTTACATCCACCTTATGGTCCGCCGTAAAATATCCGCAGAGGATATTGCAGCCGCCGTCGTCCATAAACGCCCTGACCACTGCTTCCTTCACATCCCCGCATTCCAGGATGGCTGTCTCCACAGCCCCGGACTCCACCCGGAACCCACGGATCTTAAACATATTATCCTTACGGCACACATACTGGAGGTTCCCGTCCGGAAGCTCCCTCAGGATATCGTTGGTCTTGAATACCCGCTCATGGCCCGTTTCCTGTGAAAATGGATTCGGAACATAATGGGCATGCGTCATTTCAGGCAGGCCGTAATAGCCCCGGCTCACCTGATGGCCGGACAGCCACAGTTCACCGGGTTCACCGGGACGGACCGGATTCCCCTCTTCATCCGTAATATATCCCCTTAGTCCATGATTCAGCATCCCCACCGGATACACGGACTTCCCTCCCGCATCCCTTATCTCATAGTGGGATATCATGGAACACATCTCAGAAGCCCCATACACGTTAAAGATGCAAAATGGAGCCTTGCTTATATCCAGATTGCGCACAGGCTCGCTGCCCACCAGCAGCAGCCTGAGCGGGATTCCCTCCAGATTCATGGCCAGAAGCTTCCTGGCCATGTGCGGTGGAAGGAATGTGATACATATCCCATGCATTCTGTAAAATTTTTCTAATTCAACTATATTCTTCCGTATGGTTCCCGGAATGATATAATTAGCTGCCCCGACCGCTAAGGTTGAAAATATATCGCTTACCGCGGCCACGAACCCGAATCCGGGGAATACCCCGAACCGTTCATGGGGCCTTGTTTCAAACACAGTGAAGTTATAGGCGGAGGCCATCACGTTCCGGTGTTCCAGCATGACACCCTTGGGCTTTGCGGTGGAACCTGAAGTATAGATAAGCAGGGCCAGGCAGTTCCTCTCAGATAAGTTAATATCCGGCAGGATTATTTCCCTGTCCATCTCCTCCCACCACCGGCTGTCCAGGATGAAGCGGCACCGGCACTCCTTTATGATGTTCTCACTCCTTTCCTTTGGATAGGCCCTGTCCAGATATACATATGCACAGCCTGCCTTCCAAATACCCAGGATACCGGCAATGGTTTCCGCGGTCCTTCCTGTGTTTACGGCAATGATTTCTTCCTTAACAGCGCCGTCTTTCAGAAGACGGCCGGCAGCCGCATTAGACCACCTTAAGAGTTCCCTGTAGGTCACGGACCTGCCGTCCGCATGGACGGCGGTCCTGTCAGGGTATTGTGCTGCTGTCTCTGCGAACACATCACAGAACGTCTGATGTTCCATGATGTCATCCCAGTGTTTTTTTAAATATTCAGCTCTGCTTCCATCATCATATGTTTTTTTCATTTGCAAACGCTTCCGCCATCATAGGGACAATTTCATACAGGTCCCCTACCAGGCCGTAATCAGCCACCTCGAAAATAGGAGCCCTTGGGTTCTTGTTTATTGCTATAATGATATCAGATGACTGCATTCCTGCCAAGTGCTGGATTGCGCCGGATATGCCGCACGCAACATAAATCTTCGGTTTTACCGTGGTGCCGGTCTGTCCTACCTGATGGGAATGATCAATCCAGCCAGCATCCACAGCCGCCCTGGAAGCCCCTACAACGCCGCCCATCACGTCGGCCAGCTTCTTAATGACCGCAAACCCCTCGGGACTTCCCAAGCCGCGTCCCCCGGATACAATGACGTCCGCGTCCGTAAGGGATACGATTTCCTTGGCGCTCTTCACGATTTCAAGTACCTTTGTCCTGATATCGGCTTCTGACAGCTCAACATCCACATCCACCACCTGGCCCTGGCGGCTGTCGTCCGGCTCCAGCTTCTGCATGACGCCGGGGCGCACCGTTGACATCTGGGGACGGTGTTCCGGGCAGACGATGGTGGCCATCAGGTTGCCGCCAAAGGCGGGACGGGTCTGCATGATTTTTTTGTCCTCAGGGTCAATGTCCAGCTTGGTACAATCCGCGGTCAGTCCCGTATTCACCCTGGCCGCAATCCTTGGCGCCAGGTCACGGCCGATATGGGTTGCGCCGTAAAGCACGATTTCCGGTTTATATTCATGGATGGCATCCGTGATTACCTTGGTGTATGCGTCCGTTGTATAATTTTCCAGCAGGGGATGATCAGCCACATATACCTTATCCGCCCCAAAGCGGATCAGCTCCTTTGCCAGATATCCAATGTCCTTACCCAGAAGGACGGCGCATACGTCTGTTCCTATCTCCCCGGCCAGCTTCCGGCCTTCTCCTAAAAGTTCCTTTACCACAGGGGTAATCACTCCCTGTCTCTGCTCTGCGAATACCCAAACATTCCTGTATTGACTTAAGTCCATGTCTTACCTCCTACTTAGATAATGTGTTTTTCTTTCAGGCAGCCCATCAATGCAGCGACCTGTTCCTTAGGGGTCCCGCCAAGCACGGTCCCTGCGCCCTTGGGTGCCGGGGTAAATGAACGGAACACCCTGGTAGGCGAGGACTTAAGCCCTACTTTCTCCTGTGGGACATCCACATCCCCGAATCCCCATACCGTGATTTCCTTGTCGTATGCCTCATAGATGCCCTTCATGGTCATGTATCTGGGCTTGTTCAGTTCCTTTACAGCGGTAAGGAAACATGGGGTCTGCACCCGGATGACCTCGTATCCGTCTTCCAGCTGCCTCTGGACCACCACTGCCCCGTCTTCCAGTTTAAAGTCCTGCACATATGTGACCTGGGGTATCCCAAGCTTTTCTGAAATCTGGGGGCCGACCTGGGCCGTATCCCCGTCAATGGCCTGGCGTCCTCCGAATATGATATCGTAATCCCCTATTTTTTCTATGGCCGCGGAGATGGCATTGGAGGTGGCCCATGTATCAGAACCACCGAATTCCCTTCCGCTTAAAAGGATGGCTTCATCCGCTCCCATGGCCAGGCATTCCCTTAACATGACCTCCGCCTGGGGCGGGCCCATGGAAATGACGGTAACGGTCACATCCTCATATTCATCCTTCAGTTTCAGGGCTTCCTCCAGCGCATTGGCATCATCCGGATTCAGGATGCTTTCCACGCCGTCCCTGATTAATGTTCCTTTTACAGGGTCAATCTTTACTTCGTTTGTATTGGGAACCTGCTTTGCGCAAACTACTACCTTCATTATGTGTCCTCCTTCTTATGCTTCTCTTACTTTCCCAGTATATGGTTGGCAATTACCACCCTCTGAATCTCCGATGTGCCCTCGTAGATTGCCACGAGCCTGGCATCCCTGAACATCCGCTCAATAGGATAATCTTTCATGTAGCCATAGCCGCCGTGAAGCTGTAAGGAACGGTATGCAATGTTGTTGCACAGGTCGCCGCAGTAGTACTTGGCCATGGCCGCATTCTTGGAATAGGGCTGCCCTGCGTCCTTAAGACGGGCCGCATTGTAAACCAGCTGCCTTCCGCATTCCACCCTGGTCGCCATGTCTGCAATCTCAAACTGGGTGTTCTGAAGCTTGGCAATGGGCTTTCCGAACTGTACCCTTTCCTTTACGTATTTAACCGCCTCGTCCAGTGCGCCCTGGGCAATTCCCAGTCCCTGGGTAGCCACGGTGATACGGCCTGAGTCCAGGGTGGCCATACAGATTTTAAAGCCCTGCCCTTCCCCGCCTAACAGGTTTTCCTTCGGCACACGTACATTTTCAAATATCAGGTCACAGGTGGGCGAACCGTGCATGCCCATCTTGTTCTCAACCGCTCCCGTTGAAAAGCCTTCCCAGGCCGACTCCACGATAAATGCGCTGATTCCCTTCACGCCCCTGGCGTTCACGTCCGTCTTGGCAAATACGGTGACAAAGTCACAGCAGGGGCCGTTGGTGATGAAGCACTTGCGGCCGTTTAAGATGTAGTAATCCCCATCCTTTTCCGCGGTCGTGGTGATGGCCGCTGTGTCAGAACCCGCGCCAGGCTCCGTGATGGCAAATGCGCCGATCAGTTTTCCCTCTGCCATTCCCCTGAGGTATTTCTGCTTCTGGGCCTCATTGCCGAACATCATCAGGGCGCCCCCTGACAGGGAGTTGGGCATGAGCTGGGTGGAGGCGCTGGCGTCCACCCTTGTAAATTCCTCCGTCACGATGGTAGCTGCCACGGTATCCCCTCCGCAGCCTCCATATTCCCTGGGAATCACGATTGCATGGAATCCGCAGTCAATGATCTTCCTGCGCAGTTCCTCCGGATACTCCCCTGTCTCGTCAATCTGTGCCGCCAGGGGTGCGATTTCATTTTCTGCAAACTCTCTTGCCAGTTTCCGAATCATTTCATGTTTTTTGCTGAACATTCCCTTTCCTCCTGTATCCTTTCATTTTATGCTTTCTTACTCTTTGTCCATCAGATCCTTAAGGCCGCCCCAGGTTTCATTGAATATCTTTGCAGGCATCTGTTCCAGGTTCTCGCTTATCATGGGTGCAAAATCCATCTGGTCCAGTATATCCTTCTGAAGGTCCACGCCGGGCGCGATTTCGGTAAGAAGGAGTCCGTCCTTCACCAGCTCGAACACGCACCGCTCCGTCACATAGATGATTTTCTTGCCCTGTTCAAGGGACGCTTCCCCGTTAAAGGAAATCTGCTCTATCTCGTTGACGAACTTCCTGGAATTCCCTTCTTTCGTCACCTTGATATGGCCGTTGCCGATTTCATAGGCAGGGCCTTCCCCTTTATGAAGGCCGCCGGTAAAGGTTGCCGCGAACACCACCTTGCTGGCGCCTCCCGCCACATTCAGGAAACCGCCCACACCCAGGCCTTCCCCGTTGCGCTTGCTTACATTCACATTGCCGTTTGGCCCTACCTGGAGCACTCCCAGCACGCCCAGGTCCAGGGCGCCGCCGTCATACATGTCGAATTCGTCCGCCATCTCAATGGTGGCCTCCGCATTCCAGCAGCACCCGAAGTCATGGCTGCTGGCAGGAACCCCGCCAATGCCGCCCGCCTCGGTGGTAAGGGTGATGTAATCCCCGCAGCCCTCTTCCGCCGCAACAGAGGAAACTGCCTCCGGTATGCCCACACCCAGGTTCACGATGGCGCCCTTGGTCAGTTCCATGGCAGCCCTTCTGGCAATTACCTTCCTGGCGCTGAGCTTTTCAAATGGGATGGCATCCAGTGGAACCCTTATCTCACCTGAAAATACAGGATTATAATAGGTCTTGGAGGTCTGCCAGTGATATTCGGGCTTGGATACGAACACATAGTCAATCAGGATCCCGGGGACAATCACATCCCTTGGTTTAATGCTTCCCGCCTCAACAATATTCTCCACCTGGCAGATAACGATGCCGCCGCATGCCCTGGCAGCCTCTGCCGCGGATAACTGCCCCAGCTTATATCCTTCCTTGTAGCAGGAGATATTTCCCTTTGTATCCGCAACCGTGCCCCTGATCAAGGTCACGTCCAGTTTGGGAAGCTTGTACCAGAGCCACTCCTCTCCCTGAAGTTCAATCAGCTCTACCAGCGGTTCGGCGTTCTTTGCCTTCTCATTCATGCAACCGCCGTCCACCCTTGGGTCCATCATGCTCTTTAAACCGATCTTGGTAATCACGCCCGGTGTGTGGGCGGCTATGTGACGGCACATGACCGACATCACGCCCTGTGGGAAATTGTAAATCTCGCCTTTATTATCGCGGCTGAATTCCGTCATGGCCGGACCGCATCCGTTCAGGTGTCCGCCCACCCCGCGTTTTAAGAACCCTTCGTGGGCTGCATGGGCAAGCCCCCTGTCCCCCCTGTTTCCGGTCGCTGACTGCCAGTACATGGTCAGGTCCCTTGGATGTCCTGTTTCCAAAAAGCTCTTTTCCAGTTCCACCAGGGCTTCCTCTGCAAACCCGCCCAGGGTAATACCCGTATACATGATGGTGTCCCCGTCTTTTATCAGCCTGCTTACTTCTTCTGCACGAATAACCTTCATAGCTCTGCATCCTTTCTTGAATAAGTGAATATTATTAGTCTAATATTTATCATTCTTTTACCCCTTTTAATGAGCAAATTCTGTGCCAACCGCGGTCCACGGATCAATATATAAAAAAGAGACAGAAATCAGGCCAAAATCACCATGCCTCATTCCTGCCTCTTTGATTTTCCGCAAAAACTATACATTCCGCTTTTAAATATGTATATTTTTTATACAATTATTTCAAGCCGTACTTCTCCAGCTTTTCATAAAATGACCTGCGGGAAAGGCCAAGTTCATTGATGGCCATGCTTTTGTTCCCATTGTTCCTTTTCAGCGCGCGCTTTATCATGCTTTTTTCCAGCTGTTCCACTGCGTCCTTCAGCCTGCAGGGGCCATCCTCCGCCGGGCTGTCCTCTGCCCCGTCCCCTCTCAGATACTGGGGGAAATCCTTTATCTCCAGGATATCGCCTGTTTTTACAATCATCGCATATTCTATCACATTCTGAAGTTCCCTTACATTGCCCGGCCAGCCGTATTCTTCCAGCATCCTGGCAGCGCCCGGCGTCAGGTCCGTGCCCTCGTCCCCGCCGTTCCTTTCTATGAAATAGCGCACCAGGGGCATGATATCCTCCCTGCGGCAGCGCAGGGCAGGGATGTGGATTGGAACCACATGGAGCCTGTAATAAAGGTCGCTGCGGAATTCATTTTTCTCAACCATCTCCTCCAGGTTTTGGTTGGTTGCAGCGATGACCCGCACATCCAGCTTGATTGTCTTGGTCCCGCCCACCCGTTCCAGTTCCTTTTCCTGGAGCACGCGCAGAAGCTTGGACTGCATGGTCAGGCTCATATCGCCGATTTCATCCAGAAGGATGGTGCCCTTGTTGGCAAGCTCGAACTTGCCCAGCTTCCCGCCTTTCCTGGCCCCGGTAAAGGCGCCTTCCTCATAGCCGAACAGTTCGCTTTCCAGCAGGTTTTCCGGGATGGAGGCGCAGTTGACCTTAATCATGGGCCGCTCCTTCCGGTTGCTGGCATTGTGGATGCACTTGGCCATGACCTCCTTGCCCACCCCGCTTTCCCCCTGTATCAAAATGGTACAGTTGGTATTGGCCACCTTGGCGGCCAGGCTCAGGGTTTTCTGCAGGTCCTTATTCTGGCTGATATAGGACTGGAAGGATATGGGCAGCTCCGATGCTTCCAGCTGGGAGGCAAGATACTGGACCATCTCCTTGGACTTCTGGAGCTTCCTGGTCAGCTCCACCACCTGGGTCACATCCTTAAAGATGGCGCAGGCCCCCACCTTCTCCTTGCGGCTGTCATACAGGGGAAATGCAAGTCCCACTGAATCTATGTTCAACGACTTTATATATTCCACCTCATCGTTGTCCCGGCCTCCCCCATCTTCCATGACCCTTAAAAGCTTGGCCTGGGGTTCAATGTCATAGAGGTTCCTTCCCATCAGTTTTTCCAGCTTTATGTTCATATGTTCCGCATAAAACCGGTTGATATAGACCACGGTGCCCTTGCAGTCAATGACAATCACTGCATTATCCGCATTCTCCAGGATTTCCAGCAGTATCTGCGCATCCCATTCCTTAAAATACTCCGTGGTGATCAGCCTAGATTCCAGTGACATAGTCTTTTCTCCCCAATGTGATTTCATTCCATCTTATTGTTAATTTTTTACCAACTAAAGTATAGTATACCTACTTTTTTATGCATTTTCAACACATTTTAAAAACTAAAAGTGGATTTTCGCCGATATCGTCCCCCTCCTGTGGGATGGCCCTCATACAACAGGAGGGACGGAAACCTGTCTTACCAGACTTCCGCCCCTATTGCCTTTACAGATGTTCATCGAAACCTTTCTCAATAATTGTATCAAAAACCAATACACCCCAAACTACACAATCCCAAATTGTGCAATAATCGAAAGACAGATAGCCACAATCAACGGAATGACAACCGAACAAACCCCCATTGGGCGGTATCCCACACGGTGGGGCAGCCTTGCCTGGGTCAGCTCGTTAATAATGGTTCCATTACTTGGAAGGGAATCCAGGCCGCCGGAGCAGATGGTTGCAATCCTGTGCACTACCTGTGGGTTCATGGCAAGCCCGCCTTCTGAAAGCGGTCCTATGAACCGGTCTGCCAGTGCATTGAGCGCGATGGTCAGTCCGCCTGCAGAAGACCCGGCCACACCGGCTGCAATGTTAACGGCAACCACTACCTGGAACTCTCCCGGTCCGGGAATCCTGCCCAGGGCGCTGCATATGAGGGCGAACCCGCTGGTAACGCCTACAACGGAACCAAAAGCAATTACCATGGATGCGGTACAGACAGAGTTGATGGACTGCATGGCCCCACGCTTAAAAGTCTCAATCCTAGCGGACATCCGTTTCCAGTAAACAACGTATCCCACAATGATTCCAAAGGTTGCCGCAATATAAACCGGCTGTTTAAACACGTTCAGCGTAACAATCAGTACAATGGAAGGAATCAGACAGGTGATGATGTTCATCTCCTGGAAATCATCATCCGCCACTTTTAACTGCACCTTGGCAATCTCCGCTCCTGTGGGCAGGAATCCTTCATGGTTTTTCTCAACCTGCCTGATTTCCCACTTAAAGTAGATGCTGGCCAGGAAAATCGCAATCAGGCAGCCTATGATGCCAAGCATGGGAGCTGCCATTGCATTGGTGCCAAGGGCTTCCCCTGCAATTACATTGTTAACCGAAGGCGAGCCGGGCGCCATGGTAAGGGCAAGTACTCCGGCGCCTAAGATGTTGACTCCGTAAAGCCTCCACGGCACGTCCAGTTCCTCGAACATTTCCTTGGCAACTGCAATTACGGTAAAGAATGCCACGAATACGCTGACGCCGCCATAACCAAGGATAAAGGATAACGCTGCCAGGGACCATAAGGCCATAAGCTTTTCTTTCCCCGGGAACTTCCTGGCAATCCGGCCGAACTTAAGGCCGATGGATTTGGCTGCGCCGCTGTCCCCCATCATGGCCCCGAATATGGCGCCTGTAAACATGGTCAGGAAATACTTCTGGATGAATCCCGCCATCCCTTCCATGTACGCGCCGCTCATGCCCGAAGCAATATCCAGGCCGCTTGTAATCAGGACCAGGATGGATACCATGGGCGCCACAATGACAGCGGGAATGCCTTTGTAGCAGGTGTAAATCAATAATGCCACTGCCAGAAGAATACCTATAATACTTACCATCTAATAACCCCCTTGTCTTTTGAAGGTATGCAAATATCTTCCTGTGTGTTTCCCGTGCGATAGAAACACTGCATGATTCTATTCTTTCATACCATCGTTAATTATTCAACAATATTAAGAGCAAGAATACTGCCAAATTCCAATTATTTTAAAAATCCCCTAAAACCGCTGGGTTTTACCCTGTTTTTCCCTTCCCTCAGGCCAGGGCATGTATACTTTATAAACACCGGGCCGGATAACTGTTACCTTTTTTATACACTGCATGCCAGCTCATAGGCCCCCCGTATGGCTGTCTCAATATCCGCGGTCACGGCAGCATCCCCAACCACATAAAATTCTTTCTGCATTTCCTCCAGGATGCTGGCCAGGGCCTGTTCCGGTTCCTCCCCCATGGCTTCTATGATAAAATCTGCACAGAGCCGTTCCCGGCTGTCTCCTTTCTGCACAATGACATATCCATTTCCCGCCTCCACCACCCGGGTCCCTGTCATGACCTTTATATGGTTCTGTTTCAGTTCATTCATGATGATGAAGCGGGTTCCGCCCAGGTTGCGCCCGGCCCGTTCTTCCTTTTCAATCAGCGTGATGGTCCCGGAGGGCAGGAACCGTTCCTTCACCTCGTCCGGCACATACCGTTCCATGAATCCCTGATGGCTGTCCTCAAGCCACCTTTTGCCTGCCAGAAACAGCGCTGTCTCCATGGCGGTCGCATCCCCTCCTATGATGACCGTCTGACCGCAGTTCATCCGGTTCCACAGCCTGTAATCCCCCTGGATTACTTCCTGGGCAAGATAGATTTTGGCATCCGTTCCACCCTTCATGCGCCGCGGCTTTCCTCCTGCGGCCAGCACTACGAAGCTGTACTGGTCCGCCTCCGTTTTAAGTCCTTCAGCCGTCACCATTGCATCAGTGACAATATGTGTGCCCAGCGCCCTTAAATCCCATTCCAGGGCAGCTGCAATACCCAGGAAACCTTCCTTTCCCGGGCTGGCAGCCACCTGATCCAGGACTCCGCCCAGACGGCCCTTTTTCTCCTTAAGCGTAACCTGATAACCCCGTTCTCCCAGGAACCTGGCAGCTGCCATGCCTGCCACGCCCCCGCCGATTACCAGCACCCGGCCTTCCCTGGCCGGGAGGGAGGACAGCTTTTGATACTCACTTCCCAGTTCCGGGTTCTGGATACAGCGCACTTCCTGGTTCCGGATGATGCGGTCCATGCATCCGCGGTTGCATCCCACACAGGGATGATAGGGACGTCCGTCCCGGATTTTCGCTGCAAAGCCTGCATCCGCCAGGAAGGGCCGCCCGCAGGCCACCAGGTCCGCCTTGTCCTCCTCAAGTATCCGCTCCGCCGTCTCCCTGTCATTGATGCGGTTGTAGCAGATGACAGGCAGACCGCTATGCTCCTTTATACAGGAACTGAGGCAGGAATAGAATCCCCTGGGCACCTGATAGGTAATCTGAGGCACCGGAGCTTCGTGCCAGCCGCCCGTGACGCCAATGGCATCCGCCAGTCCTGATAATTTGGAGGAAAATGCCTCCATGTCCTTCAGTCCGTATCCCCTGGCCCGCATGCTGCTGCCGGATATCTTTACCAGCACGGGAAAGTTCCTTCCAACCGCTTCCCTGACCCGGGCAAGCACTTCCAGGGGGAAACGGAACCTGTTTTCCTGGCTTCCCCCATACTCATCCGTGCGCTGGTTCGTTTCACCGGACAGAAACAGGGACAGCAGATAGCCTGCGCTGCAGTTCACGGTCACCCCATCCGCGCCCCAGGCCCTGCACCTGGCGGCTGCATCTGCAAAATCCTCCTTTACCCTCTTTATATCTTCTGCCGTCATCTCCTTTGGCATGTGGCGGTAAATGGGGGACGGGACCGCGGACGGCGCCAGGAGGGGCCTGCCCAGAATATCATTTCCATGGTTCCTGCCAATGTGGAACAGGTGTATGAAAAGCCTGCAGTCATGCTGGTGGAGCCGTTCTGCCAGACAGCCCACGCCCGCCTCAAAGGTATTGTCATATACCCCTGCCATGGACTCCGGTCCTCCTTCCGGGCTTACCCTGGCAACCACGCCGATGGCCGCTGCGCCGCCCTTGGCCCGTTCCTCATAATAGGCCAGCTCCCGCTCCGTCAGGTATCCGTCCCTGCCAAATTCCGTGTGCATGCCGGCCATGATGATCCTGTTTTTTAATGTAAGGTTCCCCAATACAAAGGGTTCGAATAATTTTGCCATAATCCCTCCTGACAAAAAGGCTGCCGTAACCTGTTTGACGGCAGCCTGAACTTTAACTTGAGACTATTTCCAACATTAATTACATGTGGTTCCCATATCAGCGGCAATATAAGCGCCCGTGACAATGCTGGAGGCATCCGACGCCAGGAAAAGGGCCACTGCCGCCACTTCCCAGATTTCACCCAGACGTTTTAACGCTGTCTTGGCCAGGATCTGTTCCCGTACCCTTGGTATTGCCAGAGGCGCCGCGTTAATGGCTGTGGGGACATATCCCGGGCAGATTGCATTGGCCGTTATGCCGTAGCGTCCCCACTCCATGGCCTCTGTCTTGGAAAGGCTTATGACGCCGGACTTGGAAGCACAGTATGCCGCGATATTCTTGGTTCCAACCAGGCCGCCTGCGGAAGAAATGTTGATGACCCTTCCCTTGATTTCCTTTTCAATCATGACCTTGGCAGCTTCAGCGCCACAGATGAACACGCCCTTTAAGTCCGTGTCCACTACCTCATCCCACTCTTCATCGCTCATTTCCACAATCCGTTTCGTGATTCCGATTCCGGCGTTGCAGACCATGATATCCAGCCTGCCAAAGGTTTCCACCGTCTTACTGACCATGGCCTGGACCTCTGCGCGGTTCCTTACGTCTGCTTTAAATGGGATGGTGGTTCCCCCCATCTCATTAATCTCATCTGAAACACGTTTGCAGTCCTCTTCCTCCAGACCGTTAATCACCACCTTGGCGCCGTATGCGCAGAAGGCAACCGCCATGCCATATCCCAGCCCGGTGGTGCTTCCCGTGATTATGGCAACCTTCCCGGTCAAATCAAATGTGGGGATTTCAAATGGCGTATTTTTCATTTCAATCATATCTTATTCTCCTTTTTTTGTATTACTTTTTTTACTCCGTCAGCTTTATCATGGTTTTGTTTCCGCTTTCATTTCCGCTTTATTGCGCTTTCATTTCCGCTTCCTTCACACTTCCATCACGCTTCCATTTCCGCTTCCTCCACACTTCCATCACGCTTCCATTTCCGCTTCCTTCACACTTCCATCACATTTCCATTTCCGCTTCCATCACCGTTTTCTCATCCACCTTCGGGTTGAGCACCAGGGCCAGCCTTGGCCCCAGGAAGCGTCCGACATACCTGGCAAACCAGCCTATCATGACCGCTGATATCAGGGTTCCTTCCCTGACTCCCTCTATCCGTCCTAAAAAGACAAGGGAAATGACCAGGGCCAGGGCCACCATGGAACAGTCAAAAATAATCTTGCATATCCCAAAATCCAGTTTTGTAACCCGCTGTATACAAACAGCCACGCCTTCTCCGGGAAGCATGCCAAAATTAGACATGACCACGCCGCAGACCCCCACTGCCAGCACAAAACAGCCAAACACCAGATATATGAGCCTGAACCCATAAGATTGGGGCACGAATCCGCCAAACATGATTCCCGTAAGGTCAATCAGCACTGCAAATACCGCGCTGAGTATGAACTGGGTCAAAAACTTGCGCAGCGTGTACTCTTTTTTCAGCACCAGCTTCTGGATGACATAAAGGATTGCATTCAGATACATGGTGCAGGTCCCCAGGGTCTGGCCCACTACAAAGGAAAATGCATAAGGCGCGCTTGTAATGGGCGATATCCCCAGATTGCATACTTTCACCACGGTTATCCCGGCCGCATATATAAATGAGCCTACAAGACATACCGCCAATTTCCTAATCAGATATTTATCCATCTGACACCCCCTCGTTTCATTCGATTCGCACGTAGAGGCCAGGCGCTTTTATTGGAGCCTGCGCCTCATGCCAATTTTAAATAGCAATTTTGATGCCAACCTGTGCGTATCCGACCGGATGGAGCGCTGTCCCTACATCCAGGTAAAACCAGCTTTTTCCTGAAATCGCTGTCCTCACATCCAGGTTAAATCCAGCTTCTTCCTAAGAGCGCTACCCTCACATCCAGGTTAAATCCAGCTTTTTCCTAAGAGCGCCGTCCTCACATCCAGGTTAAATCCAGCTTCTTCCTGGGCGCACTGCGCATATAGGAAATAAGCGGATAGCCCATGGCAATGGCCATTACCATGGATTCATCCTCTGTTATCCCCAACATTTCCTTTAACTTACTGCTGTTATCCACAGCATCCCCAAAAAAGCCGTTGATGCAGGAGCCAATCCCCATGGTTTCAGCCATCAGCTGGATATATGCAGACGCCAGCCCTCCGTCCTTTTTCACATTGAACCCTTTTTTCTTATTCCCGATTACTAATATAAGGAGGGGCGCCCCATAGAACAGTATGTCATTTCCCTTCAGGCTCTCCTTATAAATCCTCCCATAGGCAGGCGCATAGAATCCCGGTTTCTCTGCCAGGCCGCCCAGGACGCGGGCCGCCTCCCCGGTCACCTCATCCATATGTCCGCACACCGCGATGTAGCGCAGGGCCTGCCTGTTACCTCCCGTGCCCGCATATCTGGCCCCATCCAGAATGGCTTCAATCTCCTGCCTGGAGGGTACCTTCTGCCTGTAAGCGCGGATACTCCTGCGAAGCACCATCCTGTTTTTCATTTCCTCCGGCGATGCCAGAGGGATATCCGGTGTCATTTCCACGGACTCGCTGTTGTCATATCGGTCCGTGTACACAGCTTTCTGCGGGCACACAGCCATGCAGTGGGCGCAGGTCATACACCTCTTTTCTCCTTTAAATACCGCCTTTTCCTCCTCCAGGACAATACATGCCATGGAACATACCTTAACGCATACCCCGCACCCGGTGCACAAATCCCTGTTAATATGTATCATTTACCTGTCTCCTTTCCCATTGCCGTTCAATTAATCATTATATTTTTTATACACGCAAATCACATGCCAACCTTATATCACACTGCACCATCATTTTTTGTATACTTTTTATACATGTTTTCAGATGACCATGCCCTTTTTATACAGTCCAACGCCCCAAATCCACTGATTTCCGCCTCTTGCTATCTGGCACAATTCTTGCTCTTTAAATCATGGTGTAAGGGCGCAAGACCATGGCGCCCCATAAATGGCAAAAATTTAACAAGTATAAAATATGAAGGAGGAATATAGGAATGGGAATTGGAACTTATGAACAATACAAGGAACGGCTTCTCAAAATGAAACCCAATGTTTATTTAAACGGCAGATGTGTTGACCGCTCCAACGGAAAAGAAGGCGCTGAAAGGGACCTGGCTGACTGGATTAAAGGCGGGACCTATGTAATGAAACAGTGCTATGACGTTGCCAATGACCCCAGATATGAGGATGTATGTGTGACCACTTCCCATATTACCGGAGAAAAGATTAACCGCTGCACCCATATCCACCACAGCATGGATGACCTGCTGAAGAAACAGCTGATGACGCGCCTGATCTGCCAGCACGTGGGCGGATGTATGCAGCGATGCATGGGCACGGATGCCATGAACGCCCTGTTCTCCGTTACTTATGACTGTGACGAGGCCTGCGGCACAGAGTACCACAAGCGTCTGGTCAAATACATTGAATACTGTCAGAAGGACGATTTAATCTGCAACTGCGCACAGACCGACGTAAAGGGATCCCGCAACCCCAAGTACAAACGCGCCCATATGCAGCCGGACCCGGATTCCTTTGTACACGTGGTAGAGACAGATGTGGACGGCATCGGCGTGGACGGAAAACCATGTAAGGGCATCATCGTGCGCGGCGCCAAGATCTGTAACTCCTGCGCTCCGTATGTGGATGAAATCATTGTAAACCCAACCAAGTTCATGAGCCAGGATGACAGCGATTACGCGGTGGCCTTCGCGCTTCCCGCTGACTGGGACGGAGTCAAGCTGATGGCCCTTCCGGGACTGCATCACAAACGTACCCATCTGGACGCGCCTTATGCGCAGATTGGGGACGTGGAAAGCCTTACCATCTTCGACGACTGCTTCGTGCCCTATGACCGCGTATTCATGTGCGGCCGCGACCACGAAGGCGTTGCGCGTTACGCCGGTTATCTGGCCCTGATGTTTGCACATTACCACCGCCATTCCTACACCGGATGTAAGACCGCTGTCTCCGAGGTCATCGCATCCCAGGCAGCCCTGGTAGCCGATGTCAATGACATTGCCAGGGAGTCCCATGTCCGGGAAAAAATCTGTGACATCATCCAGACAGCGGAACTGGTATTCGCAGCAGGCGAGGCGGCCGCCCACCATGCAATGGAATTCCCATCCGGCCAATGGGTTCCAGATGAGGTGCTGACCAACGCGGGACGCCGTCTGGCAGGACACAACATGTACCATGAGTACGAAACCCTGGCCGACCTGACCGGCGGTGTCTGTGCTTCCCTTCCAACGGAAGAAAGCTTCTTTGCGCCGGAGACAGCAGAACTGTGCAATAAGTATATACTCCGCAACCCGGCCTACAGCGCAGAGGACACCCACCGTGTCATGCGCATGATGGAAAACAAGCTGTGCGACTCCTACGAAGCAGCCCAGGCAGTGGCAGGCGTACACGGCGGCGGTTCCCCTCTCATGGAAACCATCACCCTCATGAGCCGTTATGACCTGGAAGAACTGAAAAAAATCGCAAAATACCTGGCAGGGCTTCCCGGATACGAGAAATGCCCGCGCTACGAGCGCAGCGCCCACACGGCAACCCCAAGGGCCATGCTTGCCAAATTCGATGCGGTTTCAGCAACTAAAAAACAATAAAATAAAACATAAAGGAAGGTATTAACTATGGCAATCGGTACATACGAACAGTATAAAGAGCGTCTTTTAAAAATGAAACCCAACGTATACATGAACGGAAAATGCGTGGACCGTTCCAACGGCAAGGAAGGCCCGGAAAGGGACCTGGCCGACTGGATTAAGGGCGGCACCTATGTAATGAAGCAGTGCTACGACGTTGCCAACGACCCGGACTATGCAGACGTCTGCGTGACCACGTCCCACATTACAGGAGAAACCATCAACCGCTGCACCCATATCCACCACAGCCAGGAGGACCTGCTGAAGAAGCAGCTGATGACCCGTTTAATCTGCCACCGCGTGGGCGGATGCATGCAGCGCTGCATGGGTACGGATGCCATGAACGCCCTGTTCTCCGTTACCTATGACTGTGACGGGGCCTGCGGCACAGAATACCACCAGCGCCTGTTAAAGTACATTGAGTACTGCCAGAAATACGACCTGGTCTGCAACTGTGCCCAGACAGACGTAAAAGGCTCCCGTAATCCCAAATACAAACGCGCCCACATGCAGCCCGACCCCGACTCCTTTGTCCATGTAGTAGAAACAGACGTGGACGGCATCGGCATTGACGGAAAACCATGTAAAGGCATCATTGTCCGCGGCGCCAAGATATGCAACTCCAATGCACCTTATGTAGATGAGATCATTGTAAACCCAACCAAATTCATGGGACCGGATGATGCTGATTATGCGGTTGCATTTGCCCTTCCCGGGGACTGGGACGGCGTAAAGCTGATGGCCCTTCCCGGACTGCACCACAAACGCACCCATATCGAGGCCCCCTTTGCAAACATCGGCGATGTAGAAAGCCTTACCATATTCGACGACTGCTTCGTGCCATATGACCGCGTATTCATGTGCGGCCGCGACCATGAAGGCGTTGCGCGCTACGCAGGCTACCTTGCCCTGATGTTCGCACACTATCACCGTCATTCCTATACCGGATGTAAAACAGCGGTCTCCGAGGTAATCGCATCCCAGGCAGCCCTTGTAGCCGATGTAAACGACATTGCACGTGAATCCCATGTACGTGAAAAAATCTGTGATATCATCCAGACCGCAGAGCTTGTCTTTGCAGCCGGGGAGGCATCCGCCTATCACTCAACCAAGTTCCCCTCCGGGCAGCAGGTTCCGGATGAAGTGCTGACCAATGCGGGACGCCGCCTGGCAGGACACAACATTTACCATGAATATGAGACACTGGCCGACCTGACCGGAGGCGTATGCGCATCCCTTCCCACCGAGGAAAGCTTCTACGCACCTGAAACAGCAGAACTGTGCAATAAGTATATACTCCGCAACCCGGCCTACAGCGCAGAAGACACCCACCGTGTCATGCGCATGATGGAAAACAAACTCTGCGACTCCTACGAAGCAGCCCAGGCAGTGGCAGGCGTACACGGCGGCGGTTCCCCGCTCATGGAGACCATCACCATGATGGGCCGCTACGACCTGGAAGAGCTTAAGAAAATCGCAAAATACCTGGCCGGCCTGAAAGGCTACGACGAGTGCCCAAGATACGAGCGCAGCGCCCACACAGCAACCCCAAGGGCCATGCTCGCCAAATTCGACGCAATGGCCGCCGCAAAAAAGGAAGCCAAATAAGAGGTAATCCATGAATGAAGAATTAAGAAAAGACATAGAAGCAGTCCTGAACCTCTTCGTCCGCCCCCAGTTATCCAGCCACGGGGGCGGGCTGGAGGTAGTGGACTTAGACGAAAACGGTATCCTCTGGATTGAAATGCAGGGCGGATGCGCCGGCTGCCCCTCCGCCGACGAAACCGTCAAAAACCTGGTCCAAAAAGAACTGGTCACCCGCATCCCCCAGATAAAAGGGGTGGAAATCGATTCCGGGATCAGCGATGAGATACTTGCAGAAGCCATGAAGCTGTTTACGCATGGGTGATTTAGGTGGGGTGGGTGGGGAATTTAGGTGCATCCGTCCGTGAGTGGAATGGGGATGGGGGCGGGGGATACGGCTTCGGTGCTAGCTGCTCTAAGGCTCTGGCAATCGGCGCTGGACAAGAGTCTGGCCGCCTAACTCGCGCCTGTTCTTATCCGTCAATCTTGTTACTGAGCTCAGACAAAGGCGCCAGCCTCTTAGCGCCTCTTGCCACAGCCTAAGACCAGCACGCACCTGCAGATGCATCCCCCGCCCCCATCCCCATTCCACTCACCCACTACGTATCGTTTTCTCCACACCACATAAATCAGGAAAAAAATATAAAAACCCAGCCAGGGTTTTTGTCACTCGTCAATATTAACCCAGGCCAGGGAATTTATTTTATTTCCGGATGGATGATTGAGGTATGTGGGGGTTGGAGGACACAGCACGGGGAGGGGGGCAGGACGGACGGCGGCGGGGTGGACGCATAGTGTAGGAGGGCGCAGCTTCTTAGGTCCTGGCAGCATAAAAGACGGGGGTGGACGAATGCATCAAAGCATGAGTCCAAGGTGCTCTGAACGTAGAAAGTCCTTCAGGATTTCTACGTGAATAGCACCGATCCCCCGTCTTTTATGTTGTCAGGGCCTTAGAAGCTGCGCCCTCCGGAACTGGGCGTCCAGTCCGCTGCCGTCCGTCCTGTCCCCCTTCACGGGCGTAGCTTTCAAAAATCCCCCTCCTACACCAACCATCCATCAACCCCCACTACTCTCAATCGGCGTAAACACCCTCACCCTGGCCGGGTCATCCACCCTGAATTCCTTTGCCATCATAATGGCCTCCCGGCAGAACTGTTCCTGGGAGTTTACCAGGACTTTACCCCGTTTATCTTCTTTTTCGTAGGTTCCGTCCGGCTGGAGGATGTGGGCTTTCACATTATCTTCCAGTTCAATCTCAAGGATGCGGATGACCTGCTCCTTCAGCGTTTCGTTCTCTACCGGGAACATGATTTCCACACGGCGGTCCAGGTTACGCGGCATCCAGTCCGCACTGCCCATGTAGACCTCAGGGCTTGCGTCATTAAGGAAGTAGAAAATCCGGCTGTGCTCCAGGAAGTTGCCTACAATGGAACGCACCGATATATTCTCACTTAAACCGGGAACGCCTGCCTTCAGACAGCAGATACCACGGATTATCATTTCTATCTTAACCCCTGCACAGGATGCTTCGTACAGGGCGGTTATGATTTCCTTGTCACACAGGGAGTTCATCTTAGCCATGATATGGGCGGGCTTGCCATTCCTGGCATGCTCTGCTTCCCTGCGTATCATCCGCAGGAACCTTCCCCTAAGCCATAGGGGGGCCACGGAAAGCTTATTCCATGCAAGGGGCTCTGAATATCCGGACAGCATGTTGAATACAGCGGTCGCGTCCTCTCCTATCTGAGGGTCGCAGGTCAGGATTCCGCAGTCCGTATAGAGCTTTGCGGTTGAATCATTGTAATTGCCGGTCCCAAGATGGACGTAACGCCTGATTCCGTCCTCTTCCATGCGCACCACCAGGGTAATCTTGCTGTGGGTCTTAAGGCCCACCAGGCCGTAGATGACATGGCAGCCGGCTTTCTCAAGCATCTTGGCCCAGTTGATGTTGTTTTCCTCGTCAAACCTTGCCTTCAGTTCCACCAGCACGGATACCTGCTTGCCGTTATCAGCTGCTTCAGCCAGCGCTGCAATGATTGGGGAGTTGCCGCTGACACGGTAAAGGGTCTGCTTGATTGCCAGCACCTCCGGGTCCCTGGCCGCGCTGCGCACAAAGTTTACCACCGGGTCAAAACTCTGGTATGGGTGATGGAGCAGGATATCCCCTTTCCGGATATTGGTGAAAATATCATCCTCGTTCATCAGGGCCGGTACCGGCTGGGGCACGTATCTGGATGTCTTAAACAGATCAAAACCTTCCAGTCCATACATCTTCATAAGGAAGGTCAGATCCAGGGGACCGTTGATTCCAAATATATCCTGGCTGTTGATGGATAGCTCTTTTCTGAGGATTTTCAGCAGCCGCTTATCTACGTTATCCTCAATCTCCAGACGGATGGCCTCGCCCCACTGGCGTTTCTTCAGCTGCTTCTGGATTTCTTCCAGCAGGTCCACTGCCTCTTCCTCATCAATGGTGAGGTCCGCGTTCCTCATGATACGGAATGGATGGGATGCCACAATATCATAGTTCAGGAACAGGGACGGCATGTTCCGCTCAATTATCTCTTCCAGAAGTATGACCACGCGCTGTTCCTTTCCATCCTCCACCACTTCCCTTGGAAGTTCCACAATCCTGGGGATGACGGACGGCACCTGCACCATGGCAAACTCCAGCTCATCGTCTGTCTCATCCGCTTTTTTCTTCCTCAGAAGCGCAGCTATGTTCAGCGTCTTGTTGCGGATTAAAGGAAATGGCCTGGAGGAATCAAACGCCATGGGCGTCAGTACGGGATATACATTTTTCTTAAAATATTCATCTGCAAATGCAGCTTCCTTTTCTGTCAGGTCCTCATGCTCCGTAATGACCCTAAGCCCGTTGGCCTTAAGGGCAGGCAGGAGGGACCTGTTATAGGTGGAATACTGCATTTCAACCAGCTGGTGTGTCTTCTCACTTATTTTATCCAGCTGCTCCTGAGGTGTCAGGCCTGCTATGTCGGGCTTGGTGTATTTTGCATGCACCATATCCTTTAAGGAGGCAACGCGCACCATGTAGAATTCATCCAGGTTAGAAGCCGTGATACTTAGGAATTTGAGGCGCTCAAAAAGCGGAAGGCTTTTGTCCCTTGCCTCGCTCAGCACCCGGTAGTTGAACTCAAGCCAGCTCAGTTCTCGGTTAACATAATTGTTCGGGTCAGCCGCAAAATCCACAGTGGTTTCTGCAGGCTTTTCCATTTTTAACTTTACGTCCTTCGTGCTTTCTGCCTTGGCTTTATCGGTCTTTGAGACTTCCGCCTTGGCCTTCTCAGCCTTCGAAGCTTCCGCCTTGGCCCTCTCAGCCTTTGAAGCTTCCGCCTTGGCCTTCTCAGCCTTAGAGACTTCCGCCCTGGCCTTCTCAGCCTTTGAAGCTTCCGCCTTGGCCCTCTCAGCCTTTGAAACTTCCGCCTTGGCATTCTCAGCCTTCGAAACTTCCGCCTTGGCCTTCTCAGCCTTCGAAACTTCCGTCTTAACCTTCTCAGCCTTCGAAGCTTCCGCCTTGGCCCTCTCAGCCTTCGAAGCTTCCGCCTTAACCTTCTCAGCCTTAGAGGTTTCGGCCCTGGCCTTCTCAGCCTGCTTAGACGCCTCTTTGGCTGTCTCTTTTACAGTCTGTTTTGCAGACTGCTGCTTTCCTACTGAATCTGCCATGATTACACCCTCCTCTTCTGCTTTAACACAGGTCTTACACCAAATATCTCCTCAAAGAAATCCGCCTTCTGTTCAAAGGAGGCTGTCTCCAATGCCATGTTGCCCTGATATCCTGTTGTGATAATCAGTTCATTGTCCCTGACCGCCATGCGGCAGTCCGCCAGTTTTCCGCGGTGGCTTCTGTCCATGGAATTGGCCAGGCGCAGGATGGCGGTCAATTTTGCGATAAGGATGGTAATCGCGTTGCGGCTGTAACCCGGCATATCCTCCTGGTGTATCTGTGTCTCCAGCTGGACTTTGTCATAGTCGAAATCCCTTATGTTGTAGCGGACCACGTTGGCAATGATTTCCCTCTCCAGATGGCTGAGGCCAATGATTTCCGTGGACATGATGATGTTATAGGAGCATTCGTTGGAGTTCTTGATGCTGATGAACTTGCCGCAGGCATGGAGCAGTACGGATATCTGCAGAAGCAGTCTTTCCCTGGCCCCAAGCCCATGGTACTTTTTCATGCTGTCAAAGATTCCCAGGGCATATTGTTCCAGCACCTGGTTGTGGCTGGTGTGGCACTTATAGCGCTTGGCCATGTTCCTGGACGCTGCCAGGATATCGTTCTCAAAGTTATGGCTGAACCGGACCAGCTTGTTATCCTGGGCATATTCAGCGGCAATGCCGTCGCACAGACGGATTCCCGGAACCCAGAACATGTCTGCCCCGGTCAGTTCCAGAATGCGTTTATACACCACCACGCTTGGAAGGAGCAGGGAGGCGTATTCACTGTTCACTCCAAACTTCTCCTCAATCTGGTCCGTGGTCAGCTGGCACAGACGCTCATAAAAACGGTTCATGGTGGCTGCGTCAATCCGGTCCCCGTATGCCTTCAGGTCCATGCGGTTAATGATATAGAGGATATTCTCCCCGATTCCGATAAGGTTGTTGATTTCCCGGTCCTTCAGGTACATCTTGCGGAAGGTGAACAGCTCATTGTCCACAATCTCCTCAATGTGCTCCCGGTGTTCCGCCACGGTTGCCGGGATGTTTGCCAGAAGGCCGCGCACACGCAGGGTACCGAGAGGGAGGTTCTGGGTGGTCACCAGGGAATCCTTGTCAAAGAGGGACAGCTGGGCGCTGCCGAATCCAACATCCACAATGGCCGTCCCTTTTTGTATGATCTTATTAAATTCACTGGCCTTGGCAGCAATGGCCTTATAGCTGATAAAACGCTGCTCTGAGTTGCTGATGATGCGCACGGTAAGCCCTGTCCTCACCCGGATCTGGTCCAGTATGATCTGATTGTTGTGGGCTTCCCTCATGGCGCTGGTCGCATAGGCCCTGTAGTCCTTGACCCTGTATGCCTTCATTATCTGGGCGAACTCCCCCAGGACCTGGCACATCTCCTCCACCAGGCCATAGCTGATTTTGCCCTGGCTGTACGTATCCTTGCCAAGGGCAATCACATGGCGGACATGGTCCACACGCCGGATTCCCGTCTTATATGACATCTCATAGATGCCCATTTCCAGCTCGAATGAGCCCACGTCAATTGCCGCAAATGTCCGAATAGCCACCTTTATCACTCCTTTTGACCGCTATTATAAACGGGTCATTAAACTTTTACATGTAAACCATGTAAAACCCCTGTAAAATTCATGTAAACCCCACCCTGGCATGCATGAAAGCCCCGCCTGTTCCCAGGGAGCACATCTGCTATTTCCGGCCAAGAAGATGGGTGATGAACTGGGCCGCCGTACGGCCTGACAGGCCGCCGTGGCTCAGTTCCCACTTATTGGCCTCCGCGTAAAGCTCCTGTTCCGGCATATCCAGGTGGTAACGGTCCGCCAATGCCTTCACGATTGTCTCAAATTCCCTCTTGTCCGGGGAGCCAAAGTATATGGTCACGCCAAAACGGGAAGCCAGGGACAGCTTCTCCTGTACCGTATCATTGTTATGAAGCTCGTCGTCCAGTTCCCTCTTGTCACTGAACTTCTCACGTATCAGATGGCGTCTGTTGGATGTGGCGTAAATCAGCACATTGTCCGGGCGCTTGCCAAGCCCGCCCTCCAGGATTGCCTTCAGATACTTGTACTCCAGTTCGTAATCCTCAAAGGAAAGGTCGTCCATGTAAATGATGAATTTGTAATTCCTGTCCTTAATCTGCTCCAGCACATCGGAGAGCGCGCGGAACTGGTGCTTATATACCTCAATGATACGCAGTCCCCTGCTGTAATATTCATTGAGCACAGCCTTGACACTGGAGGACTTACCGGTTCCCGCATCGCCGAACAGCAGCACATTGTTGGCCTCCCGGCCTTCCACGAATGCTTCGGTGTTCTCAATCAGCTTCTGTTTCTGCAGCTGGTACCCCACGATATTATCAAAATATACGTGCTCCACATTGATGATCGGGTCAATGACAACGGTCTGTCCCTCATCCTTTTCCACAATCCTGAATGCCTTATTAAGGCCGAATTTGCCAACTCCGAATTCCCGGTAAAATTCCTCCACGTGATCCTGGAATTCCTCCACATCCGCGGATTCCTTCAGCTTGACAGCCAAGCTCACGATGCGGTCCCTGATCCTCTTATTGAACACGCGGCTGCCTTTTCCGCTGGACTCATAACTGGCCAGCTGGTTCCACATCCCGGCAGGCGCAAGGTCATGGATGTCGTAATCAAATAATGCCTTAAAGATCTTAAAGTCCTCCCTGGCCAGCCGGTCCAGGGAGCCGCCTGCCGCCCCTGTGATTTCACAGGTGGTTGTATAGGCATTTTCGTTGTTGGCCAGACAGAAGGCCAGGAAACAGTGCCAGAGATTCCCCTCGAATCCATAATTCACAGCCAGTTCAACCAGCTGCCCTGCGCAGTGGAATGCATCCGGCCGGCCGTCGCAGTCCGCATATCCCATAAGGCAGGCCATGTCCTTAAACAGCTCCTGGTATTCCAGATTCCTGTATATAATCAGTTCATTAATGTTCATACCCGTCATACCTCCCTAATAATTGCCCAGGATCCGCATGCTTACGGCTTCCTCTGAAATTCCCTTTAACGCATTCTGTATGGCCGCATCCCCCAGGGAACCTTCCACATCCACAAAGAACCTGTATTCCCAGCTGCGTCCCACAATGGGACGGGATTCAATCATCAGCATGTTGACATTGTTATAAATCAGGTTCCCCAGCATGTTATACAGGGAACCGCTTTTATGTAAACCTTCAAAGCAGATGCTCACCTTGCCTGCACCCCGCCTGTAAACAGGCGATTTAGACAGGATGATGAACCGGGTGGTGTTGTCCTTGTCATGGTTGATGCCATGCTCAAGGACCTGAAGCCCGTATAGCTTTCCCGCTGTCTCGCTGGCCACTGCTGCCTGGGCAATGTCCTGGTCCTCCAGTATCTTCTTGGCAGCGCCCGCCGTGTTCTCCACGCTGAACTGGGTCCACTGCCTGTTGGCATTCAGGTACCGGGAACACTGCATCAGGGCCTGGGGATGGGAATACACCCTCCTGATATCTGAAATGGACGCCCCCTTAAGCCCCAGAAGGGCATGGTTTACGGAAACCTGGGTCTCGGCCACGATATAGAGGTTGTGCATGACCAGATTGTCATAGTTGCCGCTGACAGCCCCTGCGGAGGAATTCTCAATGGGAAGGACCGCGTAATCCGCCCGGCCTTCCTCCACTTCCACCATGGCATCCTCAAAGCTGGGCACATGATATACATCTGCGTCATCCCCAAAGTACTGAAGGGCCGCTGCATGGCTGTAAGCCCCTTCCACGCCCTGGTACACAATCCGGGCATTGTCCCGCTTCAGCTCCTCCACCATGGTAAACCCGGTATCCAGACGCTGCCCATGCCCTGCCAGGAGGCCATACTGGAGCCTGCGGCTGATGGTCATGATCTGCGAAAACAGTTCGTAAACTCCCTGCCTGTTAAAATCCCCATGGGCCATACCGGTCACGGTTTCTAATTTTTCCTTTTCCCTTGCCCCGTCATACACAGGCTTGCCTGTTCCAATCTTATACTCCGCCACGTCCCCGCACAGCTTCATCCTTCTCTCAAATAACTCAACCAGCTGTGAATCAATGCCATCCAGCTGTCCCCTGATTTCCTGTAAATCCAGATTCTCCATGGTATCTAATACGCTCCTGTTCCAGGGCGCGCGTCCGGCGCGCCTTATTGTTCCTTATTCCTGTCCTTCAGCCATATCCTTAAGCATGCCTGATATCACATCCCTTGTATATGCCCCCGGGAACTTCTTTGCCTCCTGGGGCAGTTCCTTTAAATCAATGGGTTCCCCGTACCGGATGACCACATGGCTGGGCTTTATGAACGGAAGATGGTCCTCGAATATCCGGGAAGTCCCTGTGATGGCCACCGGTATCACAGGGCATCCGCTTTTCTGGGCAATCTTAAGGCTGCCCTCATGGAATGGGAGAAGTTCCGTCATATCCTCATTCTCATTGCGTGTGCCCTCCGGGAATATCCAGATGGATATACCGGATTTTACTTTCTCAATGCCTTCCAGGATGGCCTTTAACCCTTCTTTGATATTCACCCTGTCAAGGAACAGGCAGTTAACCCTGTGCATCCAGTCCCTGAGAAGGGGTATCTTAAGCATCTCCTTTTTGGCAACAAACCCGGTCAGCCCTGGCACGGTCACATATCCCACAAGAATGTCAAAATAGCTCCTGTGGTTTCCCACATACAGGACCGCCCGGTCCATGGGTATGTTCTCCAGGCCCTGCACCTCATATGTAACCCCTGCCAGTTTAAGTATGAACCGGAATACTCCCTGTACAATATGCAGGCTCTTAAACTGCGCGCCCTCCGGGTCTTTCTTGTCCCGCATTCCCAGGATGCCAAGCAGCGGCACACTGAAAATCAGGAACAGCACCACGGTCAGTGCCACCATAATTATCCGTATCATTCCCTGTCTCCTTTAATTCCTGTATATATTTTGGCGTCCGGGCGCCAAACCCGGACTGTTTCATTTTATTATATAAAAAGAGCGGATTAAATACAATACCTTCCATCCAGGTTTGATATTTAATAACCGCTCGTCTGTCCGGCGCTTCAGGGTGTGTCTGAAAATCCACTCCCGCCATCTGCACTGGTCAAATATTCAAATAACAGCCCGGTCCCGAACCACAGGGGGGCGAACTTAAGCCGGATGACACCGCCCACATTGTCCGGCCATGCCGAGTAGTCCCATGGGCAGATTCCAAGGCCTGTAAGCCAGGTCCCCGCCACATATTCCGCAATGAATATCAGCACCATGTAGATAAGCCCGTGCCGTATGATCCGCCCCGCGCGGGACATCCTGTCCCCATCCCCGTCTGCAAAGCCCGGCAGGCCAGTAAGCCAGCTGTCTATGAAATGGCTGATGGGTAACAGCAGGGCGCCCATCCCATAGATGGGAAACATAAGTAAGGAAGTCTGGCCCATCAGGGTCCAGTCCCCTGCCATGATGGAGTCCACGGATGTGAACATTACCTCCAGACACCACCCTGCAATGCCGCACCGGCAGAAATTCATCAGCAGTCCCGTCATTTTATTGTACCGTTTTTCCTTACGGCTATTTGTGTGATTGATTCCTTCTGTCTGCACTCTCATAGCCATTAGTATGAAAGCCGGTCCGTGCTTTTATTCGCCTGGAACCATTTTTCCAGAACTTTCCCAATGCCCGTCTTACCTGGTTTCCCTTTGCCGGCAGGGTCTGTCACAAAAGCGGGGAGAGCAGGCGGCTGGATTGTTCCTTTATGCGCATCCACATGCTTCTCTCCTTGTAATCCTCCCTTGTAATCTCCCGGCAGTGGGGAAGGTCGCCCATGAACGCCTCCTCCAGTTCACCCGTGACTTCCTCATCATAAATCGTGGCATTGACCTCAAAGTTCAGTTCAAAGCTGCGTATATCCATGTTGGCGGTCCCATAACAGCTGACCCTGCCGTCCACCATGATTCCCTTGGAGTGAAGGAAGCCATTTTCATATATATACACCCTGGCCCCATAGTCCAGAAGCTCCCCGGCATAGGAACAGGTGGCCCAGTACACAAAGGGGTGGTCCGGCTTACACGGAATCATGAGCCGGACATCCACGCCTGAGAGCGCTGCAATCTTCAGCGCTGAAAGGATTGCGTCGTCCGGGATGAAGTACGGGGTGTGGATATAGATATGGTGCTTGGCCTTGTGGAACAGCTCCAGGTAATTATTCCTTATATGCGGCTCATTGGTATCAGGGCCGCTGGTAATAATCTGCATGGACACCAGTTCATTGACCCGCTCCGGATCAGGCCACACAGGAGTCCACTCGCCCTTAAGACGCCGGGTGATGTACTCTGCCTCATCCCCAAAATACCTTGCCTCCTTAAAAAGGTTCTCGCCGGTGGCATAGTTCCAGTCCAGGGCAAACCGGATCTGCAGGCTGATGGCAGCCTCCCCGTCAATACGCAGATGGGTGTCCCGCCAGTAACCGAATTTGGGATCCTTGGAAATGTACTCCCGCCCAATATTAAAGCCTCCCACAAAGCCTGTATGGCCGTCAATCACAACGATTTTCCTATGGTTCCGGTAATTCACACGCAGGTTGAGCCATCCCAGGAAGGGCGGGAAGAACACGCCCACCTTAATCCCTGCTTTTTCCATTTTCTCCCAAAGCTTTTTCGGCATGAACCTGCCGCCCATTCCGTCGCAGAGGATACGGACCTCCACGCCCTCCTTTACCTTTTCCAGCAGGATTGGCACAATGGAATCAAACAGCTCGTCATTTTTAATGATATAGTACTGGATGTGGATGAACCGCCTGGCCTGGCGGAGCTCATTCCTCAGGGACTCGAACTTCTCCTGCCCGTCCGTGAATATCTGCACCTTATTGTTTACCGTCAGCACGGAACCGGAGGTCTCCAGGTTATAGAGGATCAGGCTTTTGAAATCCCTGGTCATGGGATCCATCATCTCCTCGGGCATGTCATCCGAGCGTATGATTTCCTCCTGGCTCTTAATCGGGACATTGAGCCTGTCGCTGATTTCCTTTACTTTGAACATCCTGCTTTTCTTTAAATCCTGCCCGAACAGAAGATAGAAGATGATCCCGAACACAGGAATAAAATACAGGGCCAGAAGCCAGGTCCACACGCTTCTCGGGTCCCGCCGCTGAAAAAATATGATAATGATTGAAAATACAAGGTTGATGTACAAAAGATGCTCCAGCAGCCATCCCCATATCATCAGCGCCGTGTCCAAGATTAATTCCATAGGATATCCTCTCTTACCGCTTCTGCCTTACTGTTTCTGTGTCACCGCTTCTGACTAACCGATTCTGTCCTTACTACTTCTACCAGCCAAAATCCTTGCTGACATTCTCATATGTGACGTTTCCGTCTTTATCATATGTTACCAGGATTGCCGTCTCACTGTTCTCTGAATCATATATTATGGAAATCAGGCGCCCTTCGGTGACATCTGCATTAACATGTGCAATTCTTGCGCCTTTCTGTCCTCCAGAGATATAATCCTTAATCAGGCTGTAGGGACTGTCCAGCTCCACTCCCATAAGGTTATGTACGATTTTGCCGTTCAGTGTTCCTTTTTCATACTCGTCGGTAATATAACGCTGTACCGCATCCGCAGCCATTTGTGCTTCTGTATAGGCCGTCATGTTGTGGGCGGCCTGGATATACCCCGCCATGTGGGGAACAGCAAATGCCAGCAGTATGGCCAGGATTGCAACCACCACAATCAGTTCCACCATCGTGAACCCACGGCATCCCCGGCGTTTTTTCATATGTTTCATCCTCCTACTTCCTTCCCGTCCTTCATCCAGCCGATAATGGCCAATTGTACCACAAATACGGACTATTTTCCAGTTCCCGACACAATCTCGCCGTCCCCGGTGCTGCCCGGATAAACAGCTTTGTACGTCCTGCCGTTTATCTCGCCTTCCCAGAACGCGGAATCCTTTCCATCCGCATCCCTGGTATAGTTATATTCCTGTTTCTCATTCTGCTTCATGGCGCCGGCATCAATCATGTCCTGCTGGGCCTTTCCCAGGGTATAGTTGGACCTGGCATTGGATATGGCTACCTGGCTGGCTGATTTGTCCTGAAGCCCGCGGTAGGACGGCACTGCAAGCGCCACCAGGATACCGAGTATGGCAATGACACAGATCAGCTCTATGAGGGTAAATCCTCCCCTGCTGCCTTTTCCCTTCTTGTCTGCTTTTTTCATTCTTATGTTTCCTCTTTTCTTTTGTAGTATATCAGTATTATTCCGCGGAATAAATTATTTTTTCAGCCTCTTCCATGCTGGTTTCACCCTGGATTGCCATCTGTACCACATTCTCCTTCAGGGACCTGAATCCTCTTTTCTTCTGGTACGTCCTGATTTCCTTTGGCAGCACATTATCCGTTATCATGAACTTCACCTCCTCGTCCACCTCCATCAGCTCATAAACTGCTTTCCTCCGGCTGTATCCGGTCCCATTACAGCAGGGGCAGCCCGAAGCCTTCCACAGCTTATCCACTTTTCCGGCGCCCAGTCCCTCCAGCAGGCCGCGCTCCCTCTCATCCGGTTCATATTCCCTGCGGCACAATGGACACAGCACCTTCACCAGCCGCTGTGCCACAATCCCGGATAATGCCGCTGCCACCATATAGGGCGCCACGCCCATGTTGCGCAGCCTGTTTATGGTGGAAGCGCAGTCATTGGTGTGAAGGGTGGAAAACACTAGATGCCCGGTTATGGCGGCCCTTACACCGATGGATACGGTTTCCTCGTCCCTCATCTCGCCGACCATGATTACATCCGGGTCCTGTCTCAGTATGGAGCGGAGGGCAGTGGCAAAGGTCAGGCCTGACTTTGGATTGACCTGTACCTGGGTCATCCCCTCAATCACCTTCTCCACCGGGTCCTCCACGGTAACCACGTTGATTTTCTTTTTAATGATGCGGCTGAGCACAGCGTACAGGGTGGTTGTCTTGCCGCTTCCCGTCGGCCCGGTCACCAGCACGATTCCATGAGGGACCTTGAGGATCCGCTCAAATATCCCGCGCTGTGTCTCCGTCATCCCAAGGCGGCTCACATCCATCAGTGAATTATCCCGGTCATTGCCCAACAGCCTCAAAACAACCTTCTCCCCGAAAACAGAGGGCAGGGTGGAAATCCTCAGGTCCGTGGACACATCTGCCCGTTCATAATGGTACTTGCCGTCCTGAGGCAGCCTCTTTTCCGCAATATCCATGCCAGCCATCAGCTTCAGCCTGGTTATCATGGGGCGGTGGTACTCCATCTCCAAAGTAGTATGGACAATCAAATCCCCGTTGATTCTCATCCGTATCACAAGTTCATGATTTCCCGGCTCCACATGGATGTCGCTGGCATTTCTGTTATAGGCATTCTCAATGATGGCATTGACCATGCGCACCACGGGAGCGCCTTCCACCCGCTCCTTAAGGACCAGTTCCATCTGACGGTTACGGGTATCCATGATACCTGCCCCAGGCGTGCCGGCAGCAGGGTTCATGAGCCCGGTATTCCCGCCTGCGGTATTTTCATAGGTCCTGTCAATGGCGCGTCCCACTGCCGCAGATGTCCCAAGGACCACTTTGACCTCCATGCCGGTAAGGGTTGCCGTCTCATCAATGACATCCATATCAATGGGATAGGAAGCAGCCACCACCAGCCTGCCTTCCTCAAAATCAATGGGTATGATCCGATTATGCCCTGCAAATGCAGGGGAAACCATGTCCGCTGCCTTCAAATCGATTTTATAGGAATCCAGGTCCGTCACCTGCAGATTGTCCCGGGTTGCAGCGCATTCCATAACAGCGTCCTCGGTCACATAGCCCAGGTCCATAAGGATCTGCTCAGCTGTTTTCCCCGGTTCCTGTTCCTTAAAGTACATGGCCCGTTCCAACTGGCTCCTTGTCAGGTATCTGTGCTCTACCAGCAATTCTTCTATGTTCATTTTATATGGCACTGGTTGTCTCCTTCTCTCTGAAATGGTATACTGACTGAAATGAACCGCAATCCGGGATTATATTGTATCCGGGATAATCTACATTATCGGGGGACTGTCATGGATTTTTTCTACCCAATATTATATGGAATGTTTGGCGCTGTAACCGGAAGCTTCCTGAATGTCTGCATCCTGCGGATACCTGAGGGCGAAAACTTTGTCACAGGGCGTTCACACTGCCCGGCCTGCAAACGGCAGCTCAATCCGCTGGACATGGTACCCATCCTGTCCTTCCTGTTCCTGGGAGGGAAATGCCGGTCCTGCGGGGAACGCATATCCATCCAGTATCCTTTGGTGGAAGCAGGCACCGCCCTGCTGTTCTTCCTGTGCTGTCAGGCCAAGGGTCCGGGAGCAGAAGCCGTCATCATGTGTCTCTTTGGCTCGCTGCTTACCGTGGGCGCCTTAATTGATGCCCGGCATATGTACATCCCGGATGGCATCAGCCTTTCCATCCTGGTTCTGGCGGCAGGTTCCCTGATGATTGCTCCCCGTCCCGGCCTGGCAGGCCGGATTGCCGGCGCAGTCATATGCGGCGGTTTCCTGGCGCTCCTGCGTGTGCTCACAAAGGGCGGCATCGGCCTGGGCGATGCAAAGCTCATGGCCTCCAGCGGCCTGCTTCTGGGCGCGGGAGCAGGAATGGCGGCCCTCCTTGCAGCCTACATCCTGGCCGGACTCTGGTGTCTTATCCCCTTAATAAGGGGACGGGTAAACGGCAGGACCAGGATTCCAATGGCTCCGTTCTTTGCCCTGTCCCTTATTGCCTTCGGACTGTGGTACAGGGAAATCATGGCCTGGTACATGGGCCTGTTCCTTTCATAGGACATGGCCTGATTCCCGTAAGGACATGGCCTAATCCTCGTAATACCGGCAGACCCCATTCCCGTTGAGATAGAGTTTCACATCCTCTCCGGAGTTCCCGGATATGTCCTGCTCAATGGTCATGACGGCGCCGTCGCTATTATCAAACACAATATCCGCGCCCAGGGAAAATGTATATCCATTACAGACCACTTCCGTATGTACATTGGCCTTTCCGTCCAGCGGCTTTACCGTTAATGTAATATCCACTGCAAGGCTGTCATCCGGCAGGGACTGGCAACCCTTCATCACATATTCCTTGTCTCCCAGGGCATGATGAAGATACCGTTCCCACCGGCTTTTCGGCTCTGTATCCCTGACATGACCATTGAAGCCGTATCCTGTCCCGTCCCCTTCCATGGCCTCCGCAGGGATTTCTTCTTCCCCTTCTTCCCCGTCTTCCCCTGCCTCTTCATCGTCCATCATTTCATCATATTCTTCGCGGACCATCTGGCAATCCTCCTCAAAACACCGCCAGATACTGTTGGCTGCTTCCGATTTCCCGCTGGCAACCGCCCCGCAGAAGGTGCTGTGTATGGTCTTGGCCGTTATCTGCGCCTCCATATACGATTTTCCTGTCAGGGCAGACTTCATCTGGTATCTGGAAACCGCCATATAACCGCAGGAAAACACGGACAGCAGGGTAATGGAAAGAATCACATATATAAGGCTGCTGCCCTGTTCACCGCGTCTTCCCGACCATCCTCTCCTATTGCCGACCATGCCGTCTACCCCTCCTCAACCTGGTAATCATACATGGAGTGTATGACCGCCTCCTGCTCATAAACCGTTTCCTCATCCTTCATGATACGGATCAGCACCCTGGCCTGCCCGGTTTCCGTTCCGTCAAAATCAAGTTCCAATGTCATCCCGTCAAACGCATCCACCTCCAGGTCATCCGCGGATATATGAGGCCAACCAGAAACCGGAGGCAGCTTCTCATAGGTAATCCCGTTTACTTCGCAGGAAGGCCTGGAAATCCCCGGTTCCCGCACATAATACGACAGCGTTTCCGGATGGCCGGGTTCCACGTAATACACATAGCCGTATCTCAGCAATTCCTCCAGTTTGGTATATGCCTGGCTGCACATTCCCTCTGCCTTGGCCAGTCTGTCAAAGCCATAATAAAGCTTAGCCTGGGGATGCAGGAAGCCCGCTGCAAATACCCCGATCACGGCTGCGATTGAGAGGGCTGCCACCAATTCTAAAAGCGTAAATCCCTGACAGCCATCCCTTATATTTCTTTCAGTCAATTTTCTTACCGCCCTTTATCTGTGCCTGTAAAATGTCATGGAGCTATCAAAATCCTCCGGTGCCGCGCTTACCCTGAATTCATCAAAGGATTCTTCCGCTGCATAATCCCCGAAGGCTGATTCATTTTCCATGTAAAACTCCACCACCAGGGTATTGCCGGTTGCCTCTCCCGCCCCTGCCCCAGACATGGAACTGAGCTCGTAATTCATTCTCCCCATCCTGTGTTCCTTTGCCAGAAGTCCCGCATTGGCGCCGGACATCATCAGGAAGCCGGAAACAGTTACTGCCAGAAGGGCTGTGGCCGTGATTACCTCAATCATGGTAAAACCCTCCTGGCGGGAATGGATTTCCATATATGTCCTGCCCCTATTTTGTCTTTTCATAATAATACCTGACCTCCACAATCCCTCTTAAACCGCCGTTCCCGGCCATGCCGCTTTCTTCCCTTTCTTCCGATGCCGCCAAATCAATATAGGTTATCACAAGGCTTTTATCATTCCGGTATATCCCGTCCGCAAATTCCATGATATTCCCCACATCCATGCATCTTACTTCCAGCGTAACAGTGGATGCCATATATTGTTTCCCTGATTCGGCTGTATCCTCCGTCCCGCCTGTATCCGTTCCGCCTGTATCCGTACCAGTTGTATCCATACCAGTTGTATCCATACCAGCTGTATCCATACCAGCTGTATCCTTCCCAGCTGTATCCTTCCCGCCGTCCGTTTCCCGCGCACCTGCCATATTGTCCACAACACCGGAAACCGGGGTGCCCGCGCCTGATACATGGCTTTTGGTCTTCATTTCCCCGTGCCCCTCCATCGTCCCCACCGGCTCAGGTGTTCCGATACTCAGGCGCACAATCCCCACACCGGCACGTCCTGCCAATTCCTGAAGGTTCCGGTCCATGAACACATCGTCAATATCCCGGTAGAAAAACTCCCCGTCATCTTCTTTCTTCAGCCCCTCAAGCCGCTCCCTTAAATCCGGGTAATATTTCAGGTACAGTTCGGCCTTTGCCTGTTCTTCCTTAACTTCCCTCAGCCGTTCCCTGGCTTCAGCCAGGCGTCCCTTTTCGGGGATGATAAAAAACCTGAACGCCAGGGCCCATATGCACACGAACATCAGAAGCCTGATGAGGAAGCGTTCCCTTTTACTTATTTTCATCCTGTTCTCCCTCTTTGAGGACTGCGCGGACTGATGTATGGATGCGCACCGTGCCATTGTCCTCTTCCTGCTCCCAGTTACTGTGGCTGACAGAATGGAATACCCCTGAATCCCTGATCCGCTCCACAAGGCCCGGAATCTGTTCAGGACTATTTTGGGATATGGTCATTTCCATGGTTCCCGGCTCCTTTTCATAGACAACGGCCTCCACATCCATATCAGCTTCCATGGCTGACGCAAATGCCTCAAAGTCAGTCCTGTCCAGGAAGCCGGACGAAGCGCTCCTTAAGGATTCCTCCGCAGCCATCCGTGCAGCCATTGCCGAAACCTCATTTTCCAGTTTACAGGACGCCCGATATTGTTCCCTGAAACCAGCATCTGACATGACTGACTGGAGCCGTTTCAACTCCCCTGTAACCTGGGCGCGCTGAAATCCCACATACCCGGATATTCCTGCTGCCAATATAAGGTTGGCAAGCAAAAACAACATGTTTCTTCCTGATACAATCCCATATATCCCGGAAAGCATCCCGCTGTCCTCACCGTCCGGCCCAGAGGAAAGCCTTACGGGGCCCTTGCCCGACAGACTTACCCCTGACAAGCTTACGCCTGACAGGCTTTTACCAAACAGGCTTTTACCTGACAGGCTTCCGGCAGCAACCGCAGCCAATGCGCCGGGCGTCACCGCCACATCCTTCCCGGATACGCTCACCGCCGCACCTTCACAGGGCATGTCCAGACGATCCTTCAGACATGCCGCCGCATCTTCCATGTCGGAAAAGCAGTTTCCCACCAGTACTGCGTACTCCGGACTGAACATTCTTTTATCATCTTCCAGCTGTTGGCGTATACGGGCCGCCTGTTCCGCGATTTCATCATACAGAACCTCCTTAGCGCCCTTCCCGCAGAAATATCCGGCTTTCAGCGGACTGCTTACCCATGACAGGCAATGTCCTCCGGCAACCGCATACAGCCCAATTCCCTCCTTTTCCACATCGATGATAAGGCTGGAACGGCGCCTGCACATCATCCGGCTGGCCACAGCCGTGCAGTCCGGCATCAGAAGGGTTCCGCCATATATCATACCTGCCCGCTCCATGGCTTTGACATATGGTTCCAGTTGTCCCCTTTCCATATAATATACCGTGGCGCCAATATGCGGTTCTCCGGAAATCTTCTGGATATCCACTGCTGACAGACAGTCCGCACCGCATCTTTTGCTGGCCATCAGTTCATTATAAGCCATGCGTCTGAGCGCCCGCTTTCCAGCCTTTGGGAGCTTTGTGTACAGGAAGGAGAGCCTGCGCCCCATAACCAGTACAATCCTCTTTCCCTCCAGTCCGTACTGGGCTGCCCATTCTGCCAATACCCCTTCAGGACTCCTGCCGGAAGAATCGCTTTGCGCCTCCTGTACGACAATCGTTCCCCGGCCGCCTGCACGTCCGGGCGCCTTATATGTCCCGCATATATATGTAATCCCGTGTTCTTCCACACATATGTAATGTTTCATCCTAGTTCTCCGTTCCGCCGTCCCCAACGGCATTTGTTTCCTCTTACAGCATGGACGAGTACATACGAAAAACAGGTATCATGACTGCCATGACAATGGAGCCCACTATCAATGCCATCAAAAGGATCATGGCAGGCTCCAGAAGTGCGACCATCTGGCCCAGCGCCCTGCCTGCTTCCCTTTGGTAATAACCGCCTGCATCGCCAAGCACCTTGTCAAGGGCGCCTGATTCCTCACCAGCCACCACCATGGAGATGAGCACCGGATGGAATATATCCAGCCCCGCCAAGACCTGTGAGAGCATTTCCCCTCGTTTCAAGCCATCTGCCGCCTGTTCCAGGCATTGCTCCACATAGGTATTGCCCATGACCCGTCCCGTGGCATGAATGGCTTCCAGTATCCCTACGCCACTTCCATAAAGCACTGCAAAGGTAGATGCGAAACGCGATGTCTCAACTGTTTTTAATAATGTTCCGATTATTGGGATACAGAGGACAGCCCGGTCAGCTTTTAACCGGACCCGAGGAATCATAAGAACTCCCATGGACAGGGCAATTAAAACCAATAGCAGTAACAGACACAGCATCCCGTGATTTCTCAGGCCAAGGCTTGCGCTCATCAGTACACGTGTCAGCAGAGGGAGTTCCTGTTCCTTCATCATGGACGCAAACTGGGGCAGGACCGTGGTCAGCATGAAAACCGATGACATGATTGTAACGCCCAACAGAATGACCGGATATGTCATGGCCGCGCGTACCTTACCATTCATTTCCTCTTCACGGTCATAATACTCAGCCATTGTTCCCAGCATTACGTCCAGTTTCCCGCTGGACTCGCCAGTCTGTATCATATAGACCAGAAGGTTGGGAAATACACCCGGCATCTCCTCCATGGCCTCAAACAAAGTACTCCCTTTATGTATGCTCTCCCTCAGCCTCATCAGGTTATCCCTGAGCGGACCATCCTGTGCGGATTCATAGCTGACCGCCAGGGCATGGGACAGCGGTACGCCCGCCGCCAGCATGGCTGACAGCTGTCTGCAGAGCGGAGGAAGAAGCTTATGTTTTATCTTGGCCGGACGCAGGGCCATGCCTGAATCCAGGCTGCGGCATTCATAGCAATAAAGATTCTTATCGCGCAGGTCCCTAAGAAGAATACGTTCATCCGCTGTCTCCATGACACCTTTATAAACATTTCCTTCCATGTCCTTTGCCTTATATCTGTAACGCGGCATGAGAAACCCTCCCTTATCCATATGCCAATGAAGCAAAACCGGCTTCATCTGAACCCATCAGACAAAGCCGGCTTCTTACCCGATATATAATTGATTAACGGAAACAATTCTGAGCCGGCTCATAGCGGTAACCAATGCCTGACAACACAGATATGATATTCGATTGATCCGTATCCAGCGCCTGGCACATCTCTTCCAGAGAATTATAGTTGTCACGGAGCTGTGTATTTACATAACTTAATAAAATGTTAGGATCTTTGGGAAGGGTATTCACATTTCTTACCTGCCTTTTTAATCTATTAAATTCCCTGTAACTAAACTGTAATTTTTCTCAGCCGAAACGATTATATCACCTGCAAGTAACGTTTTCAACATTAATTTAGGGTATTTTCTCGTTTTTTTCACCTGCGTTTCAATATTTTCCGAATTAAATTTCATTATTAGAAATATTCTGACTTTATACCAAAAATATACCCCCGCTGCCCAAAAGGCGGCGGGGGTAAGGATCATTCCACATATGCAATCAACCTGCTTCCATCCTCAGCCACATCAATCACGATGGTATTGCCTTCCCTCACGCCGTCGCCAAGTATAAGCTTGGCCGCAAGGGTCTCCACATGTTTCTGAAGATACCGTTTGAGAGGACGGGCGCCGTACACCGGGTCATATCCCCTCTCCGTGATAAATGACTTGGCGCTGTCAGTCAGTTCGATGGAAAGCTCCCTGTCGGAAAGACGCTTATTCAGATCAGCCACACAAAGGTCCACAATCCGGCTGATATTGTCTTTGGTCAGCGGTTTAAAGAGGATGACCTCATCCAGCCTGTTAAGGAACTCAGGACGGAAATGTACCCGCAGGTCATTCATCACCGCTGTCTCTGCCTCCGGACGGATCTGCCCGCTGCCATCAATCCCTTCCAGCAGGTACTGGGACCCTATATTGGAGGTCAGGATGATGATCGTGTTCTTAAAGTCCACGGTCCTGCCCTGTGAATCCGTGATACGTCCGTCATCCAGGACCTGGAGCAGTACGTTGAATACATCCGGGTGGGCTTTCTCCACCTCATCAAACAGTACCACGCTGTATGGCTTGCGCCGCACTGCCTCTGTCAGCTGTCCGCCCTCATCATATCCCACATATCCAGGAGGCGCACCAATCAGACGTGCCACGGAGTGCTTCTCCATGTACTCACTCATATCGATACGCACCATGTTGGATTCATCATCAAACAATGCCTCTGCCAGCGCCTTTGCCAGTTCCGTCTTACCAACACCGGTGGGTCCTAAGAACAGGAAGGAGCCGATTGGCTTTGATGGGTCTTTGATTCCGGCCTTGGAACGGATGATGGATTCCGTCACCTTTTCCACGCCTTCATCCTGGCCGACCACACGCTCATGAAGGACCTCATCCATGTGCAGGGTCTTGCTTCTCTCGCTTTCCGTCAGTTTGGACACCGGGACCCCGGTCCATCTGGAGACAATCTTGGCAATCTCGTCCTCGGTCACGCTTTCATGCACAAGGCTCAGGTCCTCGTTCTTAACCCGCTCCTCCTCTGCTTCCAGTTCCTTCTGAAGCTGGGGCAGCCTGCCGTACTGCAGTTCCGCGGCCTTGTTAAGGTCATAGCGCTGCTTGGCGTCCTGGATGTCCCGGTTAACCGCCTCAATCTCTTCCCTCAGGCTGCTGAGACGGTCCACGCTGGCCTTCTCATTCTCCCACTGTGCCTTCCTTGCTGCAAAATCATCGTGCAGTTCAGCCAGCTCCTTCTGCAGATCAGCCAGACGGTCCTGGCTCAAACGGTCCGTCTCTTTCTTAAGGGCAGCTTCCTCAATCTCCATCTGCATGATCTTCCTGGACATCTCATCCAGTTCAGCGGGCATGGTGTCCAGCTCTGTCTTAATCATGGCACAGGCCTCATCCACAAGGTCAATGGCCTTATCCGGCAGGAAGCGGTCGGATATATAACGGTCCGACAAGGTTGCCGCGCTGACCAGCGCTGAGTCTGTTATCTTAACGCCATGGAATACTTCATAGCGCTCCTTAAGCCCCCTAAGGATGGAAATGGTATCCTCCACCGTAGGTTCATCCACCAGCACCGGCTGGAACCGGCGTTCCAGGGCAGCATCCTTTTCAATATACTGCCTGTATTCATTGAGGGTGGTGGCTCCGATGCAGTGCAGCTCGCCCCTGGCCAGCATGGGCTTTAGCATATTGCCTGCATCCATGGAGCCTTCTGTCTTGCCGGCTCCTACAATGGTATGGAGTTCATCAATGAACAGGATGATCTGTCCGTCGCTCTTCTTCACTTCCTCCAGCACTGCCTTCAGACGTTCCTCAAACTCGCCCCTGTACTTGGCGCCGGCCACCAGGGCGCCCATATCAAGGGCAAACAGTTTCTTATCCTTAAGGCCGTCCGGCACGTCGCCGCCCACAATACGCTGGGCCAGGCCCTCCACCACAGCGGTCTTGCCCACGCCGGGTTCACCGATTAAAACCGGGTTGTTCTTAGTCTTACGGGACAGGATACGTACCACGTTCCTTATCTCGCTGTCGCGGCCGATGACAGGATCCAGCTTCTGGTCCCTGGCCCGTTCCACCAGGTCATACCCATACTTCTGAAGGGTATCATACGTTGCTTCCGGGTTATCCGAAACCACCCTCTGATTGCCCCTTACTGTTGAAAGGGTCTGTAAAAATGTCTCCCTGGTTATATTATAGAGCTTCATCAGCTCCTTGATTTCCTTATTCGGATGTTTCAGCAGGGCCAGGAACAGATGCTCCACGGACACATATTCATCGCCCATGGCCTTTGCCTCGTCCTCGCCGTTAATCAGTACCTTATTCAGGTCATTGCTGATATACAGCTGGCCGCCTCCGCTTACCTTGGTAAGGCGTTCCACTGCCTGCTTAGCCTCATTGGTAAACATGTCGCCCTGAATCCCCATCTTGGTAATCAGCTTCAGAATCAGGCTGTCATCCAGGGTCAGGAGGCTGTAGAGCAGATGCTGCTGGTCTATCTGCTGGTTTCCATATTCATATGCCAGCTTCTCACAGTTCTGGACTGCTTCCATTGATTTTTGTGTGAATTTATTAATATTCATCGCCCATTCCCCTTTCTTCGTATCCCCGTCCCCAGAACCAACAGGTAATCAGAAATCACTTTCTGCTGTCCTCTGCGCGGATGGATATCGGAATTGTGCTGCGGTTTTCTTTGTTCTAGTCGTACTATAACACATGTTGTTAGCACTGTCAAGGGGTGAGTGCTAATTTTTTTTGATTAAAAAATGCTGTCCCGGAAAAAATTCCCAGGGCAGCATTTTCAATCATCATAAAGCCTTTTTAACCTACTTCAGGCCAGTAGCCATAATGGACTTGTCAGTCAAGGTTCCTTCGTAGGCAACCGTGGCCGTATCGCCAACCTTCAGCTTATCAAACATACCATCCGTGCCAACAAAGGTAAACAGGGTATTATCGGGGTCTGCAGTCTCTAATACCACATAATTTGTCTTAACCTCAACCACCTTGCCTGTAAGGGCGTTCACCTTTGCCTCCGGCGTATCCATGGCATCCTCTGTCACGATCTTAGTCGCAACCGGCTTATCTTCCTCATCCTCTAAATCTCCGTAGAATGTCACATCAGCCTCTGCACCGGCCTTGATACCGTCTTTGGTCACCTTCTGGGCAATGATGGTGTTGAAGGTATATGTACCATCTTCTGTCTTCAATGTCAGGGTCTTGTCATCTGCCTTCTCAATGGTGCCGCTTATAGTCTCGTCAATCTCCGCGGCAGCCTCTGCAGCTGCTTCTGCAGCAGCGGAGGTAATGATATCCACTGATTTTGCCTTTGTAACGTCTTCTGACAGCTGGCCGCCGTAAGCCACCTCTACCTCGTCACCTGTTCCAATGGCATCTGCTCCCTCTACCTTGGCCGCTGACACGTCAAACCTGACTTCCTTGCCTTCGTCATCCGCAACGGTTATGACCTTGTCATTCACTTCCCCGACAAAACCATAGTAGTAGTCTTCCTCCTCATCCTCAGCGGATGCATCGGTTTCTGCTGTTGTCTCAACCGCCGTGGTAGCTGCGGTGGTATCTGCTGTTGTCTCACTTGTCTTTGATGAACACGCTGTCATACCAAGGGCCATAGCCAGGACAGCGATTGCTAAATAGTGTTTTTTCATAATGAATCTCCTCTTTTCTGTTGCTGACACATGATGCGTTTTCTTTGAGGCGCAGCGGCTTAATGCCCCCGCCGCGCTCACGATACATATTACTACGAAAAACACTATTTTACTATGTCTTTTTCTTTAATTTTTCCTAAAATATTAGAGAATTCCCATTCTTCCAATGGATTCTGACACTAATTTCTTAAACAGGGGAGCCACCCTGTCTGAGGTTTCCTGAACCTCTTCGTGGGAAAGGGGCGTGTCCGTCATGCCGCATGCCAGGTTGGTAATACAGGATATCCCGCATACCCTCATCCCCATATGGTTGGCCGCCACGGCTTCGCAGGCAGTGCTCATGCCCACTGCATCACCGCCCAGGATCCTGCACATCCTTACCTCCTGGGGCGTTTCATAGGCAGGTCCTGTCAGCTGTACATAGACTCCCTCCTGAATCCGGATATCCAGCTCCCTGGCGGCTGTCCTGATTACATCGCACAGCTTGTTATCATATATCTGGCTCATATCAGCAAATCTCGGCCCCAGCTCATCCAGGTTCTGCCCAATCAGCGGAGACGGTACAAAGCAGGCAATCTGGTCCCTGATTAGCATGAAGTCCCCTGCGGCATAGTCATGATTGACCCCGCCCGCGGCATTGGTCAGGAACAGGATTTCCGCTCCCATCAGCTTCATGAGCCTGACCGGAAGCACCACATCCGTCATGGGATACCCCTCATAATAATGGACGCGGCCCTGCATCATGACCACCGGCACGCCATTAATATGTGCAAATACAAACCTCCCCTTGTGTCCGGCTACCGTTGATACCGGAAAACCTTCTATATCATGATAATCAATCACGCCTTCCACCTCGGCCTGGTCCGCATAATCACCCAGGCCGGAACCCAGAATAAGGGCTGCCTTGGGCCTGAAAGGAAGCCTGTCCTTTACACTGGCATAGCAGTTCATTAATTTTTCATATACCGGATTTGTCATATCTGTTCTCCTTTTCATTTATTCACTCCCTAAAGTATAACACATGTCTGCCCTGGGCCTCAACCGCTTATGTTGTCCGGAAGATATTTCCGGTCCTGCTCCTTCTTTCTCTGCCTGAGCCAGGATACTGCCAGGGCCAGGACTCCTGCACAGATACCAATAAGCCCTGCGCCCACCGTAATCACAAAACCGCTGCGGACCCAGTACCACAACGGACCACCCTCCCCTGTGGTTGAAGGTTCCTGCGCCACCTCCCCCGCCAAGGTATCCGTCCCTTCCTCATCCAGCCATACCCGGGAGGGCAGCACCGGACGGTAGGCCATCTCCATCTCATAAGATACCGGCTCCATATACGCCACCTCCCCCTCATATGTAATCTCATAATCACGTACCAGCTTCTGCCCCTCAGCCATTGCCCTGCGGCATAGCTGCCCATCTTCATCCTCAAACGCCTCACCGTCCCATGTCATGGAATGGATGCGGTATTGCTGCGGTGAAAGGCCCATGACCTCCAGAATGCCTTCCTGCGACTCCACTGCCGAAGCCAGCACATCCTCACCGCTTATGACCAGGGAGCCTGTCTGGTATTCATCCGCGCCATAGGAATGAAACAGTACCGGCGCCTGGAAACCGTCCCGCCATTCTTCCCTTACAATCCGGCTGTCCCGTATATACAATTCCCCTTCTGCCGGTATCCCCGACACTTCCTCCGTGACGGAAATGGATTCCGGAAGTCCTTCCGCGCCTTCTACATCTGAATAAACCACCTGCTTTTCCAACACCCTGCCCACCATATGGCCAGGAATCTCCTTCACCTCATAGTGGTCCAGCACATACTCGCGTCCATTCCTGTCCCAATAAGACTCAGGTGGAATATCCGGGACCGCCTGGGCATCTGCTGTCTGGGTATCTGCTGTCTGGCCCGCCGCTGTTCCGGCTTGCGCATCTGCCGCCTGTCCCGCCTTGATCCCGGCGCCCGCTGCTTCCGGCCCGGCTTCCATTTTCCTTGTGATATAAAGCATGTCTCCTTCCAGAACCGGATCTTTGTCCGGCATCTGTGTCTGGGCGTATACAAAGTCCATCCTGCTGTCCAACTGTATCGTCCATGTCAAAATAACCAGCAGCGCTGTCAGCAGCCGTACCGCTTTCCAGTCCTGCCTTTTAACCCTTCTTTTAGCTCTTCTTTTCCCTGTCATGACCATCCCTCCCGGTACTATATCAACCTGTAAGGATAACAGACTGCAAATCCTATGAAATTGTCAATGTACGGCGTCCTTATTCTGATGCTGTTAATGGGAAATCACGGGTTTCAGAAAGAATCCCCGTCTCTGTGCCGCTGCACAGGCAGATGTCGGAATGAAATCATCTGTGGTCATATTATACATAATATCCGCGGAATAATCAAGACTGTTTTTAGGCCATCACCTTAAATCATCAACCATCTCTAAACCATTACCATACCACTACCAAAAAACATCCTAAAATAAGCTGTCAGTTCCATCAAAAAAATCCCTGCCCTACGAAAGAGCAGAGATATACTGGTACATGCTTTAATTTATTCCCACCGTCCTCCCCTTACATGGCCGTCACAGCCTCAACTCCAGTCCGTCACCGGCCTCCAATGCCTTTTTATATACCTCAAATGCACATGCCACATCATAAGTCCCCGACCCCATATGGGTGCAGACGATAATCTCATCGTCCGACTCCCTTCCCGGAAGCCTACCTGTGATCACATCCGCCACTTCCCCAATGATATCTTCATGGCGCAGTTCAAATCCATGGGACATTTCCTTGCTGTCAACGATTTCTTTTCTGTCCGTGTCCAGGTTACCCACAAACCATTTATCAGCCCGGCGGGATAATTCCGGGTCCACATCTATAAATCCGTCCAGCGCAATTACCGTGGTCCCTTTCTCAATATCATCGCAGCGCAGCAATATGTCCTTGCTGTTAGTGGCTGTCAGGATTACATCTGCATTCCTGACGGCTTCCCGGATATCCTCCATATGGACAAGGGGCACCTTGTCCCCGAACATCTCCCTGATTTCCTGGAAACGTTCCTTCCTCCGGCAATTGACACGGATACATTCCAGTTCCTTGAACTCAGTCAGGAATCCGCGGATTCCCTGCACTGCCTGGCTGCCGCTTCCGATGACAGACAATGTACGCACCTTATCCTTGGCAAGATACCTGGCCGATACAACACCGTGTCCGCCCGCGGTCCTCATGGCAGTGATGTCATCTGCGCTTACAATTGCCCGCAGGGCCCCTGTCCTGATATCATTCACCACCACAATATTACCGTGGCTAAATGGATATCCCGGCGCAGGGTTCCTGTAAATGTTAATCCATTTGAACCCCAATATGCCCTCCATGTTAAGGCAGGCCCCAATGTGGAGGAACTCATTGCCAGTTTCGTCCCCCGCAGGAAGGAAGGCATGGTCCCCCTCCCGGACACTTCCGTCCTTCCAGTGGCTCCATAGCCCCTTCACTGCATTTATGACATCTTCCGGCCTTAGATATTTCTTTACCGCCTCACGGTCAAGGTATAAGAATTTCCCTTCCATTTTTTATATTCTCCCTGTCCTCAAATCCCCATTACGCCTCATCTGCCCTGGCCATCAGTTTCTTCAGGGAGCAGTTGACTTTTACCTCTTTCAGTTCCTGTTCCTCCATCAGTGTCAGCGCTCCTGTGGGGCAGTTTCTCACGCATGCCGGCTCAAGCCCCCGCTTGACCCGTTCCGCACAGCCGTCACATTTTATCATTTTCCCGTCCGGTCCATAACAGGGTGCTCCGAAGGGGCATGCCATGGCGCAGCTGTGGCATCCGATGCAGTTGGTATTATCATATACCGTGAACCCGGTCTCTTCATCCTTGCTTAAGCAATTACAGGGACATGCCGTGATACAGGGCGCATCGTCACAGTGGAAACAGGCAATGGAATAATACTCATACTCCCCATCCCTGTCCTCCAGGTCGCAGACCACACGGAAGGGGGATACGCCGCCTGTCACATCCAGGTCGTTCTGGTCCATGCATGCCACTGCGCAGGCTCCGCATGCAGAGCATTTATGAAAATCAAGGTCAATTACTTTCCCCATTGTCATTCTCCTTTTCCTTCATCAAAAGATCAATCAGCTTTTCCGGAACCCCTTCCCGGATCATCCGTACCCTTGCCACCGGGCTTAGGCCCTCTTTCCTGCCTGCCAGCTTCCCCAGCATATAGGATTTAAGCACACCGCTTGCCCCGTAGGAATCCAGGAAATTCATGCAGACCGGAACGCCGTCCTTTACAATGACAACAAACTTCTGCCCCTTTTCTTTGTTCTCGTAGACAAATTCCTCCCCTTCACTTTTCACATCCCCGTATCCAATGAAATCCATTCCCATGAAATGGGTGATATTGTGAAGGAGGTTTCCGGGATATACGGTTTTAACTCCGGCCATGTTAGCCCCGGCCGTCCTGCCCTGTCTGGCAGCGTTATCCCATATACCGATGATCTGTGTCTGTCCTGTCTGCAGGTTAACACCCTCGCAGCAGTCCCCGGCGCAATAGATATCCGGCATGTTGGTCCTCATGGACGTATCTGCCACGATTCCCCTGTTAACCATGATTTTCCCATCTGCCACCTGGGTATTGGCCCTGGTTCCGATGCACATCATGACCATGTCGCAAGATATGCTTTTGCCGTCTGCAAATACCACCTGCTTCATCCCATTCCTGTCTTCTATGGACTGCAGGGCCTTTGAAAAGGCAAGGTCCACCCCCATGTTCTTTAACCGCTGCTCAATTTCATCAGCAATCCGGGGAACTGCCGATACAGGGAAAATGCCGGCGGCCATATCAGCCAGCGTGCATTTTATACCCTTTGCATGGAATAATTCCACCAGTTTGATTCCCACCATGGATGCTCCTACCACCACCGCACTTCTTATGGTCCCTGCCTCCAGCGCTTCCTTAACCAGCATGGCGTCATCCATGGTACGCATGGAATATACATTCCTGCCACCAGCGCCCGGAACCGGCGGGACAAAAGCCCGTGCCCCGGTGGCAATGAGTATCTGGTCATAGAACCGTTTCTCCCCTCCATCTGTCAGTACTGCCTTTTCCTCAGATAATACTTTTTTAACCATGACAGATTCTATATGAATAGGATACTTTTTCTGGATTTCCCCGATTGTCCCAAATGGACGGGTCCCTTCCCTGCCAATCTTTCCATATATGTAATATGTAGTCAGCATGGGATTACCCGGCGTCCATGCTGTATCCGTATATACGTCAATCTCACCTTGATAGCCGTGTTCCCTCATGGCCTTGACCGCGTGGTAGCCTGCGCAGCCAAACCCAACGACCGCTGTTTTTTGTTTCATGTCTCATCCTCCCGGCTTTCTACGAACATGGCACAGGCACAATCCTGCATCTGCTGGACTTAAATCCTGGAAATCCGCTGTATGGATCTGTATGCCTGCTTCCAATCAGGTCATTGGCATTGGCCTCGGTATACCCGTGGTACAGCTGCACATCCCCTCTGCGGATTTTCACTGATGGGTTGGCTTTCATCCGGATACTGCCTGTAATGGTCTGGATTTCAACCATATCCCCTTTTTCAATTCCCATATCCCTGGCATCCTCCAGGTTCAGGTCCACCATGGGATCCTTCCTTAAGCTCCTGGCCCATGCAAGGTTATGGATCCTGGAATGGATGGCGTTGGGCAGCCTTGAACCGGTCACAAGGATAAAGGGGTATTCCTTCCGGTCCATGTCCTCATCGTCTAATGTGCCTGAGTACGTGGGAATGGGGCTTAATCCCATATCCTTAAATTCCGCAATGTAGTTGGAATAGAACTCAAACTTTCCAGTAGGCGTTCCCATGCCGTTCTTTGTGAATTCTCCCGGTTCCGCTTCCCTTGCCTCCTTTACCTTGATTGGCAGGTCACTGGCTTTCAGGTCATCAATGGTAAAGCTTAAATCGCGGATCATATAGTTGATTTCCGCATCATAGCCCTGCCGCAGCAGTTCATCATCCAGCTCCATCACATCGGCCAGTTCCTTTAGTATCTGCACATCGCTTTTGGACTGGTACAGGGGTTCTATGACCGGTTTGGTGTAGGTTGCATATCCTCCGATATACGCCTTGAACTCCCCTCTTTCATAGGAGGTGCAGGCAGGAAGCACGATATCCGCATATTTGGCAGTGGATGTCATGAACAGGTCAACATCCACGAAAAAGTCCAGCGACTTTAAGGCTTCCGCCATTTTCTTTGTGTCCGGGAAGATTTTCATGTTCATTCCCGCCCCGTATACGGCTTTAATGGGATATGGCGTCCCTTCCAATATCTGTCTGGATAAATCCATTGCCTGCATTTCATCCATGAATTTACTCCACAGCGGGAATTTCCTGCAGCCTACAGCGTCATGCTTCCTGTCCGGCTGCACATCCAGATAATACTCATGTTCATACATCCTGAAACCAGCAGGCATATCATAGAATGTGGACTGTTCCGGGATCTGGCCGCCAGGACGGTCGAAGTTGCCTGTCAGTCCATTTAAGCAGATCATGGCCCGGTAATTTTGGAAGCCGTTTGTGTGATGGGTAATGGAACAGGATGTCTCCATAATGGAAGCCGGACCATTGGTTGCGTACAGTTTCGTGGCCTCATAGATATCCTCTTCCTTTAATCCCGTAAGCCTGGCTGTTGTTGCAAGGTCAAACTGACTGACATATTCCGCATACTCTTCAAAACCATATGTGTATTTCTCTATGTATTCCTTGTCATGCCAGTTATTCTGTATAATCAGGTTGGCCATGCCAAGGGCAAGGGCCCCGTCGGTTCCAGGCTGGATCTGAAGATGGATATCCGCAAGCTTTTTCGTGGCAGGAGTCTTCCTGGGATCAATGATAATGAATTTCTTTCCCTGCTCCCTTAAACGGAGAAGCCGTTTGGATAACAGATGGTTGGAGTGGAATCCATTTAAGGCAAATCCCAGGATTACATTGGAGTTCTCCATATCCGGCTGCGAATCAAGTCCCACGGTTGCGGCCCAGGCCATCTCGCTTGCCTTAAAACAGGTGCTGCACTCAGAACCATAATTAATGCTTCCAAAGGAATACGCAAAACGGTGCAGATACTGGCGGTACCATTTCGTATACCCGGAGAAGAACGCAACACTGTCCGCGCCGTATTCCTTCCTTACCTTCAGCAGATTGTCTGCAATGATCCTGTATGCCTCATCCCAGGAAACAGGTTCAAACCTGCCCTCGCCCCTCTCGCCTACCCTTTTAAGGGGAGTCTTCAGCCTGTCCTCCCGGTACACATACTGCCTGCCGCCCGCGCCCTTTGTGCAAAGCTTACCGTGGCTGCGGGGATGTTCCTTAGTTCCCTCTATTTTGATGATTTTTCCATCTTTTACATACGCATCAACGCCGCAATGCATGACCGGGCAGCAGATGTCGCACAAGGTCCTCTTTATCTCAATTCCTGTTTCCACGCAGGCTATTTTTGCTTTCATCAATTTCTCTATATCTGACATATTTCCCTCCGCCCAGTGACTGAGTACTATTATATTGTAAATAATTTTCCAAGATATGGAATCTTATCCCCCACCCTTGCCTTTCTAAGGGCGCCCCAAAGCGTTACCTGGTTGCTGGTAAGCACAGGCAGGCCGAAGTCGGACTCAATGGTGGAAATGATATCGAGGACATTCATCCCTGTACAGCTTATGAAAATACTGTCCGCGCCTGTCAAATCCAGGTTCTTAACATGCTGGTAAATGTCATGGGGCCTGTCGCTCAGTTCATCCAGGCTGCACCGCTTAGACGTCATGCCCTTGATGTTTGTCACATGGACGCCGTTATCCTCCAGGAATTTCTTCTCCAACACATTGGTCTCATCCGGATACGGGGTCACCACGGCTGCGTTTCCCGCGCCCAGGGCCTTAAATGCATCCAGCAAAGAAGTGCTGGTGGTAAGTCCCGGGAATCCGCAGGTCTTCTCAATTGCCTCTATGCATTTTTTATCAAATCCGCTTCCTCCCACAAGGCTTCCGGATGTACAGCCAAAGGTAACCACGTCAAAGGGCACCTCCGGCCTGAATATACGTGCGGATTCTTCTAAGTAAGATACCATGTCCATCAGTTCCTCCGGTGTCGGATTGCCGGAAAAAGGAATCCTGTTGGTCACCACAGCAACCCCCTCGGGCGCAAACCTGTGAAAATCCATTTCTATTGCAACACCTGTTGTAGGAGCAATTACTCCAATTGCAGCCCTCCAGTTATAAATCATATGATAAACCTCCTTTAATTCAATTCCTCAAGAATCTGTTCCATTGTCATGTCATTACCAAAGCCCACGTTCTTCAGTGTCCTTCCTTCCTCGTAGTACTGTCTTCCATTTACAGTGGATGCCAGTGTCAGCACGGATTTAAGTACCGGCATATCAATGCCCACCCGCTCCGCACAGGACAGCGCCATGGACGCGCAGGCCAGGGAGTCCTCCTCCACATAGCGGTGCTGCAGACTGTCAGGCCCTTTTAAGGTACGGAACACGGAGTATTCCGGATGGTTTTTCCAGTCCACCAGATCCTCGAAGAACCCAGTGGCTGAAAACCGCTCTTCCAGGCCAAAGTAAGCAAGGAGTTTAATCCTCTCCTGGCGGATTGCCTCCACACAACGGATTGAGTACTTGGTAATCCCGTGCTGGAATAAGATGAAATCATCTCCCATGGCATCCACGGTGCTGGATGCCAGGAGTGTGGTCCCGATATGATTTACATAATTGTCGGAAATCATGGCCCCCACCAGGACATTCTGATTTGCGATAAACTCCAATACGCCTTCATTCCTCTTTATAAATTCTTCTGTGTTCCTGCCTGGCAGCGCGGCAATTTTCTTTGCGCGGATTGGCAGTCCCACGGTAACCTCTGCCGGGGGATTCAGCCTGCATGGGCACAGGTTCCCTTCCATCTCTGCAATCAGTACATCCTCCGGCACATCATGGGCCTTAAAAACATTCCTGAAGGTAAAGGACCCAAGGTTCCCGGGAATGATCAGGATACTCTGCCCGGCCTTTAAGTAAGGCGCAATCTGTTCCGCCACCTCCCCATGCCTGACCGCGGGAACACATATCATAATCAGTTCCGCGCTCTCGGCTGCTTCCTTAAAGTCATGGGTTACATTGGCAGGATTATAGACTCCCCTTCCCGCCATTCCCCTTAAGAGGATTCCGCCGGACTCCCTCACGTCATCCAGTTCCTGCCTGAAGTTCCCATTATCACATAATGTCACTGCAAATCCTTTACCTGTCAGGTATGCGGCCGCTGCATGGCCTGTGGAACCGCCGCCGATTACCGTAATATTCTTCACCATTTTCCTTACCTCCGATATACATGTGGGCGGACATCACATCCGCCCATATATTTTCTTATACAGTCAGATATCTTCCGATTTCCGCCATGTCCTCAACATGTTCCAGTTCATTCAGGATGTAATCGCACAGCACATCCTGCTTTTCTTCACTCATCAAACCGCCTGTGGCAAGCTTGAAGCAGTCGATGCACTCCTGTCTTGTATATGGGTTCTGCGGATGTCCTTTGGGGAACTGGATTGCTTCCTCATAGACAGTGCCGTCTTCCATGGTCACCCTCATGGCGTAGGATGGATAAGAACCTTCCTGGAATTTAGCAAAGTTGCTGCTGATTAAGGATTTCTCCCCAATCCCCTTTACCTTGGATGCCATCTTTAAGATTTCCGGGTCCTTTAAATATTCCTCTTCCAGCCAGGCGGTCCCCACCTTGGGTCCCTTCAAATACATGGCCATGCAGAACGGTATGCTGAACTGTGCAGCCACCATGGAATCATACCCATCTGCCGGGCTGTCCTCGCTGCGGTTTGGGATAAAGGGTGAGATTTCAATCAGTTTAATCTTATCCGGGTCAACATCATTCTTAGTCACGATGGAATGGATCATATCCATCGGGGTCTGGATCCACATATTTACCGGCCAGTTCTTCAGCATAAGATCCATAATCATATATCTGCTGCCCAGTTCTTTGTCAAACCAATCCCAGTCACACTGGTCGGAAACGCCAAAATAATATCCGGTATCCTCTTCCAGGATGCCCATCAGCGTAGAAATCCCCTTTTCCGTAATCAGCGCACATTCCACTGCGGACTGGGCCGTAAGGCCATGTGTATAATGATAGAAATCGCTGAAGGAGGAGTGGATTAAATTAATGGCAATCGGAGTCATATGCCCTGCGGCCCCCAGAAGCTGGTTCATCTTTTCACCCTTGATGCCGATGAGTTTGCCTGCCACGGAAGCGGGAGCAAAAATCTGCCAGCAATGCAGTCCCCAGCCCTGCTCAAAACGCTTAGGTGATGGCTGTACTGCCATGGCGATTCTCTGGTATACGTCATAACCGCCCACCAGCGCCGTCAGGTAATCCTTTCCGCTTTTGTGGTATGCCTCTGCCACTGCCAGTCCCGTGGGTACCGCGCCTGCAGAAGGATGCCCTGTAAAACTGCAGTCCTCCCAGTCCAACAGGTCTGCCAGGGTTCCGCTTGCAAGGACCGCATTGCCCAGGCTGACAATGGAACCATCGCCGATGATGGTGGCTTCCCTGCCTCCGCTTCCCAGGGTCCTGGCAACATCGATGATATTCCTTCCGGCCTGGGTCTTCATAGCCGCAATCGCTGCGCCGATGGTATGTAAAGTAACCAGCTTCGCCCTTTCAATGACTTCCTCAGGTATGTTTTCATACTTGAGTTCAGACAGGTAATCTGCTATAATCTGTGTATATTTTTTCATATTTTTGTTCTCCTTTTGAGATAATTTGAGGTGTTATCATGCGTATTGAACATTTACAGTTTATTGTTGAAGTGGCCAAGTATAAATCCATTTCCACCGCGGCGAAAAAGCTCTATATCAGCCAGACCGGTTTAAGCACCATTGTCAACTCCCTGGAACAGGAATTGAACATCCAGATTTTCAAGCGCACCAACAAAGGCATCCTGCTCACAGAGGATGGCGCCCGGGCCATTGAGCTGATTAAGGACATCCTGCTTAAAAATGATGAACTTCATTATCTTTTCTCTGCAAGCAATACCCAGAACCAGATCATCAACCTCGGTGTCTTTCCTGCCGGCACCAAAGCCCTGTCCCATTACCTTATGCAGCACTGGGTTGAACAGCATCTCCACGCCCATCTCCATATATATCAGGTAAGCTATGAAGATACGGAAAAATTCATTAAAAACCAAACCGCCAATATCGTTGTCAGCGCAGCCATGCGGGACGACCCCTTCCCATCCATTGCCTTTAAAAATGAGCACCTGTGCAGGGAGCATCTATATTCCGATAAATTCTGCCTCTTTGTTTCTGCTGCATCCGACCTTGCATCCAGAAGCCATGTCACCCTGGAGGAGGTCATTGACCGCCACCTGCTGCTCACCCACACATATCCCGGTGCGCAGGATAAGATGGTGGGTCAGCTTCTCCACCGGTTTCCCCACTTTACGGTCCTGCCCAATCTTGAGATTGCCAAGTCCGTACTCCTGGAACACCCGGATACCATCATGGTTGCCCCAAGCATTGCCGCCTGCCTGACTCCATGGTCCGTGGAACATGAACTTGCAGTCATAGATATCGTCGACTTTGAGACGGATCTGGATGTATTCATGATATATGACATCTCTTCCAAACTGAGTATTTCAGAAACCCTCCTGATGCAGAAAATCCGCAGTTTCTTCAGTTCCATCTAGTGCTCCATATCGTATGGTTTCCGGCTGGTTGGAGCACCAGGATTTACTTTAAACAATGAAGCTGGCAATTATATAGACCGATATTGACACGATTAAGAACAATAAGCACCAGTACAGCCCATATTTATAAATATCCTTTACTTCTATCCATTTATTAGCATACAGATACGGAGCCATTCCGGATGAACCGGGAAGGATGAATCCCATTGTAGCAATGAAGATGATCATCATTCCGACCAGGGCCGGTGAGAAATAATAATCCTGCACAAACGGGATGATGACTGTCATAAGTACGATTCCCGTTGCCATGTTGCTGCCCACATTTGTCAGGATCATCATGATTACGATGATTGTAATGATGAATACGATTGGGTTCATCCCAGACAGGACCGGTGAAAGGATATTGGTCAGAAGTTCCTTCACGCCTGTGGCATCTGATGTAACCGCTTTTGCAATGGGAATCAGGGATGCACACATCATGATGATGTTCCAGTTGATTCCCTCTGCAGCCATGGACGGGAAGTCCAGGATAGGTTTCCCCTCCCACCGTACAATCATGGAAACGCAGAGTACGATTGCAAACCAGCCCCCAAGGGATATGTTATTTAAAAATGCAATTACCGGCCACTCTGGCGGACAGATAATCGTGACAAATGCGTATGTGACAATCATTGCAAAGCAGGTAAATAATGTCTTATGCCTGAAGTTCAGTTTCATGTCCTTATTCTCCAGCGCGCTTACATCCACCAAGGCAAGCTTATCAAAATCACATTTGAACACATATTTCATGGACAGGACAAGCAGAAGAATTACCAGTGTCACAATTGTAAAGCTGATAATGAAATACGTCACATAGTTGATGTGGTAACCCGTCATATCCCTGAACGTGGATGCAAGCACCATCCACCAGCTCCGGAAAGCAAACAGCCCTTCATACATGATGCAGGATAAGAAGCATCCTATGATGAATATGGTACTGTAACGCTCCCCCTTCTTATATCCTGCCATGTCCGCAATGTTATAAAAGATGGACCATGCCAGAATCACAGATGTAAAGGATGCCACCAGCAGGGAACAGATACCGAAGGACACTATGTAGACAAAGGTAAACAGCATTGTCCTGCTCTGCAATGCCTTTCTTGTAATAAACCACCGTGCCAGTATTTCCCCCAGCCCGCTGTTGCTGATTCCTGCCGCAAGCACAAGAAGTATCAGCATCATCCAGACCATCTCACTGCCGAATCCGGAAGAAATCGCCTCACCCACAGAACAGTATCCTGTGAGCCCAAGACCAATCATCCCCAGCATACTCGGCCATACAATATCTACCGTACACAGCAAAAAGACTAAACCCACAAAAAGCCCCACAATCCGCATCCCCAGCGGTGTCAGCGGTCCAATAGGAGGAAGCTGGCCAAATCCAAACATTATCACAAGCCCGATAACGGACTTAATATAGTATTGCATGTCTTTGCTTTTCATTGTTTCTTTTCCCTTCTCTTTTAGTAACGCGCGCTCCATATACAGAAATTATAGTATCAATCATATTTTTTGTATAATATCTATATACATTGGCTGGTACCCAAAAAATAGTTAGCAGATTTACACACAAAAAGACGGTTGAATCATAATTTGGCATTCAACCGTCCTGTTTCCTTCTATAAACAATATTTAACTATCCTTTTGAAAAATACTCCTTCGTAGCCTTCCTCACCTGCGGCGCAAGCACCACCATGGCAATCAGGTTTGGAATCGTAAGCAGTCCCAGGGCAATATCCTGGATTACCCATACCAGCTCGATTTCAGCCAATGCCCCAACAATACAGAAGCACGGGAAAACGTATTTAAACTTTCCCGCCACCTTGCTCCCGAATATATAATTCAGGCCCACAAAGCCAAAGTACCACTGGCTCATAAGGGTTGTGGAAGAGAAAAGCAGCAGGCAGAGGGCCACCACATACCGCAGCGGTTCCCACACGCTTGCAAATGCATTGATTGCCAGCACATTCCCCGGCGCCCCGGAATCCAGAACCCCGGTCACCCCTAAAATCAATCCTGTAATGGTGCAGATGACAAATGTATCCAGAAATACTTCGGCCACGCCTGTGATTCCCTGCTCAACCGGGTGGTTCACCTGTGCGGCTGAGTGGATGACAGGAGCCGAGCCTTCACCTGCTTCATTGGAATAGAGGCCGCGGGCCACCCCCTTCTGCATTGCAATCAGCATGGAACCCATGGCACCCCCCGCCATGGCCCTCAGGCCGAATGCCCCGGCAAAAATGTCCGCAAATACCCCCGGCACCTTGGTAATGTTGGCAAGGATGATCACAAGACCGCCCACCACATATATCAGGGCCATGGACGGAACCAGGGTCTGGGCCACATGGGCCAGCCGCTTAAGCCCGCCCAGGGTTATGACGAAGATAAGAAGGACAAGCACAATACCGGTCGTCAGATAAGGAACGCCGAAGTTTTCCTTCATCACACCGCTTATGGTATTGGACTGGATGAAGTTGCCTCCTATGATCTGGGTCACCATGAAAAAGGCGCAGAGCGTGGCCAGCCAGGGAGTGTGCAGCCCCTTCTTTATATAATACATGGGGCCGCCCACATAGTTGCCCTCTTCGTTCTTTTCCCGGTACAGCATGCCCAGGATAATCTCCCCGTACTTGGTTGCCATGCCCACGAAGGCAGCAACCCACATCCAGAATATGGCACCCATGCCTCCGGCCAGCACGGCAGTGGATACGCCCACGATATTGCCGCTTCCCACACAGGACGCCACCGCGGTACACAGGGCCTGAAAAGAAGAAATGGTTCCAGACTCTTTGGATTCCTTATTCTTGGAACGGATTGGCTCCCACACGGTCTTCCTGATTATGTATCCAAAACGCCGTACCTGGATTCCCCCTGTAATGACTGTATACAAAATACCGACACCCAGAAGCACGAACAGCAGCCAGTTGCCCCAAAGCCAGTCATCAAAGGCCGTAAGAATCGCCTGAAATTCTTTCATTCTTCCTTTCCTCCTTTACGTACCATCTACCATTACGTACTGTCTACCATTACGTACCATCTACCATTCCAGATAAATGGGATTTGTCCACGCAGTACGTCCGTACCGGTCCACTGCCTCCACACGCACATAGGTTTCATGGCCTTTCAGTGGATATTCCGCGTGGCTGAGCGTATCCTTAAACCGCTCCCCCAGGACCGTGGTCCCGTCATTGATGATATTCCCACATACAAAGTTTACATGGTTCACAGCGGATGTGTCAATCCACACCTTCCCATCCCTTACACCCCAGTCATGGATTTCCGGTCCGGAAGAGGAATAGTAATTACCGTCAATAAAGTTCTGTACAATGCTGTCATGGCTCAGGTCCGGTGCCTGGACACAGATCCAGCCGCCGCATGAATCTTCGAAAAGGCCCTCGTTATGATTGTCGTCGCTGGCAAAGCCATTAATCCGCCTGCCCATGCGCAGCATCCTGTCCCAGTAGGTCACATCATATCCTGTGTTGGATTCCTGGACCGTATTAAAGTTATAGATTTCCAGGGAGCTGACACCCTCCGTATATATGAACTCTTCCTCTGTCACCCTGCTCCAGATAGGATGGTTATATGTTGTCACGCATCCATGGTCCCTGAGCATATCCGCCACCTCCTGGGCAGCCTTTGGCCCGGTCCACTCCCCAAAGAACTTCATGGGCGGGATATACTGCATATGCTTATAGGTCCCAAGAGGCGCCGCGTCCTGCATGGCCTGGGTCCCAAGGATGCCGTGGAGATGGTGTATCTTATAACGCTCATTGGTTCCTTTGGCCCGATACAGCACAACGCTGCTTTCCACGGCAGGCACTATGATGAAGTTTTCCGTGTTAAACTGCTCCCTGTAATCCGTGAATATGTCATGTTCTGAAAAACAAAGGAAATGATATCCGTTTTCCTTATACAGCTTTACAGACTGCTCCGGGGTAAGCATGCCGTCCGATACCGTGGTATGGCTGTGGATATTTCCCTTATACCAGCTGCCGCAGTTCTTAAAACCATTATATTCTTTCATACTATCATACCGTCCTTCTGATTCTTACTTTGCATTGTCCGCTGCCTGGCACTTCTTGATGCGGTGGATTAAGAATGTGGATACGCCCACGCCCACAACAGCCCAGGCAATCATGACACCAAATACAATCCTGAAACCAGCCATACCCGGATACCTGTCAAGGAAGCTGCCGTACATTACATAGGCAAATGCATTCGGCAGATAGATGACCAGGGAGGCAAGGCTCATGGCTGCGCCGGTGATTTCCTTCGGAACCCTGACCTCGTCCATGGGTGCAAAGAACACGGCGCGCATGGTAAATACGATAGCGCCAAAGCCAAGTGTACAGGCTGCTCCCAGAATCCAGCTTCCGTTCTGTCCCAGTGTCTCATGAGGCACCATGAGGAATGCCGCCATTGCAATAATACATACCACGAACCCAGCCCTTATATGCTTGGCAGATGATTTGTGGACTTTATCGGACATGAAGCCGCCGATTGGGCCGCCTACCATCTTAAGGCCATACTGGTTGATGATTCCATACATACCGACCGCAGTTGCAGGCAGGAAATAAATCTGGTTCAGGAATGGTATGAAATAAGTAAGTCCACAGTATATACAGTATACCGTAAATCCGTTCAATGAAACAGCCCAAATATCCACACTCTTAACAGCCTGCATCATGCCGCCGAATGCAGCCTGTGCCTTGTTGACTTCCTTGCCTGTCTCATCCACACGCTTTTCATCGTTGGGAACAAATATCAGGCAGAGCACGCCTGCTGCCGCGGTGACAGCGGATAAGAACAGGAGGCCGCCCCTTAATGCGCCTGCGCCCTCTCCCATTGCCTTAAAGATGGCAAGGGCCGTGGACGCTATGATTACGTCTACGATACCGCGCCCCATTTCAAGAAAACCGAACATACGGCCCTGGGTCTTCTCATCGCCCAGCAGGCGGATTGCTTTTAATAATACGGGCCAGTATGTAACCTCTCCCAAGATGGCCATGACGCCGAATGCCACCAGGAAGCCCCAGTATCCGGGGAAAGTAGACAGGTATACACCCACGGCGCCAAGTCCGATCAGTGATCCGCCTATCATGTATTTCTTACTGAACATATCGCAGATGTAGATACCTGCTATCAGGCCGATGGTCTGTACGATTCCGTATGCGCTCAGGGCGCCGCCTATCTGGGTATTGGAAAGACCCATGAACTGCTGCATAGGTACATAGAACATATCCTTCATGGATGAAAGCTTAAATGCAATTCCTCCTGAAAGTGTGAGGATACAGAACACCAGCCAGCGGTTTGGGGCTGCCTTCACAATCTTTGCCCTTGTCTCATTACTCATATCATTAAATCTCCTTTCGTCATATATACCTGATTCTGCGCAGCATGGACATTCCTGCCATAAGCGCCAACGGTACACTCGTTCCCAGCGAGGTCATGTAATTTTGCTACAGACTTAGTATATCTGCTTTTTATTGGGTTTTCAAGTATTTTCGCAATAATATCAAATTTTTTCGCAATTATAACAAAATTTTTGTTGGTTTTTTGTGCATTTAGCATCTATAAAATTGGGTTTTCCTCCGTTATAATGAATATATTCTCAATAATTCACAAGTTTTCACAACATCTTTTATGGGCGTCCGCAAGGTCCCGGCTGGGTTTTTATTGGGAATCATTGTATATTCTCTTTTCTAAATTGGGAAATTGGGGTATAATATAAGAACTGTGCATCAACGCAAAACATGGCATCAGAAGGATGACATCGGAAGGGAGGGCAATCATTCATGCTGGCGAAGCAGCGCTATAACAAGATTCTGGAACTTTTAGATAAAGATGGGATTGTACATACAGCCGAACTGGTAAAACTAATGGGGGTATCATCTGAGACAGTACGCAAAGACCTTGAATACCTGGACAACCAGGGACGTCTGTCCAGGGTGCACGGGGGAGCCGTGCCCGTTGATATAGGAACAACGCCGGATATGCCCGGAGGATACATTTCCCTGCAGATCCGTAATTCCCAGCACCTGGAGCAGAAATCAGCCATCACGGCAAAGGCGGCGTCCATGGTGGAGGAGGGACAGATTATTGCATTGGATTATGGAAGCACCAGCCAGATGATGGCGCTGACCCTCAAGGAACGTTTCCACAGACTGACCGTGGTTACTAATTCCATCCAGAACGCCCTGATTCTGGCTGAGAATCCAGGAATTACCATCATCCTTACGGGCGGGGTCTTAAACCGGGATGAATATACACTGGTCAATGACTTTTCCGCCACGCTGGAAAGCATACACATAGATATCATGTTTATGACGGTCACGGGCATTGACCCGGTGGTGGGCTGTACGGACCAGCGGCTCAGTGAGATACGGATTCAAAACCAGCTGCATCAGTCTGCCAGCCGGACCATTGTCCTGGCGGATTCCTCCAAGTTCGGCAAAGCCAGCCTGATTAAAATATGCCCATTTGAGGAGATTGACACCATCATCACCGATGGGGGCATCACCCCGCTGATGGAGGAGAAAATCCGTAAGACAGGTACAAGGCTTATAATTTCATGAAAAAAGTCATAAAGAAAGGCGAAAAACCATGAACGTTTTTGATATCCTCGGGCCTGTGATGATTGGCCCGTCCAGCTCCCACACCGCAGGGGCCGCCAGGATCGGCCGTATCACGCTGGCGCTTTTGGGAGCGCCCGCCGTAAAGGCAGACATTTTCCTCCACGGATCATTTGCCAAGACATATAAAGGGCATGGAACCGATAAGGCGCTGATTGCAGGCATCATGGGCATGTCCACGGATGACAGCCGCATACGCAGGGCGCCTGAGCTTGCAAGGGAACAGGGGCTTGAGGTAACCATAACCACGGGCGACATTGACGGCGCCCATCCCAATACGGCCAGGGTGGCCCTGACGGATGCCAATGGCAACAGGGTATCCCTTTTAGGCAGCAGCATAGGCGGCGGCAACATCCTGGTGACAGAGGTCAACGGCATGGAGGTATCCATCACGGGCCAGCATACCACCCTGATCGTGCTCCACCGCGATGCGCCGGGCACCATTGCAGCCGTAACCGAGGTCATGGCGGAAGCAGGGGTCAACATCTGTAATTTCCGTCTGTCCAGGCAGCAAAAAGGCGGGGATGCAGTGATGACCATTGAAATCGACGGCAGCTTTGGCCCGGAACTGAACCAGAAAATCAAGGTACTGCCCAATGTCTTCTCCAGTACCATGCTGCAGCCCATCTAACAATAAGGAGGAATCTTACGATGGAACTAGATTTTAATTACTCTTCCGTGGCCGGGGTCGTGGCTGCCGCAGAACTGGGCGGGATTCCCATCTCCCGGCTTGTGTTGAACCAACAGGCCCTGCAGATGGAACAGAGTGAGGAATCCATATATGAACACATGAGAAGCAATTACCGGGTCATGGCTGAATGCATTGAACCAGGATCTAATAAAGACCTGCGCAGTACCAGCGGGCTTACAGGCGGCAGCGCCTATAAGATGCGCCAGGTTGCAGAAAGCGGCACAAGCCTTACCGGCTCCTTTCTTTCAGGCGCACTGTACCGCGCACTGGCTGTTTCAGAGCTGAATGCCTCCATGGGCCGTATTGTGGCGGCTCCCACCGCAGGCAGCTGCGGCATCCTTCCAGCAGCCCTCCTCACCATGCAGGCGGAAAAGAATATTCCTGAAAGGGACTGCGTCATGTCCCTGTTTACAGCCTCTGCCGTGGGCATGGTCATTGCCAACAACGCATCCCTGGCAGGCGCCCAGGGCGGATGTCAGGCCGAGTGCGGCTCTGCCGCCGCCATGGCTGCCGCTGCCATTGTGGAACTGGCCGGAGGTACTCCCCACATGGTGGAACATGCCATCGCCATTGCCATCAAGAATATTCTTGGACTGGTATGCGACCCTGTGGCCGGATTAGTGGAAATACCATGCATCAAGCGCAATGCCTCCGGCGTGGCCGGGGCCTTTGTGGCAGCTGAACTGGCGCTGGCAGGCATTGAAAGCGCCATCCCGGCGGACGAGGTCATCTGGACCATGAAGAAGGTTGGGGACGCCATGTCCTCCTCCCTTAAGGAAACAGCGGAAGGCGGACTTGCCGCCACTCCCACCGGAAGACGCCTCCATGAACAGGTCTTTGGAACTGCCAGGGAGCCTGGAAGCGGATGCAGCGGGTGCGGTGGATGCGCTTCTTAGGTTGATAGTCCATATTAATATGAAGGCATAAAAGGGCCGCTGCCCTACAGTCTGTGAATCCATTCCTGACTGTAGGGCAGCGGCCCATGATTATGTCCGTATATGCTCTGTCAAATGTTCATATCCCATTCAATATCCTTCTACCTGAACTGGCTGTACTTGTGTCCCGGAGCAGCCCCGCCCCTGTAGGCAGCCAGTTCACTGACCGTCACAAGCTGGTAGCCCCTTGCGGTCAGTTCAGGAATCAGTACCACTGCCGCGTCTGCCGTGGTGCTGTAAATATCATGCATCAGGATAATATCCCCGTCCCTTACCTGACTCAGTACCGTATCAATGGTCCTCTGCGCATTCCTGTGCTGCCAGTCCCTTGTATCAATGGACCACATGATGGCCGACATCCCCATATTGCCCACCACGGACAGGGACCTGGCATCGATATAACCGCCCGGAGGACGCATCAGCACCGGTGAGACACCGCATATGGCTTCAATCTTCTGGTTGGTGGAACCTATCTGGCTGATGATACCCTCTGCATTCAGCTTAGAAATGTATTTGTGGTCATGTGTATGGTTTGCCACCTCACTGCCCTGTGCCACCATACGTTTGATTACGCCTGCATTGGCATTCACATTGGAACCCACCATGAAGAAGGTGGCCCTTCCCCCATTGGCCTCCAGGCTGTCCAAAATCCTGCTGGTAACCGATGTCTTAGGCCCATCGTCAAAGGTAAGCGCTATCATGGGCCTTGAGGGGTCAATGGAAGACGATATTCCGGGCGTCAGCACCGGTTCTGCCGGAAGACCTGCCCCTTTGGCTGTGATGGAGGCGCGGATACCATCTACCCTGAGTCCCGCCCCTTCCACACCCGAGGCACTGCCGTTGGCAGCCCAGTCCGTCCATGACCCGTTCTGAAGCACCCGGTAATATAAGTCATAATCAGCTGCCGCGCTTCCGGTCAGTTCCATGCGGATGGATTCAAGGGGCATGACGCTGTCTGCGCCCCCTGCCTCTGCCCCGTCTTCGGACCAGGGCAGCCAGCCGGAACCGCTCAGGTTAACCTGATACCGGATTCCTACCTGCGCACCCTGGGGTATATTAATCAGATTGGCTCTCATGGCAGTTACCCAGGAGCCTGCCCCGGCCGCACAGGGATGATTGTCCGCCGTAGCCGCGCTCCAGCCCTGCTGTACTATAAAGGCACTGTAATTGACCTGCAGCGGGTTTTCCGGCTGCGTGGGCGGCGCCTGTTCCTGGCCCTCCGTCTGCCCTGCCGTGGCCTGGCCTTCCGCCTGCCCTGCCGTGGCCTGGCCCTCCGTCTGCCCTGCCGTGACCTGGCCTTCCGCCTGCCCTGCCTGGTTCTGGCCTCCTGTCTGTCCTGCCACGCCGGGACCTGTCTGTTCCGACCTGGCGGACCCGATGCCCGTGGTGCCTGCGATTGCGGTCAGCCCCTGCGTGCTGAAAATAATTCCGGCTGTCAGTATGGCAGCCGTTAATCTACAAAACCTTCCAATTCTTTTCATGGATAATCTCCTTACCAATTCAAATTACCGGGAATCTTTTATTCCTGCACGTATACATCTTCACCGAATACATTCCTGCACAGCATGATATATTCCTGATAATATACGTGACTCTCCAGTTCCTTCAATGCATGGGCAATTCCCCAGTAATACCACGCATGCTTTCTCTTATCCTTCTCGTTAAAACGCTGCCATATGTCATCGCCCAAAACCAGGTAATCCCTGGCAGTGCTGCGCATATTGCTGAGCTTGTCCCCCAAAGCCAGTATCTTAATCTCCCTGGAGGCAGTCATGAGATGGCGGACCGTATAGCTCTTCCTCTCCTGCCAGGTCTTTCTCTTATCTTCGCTTTCATCCATCACCAGCCAGGCAACCCTGGGACCAAAAGCCTGCTCCAGCTCTCCCCGCGTAACCCCGGCATCCTCCATCACATCATGCAGCAATGCAGCTGCAATCATCTCTTCATCATCCGTAAATGCGGATACAATCACTGCTGCTTCCATGGGATGTGTTATGTAGGGAATGTCCGTCCCCTTCCTGAATACCCCCCTGTGTGCCCTTTCGGCAAATACAGCTGCTTCTCCTATCATGGGTTCTGCTCCTTTTGTGACGGCATATTTTATTTTGTGGATACTGTGTCCTGAACCGGCAGGACTACACCTATCATACCATAATCAGCCGTTATTTTGAAGAGCGTTGTGCAATCTTTGGCATTTTCCAACTTCACCTTGTAAGAAAAGACATTTTCTGATATGCTATAAAAGTATTTTTCGGTGCTTATACTTTAAGGAGGATTTTCCATGAATCGTCATTCATCATATTCGGCTCCCCGCAGCGAGCGTTCATCCGGCTCCTACGGCGGACAAAGAAACCGCAGCAACAAACGCAACACTTACAATAAACGTTCCTGGAAGGACAACCGGACCCTGTTCAACCTGGTTTGCTTCGTTCTTCCCTTCATTGTCCTGAACCTGATCATCCTTTTCCTGGCTGTCTCAACGCCAAAGATTGAATATACGGTATCCGATACCCAGGATTATAAGACAGTCGACCTGACCGTCAAGGTCCGTTCCCTGCTTCCCATAAAGGAGATGACCGTAAGCCTGGAGACAAAACCCCTGGAAATGGTCAAGGAAAAAGGAGTATATAAGGCCACCCTGGAAGACAACGGCACCCTGGAAATATATGTGATCGGCTGGAACGGGATGTCTAACCGTATATACGACCATGTTGCAACCCTGGACGATGCACCGCCCACCATCAATGAAGAAGATTATGTAATGGAAGGCGGCCGGCTGACCATCAATGTAAGTGACAGCCAGTCCGGCGTCAACTTTGATACAGCCTATGCAACAGATGAAAATGACCAGACGGTAAAGCCAGTGAACGTCACCAAGGACACTGGCAGCACCGGGGCCACAGGTACAAGCGGGACCATCACGTTCCCCATGGATACCTCCTCACTGACCGTCTACATAGAAGATTACGCCGGCAATACATTCAAAGCCTCCTTCACCAGCCACACCGAGGGCATTGATACCAGCAGCCGCGACAATGATTTTTCATCCGAAACAGGCGGTTCCGGCAGCGGTTCTTCCGGCAGCACCTCCAAGGCAGGCAGTTCCGCCAAGGAAACCACCAAGGCTGCCAAAGAAACCACTAAGGCCGCCAAGGAAACTACAAAAGCCGCCAAGGAAACCACTAAGGCTGCCAAGGAAACCACCAAGGCCGCCAAGGAAACCACTAAGGCTGCCAAGGAAACCACAAAAGCCGCCAAGGAAACCACTAAGGCCCCGGAAACCACCAAAGCCCCGGAAACCACAAAAGCTCCGGAAACCACTGCGGCCAACACATTGTCGCCGTCACCCACCCAGGCCACCAATGCGCCCGCCGGACCAGGAGGGGATACCGCACCGACACAATCCCCAAGCCCGTTGCCCACCCAAGGTACACAGCCGGCATCACCAACCAGCGAGTCCAGCGATGTCCTTGTGGTGCCTGTCAGCTAAAGTATCATATGGACGAATCATCAGGCCATGGCTTCCGTATAAGGAATGCCGTGGCCTGAAGCTGTCATATCCCCTATAGACTGCCATACCGCAAGGAAAGGAGACATAATGGATACCATTATAAAAATGCCTGCCAAAAACCGATAATCCTCTGTGCAGCCCTACAACCAAGTATTTGCGCAGAGGAGAATATAAAATGAACCGATTAAACACACCACTGGTTACACAGGAAACAATAAGGGCCATGGAAGACATGTCCTTTTTCACCCACGCCATGATTTTTGATGACCTTCTGATTGTTTCCCAGAGGGAAACCAGCTGTTTTGTACTATGGACCACGGACGGACTGATTATAATAGATGCAATCTGGCCGTCAAAACAGGCATTTGATGCAATTGTCAATGCCATCAGGGATGCGGGATGGGGCGGATGCCCGGTAAGGAAACTACTGCTGACCCACGGACACGTGGACCACACGGGCTGCGGCCGGTGGCTGGCGGACAGGTACCATCTCAAAACATATCTGTCAGAAACAGATGATATCTTCTGGCAGGAGCACCCGGCCAAACCAGACCGCCCGGAAACCTGGAAAGATTACAGGATTGATTACTACATTCAGGACAAGGATACCGTCACCCTGGGAAACAAGACCATATATGTCTGCGGCACACCAGGGCATACCCCGGGATGCCTGAGCTATCTTTTTCCCGTAACGGAAGACAGCCAGCCCCATATGGCGGCCTTATGGGGAGGCGCCACACCGCCATGGACAAGGGAGGGGGTAGGACAATACCTTAAATCCCTGGATTATTTTATGGAAACAGCAAGGACAGTGAAGGCAGATGTGGCATTAAGTAACCACACTTCCATTGACAACGGACTGGAACGGATTGCATATGCCAGGAAAAGGATGTCCTACATGCCTAATATCTATATCATCGGACAGGACGGCTTCCGACGATACTGTCAGGTGTTCAGGACACTGGGCAGTGAAATGCTGCAGCGCATGGAATAATTCCAATACATTACAAAAAAAAACCATGTCTCCCATCTGAAATCATTCAATGGGCAGACATGGCTTTTCCTGCTTCCATGATAGCGTTTATGATATCTACATAATCCGAACAGTACTTTTCATACATGGGGGCAACCGCTTCCTGGAACCTCGCCTTTTCCCCGGGTGTCAGCTCTGTCACCACACAGCCGGCATTCCTCACGAAGTTCTCTGAAATCTTCTCCCTGGCAGCCCACAGCTGTCTCTCATACTTCGCCGACTCCAGCGCGCACTCTTTGATGATGCTTCTGTACTCCGGGGAAAGCTTATCCCATGTGGGCTGGGCCGCCAGCTGCAGTTCGGGTACGCGCGTATGCTCATCCAGGGTATAATATTTAGCCACCTCGTAGTGCCTGGTGGATTCATAGGAAGGCCAGTTATTCTCAGCCCCGTCTATCTTACCGGTCTGAAGCCCGGAATATACTTCCCCAAATGCAGTGGGCACAGGGGTGGCCCCCAGCGCCTCAATGGTATCCATCATCAGTTCAGATTCCTGGACACGGATGTTCAGCCCCTTCATATCCTCCAGGGATTCAATGGGCTTTGCCGCGCTGTAAAAGTTCCTGGCGCCCGCATCATACCAGGACAGGGCCACCAGATGGGAGCCGCCAAAGGAATTCATGAAATCATCCCCGATACTTCCCTCCAGGACCTTCCACATATGTTCCCTGCTTGTATACAGATACGGCATCTGAAGCACATTCAGCTTAGGCACGAATTCAGCCAGCGGTGAAAGGGATACCCTGGCAAAATCAACGCCACCAAACTGCAGCTGTTCAATTACCGTCTTTTCATCCCCAAGGACACCGCCTGCATTGACCTGAATCTCAATCTTGCCCCCGGTCCGCTCATACACCAGTTCCGCAAACTTGTACGCGCCCTGGGTGGTAGGGTAATCCTCAGCCTGGTTTTCCGCATAGGTCAGGACAAATTCCGGCACATTGGCCTGGGCCTTCTCCCGCTCTGTCCTGCTGTGGCAGGCAGTGGCAATACACATCAAAAACGCCAGCCCGCATACTACCACTGCCCTTGTTTTCTTTTTCACGCTGCACACTTCTCCTTTTCCCAATCTGTTTTCCCAGGGCCGTGTCTGAAAATCCATTCCCGCCGTCCGCACATCTGACGGAAAGCAATTTACAAATGCCCCCCGGGCCGCAGCAAAATCCTCAGCCCTTATTTACCTTTGAGGCAACATATTCATAAAATGCTTCCCGTCCGCTTCCAAGAACCCTGTTTGTCAGCACGAAGCCATGGGTCGTATCCGAAAAAACAATAATCATGGTAGGCTTCTTAGACACCCTCTTTATTGTCTCCCATTTCATATCAGAACTCTCGTCCCCATATGTCACATGGATGCCGCTGTCATCAAAGCAGACCTTGGTATCCCTTGTGACTGCATTAGCCCGCCTCACTGCCCTTCCATAGACCATGACCGGCTGGATTACGGTAAATAAAAGACATCCCAGCACCATCATACACCGCATCATGATGCCTGCATCGTTCCATCTGGAAACAGCCAGCGCCATTACTGCCACTGTAAATATAATATTACATACCCCCACCATGGAGCCATATGTGTAATACATGGAAAGCTGCCACAGCTCCGGGCCATTATTCCTGTAGGTATATTCGTAGCGCATCTTATGTTCTCCCCGCATCGTATTTTTTTACTGACCGAAATCTTATTAACAGCAATCTTATTAAAGGCAATCTTATTAACAGCAATCTTGTCTTTCTGCCCGTCTCTTATCATACCATATTTAAAATCATAATTCCAGGGGAAGGATTGCAAGGGTGCAGACCCATGTGCAGGATTTCAGGATTGCAAGGGTGCAAAAAAAGAAGGGATTCATGTGTGGAAATGGATTCTTACCGTAAAGCAAAAAACAAGGGGATATCCGCCGGGAAAATCCATTCAGATTCCCCGTAAGATATCCCCATTTCCTGAATCCTGCCAGTACTGGGGACAGGATTCAGGAAAACAATTTTCAAACGCGCCTTAACATCCTATTTATTTCCGGGCATTCCGCCCGCTTCAGCCCTCACAAACCGTTCCCATCCGCCAGACACCCTTTCACCACCGACGCCAGTGCCTCCGCCAGTTTTCCATGCTCCGCCGCCGTCATATGAAGCTTGTCCTCATCGCTGGCCTGGGCCACGGAGGCGGCATCAAAGAAGTGACAGCCCTTTTCACTGCACACCTGTCTGTATTCCCTGGCAAATACGTGGGACATTTCCGCTGCTTCTTTGGTAAAGCAGCCATACATACTGTCCTCAATCCCCTCCTTAATGAATACGGGCGAGACTACCAGGATCTGCGGTCTTGGGTAGACAGGTTCAAAGGGAAATGTCCTGATTCCATCGATAACCTGCCCCATTGCCCTTCCCAAATCCCAGGCCGTGGCCTGGAACCGGTGTTTCAAATCATTGGTTCCAAGGGAAAGGATGATTAAATCCAGGGGATTATGGCTGGCGATACAGGGAACCAGCATCTTAAGCCCGTTTCTTCCATAGGAAAGTTCATCGTCAAAGACAGTGGTCCTTCCTCCGCATCCCTCTTCTATGATATTGTATCCCGGCCCCAGCAGCTGCCCAAGCACTCCCGTCCACCGCACATCCCAGGGATGACGGCCGCCGTGCACGGGATCCGTGCCGAATGTATTGCTGTCGCCATAACATAATATATTCTTCATCATAATAACCCCAACAGCCGCGGCAGCCCCAGTGAAAGCGCGGGAATGAACGTGAGCAGGAGCAGCATGATCACCATGGACAGGTAGAAGGGCATGAATCCCTTTACCACCTTTTCCACCGGGGTCTTGGCAATGGAACAGCCTATGAACAGCGATGTCCCCACCGGAGGCGTACACAGCCCGATTCCATAGGCAAGCACCAGTACAACGCCGAAGTGATATGGATTAAACCCTAAAACCCCGGTTGCAATGGGATACAGGATCGGCGTCGTAAGAAGGATCAGGATTCCCATGTCCATGAAGCAGCCCAGTATCAGCATCATGACCAGCAGGAGCAGGGTCAGCAGTATCTTGTCGGAAGTCAGGGAAAGCAGCCATGTGGTAAGGTTCTGCGGAACCTTCAGATAAGACATCACATAACTGAATGCGCCTGAGGCCGATATGATTGCCATTGCCATGGTCATGGTAGGAAGACATTTCTTAAGACCCTCAATGTACTTTTTCACGGTCATGTTCCTGTATGCCACCACGGTGATGACCAGGGCATAGACCGCCGCCACTGCCGCTGCCTCCGTGGCTGAACACACGCCAAAGGACGTTCCTGCGATTACGATTACGATTGCCCCAAGACCCAGGACTGCCTCCGTGACAATCTTCACATTTTCTTTCAGGGAATGCTTCTCGCCCAAAGGATACTTCTTCTGCATGGCAATGGCATAGGCCGGAATCATCAATCCCAGTGTCAGAAGGATGCCCGGGACATAACCGCAGATTAACAGCGTGCTGATGGAAATGCCGCTGGCCGATGCAAGGGCATAGAACAGCATGTTCTGGCTGGGAGGGATGATGACGCCCTCAACAGAGGATGTGACGGTAACGGCAACGCTGTAATCCACATCATACCCCTCATCTATCATGGCCGGAATCAGCATGGCCCCGATGGAGGATACGTCTGCTGCCGAGGAGCCGGATATGCCTCCAAACAGCATGCTCACCAGGATGTTCACGATTGCCGTGCCGCCCCTGACCCTTCCCACAATGATATTACAGAAAGCCATCAGCTTTTTGGTAATCTCCCCGTCGGTCATTACCTGGGCCATCATGATGAAGAAGGGCACGGCGATGAAGGTAAAGCTGATCAGGCTCACCGACATTTTCTGGAACAGGTTAAAGTAGGGGATTCCCAGATAAGTTGCCGTAATCATGGCTGAAATAGCCAGGGAAAAGGCAATGGGAATACGGATGATCATAAGGATGGCCAATGCCGCAAATAACATGATTGTGCCGATTGCAACTTCACTCATTCTACCGTTTCCTCCTTCTTATATGGAATCAGGGTTTCTATCAGGTTCACAATGCTGTAGACAGTCATGAGGACGCCGCTGAACACCATGGGAAAATACTGCAGCCCCTGGGACCAGTGTGTTGCAGGAAGGCGTTTTTGCAGATTAATCTTGAAAATCTTCCATCCATAGTAGGTCATGAACATGCAGAATACCATCAATAGAACATGCCTGAAAACAGTCAATGCCTTCCTGACCGAAGGCGGAAGCTTGTTAAAGACGCCTTCTATGGCGATATGGTCATCCCTGTAAATGCCGATGGAAATGCACATGAATCCAAACCATATCAGACAGGTCAGAATCACTTCCTCCGACCATACAATGGGGCTGTTGAATGCATAACGCATGACAACCGCCACAAAACAGATGGCCAGCATCACAACCAGCAGCGCGCAGCAGACATACTGTTCCACGGCCACAACATAGCCCAGGCCCTTCTTTATCTTACCCATAGGGTCGTTTCCTCCTCAATGATTGATAAAATACGGGGCAGACATAAGGCTGCCCCATGTTATTCTTCCTCTGTTATTGCTGTGGTTACTGTGCAGCACGGACCATATCCACAACCTCTTTATACTGTGGATACTCATCGTAAACGGAAGCCACTGCATCCTGGAACTCTTTTACGTCAACCTCGATGATCTCACATCCGGCCTCCTCACACTTGGCCCTGGATTCCTCCTGGAAATCCTGCATGGCCTGGCGCTGCCACTTGGCTGCTTCCTTCGAAGCCTTGATGACGCCTTCCCTCTGCGGTTCTGACATCTTATCCCATGCAGCCTGGCTGCAGATTAACAGGGCCGGCGGAGCCATATGTCCGTCCAGGCTGTAATACTTTGCCACTTCGTAATGTCCGGAGGTAAAGTAGCTTACAAAGTCATTCTCAGCTCCGTCCACAATACCGGTCTGAAGTCCCTGGAACACCTCGCCGTATTCCATCGGGGTCGCCTCTGCGCCCAGGGCCTGCACCATGGAAATCGCCACTTCCGTGGGCTGTACGCGGAACTTCATGCCCTTTAAGTCAGCCACGGACCGTACGGGCTTACTAACCGTGTAAAAGCATCTGGAACCAGCCTCGTAATAGTCAAGGCCAACCATGTTATAATCGCTCAATGTTGACAGTACCGCCTCACCGGCTTCACCGTCCAGGGCCTTATACTTCTGTTCCGTGCTGGAGAACAGATAAGGCATTGCAAATACGCCGAATATATCAATGACAGGAGCCATTGTATTTGTATTCACGCGGGAGAAATCCAGTGTCCCCATCTGTACCTGGTCAATGGAGGAAGCCTCATCGCACAGGGCGGCGTTGGGATACACGTCAATATTAACGGTACCGCCTGTATATTCCTTGGCCAGCTCGGCAAACATTTTCATGCCCTCCGTGACCGGGTTGCCATCGGGCTGGTTCTCTGCCAATTTAAAATGCAGCTCTTCCCCCATGTCCTGTCCGGCTGCCTCTGAACCCTCTTCCTTTTCACTGGCAGCTTCCTCTTTTTCACCGGATGTTTCAGGTGCAGCGGCCTGGGCCGTGGTGGCAGCTGTCTCTGCCGGTTTGGCCGCGCCTCCTCCACACGCTGTCATGGACATCACCATTGCACATGATAGTATTACGGATATCGCTTTCTTCATCTACCTTTTCCTCCTCATTAGATAAATTCTTCATAAAATTTTATATTGTTCTGTAAAATGATGGATATGGGTACGCTGATGGCTTCGCCCTTGGGAGGTATTCCTTTAATCAGGTATTCAAACAAGGTTTTATATCCCTGATACCCCTTCTGATACGGTCCCTTATAGACAATGGCTTTCAGGATCCCGTCACTGAGCATCTGCGCGCTTTCCGGGAATAAGTCGCTTCCCACCAGGAACAGCTCCTGGATCCTTCCTGACGCAATCGCCGCCTCACACAGCGGGATGGTGTTCCTGGCCCTTACGGAGTATGCGCCGATAATGCTTTCATCTTCCCTGAAGCATGCCAGCATCTGCTGCTTATTGGCTTCTGCCCGGTATAAATCCTGTATGCATCTCACCGTGATGTCCGCGTTATTCTTCCTGAAATAATCCTCAAAACCAGCCGCATTCATCTTATGGGACAGGGAACCTTCGTCTCCCGCCGCAACAAGGATGGTGCCCTTCTGTCCTTTGAGTACCATGTTCATAAGTTCTGCTGCCAGCTGTCCGGTATAGGTGTCGTTGGGCGCCACACAGCAGAGCCTTCCGCAGTCTTTAAAATCATTGTCAATAAGGACCACGGCCACTCCCTTTGCCGTGAACTGGCTTAACAGGCATTCCATCCTGGAGCTGTTGATATTAGGCGCTGTCAGAAGACCGTCCAGCTGGCCTCCCCACTCCTCATACAGGTTCCTTAAGATTTCCACCTGCTCCCTGTCCCCGGAGTCTCCGTCAACACTGAATGTGTAGTTCATCACATTCATGTTGTATCCTTCCTCTTCTGCCTCGTATACCCTGCAGCCCTTCCATATGTAACGGAAATAGTATTTTCCGCCTTCCTCCGGCTCCGGGAGCACCACTGCCAGGTTCACCTGACGCCGCTTCAGCGCTGAAGCCACGTAATTGGCAGTATATCCCATCTCATTGGCAACATTCAGGATCTCCTGCTTAACTGCCTTGCTGACCCCTTCCTTGTTATTCAGGGCCCTGTGGACAGATACCAGGGAATATCCGCTGGCCTGGGCTATGTCCTTTAAGGTTATCTTTTTTACTTCCATCAGCATAATTCCACATTCCTTCCCACTTTCTCCCCAGCAATTGGTCACATGTTGTGAAATTAACTAAGTTAAATTGTTTTCGAAAACGTTTCCGTTGTCCATATTATAGTCCACTGCAATATGCAATGTCAATACGGAAAAAATTTTCGCTATTTTTATCTCATAAATCTTTAACTTTATTGTATATTTTACCCAAAACCTATTGACTTTTAATTGCTTTTCTTCTATTCTGGAATCAATTCGACTAAAGGAGCGAAACACATATGGAGCATTTTATATTTACAAACGCCCGGATTGTCCTTCCTGATACCGTACTTGACAACCACTATGTATCCGTGCAAGACGGGGTGATTGAATCCATCGGCAAGGGGACGCCTGACCGGGAGCAGCTTAACTCCTGTACCATGGTGGACTGCGGCGGCCAGTATCTGTCACCGGGATTTATCGATATCCACTGTCACGGCGGGGGCGGCGCCGATTTCATGGACGGACACATGGAAGATATACTGACCGCAGCCAGGGCGCATCTTAACCATGGTACCACCGGGATCTGTCCCACCACGCTGACCTGTTCCGATGAAGAACTGTTTGCCTTTTTTGAATCCTATGGACAGGCCAGGGCTGTAACGGAGCAGATGCCCCATCTTTTGGGCATCCATCTGGAAGGACCTTATTTTTCCCCGGCCCAGGCCGGAGCACAGCCTCCAAAGTATCTGGTGCATCCCAGGCCGGAGCACTATCATGAAATCCTAAGACGCGGCCAGGGCAACATCGTAAGGTGGTCTGTTGCACCGGAACTTCCCGGCGCACTGGAACTTGGGGACGAGCTTGCCAAAAGGGGAATCAAGGCCTCCATGGGGCACAGCGATGCGGGATTTGACGATATTGTCAAAGCAATGGAACACGGCTATGGCCAGATTACGCATTTCTACTCAGCCATGTCCACCATCACCAGGAAGCGGGGGCGCCGCATACTGGGCCTGATTGAATGCGGATACCTGTTTGACCAGCTGAAAGTGGAGATCATTTCCGATGGGATCCATCTTCCGCCTGAGCTGTTACGGTTAATCCTTAAGTGCAAGAACCACGGGGATATCTGCCTTGTAACGGACAGCATGCGGGGAGCAGGCATGCCGGATGGCCCATCCTTACTGGGTTCCAGGAAGAACGGCGTGCCCGTCATCATTGAAGGCGGGATTGCCAATATGCCTGACTTTACAAGCTTTGCAGGCAGCGTGGCGACCACGGACCGCCTGGTCCGCGTGATGGTGCAGGAGGCCGGCCTTCCCGTCTGGGAGGCGGTTAAGATGGCTTCCCTGAACCCGGCCTCCTTCCTGGGAATCCAGGAAACATACGGAAGCATTGAACCGGGTAAGTCAGCGGACCTGCTTATTTTTGATGACGATATCCGTATATCTTCCATCTATGTATCCGGTATCAGACAATAAAACACAAAACATTTTTTATAAAGGAGAACTATATTATGAGCATGATAATCCATGTATCTTCTACCCCCAAAGAACTGGGGGCACAGGCAGCCAATGCAATTGCCAATCTTTTAAATGAGGCCGTCAGACGCCAGGGCCATGCCCGGCTGGTGCTGTCCACCGGGGCCTCCCAATTTGAGACCCTGGAGGCACTTATCGGCCTTGACGTTCCCTGGGAGCAGGTAGAGATGTTCCATCTGGACGAGTACGTGGCCCTTCCCGAAAGCCATCCTGCCAGCTTCCGCAAATACTTAAAGGAGCGCTTTGTCAGCAAGGTTCCCCTGAAAGCAGCCTATTTTGTTGACGGCGAAGGAGATGCTGCCGGGAATATTGCCGCCCTGTCCCGTGAGCTTATGAAGGAGCCGGTGGACGTGGGCGTCATCGGGATCGGCGAAAACGGGCACATTGCATTCAATGATCCGCCCGCTGATTTTGATACGGACGAAGCCTACAAGATAGTCGATCTGGATGAGAGATGCAAGAAACAGCAGGTAGGCGAGGGATGGTTCCCAGATGTCGATTCCGTACCAAGGCAGGCCATAACCATGTGCGTGAAACAGATCATGTCATGCTGCCATATCATCTCAGCCGTCCCCCACGATGTGAAGGCCGAAGCCATCCTGCACACCGTGACGGAACCGGTAAGCCCGCAAGTACCGGCCACCATCCTAAAAACACATCCGGACTGGAGGCTGTTCCTGGACAGCCAGTCAGCAGCACGCCTGCTTTCCCTGTGATAAGCAGAGCCGGGGGCATGCACCACTAACAAGAAGGAGGACTTATGGAAAACATACGATATTTTACAAAAGACGCTTTGCAATGCTTTATCTACGAAGACCGCGGGAAGATGGGAAAGGCAGCTGCCAGGGATGTCATTGCCATGATTCATGTGATGCTTTCCCAGAAGCCTGTGATTAACATGATGTTCGGGGCGGCGCCGTCCCAGAATGAAGTCCTGGCCGGACTGCTGGAAGCGGAGGATGTGGACTGGACGCGGATTAACTGCTTCCACATGGACGAATACATCGGGTTATCACCGGACGCGCCCCAGGGCTTCGGTAACTTCCTGCGTGAACATCTCTTCGGTCACAAGCCCTTTGCCCAGGTGAATTATATTTCCCCCGAAACAACAGAGCCTGAGAAGGAAGCGGCGCGCTACGAAGCCCTGTTAAAAGAACATCCCATCGATATCTGCGTCCTGGGCGTGGGTGAAAATGGCCATGTGGCATTTAACGACCCGCCTGTGGCTGATTTTAACGACACGCGTCTGGTAAAACCGGTAAAGCTGGATCCGGTCTGCCGCCAGCAGCAGGTCAATGACGGCTGCTTCGCATCCATGGACCAGGTTCCGGAATATGCCATGACGGTCACGGTTCCCGGGCTGATGTCGGCTAAGGCTTTGTTCTGCGTGGTCCCGGCGCCCACCAAGGCCCAGGCCATATCCCGCCTTATAAACGGCCAGATATCGGAAAGCTGCCCTGCCAGCATCCTCAGGCTTCAAAAGTCAGCCAGGCTGTACCTGGATCCTGACTCCGCCAGCCAATTGGAACCATGAACATGTTCCAATCACAACAGGACTCCTGTCTCTAAGATTACGCCCATTCCGGGCGCACAAAAAATCTCCGCCCATATTCACATGGACGGAGATTTGTAGTTTGAATCATATGGAAACACCGCTGTTTATTTCGCCATACCACCCAGTACGGTCGGCAGCCACATGCTGACAGCCGGGATAAAGGTAATCAGCAGCAGTGTAACAATCATGCACAGATAGAATGGAAGCGTAGCCTTGACCACACGCTCCATGGGCACCTTGGCAACGGCAGAGCCAATGAAAAGCACTGCGCCGACCGGAGGTGTCAGGAGGCCGATACCGCAGTTAAGGACAACCATGATACCGAACTGGATTGGATCCAGGCCGATGGAGGTTGCGATTGGAAGCAGGATTGGCGTTGCAATCAGGATAATGGGCGCCATGTCCATGATACATCCAAGAATCAGCAGAATCAGATTCAGCAGCAGGGCCAGCAGGATCGGGTTATTGGTCATGCCTGTAATGGTACTGGCTGCCAGGTCCGGCACATGGAGCTGGGTCAGGCAGAATCCGAAGATACTGGATGTTGCAATCAATATCATGACAATGGACAGGGTGTCCACACAGTCCCCAAGCACCCTCCATACGCCCTTCCAGTCAAGTCCCCTGTAGATGAATACGCTGACAATCAGGCTGTAGATAACCGCCACGGCCGCGGACTCAGTCGCAGTGAACACGCCGCCAACCACGCCGAATACAACAATCAGCACAGCCGCCAGGGCCCAGAAGGAAATACTCAGCTGTTTAATCAGGTTGATGATGCTGAACTTCTCACCCTTGGGATAATTGCGCTTAACAGAGATGATATAGGAACCGATCATCAGCGTGACAGCCAGAAGCGCACCCGGTATATATCCTGCCAGGAAAAGGCTTCCCACGGAAATGCCTCCTGCCGTGGTTGCATAGATAACCATGTTATGGCTGGGAGGAACCAGAAGCCCCTCACAGGAAGATGTGATGGTTACAGCGGTTGAGAAATCGTCATCATATCCCTGGTCCACCATCATCGGTATAAGGATGGAACCAAGGGAAGCCGTGTCCGCGGAAGCGGAACCGGAAATACCACCGAAGAAATAGGAAGCAACGATATTAACCATTGCCATGCCGCCGCGCATCCAGCCGACACATGCATTGGCCAGGGCTATCAGCTTCTCGGAGATACCGCCGGACCCCATCAGGCATCCCATGGTGATGAAGAAAGGAACGGCCATCAGGCTGAAAGAACTGATGCCTTTTACCATCTGCTGGCAGATGGTGGTCAGGTTATGCCCCTGATACAGAAGGCAGAACACAGAAGAAAGCGCTACCGCATAGGCGATGGGGAAACGCAGGAATACCATCAGGAAGAAACTTCCCAGTAAAACCAGAATTGCCATGCTATTTGCATCCATTACTCCATCTCCTCCTTTACAAAGAAGCCTTTTACATGATTATACAAAGCTTCTATTTCGAAAACAAACATAGCCGCGCCTGCCAGAGGGACCGGGAAGTACATCCAGAACCTGGAAACCTTCGGCATGCTTACATAGGTACCCTTGGAACCGATTCCGGTGGCATATTTCCAGCCAACCGTAATCATGATGATTGCAAGGGCAAACACTGCCAGATCGGCAATGATATCCAGGCTCTTCACCAGTTTAGATGGCAGATAGCGGTCAAATGCCGTCATGCGGATATGGGCGCCCCTTCTGATTGCAAGGGCAGCAGAAAGCACCGCCATATAGGACATACAGGTCAGTACCACTTCCTCACTCCATGCCGGGTCAGGAATGAACGGTATGTATCTGCCTGCCACTGCCATGCTTGTGATAAGGATATCCACTACCAGAAGTACCTTGCAGAGAAACAGGACAAACTTATATGTCATATCATATGCGGGTTTGATTTTATCAATCTTTTCAAACATTGCTGGCATATCAATTCCCCTTTCATTAATACAGGCACAGAGTAAATTTCATTTCCCTGTGCCTGTTCTGATTGCCGTTTATTAATTGTTCATATCAAGAATCTGCTGATACAGCTCAGCCTGATCCTTTGTGGAAGACTCGATGATATCCTTACAAGCATCCTGCCATGGTTTGATATCAGGAACTTCAACTACATTAATTCCATCAGCCTTCAGCTCATCCAGCACCTTGTTCTCAGCTTCCTCAGAGATGGTCCTGTTGAATTCAGAAGCAACCTTACCAGCTTCCATCAGGATGTTCTGCTGCTCTTCGGTCAGCTTATCCCAAGCCTCGTCCGTGATGATGACCTGGATGGCGCCCAGTGTGTGGCCGTCCAGAATCAGGTTTGGAGCAACTTCCTGGAATGCATTGGATTTGTAGTTGGCAATTGGCTGCTCAGCGCCGTCAACAACACCGGTCTGCAGTGCGGAGTACAGTTCGTTGAAGGAAACAACCGTTGGGCTTGCGCCAAGTCCGTTAACCATACCGTTCATGATCGGGTCGTTGGACACACGTAATTTCATGCCCTTCAGGTCCTCTAAGCCTTTTACTTCCTTAACAGTAAAGAAATGACGGAAACCTTCCTCGCCGTAGAACAGGCCTCTTACACCAAGTCCGTTGTCGTGCGGTTCCATGAGGAATTCAGGAGCCAGTTCGCTGTCAGCAAACTTCCAGAAATGGTCACGGTTTGCAAATGTGTAAGGAATGGAGAGAAGTACGGACTTCTCAGCGCCATAGCTTGTCAGTGCAAATGCAGAAATACGGGAAATATCAATGGTTCCGCCGCCGCCCAGCATGGTATCCAGGACATCGTTCTCAGAACCCAGGACACCGCTGGCCTGCAGGTCAATCTTAATCTTGCCGCCGGACATTTCCTCAACCGTCTCTTTGAACTTGGAATCGGTCTGTCCAACAATCGTGTCTAAGGGGTTAACTTCAGCCATTACCAGGGTAACCTCCGGCATATCGGCTGTGTCGGCAGCTGCCTCGGTCTGAGCCTCCTCCTTGCTCTCTCCAGCTGCCTCACTTGCAGGTGCCTCGGTTGCTGCCGGAGCAGCTGTTGTTGTCGGTGCATCCGGTGTCTTCAGGCCGCAGCCTGCCAGGGAACCAGCTACCATTACTGCGCACAGTGCTGCACTCATCCATCTTTTTTTCATGTAACATATCCTCCTCTTTATACATTTTTTATGCTTTCGCATATTTTGTTTACGTTTTCTTTACGCTAATTAAATTATAAGAGGAAAATCTTAATCTGAACATAGTAAATTTTTGTGAATCATAGTACGATTTTAACCTGTCTTAACATTATCTTTATGCATATATCACACAATATGTCTTTACGCTGCCTTTATCCTCTCTGGAATATGCACAACCGGTACTCTGTTGGGCTTTGTCCTGTAATCCGCTTAAATACCTTTGCGAAATAATTGGAATCCGAATACCCCACCGCCCTGCCGATGTCCTTGACATTCACCGTAGGCTCCGCCAGCATCCTCTTGGCTTCCTCCACCCGATATTCCGTCAGGTAGGACGTGAAATTCTTATTAAAGCACTGCTTAAACAGCTTGCAGAAATAGGCTTCCGAGTAATTCATATGCCGTGCCAGGTCCTGCATGGATATGTCGTACATGTAATTGGTTTCTATATAATGGCTGATGATTTCCGTCACCTTGGACAGACGGACCTGGCCGCCGTCCTCCATGTCATCCCCCGCAGGAAGGGCGGTCTCCGGCAGTTCATACTTCTGGCCCCGTCCGGTCTGGGACTCGGCCGCCTGCCGGTTGGCCTGGTACTCAGCAGCCAGCCGCATGGCTTCCTCCACCACCAGCATCAGCTCCTGCTCATCATAGGGCTTGAGAAGATAATCCAGGGCCCGCACCGTAATGGCCTTTTTTGCATAGGAAAACTCATCAAAGGCAGTCAGGAAAATGATGCAGCATTCCTTATCCTTTTCCCGGATTTTCTGTGCGGCCTCAATCCCGTTAATACCAGGCATTTCGATATCCAGGATTGCAATCTGGATTTTCTCTTCCTCATAGACCCTCAGCGCCTGACGGCCATTTTCAGCCTGGAAGATCACGCATTGATCCCCTATATTCTTCTGTAGGGTTTTATAAAGGACCTTTCTCTCAATCACCTCATCGTCAGCTATCAATAAACGCAGCATGTAATCCCCCCTATGTTGTTTCCTGATTCCCGCTTCCCATTTCCGCATGCTCATCCTGCGGTACGATGACCTGTACCACCGTGCCATTTCCCTCGCTGCTGTATATCCTGAAGTCACCGTTCCTGTACATGGCGTGGATCCGGTGGCAGATGTTCCCAAGCCCAATCCCGACCCGTGCGGTCCCGCCTGCATTGAGGGCAGTGCGCAGTTCCATAAGCCGTTCCTGGCTCATCCCCACTCCGGTATCCGCAACCGATATGATGACCTTATCCTCTTTTTTCCATACCCTTAGAAGGATTTTTCCGCCCTGCTCCTTCTTTGACAGGCCATGGATGATTGCATTTTCCACAATCGGCTGAAGGGTGAAGGCCGGTATGATGGTTTCCTCCTCATCCACTTCCAGCTGGCAGTCATATGCAATGCGGCTGCCAAACCGCATCTGCTGGATGTACATGTAGTCTTTCACCACCTTAAGTTCCTGGGCCAATGGCACAATCTGCTCCGATGTCTTAAGGTTGTACCGGAACAGGCTGCTCATACTGGATATCATCCTCTCCGTGGTGTCCGCCTCCTCCAGCTTGGCCATACATGCAATCATGTTCAGGGTGTTAAACAGGAAATGAGGGTTTATCTGGCTTTTCAGCAGCTCCAGCCTGGCTGCATCCAGACGTTTCTCCATCTCAATGCGGCCAAGTTCCTCTTTATGGAGACGTTCGGCTATCTCATTTTTCTCCTTTAGCGTATTAATATGCCCTTCAGTGGCATGTTTCATCTTATTAAAGGCCTGGACCAACTCGCCCATCTCATCCTTATTCTCAACCGTCACATCATTGCCGCTGAAGTCATTCCTGGCTATCTTCCTGGAACAGTGGGCCAGCCGGACCATAGGGTTAATCAGGGTATTGGACAGAAGCTTGGTCAGACAGATGACGGTTATGATCATCACAATGGAGTATGCCATGATCATATAGGGGATATAATACAGGACCGGGACTTTCTGCTGATAGCTGCTCTTCCCCTCTTTGATGGTGGCCTGCATCAGCCTTCTGGCATAGGTCTGAAGATATCCCTGCATCCCGTACACCTTATAAAGCTTGTCCACAAATCCCCTGTCCTCCGGGTTCATGTGAAGCACTTCATCCCGGAACACACGGTAGCCCTCATATCCGTTTTTAATATTCCAGGTCCTGGCATAGCGCTCCTGGTTGATGTCCGTATATTGAAAAGGCAGGGCCTTTATACTCTCCTCCGTCTTAAAGCAGGCCAGTCTGTACTCCTTGGCCCTTTCCCAGGAACGGTCCCTTACATACTCCTCAAAAGCGGATGCTTCCTGTTCCAGCGCTTCCTGCACATCATAACAGAGGGAATTATCATTTAATATCACATTGAAGCTGTCCAGGGAAAAATTCATGATTAATATGTTAAAGGCAATGGAAAGCCCCATAACCAGAATGACAATGATGGAAAATGTTCCCAGCTTCTTCTTGAGGGAAATTGTCAGCCATAGGTTTTTTATGTATTTGAACATCCTTTCCCCTCCCCATCCATTGACTCCCGGCAGTGTGATACGTATATCCGTTGTGCCTTCAGGGCGTGTTTGGAAACCAAGCATCCCCGGGGCCGCTTCCCTGCCCTGCATATTGCCTGCCTGGTCATTATACCATAAACAGGGAAAGAGCGCAAAGCCTGGGGCCTGCGCTCTCCTTGTATTATATGGTTTTTCTGCGTATTATATGGTTTTTCTGCTCTTTATCTGTTATCTTCTGTTTTCCCGGCCTCTGCTTTGGATGTCCCCAGCCGCTTCTGTCCTGTCTTTGATGTGGATATCTGTTTGGGATCAGTCTTTTTTGTGGATATCTGTTTTGTTCTTTCTTTTTTCGTGGATATCCTGCCGGTTTCTTTCTTAGCTGTAGACAGCTTCTTCTGGTCTGTTTTGGCGGTGGATATCTGCTTCTGGTCGGTCTTGGCGGTGGATATCTGCTTCTGGTCGGTTTTGGCGGTGGATATCTGCTTCTGGTCGGTCTTGGAAGTGGATATCTGCTTCTGGTCGGTCTTGGCGGTGGATATTTGCTTCTGCTCTGTCTTGGCAGTGGATATCTGCTTCTGATCGGTCTTGGCGGTGGATATCTGCTTCTGATCGGTCTTAGCAGTTGTCAGCTTTTTTTGATCCTCTTTTTTAGTGGATAGCCTCTTAGGCGCTGGTTTCTTCTCTGCCTTCTTTTCCGGTTCAGATTTCACTTCTGCCTTCTTCTCAGGCTCCGCTTTTACTTCCACCTTCTTCTCAGGCTCCGCTTTCACTTCTACCTTCTTTTCAGGTTCCGCTTTTACTTCCACCTTCTTCTCAGATTCCGCTTTTACTTCCACCTTCTTCTCTGGCTCCGCTTTCACTTCCACCTTCTTCTCAGGTTTCGCTTTCACTTCTGCCTTCTTCTCAGGCTCCGCTTTCACTTCCGCCTTCTTCTCTGGCTCCGCTTTCACTTCCGCCTTCTTCCCCGGCCCAGCCTTCGATTCCGCCTTACTCCCAGCCTTCTTAACCGTCTTAGCCGCCTGCCCTTTCCCGGCCGCTGCCTTGCCAGTCCCAGCCTTTTTTGCCTTTGGTTCAGGCGTGCAGGTATATATGCTGACACTCATGGGAGGGATATTGACTTCAATGGAATCTTCCTTCTCATCCCATTCAATCTTCTTAGATGACTTCACACGGCCATTGACTTTGCCGCTGCCGCCAAATTCCTTTGCATCGGTGTTGAAGATTTCCTTGTATCTGCCCTCAAAGGGAACCCCTACCCGGAACTTCTCATGTTCCATGTTATCAAAATTACAGATGAACAACAGTGTTTCCCCTGCCTTTTTGCTCTTGCGGACAAACATGACCATGCTTTCATTCTGATAGCTGCAGTTAATCCATTCAAAGCCCTCCGGGTCATAATCCATCTCATACAGGGCCGGATGTTCCAGGTACAGCTTATTCAGCGTCCTCACGTAATCCTGCATATTCTTATGGACAGGCAGTTCCAACAGCCCCCATTCCAGGGACGCGCCCTCATTCCACTCGCTGACCTGGGCATACTCCTGGCCCATGAACAGCAGCTTCTTGCCCGGATGTCCCATCATGAATGCATAGGCCGTCCTCAGGTTCTCTGCCTTTATCTCCAATGTGGCGCCGGGCATCTTTCCAATCATGGAACCCTTGCCATGGACCACCTCGTCATGTGAAAATACCAGCACAAAGTCCTCGCTGTACGCATACAGCATGGAAAATACCAGTTCGCCGTAATTATTCTTCCTGAAATACGGGTCGCAGCGCATATAGTTGGTGAAATCATTCATCCAGCCCATGTTCCACTTATAGTCAAAGCCCAGACCGCCTTCTTTTGCGTTCCCTGTTACCATGGGCCATGCCGTGGACTCCTCTGCAATGATGACCGCTCCATCCCCGCGCCCTTTGAACACAGAGTTCAGATGCTTCAGGAATTCCACTGCTTCCAGGTTCTCGTTGCCGCCATATATGTTAGGCACCCATTCCCCGTCATTCTTTCCATAATCCAGGTACAGCATGGAGGCCACCGCATCCATACGGATAGCATCCGCATGGTACTTCTCAGCCCAGAAAAGCGCATTGGCAATCAGGAAGTTGGAAACCCCGGGACGGCCGTAATTGTAAATCAACGTTCCCCAATGTGGGTGCGAACCCTTGCGGGGGTCCATGTGTTCATAAACGCACGTGCCGTCAAAATTAGCCATGCCGTAAGCATCACGCGGGAAATGGGCGGGCACCCAGTCCAGGATAACCCCGATTCCCCTGCCATGCATGTAGTCCATAAAGTACATGAAGTCATCGGGCGTGCCATATCTGCTGGTTGGCGCATAATAGCCTGTGACCTGGTATCCCCAGGACTCGTCCAGCGGGTGCTCCATTACCGGCATCAGCTCCACATGGGTATATCCCATGTCCTGCACATAATCAGCCAGCCTGACTGCTATTTCCCTGTAATTATAGAATTCCGAGCCCACTATATCCTCTCCGGACTCATCCTTTGCGGCTTCTTTTCTCATCCAGGAACCAAGATGGACCTCATAGATATTGAACGGCCTGTCCTTTGTACCGGTCTTGGCCCGCTTGTCCATCCAGGCCCTGTCGTTCCACTGGTACTGGTTGATATCCCACACAACCGAAGCGTTGTTGGGACGCAGCTCCGCATAATTGCCGTAGGGGTCGGCCTTTAACATGGGCAGTCCTGCCTTTGTCTTGACCTCATACTTATAAATCACGCCTGTTGTCAGACCAGGGATAAACAGTTCGAACACACTGCCGTCGCCTTCCCCAATCCGGCGCATCTGATGGCGTCTTCCATCCCAGAGGTTAAAGTCCCCCACCACGCTGACGCGCATGGCGCAGGGCGCCCATACGGAAAAATACACGCCTGAAACACCGTTTATGGTCATTGGATGCGCGCCCATCTTATCATAGATGGAATAATGTATGCCTGCTGCAAATTTCTTAAGGTCCTCTGAAGCGAACTGCGGCGCATAGGCGTATGGGTCATGGATTTCATCCGTCACACCATTGTCATAGGTCACAAGCAGTGTATATGCCGCCATGCTCTTCCTGGGAATGAGGACTGCAAAGAATCCAGCCTCGTCAGCCAGCTCCATGGGATACTTCCTGCCAGTGGATGCAATCTTCACAACAACCTCCGCTGCCGTGGGAATCAGGGCCTGAATCAAAAGGCCGGATTCCGTCAGATGAGGTCCCAGCATGGCGTGGGGATTGGATGCCTCTGAATACACCAGTTCCTCAATTCCCGCCCAATCCATCAAATCATATAAATTCTGTTCCATATTATGTGCCCCCTTATCTGCTTCATTCTTCATCCTAACATTCAGTGATGCGGCAAATACATCAGAGCGTATTCGCCCTCTCAGTTATATTCTGCTTAAAATTCACCACATCATGCTCATATTCTTCATCCATAAGAGGAGATGTAATCATGAAATCCGCACTGGCCTTGTTGTTGGCAATGGGAATATCATAAACCTGGGCAATCCTTAAAAGTGCCTTCACATCCGGGTCATGGGGCTGTGCCGTCAGCGGGTCGGAGAAAAAGATCACAAAGTCAATCTTCCCTTCCACAATCTTTGCGCCTATCTGCTGGTCGCCTCCCAGCGGGCCGCTGTTATACCCCTTCACAGGAAGGTCGGTTGCGTCCGTAATCATGCGGGCCGTGGTCCCTGTCCCGCACAGGAAGTGCTTGGACAGTATATCCTTGTGTTCATCACACCACTGGATCAGCTCACGCTTTTTCTGGTCGTGGGCAATCAGGGCAATGTTCTTCTGTTTACGTATGGTCATAGGTAAATAGTCCATTTTTATCCTCCTCTCAGTCCATTACCTTATTGGCAATGGTTCCAATTCCTTCAATGGTACACTCCACCACATCGCCTGGCTTCAGGAATCTGGGCGGGTCAAATCCCATGCCCACCCCGGCCGGTGTCCCGGTGGCAATAATGGTTCCTGCCTTCAGTGTCATGCCCTGGGACAGTTCACTGACAATATGGTCAATATCAAATATAAGCAGACGGGTGTTGCTGTCCTGGCGCAGTTCCCCGTTTACCCTGGACTGTATCTGCACATGGGGCGGATACTGCAGTTCATCCACCGTGGCAATACATGGGCCCATGGGAAGGAAACCGTCCAGGCCCTTGCCGAAATACCACTGCTTATGCTGTGTCTGCAGGGTACGGGCGCTCACATCGTTGATGATGGTGTACCCGAAAATGTAATCCTTTACCTGGGACGCAGGCACATGGGAGGCCTCCCTGCCGATGATGACTGCCAGTTCGGCCTCATAATCCAGGTCTTTTACAATATCCTGATGGCTGGGAATGCCTTCCCCCGGCGCAGTGGCCTGGTTCACCCTCTTTGAAAAGTAGATGGCAAAGGGCCTTTCCCCGCTGAATTCTTCCTTCTTATAGCGGGCGGATTCCTCTGCATGGGCCATGTAATTGACCCCCAGACAGATCACATCCTGCCTTGGATTGGGAATCGGAGCTTTAAGGCATACCTCTTCCATGGGGGCCGCCCCTTTTATCTTATATGGGTCCTGGCCGGACGCATAGTCCAGCAACTGTTTTTCCGAATCACTGATGTTCTCAATCAGTTCCTGCATGGTTTTGTAATCCATATCCAGCGATGTCAGGGGATATATCCATCTGCCGTCTTTGCTGATTACCCCAAGTCCGGATTTGTGTTCGATTTCATATGTTACAAGTCTCATGATACCCTCCTGATTCTTCCGGCCCGCGCCATATCAGTTACGGCGGCTGCGCCGAAATCATTTCTAAGGTTTACTCTACCACATTTTTCCGAACTTTTCTACGATTTTGCCATTATTTCAGAAATCAGACACTATTTAGACAATGGATTCCTTTATTATTTTATGTATCTGGATCACCAGGGTGGGCAGGAATGCAGCTGAAACAATGGTGGACAGCTGGCTCAGGCTCAGATCCGCCGCCGCAAACATGATCTGCAGCCCCGGAACGAATAATACGGCTGCCAGAAGCAGGGCGCCCAGCTGGAATGCCATGACGCTGTACAGGTTGCTTCCCAGTCCCAGCCGGATGATGGAATGGCTGCTGCGGCAGTTAAATCCATGGAACAGACGGGCCAGGGTCAGGGTGGAGAATGCCATGGTACACGCCCTTCCCGGCCCTCCCTCATGAAGCCCCGTGGTATAGGCCCACATGGTGGCTGCCGCTATGAGGCCGCCCTGGACCAGGATGTCGCGTATGAAGGAGGCGGTCAGTATCCCCTCCCTGGGATTCCTGGGCGGTTCCTTTAACAGTCCGTCCTCCGGCGGCTCCATGCCGATTGCAATGGCGGGAAGGGAATCCGTAATCAGGTTGATGAACAGCAGGTGCACCGGTGCAAAGGGCAGCGGCAGCGCCAGCAGGGAGGTATACAGTACACATAGGATTCCCGCCATGTTACCGGACAGCAGGAACTGGATGGCATTCTTTATGTTCCGGTAAACGTTCCTGCCATTGGCCACCGCCTTTATGATGGTGGCAAAATTATCATCCGCCAGGATCATGGATGCGGCGTCCTTGGACACCTCGGTCCCGGTAATGCCCATGGCCACGCCGATATCCGCCTTTTTAAGGGCCGGAGCATCGTTGACGCCGTCCCCTGTCATGGCTACGATATGGCCCCTTCTCTGCCATGCGCTGACAATCCGTATCTTATGCTCCGGCGAAACGCGGGCGTACACGGATATGTGCTCCAGCCTCCGGTCTAACTCCTCTTCCTCCATCAGGTCCAGCTCCGCCCCGGTGGCTGCCATGTCCCCCGGCGTCAATATGCCAATCCTCTCCGCGATTGCCATGGCCGTTACCTTGTGGTCTCCGGTTATCATCACCGGGCGGATTCCGGCCTGCCTGGCGCTGGCAACCGCTGAACGTGATTCCGGCCTGGGGGGATCCATCATCGCCATAAGGCCAAGGAAGATAAGGTCCTCCTCCTCGCCGTTCTTGCCTGCCTCCGCATAAGGACGGCAGGCCAATGCCAGCACGCGCAGTCCCCTGGACGACCAGAGGGTGTTCTGGTTCAGGATTCTCTGTCTGTCCGAGGAGGACAGGCTGCGGGAGGGAACGTCCCCGGTCCCGGTTCCGGTTCCGCTCCTGTATCCGGCTCCGCCCCCGTATCCGGTTCCACTCCTGTATCCGGTTTTGCTCCCGTATCCGGTTCCGCCTTCAGGTCCATCCGGGAATCTGTCTCCTGCTTCGGCGGCAGACAGCTTGCCGCTGGTTTTCCCCTCTGCCTGGCTGGCGGCCGGGTTTGCAAGACGGCTGCATTTTTTCAGAAGCACATCCACGGCGCCTTTGACAAAAATCAGCTCCTGTCCCTCCACCTCGTTAACCGTGGTCATCAGCTTCCTGGCTGAGTCAAAGGGGATTTCCCGTTTCCTGTGGTTCATCATCCGCACCTGCTCCGGAATCATCCCCGCCTCCCGCGCCATGTGGAGCAGGGCAATCTCCATGGGGTCCCCCTCATCCTGTCCCCCGCCCGAGGAGGCATTGTTGTTGAGCACGGCGCCGTACAGGAACAGTTTTACATCCATCCTGTTCCTGCTGCGGCCCAGCCACATCACATCCTGTTCCGTGTGGTTGATATAGACCCGTTCCACGTCCATCCGGTTCTGTGTCAGGGTGCCTGTTTTATCGGAACAGATTACAGACACACAGCCCAGGCTTTCCACTGCCTTTAAATCCTTGATGATGGCCTGTTCCTTTGCCATCTTCTGGGTTCCCATGGCCTGGACGATGGTGACAATGGAACTGAGGGCCTCGGGAATCGCCGCCACCGCCAGGGCCACTGCAAACATCAGGGCGTCCAGTACCGGCTCCCTGCGGTACAGGCTCAGAAGGAATACCAGGCCGCATATGGCTATGATGGCCATAGCCAGGCGGCCGGAGAAACGGTCCAGGCTGACCTGGAGCGGCGTTTTCTTCTCCTTTGTCTCATTCATCAGGGACGCAATCCTGCCAATCTCCGTGTCCATGCCCGTGGCAGTGACAACGGCCATGGCCCTGCCCGAGGTCACCAGGGAACCGGAAAACACCATATTGGTCCTGTCCGCCAGCGCCACTGCGGATTCCCTGCCTTTTATGGCCTTTGTATGTTTTTCCACACTGAGGGATTCCCCGGTCAGGGAGCTTTCATTGACAGTAAACCCGTGAACCTCTAAAAGCCGCCCGTCCGCAGCCACCAGGTCCCCTGTTTCCATCATCAGGATATCCCCAGGGACCACCATTGAGGAGGGAATCACTTCCAGCGATCCCGCCCGGATGACCCTGGCTTCCGGGGAGGACAGCTGCTTTAAGCTGTCCAGGGATTTCTCTGCCTTCTGGTGCTGGACCGTGCCAAGCACCGCATTAAGCAGAAGGACTGCGAAAATGACCATGGCGCTCTCCGGGTCACCTGTCAGCATGGAGACAGCTGCCGCCGCAATCAGGATGATGACCAGCAGGTCCTTAAACTGGGACAGGAACACCTGCCACCACTGAAGCCTGCCGTTGTCCTCCAGTACATTTTCCCCATATTTTTCAAGCCTTGCCTCGGCGTCCCTATCATCGATTCCCTGCCGTCCGGTTTCAAGGCTGCTCAATACATCCGTTCCTGACAGTTCATGCCATTCTGCCATCTGTCTCTCCCCTCTTCCCAAACACATCATCTTTTTCAGGGTACAAAAATGCCCCCAAAGACATACACGCCTTTGGGAGCACTCCATATCTTCCCACGCTTCCTGCTATCGTGGACATTCCTTAAGAGTACCCACTCTAAATCTATGTAGGGGAAATTATCATTATGACCCGGGAGCAATTTTCAGTCATGTCCCAATATCATCTCAAACGCCACCCGGTATCCCTGTTCCAGGGACGCGGTCTCCACGTATTCATCCCTTGTATGGGCGCCGCTGCCCGTGAAGCTTCCCACGCACACACTGGGGATTCCAAGGGAAAGGGGGATATTGCAGTCGGTGGAGCCGGAATGGCGTTTAGGTTCAGCACCCGTGACGCCGCTTACCGCCCGGATAGCACGTTCCACCAGCGCACGTTCCTTTTCCGGATCCACATCACCGCCGCAGGGCCGCAGGCCGATTACCTCCAGGTCCACGTCCGCGCCCTCTGATTTTACCTGTTCAATGACATCCAGGAACATTTTCTCCATATAGTCCATGTTTTCCCTGGATTCGGAACGGAACTCATAGAGCATCTGAGCCTGCTGGGCAATGGTGTTGACCGATGTGCCTCCGGTTATCATGCCTACGTTGTAGGTGGTCCTGCCGCCTTTTTCCGGCACACGGAGCGCATACAGCCTGCTGATTATGTCCGCCAGCCTGGCAATGGCATTGTCGCGGCCAAAGTCATTATAGGAATGGCCGCCCTGGGTTTTTACACATACCCGGAACCGTTTGGAGCCGACGGCGCTGTCCACAATGCTGTCCAGGCCGCTGTCAAAGGTGCAGAAGGACACCATCCTGCTGCCGTAGACCTGACAGATTTTCCTTACCCCCTTCAGATTGCCCAGCCCCTCCTCGCCTGAATTGCATACCAGCACCAGTCCGGTGTCCTTCTGCCCCCTCAGTTCCTTCCATCCAGGGGTTCCCACATGCCCTGCAATGTACTTTGCAGCCAGCAGGAGACTGACCAGGCATGCCGTGTCATCCCCCACGCCGGGACAGTAAATCCGTCCATCCTCCACACGGAGAGGAAGTTCCTCCTCATCCGGGAACACCACATCCGTGTGGGCCATATACACCTCTACCGGGACATCATTCCCTGCATCCACGGGATAGACCACGTTCAGGGCCTCATCCACATAGACCCCCTCCGCACCCTGGGCCTTCAGCCACTCACTGCAGAACCTGGCCCGCTTCTCCTCATGGTTGGACGGTGCCGGAATCCTTGCCAGGGTCAGGAGCAGTTCGTAGGCTTCTTCCCTGTGGTTTTGTATATATTGGAGTATTTCTTCATTCAACATGGATATCTGATTCCTTCCGGTTATTTTTTGTCGCCTTGGTTTTATAGGGGGATGCTTTTTTCACAGAGGGCTTATCCGCCGGTCCGCCTGCCGCTTTTTCCCCAACAGACTTATCCGCCTGCCCGCCTGCCGATTTTTCCCCAACAGGCTTATCCGCCGGTCCAGCCGCCGTTCTTTCCCCAACAGGCTCATCTGCCGTCCCGCCGGCCGCCTCCTTCCCAATCAGCACCACAATGCTTCTGGCCTTCACCATTATCTTCTTCTGGTCCATCACCAGGCATTCCGCGCCGGGCGCATATATGGCGTCCTCCTCTTCCGTGTTCACGGCAATATGCCAGCTAAGCTTCTTTGGAAGGTTGGGCAGTGCAAACACGCACGGCTCCCAGTACATATTATAGGCAACATAGAAATAGTCATCGTCCCCGCCATCCTTTTCCCCATACTTCCCGCAGTACAGGATTCCCAGCTGGCGGCAGTAATTCTCAAACATGGGGCACCAGGTCTTAAGGCCGTGATAGGACACGTCCGGCATGCCCACGGACTTATAATCCAGAAGCGCTGGTTCCTTGGACATATGGAAAACAGGATGTTCCCTGCGCAGGGCTATGAGTTGTTTCACAAATCCGAATAAGTCCCGGTTGGTATCCAGAAGCCGCCAGTTAATCCAGGAGATTTCATTGTCCTGGCAGTAGGCATTGTTATTGCCTTTCCGAGTCCTGCCAAACTCATCCCCGGCCATGATTAACGGCGTTCCCTGGCTCAGGAACAGAAGCACCATGGCGTTGCGCAGCTGCTGCTTCCTCATCCGGACAATCCGTTTCTTCCTGCTCGGCCCCTCTTCCCCGCAGTTCCAGGACAGGTTATAGTCCGTACCGTCCCGGTTGTCCTCCCCGTTGGCCTCGTTGTGCTTCCGGTCATAGGACACCAGGTCCATCATGGTAAATCCATTGGTGTTGGCCATGTAATTAATGGCCCCCACCTTCTCCGGGTTATGGCGGGTATGGAAGGCCAGATGGTCCATGTGCCCCTCATCCCCTTTTAGCAGCCCCCGCATATCCATCATGAAACCGTCATTATACCTGGCCAGGTGCCTGCACGTCCCAGGCTCAACGCCTTCCCAGTCAGGGGCAAACAGTTTCAGCCTGCTGAGATACGGATCCTCCCCCAGCAGCTTGACCGGCGCATAACCAATCAGATGGATTCCATCCACATGGTACTCATGGGCCCAGAAGCGCACCGCATCCAGCACATAGGCCGGGGCTTCCTTTCCGTCAAAGAACAGCTCAATCACAATCTCAAGCCCTTCCCGGTGAAACGCCTTTACCATGTCCTTAAATTCCCTCACCGGCTCCTTCCCGCCGCCGCTGGAGTAAGCGCTTTTGGGCGCAAAGGAATGTCCCCGGGTGTATCCCCAGTAATTCAGCTTCCCATCCGGTTTTTCCGGTTCAAACGGACTGTCATTGTGGACAGGCATGATGATTTCGTCAAATTCAACCGGAGGCATCATTTCCACGGTCGTGACCCCCAGCTCCTTGAGATAGGGTATCTTTTCAGCAATGCCTTTAAACGTACCCCGGTCCGACTGCTTTACCCCCGATGAGGCGTGCTTTGTAAATCCCCTTGGATGTATATGGTAAATCACGCATTGCTCATATGGTATCCGGGGCAGCATGTCCCCTTCCCAGTCATATACCTCCCCTGCGCTGATTACCGGGCACCGCACCGGTCTGCCAACCCGTTCCAGGCTTCCCCAATGCTCCATGCCGGTAAACTGCCTGCCATAAGGATCCGGCGTCTCCTTCCCATCCACCTCATAGGTATAGAAAAGCCCTTCAAAGTCCCCCAGCACAGTAACATTCCACACATCCCCGGTCCTTAGGGCATCCGGGAACCAGATCCGGTCCAGGGGCGCCGTGCCTCCCTTCTTATATAGAAGCAGGGCGCAGCTTTTTCCTTTTGACGCATATGAAAAATGCATTCCTCCGGCAACAGCGGTTACACCCATTGCATATATCCTTCCATCGGTCCTGCCTATCTGAAAACCCTTTTTCATCTCTAGTTACCGCCTTTCCTCAAACCGCCTGTGTCCAATCAGACACGATACAAAAAGTATATAATCACTTTGTCCCTTTGTCAACAAAATAGCCCCTTCCCTGTAATATCGTCATCCATTTTCCATTTATGTATTTCAGTTTCAGATAATATTCCCCATTTATGCGGAAAAAACAACCGCAGTGAATCCCAATCCACTGCGGCCGTAGTATTAATATAATAATCCCATTCCCCATTATTTCTGCGCTTCAATCTGCTCCATCAGCTCATTCAGATACATCCAGCGCTCCATTTTCTCTTCCAGTTCTTTTTCCTTTGCATCTTTTTCAGCCATCAGTTCATTGAGCCTGGTGTAATTGCTGGAGGACCGGACGATTTCCTTTCCCAGTTCTTCCACCGCTGCCTCCAGGGCTGCGATATCCTCCTCAATGGTCTCCCAGTCCCTTTGCTCCTTAAACGAAAGCTTCAGCTTCCTGGTGACGTTCTGGCCATCTTTCCAGTTATTACGCTTAGCGGCCTGGTTTCCATCCTGGGCCTCCTGCGCATTCCCGGCGCTTCCCCCTCCGGTTCCCGGGGCTTCCCCGGAAGCCGTACGGTTTCCGGCCTGATCCGCCTCGGCCCTGACCGACCTCTGGTAGTCCGTGAAGCCGCCCTCATACTGGGTCACCCGGCCCTGTCCCTCAAAGGCAAAGATGCGGTTTACCACACGGTCCAGGAAATACCTGTCATGGGAAACCGTTATCACAATCCCGGGAAATGTATCCAGATAATCCTCCAGGATTGTCAGCGTCTGGATATCCAGGTCATTGGTAGGCTCGTCCAGAAGGATTACATTGGGCGCTTCCATAAGGATGCGCAGCAGGTAAAGCCTGCGCTTCTCACCGCCGGACAGCCTGCTTATGGCCGTATACTGGATACTGGACGGGAATAAGAACCGCTCCAGCATCTGGCTTGCGCTGATGCTCCCGTCCTTTGTCTTCACATACTCCGCTACATTTTTTATATAATCAATGACCTTCAGGCTTTCGTCCATGGCTTCATTTTCCTGTGAAAAATAACCTATTTTCACGGTCTGCCCTATCTCCACCGTGCCGGAGTCCGGCTGTACCCAGCCCACTATGATTTTCATCAGGGTGGATTTGCCGCTTCCGTTGGGGCCTATGATGCCCACCCGGTCGCTCTTTAGGAAAATGTAGGTAAAGTCCTTCATCAGCACCTTGTCCCCATAGGATTTGCAAAGGTCCTTTACCTCCACCGTGGTGCGTCCCAGTCGGCTGGCAATGGATTCCAGCTCCACATTCCGGTCATACTCAGGCCCTGTCTGGTCCCGCAGTTCCTCATAGCGCTGTATGTGGGCCTTCTGCTTAGTGGAACGCGCCCTGGCGCCCCTCTGGATCCACGCAATCTCCCTGCGAAGGATGGACTGGCGCTTGCGCTCCGTGGCCTCCGCCATCTCCAGCCGTTCCGCCTTAAGCCTGAGGAACGCCTCATACCCTCCCTGATAACCGTAGAGCTTCCCCTGGTCCAGCTCCACAATCCGGTTCACCACGCTGTCCAGGAAATACCTGTCATGGGTAATCATGAGAAGGGCGCCCCGGAAGTTCTTTAAGTAATCCTCCAGCCAGTCGGCCATGGCGCTGTCCAGATGGTTGGTAGGCTCGTCCAGGATCAGCAGCTCCGCCCGGCTCATGAGCACGCCCGCCAGGGCCACACGCTTGCGCTGGCCCCCTGAGAGGGTCTCCACCTTGGCGTCATGGTCCCTGATTCCCAGCTCATTGAGCATGCTTTTCGCAGTGGCGGACATCTCTTCCCTGGAGCTGTAGTGGGTTTCATTTTCATTGCCCCGCAGGATGCTTTCCAGCACCGTGTCCCCCTGGGTAAACTCCGGTATCTGGGGCAGATAGCGGATATAGAGGTTCCTTGTGCGGACCACGGTGCCGTCATCCGGCTCCTCCAGTCCTGCCACGATTTTCAGGAGGGTGGACTTGCCTGTGCCGTTGATGCCGATCAGGCCCACCTTCTCACCCTCATTGATGGAAAATGCAGTGTCGTCAAACAGCCGCCTTTCCGTGTATGATTTTGTCAAATGTTCAATTGTTACTAGATTCATCTATCTATCATCCCTCTGCCTTTTTACAGGCTCCTTTGCACAAAACAGCTCCTTACTCCATCACCAGCTCTACCGGACAGTGGTCAGAACCCATGACTTCCGTATGGATGGCAGCGCTGACCAGCCTGTCCTTCAGGCTTTCAGACACGCAGAAATAGTCGATGCGCCACCCTGCGTTCTTGGCCCTGGCGCTGAAACGGTAGGACCACCAGGAATAAATCCCCTCCGCATCCGGATAAAAATACCGGAAGGTATCGATAAATCCAGCTGCCAGCAGATCTGTGAATTTCCCGCGCTCTTCATCCGTGAATCCGGCATTCTTCCGGTTGGTCTTGGGATTCTTAAGGTCAATCTCCTTGTGGGCCACATTCAGGTCCCCGCAGAAAACCACTGGTTTCTTCTTCTCAAGCCCCTTTAGGTAAGCCAGGAAATCATCCTCCCACTTCATCCTGTAGTCCAGCCTTGCAAGGCCGTCCTGGGAATTAGGGGTATAGCAGGTAACTACATAGTAATCCGGGAACTCAGCGGTAATCACCCGGCCTTCCGTGTCATGCTCCTCCATCCCAATCCCATAGGACACGGATAAAGGCTCTTCCCTGGTAAACATGGCTGTACCGGAATATCCCTTTTTCAGGGCATAGTTCCAGTACTGGTGATATCCGGGAAGGTCCAGGTCAATCTGTCCCTCCTGCAGCTTGCTTTCCTGTATACAGAATACATCCGCGTCAATTTCCTTGAAGAAATCCAGGAATCCCTTTCCGACGCAGGCCCTGAGTCCGTTTACATTCCATGAAATAAATTTTGCCATCTGTCCGACCTCCTACTGTTGGGGATACACAAGCCTGGATTCCGGGAACCCGTCAATATGGTACAGCACTTCCAGATACCGCCTTGACACGTACTTTGCCATGTCCAGGTTGTGGTCCAGATAGTTTCCGCAGTCCTTTGGCTCCGTTCCCGGAATCACGCCCTCAAAATCACGCACATATTCAAATGTGTGGATAATCATATCAAGGATGTCCCTGGATTCATAATCCCCTACCATCAGGAAATAGCATCCCGTCCTGCAGCCCATCGGCCCGAAATAAATCACCTTGTCCCCCTGTCCGCTGTATATCCTGAGATAGGTTGCCGCCAGGTGCTCCAGGGTGTGAAGCTCCGCGGTGTTCATGACCGGCTCCTCATTGGGGCTTGTCATGCGGAGGTCAAAGGTGGTTATCACCTGGTCCCCTACCTTATCCTTGCGGGATACATAGATTCCCGGCTGTAATTTCACGTGGTCAATACTGAAGCTTGCTATTTTCTCCATCATCATTTCCTCCTGATCCATTCATGATACTGTCACTGTCCATATTGTTAATCGTTACCATAATATCCATACAGGAACTTTGCGCACAGCTCATCCTGATAATTATAAAAATACAGGTAATTGCCATTGCTCCTGGTATAAAAATGTGTTTCTATATCTGATACGTTCCCGCCTTCATCCGTCAACGTCTTCATCAGGCGGCCGTCCTTGTAGATATGGTACTGCACGCTTCCCGTATTGTTGCCGTCCCCGTAATCTACAATTTCCACGTAGGCCATATGGTCATCTATGCCATACACATATCTGGAGGGCAGTTCCTCCTCACCCTTCCCTCCTGTCTCATAATCCAGAAGGAACGTCCCGTCAAAGCCGTAATAATGTTCCGCATGCCGGTCCGTAATGACAAAAACTCCCGCATATTCCCCGTAAAAGCGGGCCTTTACATCCTCTGCCGTGACCCCGTACTTTTGAAGCAGCTCAGGATGGGATTCTGCAAAAGCCTCCTCATCCCAATAGAAGTAGGGATCATCTTCCTCCGGTTCCCGGTCCGCCCACTGGTTTTTCCCAATGGAGTAATGTCCGTATCCGCCTGTTATTGTATCCATCATGGGAAGCACGGCGTCCCGGCTGCACTCCAAAAACCGGTTCACATCATCACAGTCCACATGGCCGATGAACTGAAGGAGGTTCATATGGGAATCAAATACCCCAATCCCCTGCTCACCAAACAGATATCTTCCGTCTGCCAGGATCACATGACCCTCCGGCAGGGGAATGGCTGCGGTAAAATCCTCATCCGGCGCCAGCAGGTTACCGGGCAGCTCCTTGGCCCCATCCCCGATTCCCACATATCCAAGTCCATTGATTAAGGACTGTCCGTCCTCCCCCGTAAGCCACTCAAACAGCTCATATGCCTTGGAATCCTTTGGCGTATCCGCCCTGATGCCTGCATAAAAATCATTGACAAAGGGGTAGCTTTTGCTGCGGATTGTCTCACTGGAAGGCATGACGCCATCCACGGCCATGAAGGCCAGCTCCGGCTTCCGGTACATGTTCCTGGCATAATAATAGACAGAATATCCAAGGGCATCGCCTGTGCCGTCATAGGCGGAAACCTCCTCCAGCAGCCCCTCCATGTCGCTTATGATCAGGTCCACAGGGGCCTCTGCCATCTTCTTTCCCTTCATCACCAGTTTATCCATCAGGTTCTGGCTTCCCGATTCCGCAGGCCGCTGGAAGGCCTGGATTTTCCGGTCCTTCCCGCCAACCACCTTCCAGTTGGTGATTTTTCCTGAATAAATGTCCGCAATCTGGCTGCCGGTCAGTGAATGGACCGGATTGGACTGGTTGGCAAGGAACACAAGGGCGTCCCTGCCGATGGGCTTCATGATGACTTCATTTCCCGGTTCTTTAAAGGCCTCAAGCACCTGTTCACCCGGCTCATAGGCAATCACCAGTTCAGGACGTCTCTCCGGCGATACATATTCCGCAACCATGGACATCCATGCCTGGGTTGTCTTTCCATGGGTAATGGCCGACTCTGCCTCCATCCCGGAAGCCCCCGTGGCCATCCGGTACATGGCCTGGGAAATGGGCAGGGTTGCGGTGGAACCGTCTATCCTTGGGAACTCCTCTGTGCCGATTTTGGGGATTTCGCATACGGTCTTCCCTGTCTCCATATCCTGTATGGCCTTCAGGTTATCCCTTTCATTCTGCCCCAGCACGCTGTCATCAAACCGGTCCGGGGAAATGGTTCCCTGATACCAGGGCCGTTGTGAAAAGTACTGGTTCAGGTCATCGCTGTTAAACTGCCGTCCATGCCTTGCATATATCTCATTCCTGGCCAGACGCAGCTCCTCCCGGGTCAGGACTGCAAGCTCACTTTGGGTATAGACATGGGTCAATGCATCCGGCAGGATATAGTCATCCCCATGTCTTCCCACCTTATGAACCGTCTTATCATCCGTTTGGGTCCCGTCATCCTTTTTGCTCCCATCCCCCAGGTCCGGTCCATCCTCCGCGCCCTGATCCGGCTGTGCCGTACTTTCCTGGTCCGTCCCCGTTCCCTGCACAGTGGTTTCATCCGGGTGGATCCTGGATTCCTGTGTGTGACAGCCTGCCAGGGACAGCACAAGCGCCGCGGCCAATGTCACAGCATACCGTTTTTTCATACACATCCCTTTCCGGCGCCCGGAAAACCAGCGCCAGCCAATCAATGCAAAAGGGGCAGGATAACCATCCTGCCTCCCTTTCATCTCTATTAATCGTCTTCCTCTTCGCTCTCTGTAATGGTAAATGTAAATCTCTTACGGGCCATTTCATCGCTGTCAAGGTATTCATCATATGTGGTAATCTTATCAATGAGCTTTCCGTTGATGATCTCCATGATACGGTTGGCCGTGGTCTGCACGATCTGGTGGTCACGTGAGGAGAAAATCAATACGCCGGAGAACTTAATCATACCTCTGTTGAGGGCGTCAATGGATTCCATGTCCAGATGGTCCGTAGGCTCATCCAGCATCAGCACATTGGCCCCGGAAATCATCAGTTTGGACAACATGCAGCGCACCTTCTCGCCGCCGGAAAGCACCTTCACCTTCTTGACCCCGTCCTCGCCTGCAAACAGCATGCGTCCCAGGAATCCGCGGACATAGGTGGCATCCTTTTCAGGAGAATACTGGGTCAGCCATTCCGCAATGGTGTCGTCATTGGAAAACTCGGCGCTGTTGTCCTTGGGGAAATACGCCTGTGACGTGGTCAGTCCCCACTTATAGCTCCCCTCATCCGGCTCCATCTCACCTGACAGGATTTTGAACAGGATGGTCTTGGCCCTCTCGTTAGGTCCTACCAGTGCCACCTTGTCCTCACGTCCCAGGATAAAGGAGATATCGTCCAGTACCTTCTCGCCGTCAATGGTCTTGGAAAGGTGTTCCACGGTCAGGACCTCGTTGCCGATTTCGCGGAAAGGACGGAAATCAATGTATGGATACTTACGGCTGGAGGGACGGATGTCGTCCAGTTCAATCTTCTCCAGGGCGCGCTTACGGGAGGTTGCCTGCTTGGACTTGGAAGCGTTGGCTGAGAAACGCTGGATGAATTCCTGCAGTTCCTTAATCTTCTCTTCCTTCTTGCGGTTGGCTTCCTTCATCTGCTTGACAATCAGCTGGCTGGATTCCACCCAGAAATCATAGTTTCCTGCAAACAGCTGGATCTTGCCATAATCAATATCCGCAATCTGTGTGCAGACCTTGTTCAGGAAATAACGGTCATGGGACACCACGATTACCGTATTCTCAAAATTAATCAGGAATTCCTCCAGCCATGCAATGGCATCCAGGTCCAGATGGTTGGTAGGCTCATCCAAAAGCAATATGTCCGGATTGCCGAACAAGGCCTGGGCCAGCAGCACCTTTACCTTCTGGGCGCCCAGCAGGCTGCCCATCTGGGCGTAGTGGAGGTCAGTCTCAATACCAAGGCCGTTTAACAGGCTCTCTGCGTCAGATTCAGCCTCCCAGCCGTTCATGGTGGCAAATTCGCCCTCCAGTTCAGCCGCCTTGATGCCGTCCTCGTCCGTGAAGTCCTCCTTCATATAGATGGCTTCTTTTTCCTTCATTATCTCATACAGTCTTTTGTTGCCCATGATGACCGTATCGAGAACCGTATATTCATCATATTTAAAATGGTCCTGCTGCAGGAAGGAAAGCCTCTGTCCCGGTGTGATGATGACATCCCCGCTGGTCGGCTCCAGCTGCCCGGACAGGATTCTGAGGAATGTGGACTTTCCCGCTCCATTGGCGCCGATAAGCCCATAACAGTTGCCCTCCGTAAATTTAATGTTCACATCCTCAAACAATGCCTTTTTGCCCACACGAAGGGATATGTTGCTTGCACTAATCATGTTCGTACCCTTTCTTTTATCTGCTTTTATAATGCTATCCATTAAAAGAGGGGTCATATACGGCCCCTCTTCCACGCTGTTTACCCATTATCAGATTGTACAAGGAAAATGCTTATTTTGCAAGGGTTTTTCATAAAATCCCGGAGATTTGCCATTACTTTGCAGACTTAATCTCCACCGGGTAGTTCACCCCCTGGGAATTTACATAGGTCACGCTTACCTCATCCCCGCTGTCCCCGGCCAGGGACCCGTCCTCTATGGGGCAGTTATCCTTTAAAAAGCTGAGTTCCTGTCCGTCGTCCGTCTTCATGGTAAAGCTGCTCATGGCATTGGCCGTGGTGGTCCCCTTCTCTGTAAGGATGCTCCACTCCTCCTGCTCCGGCAGCGCCACCACCAGGGTCACGTCCTTAAGTTCCCCCAGCGGCCCTCCGATATAAGCAATGGCAATCTGTACATCCTCTGCAATCTCAACCTCCACGTCCCTTATGTCAGCCGGCCTGATATCATAATCCCTGCCGTCATCCGCCCGGAGCGTGAACACATCCCCGTCGCCCGTGACCTTGGTGACGGTGCCCTGAAGCATATGGTACATCTCCTTGGACTCCGGCGCTTCAGCCGTGGTCTCCTCCGGCTGTGTCCCTGTGGGCTGCGGCTTTGTGGTTTCCTCCGTGGGGGCCGCGCTGGTAACTGTCTCCATGGTCTCCACCGCCGGCTTCTTGGCACACGCGGTCCCAAGGGCAATGGTTGCCGCTATGGCAGCGGCCGCTATGATGAATGAATGTTTCTTCATGATACGTTTCCTCCTGTGCTGTATGATACATGGTGTAATCCGGGATCATCCGGACGGGTCTGTGAATCCGCCTCCGCCTGGATATACCCTACTGAAGCTTAACACCTGGAGAAAAAAATATCAATGAAAATTCCCTTAAGCCTTTATTATTTTTCATTTTCATATACAACTATATCCATATACATATTCCTTCAAATTCAAAACACCGACAGACGCTAAACGTTACGATTCTTTGCGAATACTAATGACAAAAACTGGTGCCATAAAATTCCAGGCAGATATCTTATATACAAAAGCGTCAAAAGATGCTTAAATTCAGGCGATAAATCCATATGGGCACATCCTGTTCCTTCCTGTGTATTTTCGTGTATATTCCAAATACATCCTGATAAAGTATGCCCATATATTAAACAATTCCTGCCAGATATTCCGGATTTTTAGGGGGTAAAATATTCTGAAAAGAAATAAACCGTTTACAGGCCACTATAAATATAAAGCCTTCAGGCTGACACAAACATAAAACCCATGACCTGCCACAGGCGTAAACCCTATAACCTGCTGCAAACACAAAACCCACGACCTACTACAAACACAAAGCCCACGACCTGCCACAAACATAAAGCCTATGACCTGCCACAAACACAAAGCCCACGGACTGTCATAAATCCAGACATCCCGCAGGCTTCATATGATATGGATATACGGACCTCAATCAACGGTCAGGCAGATACCGGCAGCCCTTTATCAATCCTCTTTTTCCTCCTTAAAAAACGTAATCTTGCAGGTTGGACATCCCTCTGCAATGGTATCGCCCAGATGGAAGCCATAGCCCATTGCCTTGGCAATATTCCTGTCGCCGTCCATTGCCATGTCGCACAGCTTTGCACAGGTTGCGTCGTCAAATCCCAGGTCCTGCCATGCCTTCAATAACGGGCAATGATGGAATTCAATATCCAGACGGTCGTCGGTCTGTTCCTTGAACTCTACCTCGAAGGTCTTGCGCAGGGTAGGTGTGAGGAAGGTATCGGCAAAACTGGAAATACTATCCGGGTTGGGGCATTTTGCCTTGATTTCCTTGCCCTGGATCTGTCCTGTCTCAGTGATTGCCTGGCGGATGATTTTTTCTGCGGCCTCTTCCATGCCTGCCTCCCTTGCCTTTGTGTATGTAAGGCCGGTCCAGGTTGCGCGGTGTCCGATGGCTCCTCTCTGTACGTTCACCATTTCATCGTCTTTAATTGTAATCTTGTTGTCAATCATTGTTTTTCCTCCTTGGATTTTTTATATTATATAGTTGCGCTGTTGATTGATATCTCCCGTATGTCCCTTTTATTTCCTATTCCCCAGCTTATCATAGGCATAGGTGGGGTTCAGCGTCATGCTGCGCCCGCCGGACACTTCTATGGTGGTGGCCGTCATATAGCTGGCCCAGTCACTGGCCAGAAATACAATAGGCCTTGCTATCTCCTCCGGGTCAGCCATGCGCCTGAGCAGGGTTGCCCCCGCATTGCGGTCCAATTCCTCCTGGCTGATATTGGCTTTTGCCAACGGGGTAGCTGTAAATCCCGGCATCACGCAGGTAACCCTGACATTATGGGCGCAGTACTCGCCCGCAAATGTATTGGTCAGGTTATTGATTGCTGATTTAAGAGGCCCGTACAGCGTACTCCTGCCCGCGGAAGGGCACCTTGCCGCCAGGGAGCTGACATTCACGATTGCGCCGCCCTTTTCTTTCATATACCGGAACGCTGCCTGGCATCCAAATACCACTGACTTGAAACAGACACCTGTCATGAAATCAATTTCCCCGTCATCATATTCCTCACCTTTTTTGCTGCCGGTGGCCCCTACATTATTCACCCACACATCAAGGCTGCCGAAATGCCGGTACACACGTTCCGCAAAATCATAATTGGCCTGGGCGTCCGTCACATCCACGGCCTCCCAGTAAACAGGTCCCAGCTGTTCCAGTTCCCCTGCCGCCTGCCGCAGTTCCTCCTCATGGCGGGCACAGATTGCCACTTTAGCCCCTTCCTCCAGGAACACCTTGGCCGCGGCATATCCAATGCCCTTGCTGCCTCCGGTCACAACCGCAACCTTTCCTCTTAAGCCTAAATCCATAGTAACCGCTCCTTTTCCCTGTCCAAACACTATTTAAAGAACATGGCCATGACAATGCCTGCCACAAACACAGAACCCGAGGTGGCGCTGACGAATCCTGCCACCAATGTCTTGGGAAGCATATGCTCCTCCAGAATCCGGTACTCCTCCTCGCTGGAGGAAAGGACCTTGGCAGCCTCCACGCTCAGTGTATAGCTGGCCGGGAATCCGCCTGCCAGGGAACCAAGTCCCAGTGCAAAGGACATCGGAAGGCTCATGCCAAGCAGCTTTCCAACCGGGATTGAGAACACAGCAATACCAACCGTCGCCAGCACGATCAGGACCGCGAAATCCTTTAACAGCTGCACCAGGGTATCCGGTGTGACCGTATTCAGCTGTGAGAAAACAAACATCATGATAACCGTATAGATAAAGCCCATGCTTCTGGAGCGCACCAGTGTGTTCTTCTCAATAAAGCCGAAGGCAGTGCCGAACACGCCCAGGATCAGCGCCCATACGAACTTCGAAATATACCCATGGCTTAAAGTATCCAGATATCCTGACATGACCGTAAGGATTACCATGGTAAACAGGTAAGTGAAATCGCTCTTATATTTTGCAGGTATCTGCGGAAAGATAAATGCGCTGGTATCATCAGCTGCTGCTGCATTGGCCTGGGCGGCAGCCTTGGCAACCGTATATTTGCCGCTGCGGTAATCCTTTAAGAGCTTACGTCCCTCTGCCTTAAGACAGATGCTTGTAAGCGGATATCCGATAAATCCCTGAAGCACATACACTGCCATGGCCAGTATGGCCAGCTGCTCCGTAGGCGCCACGGACTGCATCATCATGGCTGCCACGAAGCCGCCTGTAAGCGGAGGCGCCGCAATGGCCGCCGTGGTCTTATCCAGAACCACGGTCCCCAATGTCAGGATGACCACCAGGATACCCAGCATTCCAGCCAGGGTAATCACAACTGTCTTCCACTGCTCAATCAGTTCCTTAATATCAAGCATGGTGCCAAGATGTACAACCATCATCATGACCAGGAACGTGGGAAGATTGGCGGCTATACCGCCCACCTGCAGGATGTCCTTGGGAAAATATGCCCAGAACCCCAGCACGAACAATACCGCGCTGATAAACATGGACGGCACGAAGGCCTTGGTTGCTGTCGATATCACCTCACCGATGATCAGCAGTACCAGCATGGTAAGAAACGCCGTCTGCACATCCATCTGCGCCTGCCCCGTGGCAACCTTGTACACCCCAAAATACAGGAACGAAACAGCCATGACGGCCAGAAGCACGTAACCTATTACTTTGTTGCCGGACTTTGCTTGCTCTTTCATAGTATGATTTCCTTTCTCATTTGCGTTCAACTCGAGTATGCTATGATAATATCACGATATCCTGTTATTGGCAAGCATTTTTGTGTATAACCGTTATAATGCACGATAATATTTAAAATAATTATGCAAATTGTATACCTATTCTTATTTTTCTAAGGTCATCCTTTATTTTCATCGTTTTTTCTGATATTATCACAGTTCCCATCCTTGTCCTTTAGTACTCATTTCTGTTGGCTTCTTTCTATTGACTTCTACTATTCATAAGGTTATGATTAAACCAAAAGACCAAACAGGAGGTTCCCAAAATGTCTTCCAATCAGGAAAATTCCCTGAAGCTTCAGGTATACCACGCGCTCTTCTCTGATATCATCAAGGGTATGTACCCTTTTGACTATATCTTCACAGAAAAATTTTTAATCGACAAATACAAAGTCAGCCGGGCCCCGGTGCGGGAAGCCCTTACCATGATGACGGAGAACAAAATCCTTGTAAGCATACCACGCCAGGGCTATAAGTTCATGCAGCCCAGCGAGGGAAAGCTTTTTGAAATCGTAAAGTTCCGTTCCGCCCTGGAGTGTTCCTTTCTTGAGAACAACCACTGCTATATCAAGAAAGCAGATATAGACTCCTTATGGGAACTATGCGACCGTTATGACGCCATCCCCCCCAGTGAGTCCATCACGCGCTGGTCCACCAACTGTGAATTCCATCTCAAGCTGTTCACCCTGTATGGAAATGAATACGCCAGGACCGTCCTGGAAAATGCCATGAACATCCAGACCATCTTCTATGCCCTGAAAATGAAATCCCACATTTTCACGGTAGACCTTCACCGGGCCATGATGGACTATCTGGAAAAGGGGCAGATTTCCACTGCCAGCCAATTGCTGAAAGCCGACATAGAGAGTATCCTGTGCGTCAGCCCATGGATCACAAAACCAGACTCAGACAGGGAGTAACCACATGAAATCATCCAGACAAGATATGAACAGCCAGCTGGCCGGTGCCAAAATCCTGCCCCTTTTAATCAGGCTTACCATCCCCATCACCATTGCCCAGCTGGTCAATGCCCTGTACAGCATTGTGGACCGGATGTATATCGGCCATATGCCCGGGGTAGGGACCATGGCCCTTGGGGGCATTGGCATCACATTTCCCATCATCATGATAACAGCGGCATTCAGCTGCATCCCAGGCATGGGCGGTGCCCCTCTTGCATCCATCGCCATGGGCAGCGGCGATATGGAAAAGGGCCGCCGCTACCTCTCCAATGCCTTTGTACTGCTGGTCGGTATCGGAATCCTTCTCATGGCAGTGTGTACCGCATTTTTGACTCCCATGTTAAAGGCATTCGGAGCTGACAGCGCCACCCTGCCCTATGCAAGGGATTACCTCAGGATTTACATGATGGGCACCGTATTCGTGGAACTGTCCATGGGAATGAATCCATTCATCAATGCCCAGGGATTCACAGGCATAGGCACCTTTACCATTGTCATAGGAGCATTTTTAAACATAATCCTGGACCCCATATTCATCTATGTGCTGGACATGGGGATTGGAGGAGCCGCCATTGCCACCGTACTGTCACAGCTGGTATCCGCCCTGTGGGTCCTGTGTTTCCTCTGCTCCAAAAGGGCTACCCTGCGCCTTACATTCAACGGCATGAAGCTTAAAGGCCATATCGTCCGCCCCATGTGCGCACTGGGCCTGTCCCCATTTACCTTCCGTGTAAATGAAAGCATTGTGGTCATTGTCCTGAACTGGCTGTTAATCCGTTACGGCGGGGACAAAAGCAACCTGCACATTGCCTCCATGGCCCTCCTGACCAGCATCAGCCAGGTATTCTTCATGCCCCTGATCGGCATCATCACAGGCGCCCAGCCAATCCTCAGCTACAACCTGGGAGCCGGGAACCATGGCAGGATCAAGGAAACCATACACTACGCCAGAATCCTGAGCATTGGCTGTGCCGCACTTATGTGGTTCTGCCTGGTAGCCTTCCCGGCTCAGATCTGCCGCATGTTCACCAGCGACGCAGAGCTGATCCGCCTCACCACCATCACCATGCGCATCATGTTCTGCACGGTCATCGTACTTGGACTGCAGATGGTGAACCAAAATGCCTTCGTAGCCCTTGGGAACACCTGGTATTCCTTCATATTCGGAATCATGCGCAAGCTCCTCCTCCTGCTCCCCCTGGCCCTCATCCTCCCCCACCTCATAGGAGTCTGGGGAATATACATGGCAGAAGCCATATCCAACGTGCTGACAACGATCATTACACATATTTATTTTGTCAGGTATATGAGGCGGCTTGGCAAGGGGATGGGTTAAAGGAAACAAGAGACGGATTAACAGATATAAAACAGGAGATTCAACAAAAAAACAGGTCAGGAAAGTAAGATAAGAAATTAAGATAAAACATTAAGACAAAACATTAAGACAAAACATTAAAGCAAAATATCAAGGCAAAACATTAAGACAAAACATTAAGACAAGAAATCAAAGCATACCATATCAAACAATCAGTTGGGAAATCAAATCAGAACAGTACTGAAAAGCAAGCAGCAGTAACACAAATAACAGCAAGCAAATAACGACAAGCAAATAACGACAAGTAAATAACAGCAAACATATAAAAAGCCGCAGGATTCATGGTATAATGCAATTATCAACCTAGCAAAGACAACATCACAGATTCCACCCACAACACGGAGGTATTACCATGAAACACGAAGCAATCAAACTATTCACTGCCCAGGACAGCATCCAAGCAGAAATGATTATCTCCACCCTAAAGAACAGCAACATCCCCTCCTACAAAAAAGACCTTGGAAACGGCGGGATCATGAACATCTATGGCGGAAACTCCAAGGCCGGAGCAGATATTTATGTTGCGGATACGGATGCCGAAGCCGCCGCCGAAATATTAGAAGGCATGGGGCTATTAGAAAGTTAATCCATCCACAAAGCCATCCAGTCCACCCTCCAATCGGTAGTTCATATCCCTTACGGCCGGAAATCCCCAGTCCGTGAAGCGGGCCAGGGCAGACGGCGGCGGATGGAACGCATAGTGGAGGAGGGTGCAGCTTCTTGGGTTCCGGCGGCAGGAAAGACGGGGGTGGATTCTTGCATCAAAGCAAGAATCCAAGGTGCTATGAGCTGAGAAAGTCCTTCAGGATTTCTCAGCGAATAGCACCGGTCCCCCGTCTTTCCTGTTGCCGGAATCCTAGAAGCTGCCCCTCCGGAACCCAGCGTTCCATCCGCCGCCGTCTGCCCTGGCCCGCTTCACGGACGTACCTACTGCAACATAGCCCCATACCTCCCCAAAAAGTTCTGCGTCCTCTCATTATCCGACGCAAACACCTGCTCCGGCGTTCCCTGTTCCACAATCACGCCTCCGGCCATGAAGATGACCCGGTCCGATATGTCCTTTGCAAACGCCATCTCATGGGTGACGATTACCATGGCAATGTGCAGGTCGGCCAGCGACTTAATGACCTTCAGGACCTCGCCTGTCAGTTCCGGATCCAGAGCCGAAGTAGGCTCGTCAAAGAACAGGATCTGGGGGTTGAGGGCCAATGCCCTTGCAATGGCCACGCGCTGGCACTGGCCGCCTGAAAGCTGGCAGGGGTAGGCATTTTCCTTGTCCTCCAGCCCCATCTTCTTAAGGAGTTCCCTGGCTTCCCGGATAACCTGGTCCTTTTCGCGCTTCTGTACATGGATAGGCGCATCTATGATATTCTTCAGCACGCTGTAATGGGGAAACAGGTTGAAATTCTGGAATACCAGGCCGTACTGTCCCTGAATCTCCTTCAGTTCCTTCTTAGGCGCATAAACCGCTTTCCCGTCAGGGCCGGTAAAGGCCGCTTTCTTCCCAAGATATACCACCTCGCCGCTGTCCATGGTTTCCAGCATGGTGGCACAGCGCAGCAGGGTGGATTTACCGGATCCGGAGGGACCGATGATTGATACGATTTCCCCTTCCTCCACGCTCATTGAAATATCCTTGATAACAGATAAGTCACCGAATGACTTTTCCACATGATTTAACTCTAACAGCTTCATAATCCACATTCCTCCTGCCTTACTGGTAATAATTCAGCTTCTTCTCCACCCATTCCATTCCCACGGCAACCACCAGGTTGAAAATGTAGTAGAACAGTCCTGCTGCCACAAATGGAATCATATTAGTCTGGGAAGCAGCCAGTCCCTTGGCAATGGAGAACATTTCCGCCACACTGAGGGTAAATGCCAGGGAGGTGTCCTTCACCAGCGTAATCACCTCATTGGTGACCGATGGGAGAATCCGTTTGATGACCTGGGGCAGGATGATTTTGAAAAAGGTCTGGAACCTGCTGTAGCCGAGGATCTGGGCCGCCTCGTACTGGCCCACGGGCATGGACTGGATCCCGCTTCTGTAGATTTCCGCAAAGTACGCTGCATAATTGATGACAAATCCGATAAATGCCGCCCACAGGCGGTATCCGCTGCCCATCTTGAGTCCGAACAGATAATACGGGCCAAAATACACCACCATCAGCTGCAGCATCAGGGGCGTGCCTCTCATGATTGATATGTAGACCTTCACAATGGCCTGGAGGTACTTATTCTTTGACATACGTCCAAAGGCCACCACAAGCCCGAGAGGCAGGGAAAATACAAGGGTGACCATGAATATCTGTATGCTGGTCCCCATGCCGCCTGCTAACTGTATAATCATCTGCTGGATTGTCATTTTACCCATAACCGTTACCCGCCTTCAACATTTATCATCTTACATCTGTTCTTAAACCATGCAAAGCCGCTGTGGCAAATAGGCTGCTGCCCGGGCCTTATGAAGCCCGGACAGTGCGCCTGCGCAGCGGCTTTATGTCATATCCATTCTTTCTGTCTGCCATCCATGTACCGGCTGTTTACTTGCCGATGGTGGTAACGTCCTCGCCAAACCATTTCTCGGAAATGCTCTTAAGCGTTCCGTCAGCAGCCATTTCCTCCAAAGTCTTCTGGACTTTATCCCTTAACTCCGTATTGTCTTTCTTAAAGCCCACGCCGTATTCCTCTGCTGAGAGTGAATCATCCAGGATGACGAAATCAGCATTCCTCTGCTGGATCTGGTATCCGGCCACAATCACATCCATGGCAATGGCATCCACCGCGCCCTGCTCCAGATCCATGAAAGCCGTATTGTAATCCGCGGTTGTCAGAAGGTCCTTAAATGTAGCCGTCAGGTCAGGTACTTCCTTCAGCGCCGCCTCGGCGGAGGAATCCACCTGGCACTCCACTACCTTGCCTGCCAGGTCTGCCTGGCTTGCAATGCCGGAATCCTTGGCAACTACGAATACCTGCGTATTAGCCATATATGCATCGGTCCATGCGTAATCATCCTCACGTCCGGTCATGGTGAAACCATTCCAGATACAGTCAATGTTGCCTGCCTCTAATTCCATGTCCTTGGCATCCCATGCAATCGGCTGCGGCTTGTATTCAAGTCCCAGACGCTTTGCAACTTCCTGTGCCAGTTCCAGGTCAAATCCGGTAAATTCACCGTCATCCCCAATAAAGCCCATGGGCGGGAAATCCTGGTCAAATCCAACAATCAGTGTTCCTCCGGCACTCTCTGTGGCTTCTGCAGCCTCTGCGGATGTATTGTCTGCCGCCGTGGTATCTTCTGAAGACGCCTCGGCTGTTGTATCAGCAGGCGCTGCCGCGGTTGTGTCCGCTGCCGTGGTTGTCCCGCCAGCGGAACCGCCGCAGCCTGCAAGGGATAATGCCATTACGGATGCAAGTGCTATGCTCATAAATTTCTTTTTCATAATAATCTCCTCCTTAATACCGTGTTTTTTACACGCTATCATATTAGCACACTAAAGTGAATATGTAAAGGAGATTTTTATGGACTCCCAGACATATCCCATTTCCGTAAGATATGCCGGGGAGCCCATCATCAATCCACTATAAAAAATCCTTCAGTTCTTCCAGGTTCCTGATTTCATAATCTGCCTTGATGTCCGGACTGCCCGCCTTGCCCTGCGGATTATACCAGCAGGTGGCTGTTCCGGCCGCATTGCCGCCCATGATATCAGAGTGCAGGGAATCCCCCACCAGCAGCATGCGCTCCGGCCTTGCCCCCGGTATCCTGGAAAAGCAGTAATCAAAATATTCCTTCTGGGGCTTCTGGCTTCCCGCGTCCTCGGACACGAAGATATCCTTCATGAAACCATCCAGGCCCGAAGCCGCCAGACGTTTATACTGGGTGGATGAGGTGCCGTTTGTCACCACATACAGCTCATAGCGCTCCTTCAGGTATCTGCATATGTCCATGGCCCCGGGGATAAGATAGGCTGACCGGTCCAGATGGCCGCGGTATAATTCCTCCACCTCATGGCCATCCACTTCTTTTCCAAGCCTGCCAAAGAAAATCTGGAACCTCTCCCACACCAGCCTGTCCTTTGTCACCTCGCCGCGTTCAAAGGCAGACCATAAGCCCTCATTGATATCATGATACAGTGCAAGGCGCTCCCCGGTAGGTTCAAGCCCGTATGCCCTCAGGACCGCCGCCATACCAAGTTTCTCCGCAAGCCCAAAGTCCAGAAGGGTTCCGTCCACATCCAGGAGTATGATGTCATATTTCCTTTCAGCATTGCCCATTCCGGCTTTCCCACGGCTGTCCTGCGCTTTACTCCCCATCTCCGCCATCTCCATAAACAACCTTTCCTCCGCATATTGTATACATGACCTTACCTGTAAGCGTTTCCCCAAGGAACGGGCTGTTGGAGGATTTAGACTCAAATCCTTCCACCTTCCACTGCCTTCCGGCATCAAATATCACAAGGTCCGCGGGTGCGCCCGGCTCCATGCAGCCGCAGTCCAGCTTGTACAGCCTGGCGGGGTTAAGGCTCATCTTTTCCATCAGCTGTGACATCGTCAGGTGGCCGGGCTTTACCAGGTTGGTAATGCCCAGGGCAAGGGCTGTCTCCAGTCCCAGGATTCCGCTGGGCGCCTCTGTCAGCAGACGTTCCTTCTCCTCTTTGCTGTGAGGGGCATGGTCGGTTGCAATCATGTCAATGGTCCCGTCCTTCAGGCCCTCTATGAGCATCTGCCTGTCCTGTTCCGTCCTCAGGGGCGGATTCATTTTTGCCAATGTCCCATGTACCTCCACCGCATCCTCTGTCAGTGTGAAATGATGGGGCGTTACCTCCGCCCATACCTTAGCCCCCAGCTTCTTGGCCAGACGGACCATTTCCACGGAATGGCCGGAGCTGATATGCTGGATATCCACGGTTGCCCCGGTATCCAGGGCAATCATGCAGTCCCTGGCAACCAGGGAGTCCTCTGCCAGCGCCGGGGAACCATAGATGCCCAGCCTGTCCGATACCCTGCCATGGTTGATTCCATTTTCCCTGATAAATGCCTTGTCCTCCTCATGGAAGCTGAGTACGGTATCCAACCGCGCTGCTTCTTCCATGGCGGCGCGCACAAATGCCCCGTCCATCAGCGGTATCCCATCGTCCGTGAACCCGGCCGCGCCGGCTGCCAGCAGCCCTTCCATATCCGTCAGTTCCTGCCCCTTAAAGCCCATGGACACGGCGGCGCAGCTGAGTACATGGATTCCGGTTTTCTTCCCCTCCTCCAGCACGTAACCCAGTGTCTCCTTATTGTCAACAATGGGCTTTGTGTTGGCCATGCAGACCACTGTGGTAAAACCGCCTTTTGCAGCCGCCTTTGCCCCTGTGTGTATGTCCTCCTTATAGGTAAGCCCGGGGTCCCGGAAATGTACATGCACATCCACCAGGCCAGGCGCTACAATCATGCCTTCGGCGTCTATAATCTGCGTGTAGCGGCGGCTGTCCGAGGCTGCATGGTCCACGGTTGCGCTGTCCGCGGCTGCGCTATCTGCAGTTGCAATGGCTGCGGCTGCATGGTCCGCGACTGCGTTATCTGCGGCTGCACTGCCAGTAATCACATTCCCGTCCTTCCCAAGACCTGCCGCCGGGATGATACAAGCAATCTTTCCTCCATCCAGCACCACATCCGCCTTTATGTCCAGTCCTTCTGCAGGCCCTATGACGCGCCCGTTCCGAATCAATATCATAGTCCAATTCCTTTCTTATACAATAAAGCTCTCGCCCTTTTTGTGTATTTCCCGTATCCTGTCCTGATAGTCCCTGGCACATGGCAGGGCCTTGAACCTGGACGCCGCTTCAAAGTCTCCCCAGAAATGCATGGGGAATACCACATCCGCACCCACCGTGCGCATGAAATCATCCATGCCCAGATAAAAATCCTTTTCCTGTCTGGGGTCAATCAGCATGAACGCCACATCGATATGGCGTCCGGCCAGCTTGGCAAGCTCCGTATGATACCGCTCGCTCATCCTCTGGTTATCCTTCTCCGGTTCGCCTTCCCACACCCAGTTATTCAAATCCCCTGCATGGTAAATGACTTTCCCCTCCGCCTTAACCAGGAATGCCACCCCTTCGTCCGTGGACTTAAATGCCTCGATGTCCAGAGGCTCCCCTGCCCCGTCCAACAGCCTTGTGTCCTCGCCCGGCCCCAGGAAGGTGGTCCTTCCCAAAAGCTCTTCCGGCACCTGCCTTGTCCAGATATCATCCGACAGGACATAGGTTACATTCCTTCTTTTGTCAGCCAATTCAAAGATAGAGCGGGAGAAATGGTCCCCATGCCTGTGGCTGGCGAACACGAAAAGCGGCTTGTCCCCCTCCACCGCAGGAATCTCCCCCTCAAAATAATCAAACAGAAGCGCTGCATGTTCCAGTTCCGCCATAAAACTGCTGTGATGGATATATGTTACCTTCATGATCTGTCATCTCCCATCCATTTATATATGTCTTATAGTAACATAATCCGGAAAATACGTATAGTTATTTTATCCCCTTTCACCCAAAGTTTATGCCGGACCTCCGATATTTATCATGATGGGGATCCGCTCCTAGCCCCGGACATAAAACGTCTTCCACTTCCCGCCAAAAAACCTCCAGGCAAAGAAAGAAGACCGCACAACCCAGTCGGCAATCATGGCCCACCACACGCCCACCGCGCCCATGCCCAGTCCGGCCGCCAGCAGGAAGCTGAATCCGATACGGAACACCACCATGGATACAATGGACACGCACATGGGGAATTTCACGTCATTGGCAGCCCTCAGGACATTCGCCAGGCAGAAGGAGGCCGGCCAGATCAGGATGGCGCATCCATTGTGGATCAGCACCAGGATGCCTCCCAGCCGCCGCGCCTCCTGGGACAGCCCATACAGTTTCAGTGTGAACGGCATGGTCAGGATGACGGCAATACAGCAAAGGCCGCTGATAAGGTAGGTTGCCTTCATCATTTTCCTTGCATAATAATCCGCCTGTTTAAAATCCCCCGCCCCCACACAGCGTCCGACCACGGTTATGATTTCCAGGCTCATGGCCTGCCCCGGAAGGACGCCCATGCCGTCCAGATTGTTGGCAATGGCATTGGCGGCAATCTGGGTGGTGCCGAACATGGCGATGATCCCCACCACCAGGACACGGCCCAGTTGGAAGATGCTGTTTTCAATCCCATTGGGGATCCCGATATGAAGGATCTGCCTGACCATGCGCCGGTTCATCTTAAGGCCGGTCCCGATATAGATATCCAGGTTTCTGTTCCTCAGGCGCAGCAGCAGGATAAAGCAGGCGGTCATCCGGGATATCAGGGATGCAAGGGCGGCTCCCGCCACTCCCCAGTGGAAGATGAATATGAAAACAGAATCCCCTATGACATTTATCACATTCATGACAATGGACGCCTGCATGGAAATCTTTGAATTGCCCATGGAGCGGAACAGGGCCGCGCAGGAATTATAAACCGACAGGAACGGATAGGATATGGCTGATATTACCAGATAAGTCCTGGCATTCCTCATCACATCCTCTGCCACGCCGCTGTAGAGCAGTGACAGGAAGCCTCTGCGGAACACGATGCACACCGCCATGATGGCCAGGGAAAGTATCCCGGTAATGATTAACAGCTGGTCCGCGGACTGGCAGGCCCTGTCCTGCCGCTTCTGTCCCAGGTACTGGGAGGACACCACGGCGCCTCCGGTGGCCACCGCTGCAAATATATTGATGAACAGGGTATTGACCATATCCACCAGGGACACGCCCGAGGTGGCAGCTTCCCCCACGCTTGATACCATCATGGTATCCACCATCCCCACTGACACAGCCAGGATCTGCTCCACAATCAGCGGAAATATCAATCTCCTCAAGTCTGCATTGGAAAACATGTATCCCCCCGGATTCCTCTTTTCCATGTACCTTTTACCGTCCTCTTCCCACTGCGCACCCATATTACCACAAAAAAATGACGCAGAATGTTATCTATAAAAGCCTACCCCAACCAACATTCTGCGTCAATCTTCAATTTATCCAAAATTCCCTGTTAATTCACATCTTATTTTGCATTTACTTCCATACCGCATTCCGTGCACATGGTCATGGCGGCTGCCATGGACTGTTCATCCTTTGCCATCATCTCATAGAACCGGTATCCGCCGCTTAAGTTCCATGTCCTGGCCCCTGCCTGGTCAAGGATCCTCTGGGCAAGATAACCCCTCAGCCCAATCTGGCATGTAATATATATGTCCTTAGTCAGATCCAGTTCACCCATGCGCTCCCTTAAGCTGTCCAGAGGAATATTGATAAAGCCCGGGATGGTCCCCCCGGCATACTCCTCCTCGGTGCGCACGTCCAGCCGGACCGCATCTTCAGGAATGCTGTCCAGGTCTTCCAGATAGAAAGGCTTCATAAGGCCTTCCATCACATTGCCGATAACATACCCCGCCATGTTCACAGGGTCCTTGGCCGATGAAAATGGAGGCGCATAGGCCAGTTCCATTTCCTGTAAATCATATCCGGTCAGCTGAAAGCGCACCGCGTTGGCCAGGTCGTCAATCCTCTTGTCCACGCCTTTCCCGCCCACGATCTGCGCGCCCAGGATAACGGCTGTCCCAGGGTCAAACAGGGTCTTGATGGTCATCATGTCCCCGCCCGGATAATAGCCTGCCTGGGACGCGGAGGTGGTGATTACCTTGCGGTAGGGCCTTCCCTGGGCAATGAGGGATTCTTCCTTTTCCCCGGTCACTGCAACGGTCATATCAAAAAACTTCATCACCGAAGTGCCCTGGCTTCCCTTATAGGCGGTCTTTCTGCCGCAGAGGTTGTCGCCCACGATGCGCCCCTGCTTATTGGCCGGGGATGCCAGGGGAATCAGCACCTTCTGTCCGCTGACCACATGCTCCACGGACACTGCGTCCCCAAGGGCGTAAACATCTTCCGCCGAGGTTTCCATGTACTGGTTCACGAGGATTTCCCCTCTGGCTCCCAGTTCAATGCCGCTGTCCTTTAAGAATCCGGTATCCGGGCGCACCCCGATGCTCATGATTACCATGTCTGCCGGCACCCTGGCGCCGTTATCCAGGATGACCCCGTCCTTATCCATGGATGCGCAGGTATGTCCCAGATAGAGTCCAATCCCCTGCGCCCGGATATAATTATGTACTGCATGGGCCATATCCATGTCCATAGGAGGCATTACATGACCAGCCCCCTCCACCACCGATACCCTGATGCCCTGTTCAGCCAGGTTCTCAGCCATCTCAAGTCCGATGAAGCCGGCTCCGATGACAGCGCAGGAGGCAGGCTTATGTTCCTTCACAAAGTCATATACCGCATAGGTGTCAGGTATGTTCCTCAGGGTGAATACATGGTTCTCCCCCATCCCCGGAATACCCGGACGGACAGGTCCGGCTCCCGGCGAAAGCACCAGCTTGTCGTAGCTTTCCTCATAGGTTTCTTCCCCATGCCTTACAACCACGCACTTTTTCTCCGTGTCCACGGATACCACCTGGCTGTCTACACGCACATCCACGTTAAAGCGTGCATGGAAACGCTCCGGGGTCTGAAGCTGCAGGGCATCCTTGTCCGTAATCACGCCGCCGATATAATAGGGCAGCCCGCAGTTGGCATAGGAAATATATGCCCCTCTTTCCAGCATGATGATTTCCGCCGTCTCATCGTTCCTGCGAAGCCTTGCGGCGGTTCCTGCGCCTCCGGCCACACCTCCTACAATCACAACCTTCATCAATGATCCATCTCCCTTACAAATAATGTGGGGTGCAGGGTGTCAGTACCTCGCATCCGTTTTCAGTAATCAGTACCATGTCCTCGATGTTGAATCCGTTCACGCCGTCAATATAGCAGGGCACCTCCATTGCAAGCACCATGCCCGCTTCAAGGGGCCTTGTCTCTGAGGCATTGATGTAGGGCGCCTCTGCCGTTGCCGGACCCATACTGATGGAATGGCCCTGGTGTCCCCTTCTGTAGCAGGGGAACATTTCCTTCACATAGTCATAAGCCGCGTGGTACAGCTCATTCATCGGAAGGCCTGGCCTGGCAGCCGCAATCATCCTGCGCTGTCCCTCATACAGCCTGTCCTTCAGCCTCATCAGGGCCGGGTCCCCGTTGCCGATGATCCATGCCCTGGAGGTATCCGTGGTATAAAAATCAAACTCCGCGTTTACCCCTGCGTCAAACTTGACCACATCACCGTCCTTGACAATCCCATCGCCCGGAAGGGTCAGACGTGCGCCCGAAGGGCCTGTGGAAAACATGGACCAGGCGCTTGGCACGCAGGATCCGGACTTAATGACATCCTCCCGGAAGCAGTCGGACATCTCCTTTTCCGATACCCCGATTCCCGCCATCCTGCTGACCTGGGTAAATCCATGGTCTGCAATGCGGCAGAGCTCCCGGAACATCTGGATTTCTTCTTCTGTCTTGATGCTCCTGGCATACACGAACAGGTCTGAGATATCCACCAGCTGCGCTTCGGGGAACTTCTCACAAATCATATTATAGTACGGAACCGTGAGATAGTCCATCTCAACGCCAATCCGTTTATCCGCCAGGTCGCATTCCTTTACAAACTGCTCCAGTCTGTCTGCCGAACTTTCCATCCTGGCCTTGTCGGGAAGCACTGCTCCCTGGGCGATTTCCGGCCAGGTCTTTAATCCGACCCAGGTGTCGTAAGGGTCGACCACAAAGCCAAGACCCGCGGACTTAATGCGGAACGTGGCAGCCTCAAAATCCATGGTTGTTATATGGGTGGGCGCCTTATCGTCCGAGCGCATGACTGCCAGCGTAAAACCCGGCTGCCTTGAGACCGTGTGCTGGTGCCCCCCAAATCCTGTGACATAATGGAAATTCTCCGGCGAGGAGACGATTGCCCCGTCCAGTCCCCTTTCCCGAAGCAGTTCTTTTATTCTACCTTCCTTTGGTTTCATAACGCATATCCCTCTCTTTATCTTAAACCGCCTGTATCGGCTGTTTATTATATGTGGAATGCTTCCGTGGGCCAACAGGCGGCCTCCGGAAGCATTCCGTGTTTATGGAATTGCCGCATGACGGGCGGCGCATCAATTCATACGATTCAATTAATAGAACATGGGTGAACCAGGTCCTAAGGGCAGGCCCAGCAGATACCATACGGAGAACATGATGATCCATCCAATCAGGAACGCCAGGGAATAGGGCAGCATGGTGGAGATAACGCTTCCGATCCCGGCCTTCTTATCATACTTCTGGAAGAATGCAACAGTCAGTACGAAGAAAGGCATCAGCGGCGCGATGATATTGGTGCTGGAATCGCCGATACGGTAAGCAACCTGTGTCAGCTCCGGGGACAGGCCCAGGCGCATGAACATGGGAACGAAAATCGGAGCCATGATAGCCCATTTTGCAGAGTCAACCGCAATGAAAATATTGATGAACGCCGTCAGTACAATGAAGCAGATGATCAGCGGAAGCCCTACAAATCCAACTGACTGCAGGAAGTTGGCACCTGATACGGAGATAATGGTTCCCAGGTTTGAATAGTTAAAGCATGCCGTAAACTGTGCCGCGAAGAAAATCAGCACCATGAAGCTTGCAAGCCCTGCAATGGTCTTGTTCATCAGCGCAACCACGTCCTTGTCATTCTTAACCGTCCCGGCGCCGATACCGTAGGCAAGACCGGGAAGCAGGAACAGAAGCATCATGAAGAAAATGATTCCGCTCATGAATGGGGATGTAAGGAATGCGTGGGTTTCAGGATTTCTTAAAAGTCCGTTGGAAGGAACTACCAGCACAGCCATGAAAATCACATATGCCAGGGCGGTAATCCCGGCCCAGCGCATGCCGCGCTTCTCATTCTCAGCAATATCCTGTACAACCTCAGACGCATCCGGCACATAAGGCGCAAGGCGCGGTTCAACCAGCTTATCCGTGACAATGGTTCCGATAACGGTAATCAGTAATGTGGAAGCCATCATGAAATACCAGTTACAGACAGGAAGGACCGTGTACCCCGGATCAATCATCTGTGCGGCCTGGGTGGACATGCCTGCAAACATGGGGTCGTTGGTACCGATTAACAGGTTTGCGCTCCAGCCGCCGGAAACGCCTGCAAACGCAGCCGCAAGACCGGCAATGGGGTGGCGTCCAAATGCCATGAACAGGATGGCCCCAAGGGGAACCAGTACGACATAGCCGGTGGAGGAAGCGATATTGGACATGATGCCCAGGAATACAACCACGGCTGTCACAAATGCCTTTGGCGTGGAAGCAGCCACCTTGCGCAGCAATGCGGACATAAATCCGGTCCCGTCAGCAACGCCCACACCAATCATGATGGTGAACACGGTACCCAGAGCAAAGAAACCGGTGAAATTGGACACAACCGTGGTTACCATATGGCGGATGCTGTCAGGAGCCAGAAGGTTTACTGCCTGTACTGTCTTCTGTGAGATCTCACCGCTGGCGCTGTCCAGGAAATCATATGTTACGGATACGCCGAGAGCGGCGCAGATGGCTGACAGCACAATCACGATGCCGGTCAGTATCAGGAAGATGGTGGCTGGATTAGGCAGACCGTTTCCCACACGTTCCACTGTATCCAATGCCCGGACGATGAACCCTTTTTTAGACTTTTCTTTTGTCATAACTATACCTCCATTGTTTTATGCATTACTTTTATGCATTTCTTGCGTCTACTGCCTGCTTCAGCTGTTCCATGGCTTTTTCAAGCACAGGACGCGGGCAGGCCGCGTTAAGACGCATGAAGCCTGATAAACTGCGGCCAAAGGACCACCCCTCATTCAGTCCGAGGCCGGCTTTGTGGATCATGAAACTCCTTAACTCCTCATTGCCCATGCCAAGGCCCCGGCAGTCCAGCCATACCAGATAGGTTGCATCCGGCACATTGGGCTTAACCTCTGGGATATTGGCAGCGCAGTAATCCTTTATGAATTCAAAATTCCCTCCGATATACTCCAACAGCTGCTCCAGCCACTCTTCCCCTTCATTGAACGCCACTTCCATGGCAATGGTGCTGAATGCATTGTTACGGTGTATATCCAGATTAAACCAGAACTTATCGAACCGTGCCTTTAACTCCTGATTGGGGAAAATGGTGGCCGATGCCTGAAGCCCTGCCAGGTTAAAGGTCTTGGTGCCGGAAATGCAGCTGATTACATGGGCTGCTATCTCAGGCGATAAGGTGGCGGTGGGAATATGCTTCTTACCATGGAAAATCAGGTCTGAATGGATCTCATCCGAAACAATCAGCACATCATTGGCAATACAGATATTGCACATCCTCTCAAGCTCTTCCCTTGTCCACACAATGCCCAGGGGGTTGTGTGGGCTGCATAGGAAGAAAATCCTTGCCTGCTTTGCCTTTTCCTCAAAGTCCTTAAAATCAATGGTCCAGCGTCCGTCCTGCTCTGTCAGCGGGCTTTCCACCACTTCACGTCCCCAGCTCTCAGTCACATCGTAAAATTCAGAGTACACAGGCGTCTGGATCAGCACCTTGTCCCCTGGCTCCGTGAACACATAGACCATGGAGGACAGCGCGGGAACCACTCCCAGGTTAAAACTAATCATGCTCTTGTCAATATCCCATCCGTTATGGCGCTTCTGCCATCCGCATACAGCCTCATAATAAGAATCCGGACGGGACGTATAACCCCAGATTCCTTCCTCTGCCCTGGCCTTTAAGGCGTCAATCACGGGCTGGGCCGTCTTAAAGTCCATGTCCGCAATCCACAGCGGAATCACATCCTGGGAGCCGAATTTCTTACCTGCTTCGTCATACTTGGCGGACCTGTTGTGGCTGCGGTCAATGATTTCGTCAAAATTGTATTTCATGTTCACCCTTCCAATCCCTGCTATATCGCAGTAAATTTATATTATTTTATATAAGCAAAATTCATGCCAACTTTTATGACGGGATTTTTCCTTTATTTCCGTTCCACTGTCCGCTAATAAATGGTCTATTTTTATTAATTGGTTAATCTTTTATATTGTTCCCACTTATTTCGACCAATTAATGTAATCCTGCTGCCTCCCCGTCCCCTGCTTACCTTAGCTATCCCATTGCGCGCCATGTAATTCAGTATGTCCCGTATTTCCTTTTGGGATAAGGGGATGTGGCTGGATTTTGCGGTTTTCAGGATGCGCTCCCTTCCAATCAGTTCATCCTGTTCCGACGCAAGGTAGAGCTGTTCCAACACGAACCAGAAGCCGTCCGGGATATGGGTATCCGGGTGTTGTGTATCTGGGTGTTGTGCATCTGGGTATTGCGCATCTGGGTGTTGCGCGTCTGGGTGTTGTGCGTCTGGGTGTTGTGCGTCTGGGTGCCGGGTGCCTGCGTATTGGGTATCCGGAGAATCGCTGGCCGGGTATTGCTGAACTGGATTCCCACCAGCCGGACTTCCTGCGCCAGCCATATTCCTTCCCCACTTAGTCCCATTCTCCGCCAGCCGTCCCCCCAGCAGTCCTCCTACGCCATGGCGTCCGTCCGTTTCCTTAATCTTTATGAAAGTGGGCGGCAGGTCCTCCACCCCAATCTCATCCTGTCCCGTAAAGCTCAGATATTCCACCACGTTCTGAAGTTCCCTTATATTTCCGGGCCAACTGTAATGGAGCAGCAGGTCCCTCACTTCGTCCGACAGTATGAAGCGGCCCCCGCTCCTTTGCCGGAAGGTTTCAATCAGCAGGAGGATATCATTTCCCCGCTCCCGCAGGGGTGGAATCAGGGCAGGCAGCGCATTCAGCCTGTAATACAGATCCCGGCGGAAGCTTCCGTCCTCCACCTTCTCCTCCAAGGATTCATTGGTCGCCGCCACGATGCGCACATCCACATTGATGATCTGGTTGCCGCCCACGCGCATGATTTCCCTTTCCTGGAGGACGCGGAGCAGCTTGACCTGCATGGCCTGGCTCATTCCCTCCACCTCATCCAGGAACAAGGTTCCCTTGTGGGCAAATTCGAACAATCCCGGCCGGCCGCCCTTGCGCGCCCCGGTGAATGCGCCCTCCTCATATCCGAACAGTTCGCTTTCCAGCAGGTTCTCAGGCATGGCAGCCACATTGATTGCCACAAAGGGGCCGTCGCAGCGCCCGGATGCCAGATGGACCGCATGGGCAAACAGTTCCTTTCCTGTCCCAGTCTCCCCAATCAGAAGCACCGGGGATTCCGTTACCGCCATCTTCTGCAGTATCTGTTTTGTCTTGCCGATGGACGGGGATGCCCCAATCACATCGTCAAACCGGTACTTGGCCCTGTATCCCTTGTGGAGCAGCTGGCTGCGCAGTTCATTCTGCCGTTTTTCCAGCTCATTAAATGGCTGCAGGGTGGCAAAAGCCCCGATACATTCCCCGTGCCGCAGCACAGGAACCAGGGACATGTTGATATTCACGGAACCGATGCGGATAAGCCTTGGTTCCAGAGGCGCCCTGGCCTTCATGCATTTATCAAAGGGAATATAAGGAAATACCTCCCTTCCCATCCTGCCCATGATCAGGCTGCGGTTAACCCCTGTAATTTCCTTGGCCTTCTGATTGCAGGCATATACCTCACCTTTTTCATTGACCCCGACCATCCCCTCATCCAGTATCTCAAGGAGGATATCAAAACGGCTCTCCATTTTCCTGGACCTGGCAAACATTTCATCAAAGCTGTAGTTGCCGGACGCCATGGTCTTCATATAATTCTGGAACTGTTTTTCCTCCAGCAGGCCTTCCAGGCCCAGGCGGATGGCTGCCTCTATCATGGTGCCGGGTGTACACGGCCTGTGCCCGATATTGATTATCTCCTTCATGCCCTGCGGCACAAATCCAACCTCATCCGGCGTCACGGCAATGTCCAGGCCTTCCGGAACAGGAGAATCAGGGCCATATGGCTCGAATCCAATCTGGTTCACCCCCAGCTGCTCCAGCTGGGTGATTGCCTCCCTGGCCATCTGACGGGTGGCATTCACAAACAGGACCCTGGTCCCCCTTGGAATCCGTTTCAGATCCTGTATTACCTCCTTGGGATACGTAAGCTGGATTTCCACCACCTGCCCGTCCGGCGGGACATACCGCCTGGCCTCGTCAGCATCCTCAAAGGCGTCCGTGGACAGGAGATACAGATCCGATTCCACGATTCCCTCCACGGACCTGTCCCCTGTACTGTATGAATGGACCTGCGCCCATTCCCCAAACAGGGCCTGGACCTGCTCCGCATAAAACCGGCTGGATCTCGGAATTAATGTTATGACTGATATCGTCTTCTTCATATGTCAGCATTCCCCTCCATATTCACTTTCTATAACCAATTAAACCATTATCTTTGACCATCATTAAAACCATATTAACAAAATGCGGCTGAATGTGCAATTTGGTTTTATTGGTAATCTGCATCCGGCAAAGAGGGAGGAATGGAGGGGGCGATAATGAAGCGGAAATGATATAGTACGCATTTGGTATTCAAATGTTCATTGAGCGCTTACCACACTACAAAGTTTTAGACCAAAAAGAACTTGGGAAATATAAAGAAATATAGGGGAAACTGGTTCAAGAAAATAGCAAACTCAGAATATTCGGGAATGGGATAATTACTTGTGAGGCTTAGGTCAGTTTACAGGGAACTACACGCAGATCACGAAACAGACATGAAAGGAGCAGCTGACAAAATTGAAAAAGAGGACTTGAAAAATTCAAGTCCTCCGTGTATAATTTACTTAGAAGTAATCAAAAGACATTGAGCCGTCTGATGATTGCGCTTCGGATAACTGAGTAATTTATAGTTACAAGCTATCCTCTATTGGCCGTAGAGGATAGCTATTTTCTATTCTGATGATTATCTATGTAAGCAAGCGCCGTAAAAATTACCAGCACTAGAGCGTGTTTGAAAATTGCTTTCCGTCGGCTGTGCGTCCCACTTTGTGGGAGATTTGGTCCCGATGATGGAGGCGTAGCGGGCTACGCTGACTGAATCGGGGCCAAATATACCGCGAAGTGGGGCGTGCTTTGTCCTAAGGGGGTACCTATGGTGGATTCCTTAGGGCAGACGGCGGGAATGAATTTTCAAACACGCTCTAATGTCAACACTTCAAGTGTATTCATGCTACATTTCCTCCTTCGATTATTTCCGAAGGAAACCACCAGACTATCCTCTGACTTCTGTTCGACTATACACAAATATTCCATCATGGTGAAGAAGCAAATACAATGATAATTATGGTATATTTTAATTGCTGCATGACTATGCTTTACAACAGACTACATTACCTTTTAAGGTTGATTTATTAATATGAAATGAAGTCTACAGATTCCCTCCCATAAAATCAATCATATGGGATGTCTGAACCCGGAGTACCATCTGTTTTATTTAGATGATACTCCGGTTGTCTATTCAGGGTCTGCTGATTAATAATAAAACCGGACATTAACTTTTGACTATAGCATCATTATCTGTATTTGTGACAAATCTTTGCAAATTTGTTCTTACCCTTCCTTCCCGCCCACCGACCGCAATCTCCCCAAGCACCTCGGGTATGAAACTTTCCCCAAACACCATCTTCGCTTCACGAAGGATCTGGGACTTGGCTTCCTCTCCCCTGGGGAGATGACAGATGTACAGCTTATCCACACCCAGCTCCCGGGCCATTTTTCCTGCGTCCGCACCGCTGGAATGTCCCTTCCTCAACAGTGCCTCCTCATCCTTAGAAAGCCCGGAGGCCTCATGGATAAGTACCTGGGCGCCTTCCATGAATGAGGGTATATCCCTAAGCGGCCTTGTATCGCAGGTATAGACCAGCTTACCCCCACCGCCTTCCATGCCATCCTCTATGACAACCCCAATGGACATCTCCGTATGGTCCGTCGGAAACGTAGTAACCTTCATGGTCCCCACACAAAACACAGGTTCCGTGCGCAGCCTGATTTCAAACATGTTCTTTTTTTCCCTTAAGCCGAACAGATGAATCAGCCCGTCCGCCAGCTGCTCCAGCCCCTGGGGCACATGGATGTCAAGGGCCTTCCCCCTCCCGGCAATCCACATCTGATGCAGCAGGGACGGAAGTCCGTACACATGGTCAATATGCTCATGGGTGAGGATTACCGCGTCCACACCGGCATTGACCACAGCCGCGAGGTTACATGACAGGTCCACGGCCAGGCTTCCCTCCTTTCCCGTGACGAGAAGGGAGGTATTGCCGCTGTCCGTATCCTGGAGGGAACCATTTACACCTAAAAATATCAGTTTAAGCATTGTTCACCCTGCTCTTTCTGTTCTTAAGCACCACAGACGTTACAATACACACAACCAGTATGATGAAGAACCAGCAGATAGGCGACGTATAAAATCTGGAAAATGTCCCTCCGCCCAGCTTTACGGCCCTCCTGAACTGCTCTTCAAACATTTTCCCGAGAATAAGCCCAAGCACCACCGGGGCAATCGGATACTTGTTCTTTTTCATGACATATCCCGCCAGTCCCATGACCAGGGCGGTTCCAAGGAAATAAACGCCTTTTGAGACAGAAGAGCCCGCCAGGGCATACGGCCCTAAAAATGAAAGTATCAGGACCACCGGCATCAGCACACGCTGTGAGATAAGGAGGATTTTGGGATAAAACCTGACCCCTGCCAGCTGGAACACCCCCATGAATATGTTTGAGATTAAAAGCGTCAGGAAAATGGAATAAACCAGGGGCATGTTCTGGGAGAACAGGGCAAATCCCGGCGTAATCCCGTTTATCATAAGGGCGCCGATAAGCACTGCCGTGGCAGAGTCCCCGGGGATGCCAAGGCTTAATGCAGGAATCAGCGCGCCTCCGGTAACCGCGTTATTGGCCACCTCCGGGGCAAACACGCCTTCCATGCACCCGGTTCCGGGCATGTCCAGCTTTCCCTTGCTGTGTTCACATATATTGGATGCCGCATTGCGGCTCATGAACACCGCGATGCTGGCCCCGGTTCCCGGTATGGCGCCAATCAGGGTGCCGATTCCAAGGGATGAGAAAATAATCTTCCACATGGACAGGATTTTTTTCATTGGCGGAAATATCTTCCCTATATTGGTACATATCTCCTTGTTCTGCGGTTTCCTGAAATTGTCCAGCTCTGAGAACACCTGGCTGACGCCATAAAGTCCAATCAGCGTGGAAGTCATGTCCAGGCCGTTTGCAAAGGGCGTCTTTCCAAGGACGGAAACAAAGGGTATCCGCAGCGCCCCCGACATGGGATCCGGCCCAAGGAAGGCGAACACAAAGCCCAGGGCGCCCATGAGCAGGCCCTTTAATATGTCATCGCCGGACACCGCGGCAATGATCACGATGCCCACCAGGGCCAGGGTGCATTTCTCAGCAGGTCCGAAGGCCAGGGTCATCTTCGCCACAAGGGGGCTGAAGAAAATCAGGAATATCTCCGAACCCAGACCGCCGATCATGGAGGCAATGACCGCGGCCCCCAGCGCCTGTCCGGCCATCCCCTTCTTGGTCATAAGCTGTCCGTCTTCCGTGGTGGCTATGGCATTGGGGTTGCCCGGGATGCCTAACAGTATGGCGGGGATGGATGCTCCGCACACAGCGCCGCAGTACACGGCCAGAAGCAGCCCAATGCCGGTCGCAGTATCTAACTGGTAGGAAATGGGGATGACAAGGGCTATCCCCATGGTTGCGGTAAGTCCCGGCAGGGCGCCGAGAACAATGCCAAGGGCGGCTCCGAACGCACACCACAGGAACGTTGAAAGGTGGGCAACCAGCCCTACCCCAGCAATAAATTCACTCATAGTTACCTCCTAAAAGTCCAATATGCCCGGAGCCAGATTCACGCTGAAAAACTGTTTGAATACAACATATAAAAAGAGTACCGTTGCCAAAGTAAGAAGACCCGGGTCCGCAATCTGCTTCATACCCCCTGCCTTCAGCCTCCTGCACAGGGTCCTGCCGGCAGCGAAGGTGAACAGCGCCACATACACCAGGGAAATCATTGCCTGGAAGGTTGATGCGGTAAATATCCCGGGAAGCGTGCCTATCCTTCCAAGGTGCATAAGGCTTTTAGTGATTGTCCTCATGATAAGGTATGCAAGCACCGTGATTCCCATGGTTCCCAGTCCTCCCAGGACGGCCTGCTTCATATCCCTGTCCTGGTCAATGGTCGTATAGATATATTCCAGGCAGTACAGCAGCACGGACGAGAGGAGGATGAAGCCTATATGCCTGATCAACAGCACATACAGGACCGACAGCAGAAGGGTCGTGATGAAAAGCTTTTTTGTTCCCGGATCCATGCCCTGCCCATCCGGGCGCTCCTTGAGCGTGATGTAAAGGAATCCGGCAAACATGAATACCGCCATTGCCAGGGGAAGCACCTTGCCTCCCGGATCCCCGCCGACAGCATCTGCCGACAGGGTCGTGTCCCCGCCCGACAGTACATATATAAAATAAAGGGCTGATAACACTGTCATGAAAGCCGGCATTAATTTTACGTTCAGTTTCATATATCCACCTTCGCAATTCTATCAGACTCGGACGCGGTCCGCCTTATTCAGCGTATTCCCCTTTTGCCAGACCGGTTGCCTTGATGATGGGCTTCATGGACTCAACCATTTCCCCGTTATACTTCTCAAACTCCCCAAGCTTTGAATAATCGCCCAGCAGTCCCTGTTCTTTCAGCCAGTTCTGGAAGGAATCGGAATTGTATGCTTTCTCAAGCACGTCGGCAAGATATGTCTTTACCTCGTCCGGAGTCCCCTTCGGCGCGCAGATACCCCTGAAACAGCCGCCCGGCACGGTAAGGTCCCCATAACCCGCATCTGCCAGATTGGGGACATCCGCAAGCTCAGCCAGCACGGAATGGCCTTCCCCAAAGAATACCAGGGGCCTTAACCCGTCAATGTTTGCAAGTACCTCTGACTGTGAGAATATACCTGCGTCGCAGTGTCCGCCCAGTACCGCGGGGATAAGCTCCGCACCGCCGTTAAATGAGACAACGTTAAATGGGGATTCCAGTGCATTGTTCAGTCCATAGGCAACCACGCCTGTGGTGGCGGTGGCGCCTGCATTGCCCAGGGTGACCTTGCCGCTGTCAGCCTTGGCGGCCTGAACCAGGTCATCCAGGGTCTGGTACGGTGAATCCGCGTTAACCGCCAGCACGAACGGCTCCATGGAAAGGCCTGTTATGAAGTCCAGTTCCTTAAATCCATCCGTATAGCCTGTCATGGTGCCGCAGATCACATAGGTCCCGTACATAAGCAGCGTGTATCCGTCCGCCTCGGAATCAATGACCTGGTTGGTCCCGGTTCCGGTGGAACCGCCTGTTACATTTTCAACTATGATATTGTTGTTGCCGGAAACCTCCTTCATGGCTTCCACAAGCTGGCGGGCCTGGGTATCCGTGCCGCCGCCCGCTCCCTGGGGAACAATCAGGGTGATGGTCTTTTCCGGGTCGGGAAATGCAGCCTCCTTGGATTTACCGCAGCCTGTAATGAGTGTTGCCGACATCGCTGCCACAAGCGCAGCCGCTACAATTGCTTTTCTTTTCATAGTATGAACCCTCCTTGGTATTTTGTTTTATGGTGCATCACTTGTATCTGCTAATGTGTAACTTTCCATGGCGGTAAAACAGGCAGGCATTCATCAAACCGTTCTATCAGCCCTGCCTCGCTCCCGGACCTGTATGTCCGGTTCAGGAACATTTCCATATATTTTTCCTTGAACTCCTTCCAGGAGCTTATCTCATCCCCTGGCCTTATGGGGTAAAACAGCACGCCGTTGTCATGGGCCGCCCTCATATCCCCGGGCGCATCCCCTATCATCAGCACACAGTCCGGGCCGTAGTGGTCCTTGACCAGGCCGATGCATTCCTTCTTGCTGCCTTCGTCCTGGGAACAGATCATGGACACATAGGGCAGCAGGCCGTTTTCCTCCCATTCCCTTTGAAGGGCTTCCCGGGCAGTGGCTGAAACCACTATGATGTCCGCATCCTGACTGAGCCTTACTATGGACTCCCTCACATGTGGAAACGGCGGTATGCCGTAAACCATATCCGATATACGCTCATTGGATTCCAGGGACCAGTCAAGGGTCCTTTTAAGCACAGGGTCATCGGATCCTGCCAGCGCGGCATTGTTGGCGGCAGGCGCCTCCCGGAGCCATCGGCCCAAAGCCTCTGTGTCCGGGAACACAAAGTCATACTCCCTGACCTCATCCCAGTCCTTTAATAACTCAATGGACCTGTACAGCGTGATAAAACGTGACAGTCCCCTGTCCTTTGAGTACAGGTTCTCAAACTCCCAGGCCATCCTTGCATACTTGGATATGGGCTGTAACCCCCAATGCTTTATCATGGCCGGGCAGAAGCACTCTTTATGCTTTATCTCCATGGTGTCAAATGCACAGCCATCCGAGTCAATGCACACCAACCTTTCATGCCTGGGCCTGAAACTTTCAAATACTTCCCTTCCCATCCTTTACCTCTCCTTTACCTCCATTGCAGCCAGCTGTCCACAGCGGCCAGCAAACACGCCCATAGGCTAACCTTCATTCAAAATGAACTTCTCAATGGCAATGGCAACCCCGTCTTCGTCAAATGGTGCTGTCACAAAGTCAGCCTCATCCTTCAGCCATTGAGGCGCATTTCCCACTACAACCCCGATACCGGATGCCCTTACAGCCTCTGCGTCCAGCACCGAATCCCCGATGCTCATTACCTGTTCCATGGAAATACCCAGCTTATCCAGAAGTTTCCTGATACCTCTGGTCCGGTCAAGGCCCTGGGGGAAGAACTGCATGTTCTCTCCCACCGGATCGGTTATATGGGCCACGCCTGAGTGCTCCACTTCGTCATATATCTGCTGCTGCAGTCCTGCCGGAATGCCGTACATGTTTACTTTTTCTATGCCAATTCCGTTCTCTGAAAAATACCGGGACGGTTCATCTATCACAATCTGCCTTCCCGCCTCAATGAACCACACATGGTGGGAGGGGACCGGATACCGCTCAAGATGGTCAGCCACAGCCTTTTCCAGGTATATCCTTCCTCCTGCGGCTATTTCCGTATATATATTCCTGCCCTCGAATACCCTGCACATCCTTGCGCTGTCCTCCGGCGTAAGGATTTCCTCATGGATGATTTCCCCGGTGCTGTGGTCCACTACCCTGGCCCCGCCTGATGTGATATAATAGCGGATCCTTTTTTCAGCTTCTATCTGGGGAGGCTGCATGTTCTCAGCCCTTCCGGTCGAAGGAACTATGTATATGCCTTTGTCCAGCGCTTTTCTGATTGCATACATATTTCTGACTGAAATGAACACCTGGTCCCGCTGAAGGGTCGTCCCGTCAAAGTCAAGAAGTATTGCCTTTATATCCATAGTAATCCTCCTGCATCTTTCATTTTTATTTCTTCTTAACTTTATATTATCACTCAGATTATCACGTGTCAATAATTTAGGTGTGTAAAATGTACGCAAAATTATCTCGTTCCAATTTCTTTGTCCCCATTGCTTTCAATTCTTGAAATGGGTATGTGATTATGATATACTTTCTGGTAAAAAGGGAGGACTATTTATGGCAACCATGAACGACATAGCCAAAGCCGCCGGGGTATCACGCGGCACAGTGTCAAACGTCCTGAACGGACGCGGCTGCGTCAGCTACGAAAAAATCCGGATGGTAGAAGACGCGGCCGCCAGGCTTGGCTATAGCCTTGACAAGCGCGCCAGCACCCTGCGCAAAGGGGTATCCGGTTCCATTGCCCTCATTATCCCTGATATTTCCGAAAAAAAATACAGCGATATCTACATGGGCGTCCTGGGGGCGGCAAAGGGATTTGACTGCAAGGTCTGCCTTTATATATCCGGGGACCAGCCCTACAGGGAACGGGAGGTCATCCTTGAGGCCATGAGGGAGAAAGTCATGGGTGTCCTTACCGTGTCCTGCCTTGAGGACGGACGGGCTGAATACGCCCCCTTCCTTACCGCGGATATCCCCGTGGTCTTCCTTGAACGGCAGGGAACCCACCAGGCGCTCTGCTCCTACACCTTTGATATGGAGGAAGCGGCCAGGCTGGTTTCATCTGTCATCAGCCAGCCGCTGGAGGTGTGTTTTCTATCGGATTCCTTATCCTTCCGGGACCAGCTGGCTTTAAAAACAGGCCTGCAGCGTCTGCTTCACCTGGAAGACGGTTCAATCTATGAAAATAATCACGGTGAGCTCTCCCCATCCTCTTACCAGCTGGCTGCGGACCATCCTCACGCGGATTACTGTATTGCCGGAAGCGGGCTTCTGGCGCGTCTGGCGGAAAATGCCTATACCCGGTTCACCGGCAGCAGTCCCTGCATCATCTGTCTTTCGCCGCTTACCGCGCTGCCGGACAACCACTATATTAACATCCAGCTGAATTACAGGTATCTCGGCATGTCAGCCGCCGAAGCGCTGATGAATACGCTGAACTTTGAAAATTCACTGACATCCAGGATATTCATGCCCTCCGGGGTCTGCTATGGTTCCAGGGCAGTCATGCCAAAGGATAAGGACGCCAAAGCAGTATGCGGCATATGTGTAAAGGGCGGGTGTACCCTGCGCATGCTTGCCCACAACACCCCCACCATATCAGCCCTTAAAACCCTGATTCCCCAGTTCACCAGGAGCACGGGAATCGAGGTGGAGATCATCGCCGCACCTTTAAGTGAGTTGCTGAACAAGGCAGGATCCGCGGATGATTGCTGGGACATCATAAGGGTGGACCCTTCCAGCCTGTCACACATGGCTCCCGGGATCCTTCTCCCGTTAGAAGAGGCTGACAGGGATGCGGGCAGTCATTTCAGGCATCTCCTGGATTCCATCCCAGGGGACTACTCCCGGTTCAATGGGACCTTATATGCCTATCCCTTTGACGTGAGCATGCAGCTTCTCTTTTACAGGAAATCACTGTTTGAAAGCGTGGCACAGCAGCGTGCCTTTTATGAAGGATCCGGCAATACCCTTAAGGTCCCCACTACCTACGGGGAACTGGAAACCGTGGCCAGGTTCTTTACCAGGGCGTGCAGGAGCGATTCCCCTACGCCTTACGGTTCCAGTATAGCCGCCTACACCAGCCAGACATCCGTAACCAGCGAGTATCTCCCCAGGCTTATTTCTGCCGGGGGACTGGCCTATACCCCCAAGGGAATGATTAACCTCCAGACCGATGCCGCCATCACTGCCCTGAAGGATTATATACGTTTTTCCAGATATGCCGATACCGCGCACACACAGGACTGGAGCGAGGTGGCCACCGGCTTTGTGAACGGTTCCTATGCAACCACCATCCTGTACCTCCACTATGCCTCCCGGTTTGTCAGGGCCGAGGGCGCTGCATTTAATGGGGATATCGGGTTTGCCCCATTGCCCGGCAACAATTCACTGCTGGCAGGCGGTTCCCTGGGCGTGGGCAGATTCTCCGGGCACGCCGCGGAGGCATGCCGGTTCATACAATGGGCCACCGGCCCGGATATTGCCCCGGCCCTTGTGATGCTTGGCGGGATATCCTCCTCGGCCATTGTCTATGAACAACAGGATATCATCGATTTATATCCATGGCTTAAATACCTGGCTGAACACATAAAGGACGGCATAAGCAGGCCGCTCCTGTCCTTCCGTTCCTTCAGCTATGACCAGAAAGAATTCGAATGTCAATTGGGGCAAAGGTTATTAGACGCCCTGAACGGGCGGAAAACGCCTGAACAGGCGCTGGCAGATGCCCAGGAATACCTGCGTTCCCTGAGCAGTTAGGCGGGAATGTAAAGGGGGCTGCCACACCAGGCTGGAATTTCAGCCTGATGGGGCAGCCCTTATTTTAGTATTTGTTTGAGAAAATTGTGGGAAATATGATTAATACTGGATTGTTAAGGAAAAATACTTTACAATAGAAGAATATCTACTAAATTAGGAATGGGAGCGTGATAAGCTATGGGAGTATACTTAAATCCGGGAAATGATGGATTTAAAATGGCATTAAATTCTAAAATATATGTAGATAAAAGCGGATTGATTTCTTATACGAATTCTGTATTGAAGACGGAACAGCGTTTTGTCTGTGTGAGCCGTCCGAGACGTTTTGGAAAATCCATGGCTGCAAATATGCTGACTGCATATTATGAGAAAGATATTGATTCGTCAGAGATGTTTCAGGGGCTCTCTATTTCACAAGACGATATGTTCAAAAAGCATCTGAACAAGTACAATGTGATTTTTTTGAATATTCAGACGTTTTTAAGCCGGACGCATGATATCATGAAGCTGAGAAGCATGATTGAAAAGTCGTTGCTCCGGGATCTTATGAAAGTGTATCCGGATATTGATTACCTGGATCAGTCGGACTTAATCAGCAGCCTGATGGATATTTATGGAGAAACATCGGACCCGTTTATTTTTATTATAGATGAATGGGACTGTATTTTCCGTGAAAATAGGGAGGATGCAAAGGGACAGAAGATTTATCTTGACTTTATACGCAATCTCCTGAAGGATCAGAGTTATGTCGCCCTTGCCTATATGACGGGCATACTGCCAATTAAGAAGTATGGTTCTCATTCCGCCCTGAATATGTTTGATGAATTTTCCATGACAAATCCCGGCCCATTGGCTGCTTTTACAGGATTTACGGAATGGGAAGTAAGGGTATTGTGCGAACAGTATAAAATGGATTTTTTCGAGATACAGCGCTGGTATGACGGCTATTGCTTCGGGGGCGATACCCATATCTATAGTCCGCGTTCAGTTGTCAGCGCAATGCTGACCGGAAATTATGATAATTTCTGGAATAAAACAGAGACATTTGAAGCACTGCGTAATTATATTGTCATGAATTATAAGGGCCTGAAAGACACTGTGGTGAATCTTCTGGCCGGCGGGAGAAAAACCGTTAATACAAACACCTTTTCCAATGATATGACAACCTTTCAGTCAGCGGATGATGTACTGACCCTGTTGGTGCATTTGGGATATCTGGGATATGATTTCATATCCAGGGAGGTGTTTATTCCAAACTCGGAAATATCTTCGGAATTTTGCAATGCGGTAGAGTCAGCCGGATGGGATATGGTGGTGAAATCCATAGAGCAATCAAAAAAGATTCTGGCGGCCACATGGAATATGGACAGTGAAACGGTTGCGATGGGGCTTTCAGAGTCCCATATGGAAACATCCATCCTGGCCTATAATGATGAAAATGCGTTGTCCTGTGTCATTTCCCTTGCCTATTACAGCGCACGGGAATATTATCAGTGTATCCGTGAATTCCCTTCGGGGAAAGGGTATGCGGATATTGTGTTTCTTCCTCGTCAGAATCACCTGGATAAACCGGGTATGATTGTGGAGTTGAAATGGAATCATTCGTCAGAAAGTGCAATCTCACAGATTAAGGAACGACGTTATGCCAAATCTCTGGAAAACTATAGCGGAAAGCTATTGTTGGTGGGAATAAATTATAGTACTAAGACCAAAGCGCATGAGTGCGTTATAGAGGAGTATTATAAAGAACCATAGTATCTGTATTTTGGAGTGCTCAAAGAAAATCAGAATATGTCAATCTTATCCGTACCGGAAAGATGCAATTCACGTATAAGACAAAGCACCGAACCGTTTATGTAGTTCGGTGCTTTGATGTTATGATCCTGCTTCTACATAGTCAATAATCTAATCTGCCTGACCTTCCTGTTGCTCAACTGCGTTTGGGATGATACGGCATAACCGTCAATTGTCAGCTGACGGAAGCCTCTGCACACTTGATTTTTTGCGTTCTCCACAAACATTGTACTTTGTAACCATCCGTGCTCCCTACCGTATCTTCTCCCTGATAGCCTGTTCCTGCTCATCAAATAAGAGTTCCTTATTATATCTGTAATACCTCTCACATTCATACTGTTCCAAAAACCACACACTGGCAGCGCTGGTATTCAGTTCCGTGACAAATATGACCATCTCCTGTCCGTTTCCAAAGGATGCCTCCATGAAGTTGAATGCATGCTCCAGTTTCCGGCCCAGGCTTTCTTTCCACGCTTCATAGTCATCGCTCCGTCCCATGAAACGGCCCCGCACCCACTGCCACGCCCCGTCCTTCCCGGCAGCGGCGCCTTTCACAGCCTCTTCCCGCATCTGCTGTGCATATCCTTCCAGGATGGCGATGCAGCTGCGTCTTATCCTGTCCTCCTGCCTTCCAAGCAGGCCGTTCCTCCTGCCGCCCAGCCGCTCCTTCTCCATGTCCTCTGCCAGCTGCTGCAGGATTTCTGAAGGCTGGGGCCGTCCTTCCGGCGCCGCGGATTTCTGGCCGCCGGACTCCTGTCTCATGGGTTCCTGCCCACCGGATTCCTGACTCACGGCCCCCTGCCCGCCATCTTCCGCCTGCTCCATCTCCTGGCGGTAAACCTTAAGCTGTTCCATCAAAAGCTCCATCACCTGGTTTTCCGCCAACAGTCCCTTAAACCCATCCGCCAGTTTGGAGAGCAGAAGGCCCGTGACGCTGAGCCGCTCATCAAAGGAAGCCTTTGCCACCTTATCACACAGGGCCTCGTTCATCATCCCGTCCAGGATTCCTTCCACCTGGTACTCATCCTGGTATTTATAGTAAAGCTCCAGGTAATTGGCAAAGTCCTTTGCAATCCTGGGGTGCTGGATATACTGTCCGATTACATTCCTGTCCGCCCGCTTGCCCAGTTTCTCATAGACCAGGATTAACTGTGACAGGTCCTCCCATCCCCTGGGCGTCGCAAACATTTTCCCATCCACCGTTGTCTCAATATGGCAGAAGTACTGGCCCTTGATTCCCAGATAGGAAATGATGGCAGGATGTATATTCTCCTTATAGGCATACTCCTTCCACACCCCAAGGTCCGGCTCCACGTCAATGCGCTTGATACGGTCCAGGGTCACCACGTCAAACTCCCGGACGGATTTGTTATACTCCGGCGGATTGCCAGCGGCCGTGATGATCCAGCCCTCCGGGATCTTGTGGCTTCCAAATGTCTTGCACTGGAGGAACTGAAGCATGGTAGGCGCCAGTGTCTCGGAAACGCAGTTGATCTCATCGATGAACAGTATGCCTTCCTTAAGTCCGCTGTCCTCAATTTTATTATAAATGGACGCCACGATCTCGCTCATGGTATACTCTGTCACCGCGTATTCCCGGCCCCCAAACATTTTCCTGTCTATAAAGGGAAGTCCCACCGCGCTCTGTCTTGTGTGGTGGGTGATGGTATATGCCACCAGCCCGATCCGGCACTCCCTGGATATCTGTTCCATGATCTGGGTCTTCCCCACGCCGGGAGGCCCAATCAGAAGAACCGGCCGCTGACGGATGGAGGGAATCACATACTCCCCATTATCATCCTTCAGAAGATATGCCTCTATGGTGTCCTTAATCTCTTCCTTTGCCCGCTTAATATTCATGAGTCCTGCTCTCCTGCATCCTTTGGTTTTCCGTTATACTCCATGATCTGTTCCTCCTCCAGCACCACCTTCATGGCCCAGGCGGGAACCGATTCATCGGAGAACATGTTTTCAATAAAAACAAATGCCGTGTCATAGGGCGGCGCCTGCACCGGATAGATACCCTTGCCGTCTGTAAAATAAATCAGGCCCCGAAGGTTTGCCACCTCCCGTCTGGCCCTGAGCCCGTTGACATACTCAAAGGCCGGGCGGAAATCCGTTCCCCCATGCCCTTTTATCTCAAAATGTTCCATGTACTCCCTTAATTCCTCCGGACAGGTCACGACCACGTCGGACTGCACCGCATCATCACACTGTATGATGTGCACATGGACCTTCTTAAAATAGCTTTCCGACTCAGACAGCACATCGTATGTCTCTTCCAGGAACCGCCTTACCAGTTCGCCGGAACAGGACATGGAAGTGTCAATCACAATGGCAAAGTCCTCTATGCGGTAAACCTCCTTTGACTCCAGAGGCTCAATCAAGGGCATGTTCCCGTAGAGGGAAAGCCCGTAGGTATAAAAGGCATAGTCAAAGGAATCCGGGTCCACCTGCATTTCCTCCCTCATCACAGAGAACTTGCGCAGGAACCGGCTGTAATCATAGCGTTCCCTGTTTTCCACCTGGACCTGGTCTAAAAGGCTCCTGTTATCCTCGGATTCGTCTTTGGAACCCATTGTCTCCATCTGGGTCTGTATCTTCTCACGGTTGTCGTTCCATTGGTTCTGCCGGGGTCTGGCCTGTTTGCGGTCATCCTCCTGTTCCCACAGATCGTGGCTGTCCACATGGAACTCAGAACGCAGCTGCTCCAGCCTGCGCTCAGGAAGCCCCATCTCCTTAAGGGCATGGTAAACACGCTCCGCGGTCAGGGGAATCCTTCCCGGTTCCCGCCCTGGTACCTGCACGCGTTCCTGCCCTGACGCCTGCACATGTTCCCGCCCTGGCACCTGCCCTTCTTTGCGCCCCTGTCCGGACGCATCCGCATCCTGTTCCCGGGCCAGCTGCTTTTCAAGCCTTAAATACGTTTCCCTGCGAAGGGGACTCTTCGGCACATGGACACACTTCTGATAGAGTCCGTCAATCACGGATTCCATGGCAATATCACATGCCAGGTCCCAGTAATCCTTATCCCTGTCCTTACGCGTATACATATGGCAGAAAAGGCAGTGGAACAGCATGTGCAGATACGCCCTGTTTACCAGACTTCGGCCCTGGCTGAACAGGCCGGTAAGGTACTCCGGCCCATAGTAGATGAGCCAGCCGTCCGTGGCAATCCCGCCGCGGCCCCAGTCAGCCTCGAATCCAAGACTGCTCAGGGACACGTCCAGGAACCTCATGTTCAGATATAGTTCATTCCTGGCCTGATAAAGGATCCTGGTACACAGTTCCACCTGGTCCAGTTCCTCCAGCTGCCTTTTCCTGGTCGGATCTGTCATTGTCCTTTTCCCGCCGTCATTGTCTCATGCTCTTCCTTCAGTTCCTCATACAGATGGTAGAAGGTCCATGTGCTGTTGTGCTCTGTCAGCACTGCCTTCAGTCCAATCTTCGGCACCCCGGCCTTCCTCAGGTTCATTAAAAGCTCATCCAGGCGCCTGTTGGAAAACTGCTTAAGCACCATCATTTCCACCGGGATTACCGGAAGTCCTGCTTCCTCCTGCCCCTCAGTCTGCCCTTCAGTTTTTTTATCAGATGCCTGGAATCCATCCATTCCGGCCAGGTATCCAACGGTCTCCATCACCTGTTCCGGGCCGATGTTCCGGATCCGTATGCCCATGCGCACCAGCACGCCCTTCATCATCGGCACATGCTTCATGGTCTCTGGCCTGCCCGGATTATAATACAGTACTGTCTCTGTTAATTTTGCCATTTTATCACTCCTCTCCCATAGCGGCGCCCTGCCGCTTATTTAAACAGTTCATCGCTGTCCAGCATCAGGGTAAATGGCCCGTCGTTCAATAGCTCCACCTTCATGTCCGCGCCAAACCGTCCCTTTTCCACCACATCCACGTATTCGCTGCACCGTTCCATGAACCGTTTATACAGGGATTCCGCCATCTGGGGCGCGCCTGCTTTGATGAAACTGGGGCGGTTGCCCTTACGGCAGTCCGCATACAGGGTAAACTGGCTGATAATCAGCAGTTCCCCCTCCACATCTGCCAGTGATAGGTTAGTTTTTCCATTTTCATCCTCAAATATCCTTAAACGGCAGATTTTGTCCGCCATTTTTTCAGCCATCTGCACCGTATCCCCGTCAGCCACTCCCAGAAGTATCATGAAACCCTTTCCAATCCTTCCTAACAGCTCACCGTCCACTGTCACGCTGGCCCGGGTCACCCTCTGCACCACTGCTCTCATATGCATTGTCTCCTTTTCATCGTATCATCATTTTCAGGTATTCCATCAGGGTTTCCGTGGTTTCCTCCCTGTAGAGTATCTCCCGCGCCCGGGCCGGATAATCCGTAATGATATTGTCCACGCCCAGAAGCTTCATCTGGTCCATCTCGGTCTTGCTGTTCACGGTCCACACATGGATTGCCTTACCATCCTCATGGACCGCCTCCACCAGACGGCGGCTTACAAAGCTGGAACGGATGCTGATAAAGTCAAAATCCCCGCTCTCATAATAATTCCCATAGGCCGCGGCCAGTATATATCCGGTCCTCAGGTCCGGGTCCATGGCCTTAATCCGCTCCAGGTACTTAAGCTTGACCGAGGTAATGACGCACTGGTCCTCCATATCATACTCCTTGACCAGGGCAGCCACCTGCTCCGGCAGGCTGGTGTCATTGCCGATATTCTTAAGCTCAATGTTAAGCTTCATCCGCCCCTTGCAGGCTTCTAACACTTCCCTCAGTGTGGGAATCCGCTCCCCTTTAAACGTTGGCGAGAAATGGCTGCCCACATCCAGCTGCTCCAGCTGGGAATAGGTCATGCTGCCCAGGGTCCGGTCCACCCCTGCCACCCGCTTCAGGTTCAGGTCATGGCACACAACCACAATCCCGTCCGCCGTTGTCTGCACGTCAATCTCACTGTAATCAGCCATCTCCTCCATGGCCGCCTCCAGGGCTGCCATGGTATTCTCAGGCGCCATTTTAGAACTTCCCCTGTGGGCAGTTATCTCGGTCTGGCCAAGGACCGACCAGTCCGGGGATACGCCGTTGTATACCATGTCAAAAATCATGAACAGGCTGGCTCCGGCCAGGGCGCCTGTGATGGTAAGCATCCATTTCCGTTTGATATGCATCCCGCCCAGGTGCATATCCTCCGATATCCCAAAATCCCACGGCTGTCCATGGACATGCCCTCGTTCAAACTGGTAATAGACCACGGTAAGCGCTCCAAAATCCACCACCGATACCAGGATGGTCCCGATAAACAGCACCACCAGTTCAAGCCTTGCGCACACAGCCGCCAGTACGGCCATTGCAGCATAGCTTTCCACAAACAGCGTCACCACCACCGCGGACACCACCACGATCACGGAGTGAAGCAGGACCAGGAACAGGATAAGTACCAGGTTCAGCGCCAGCAGAAGGCCCACGGCCCTGGGCCATTTCCGTCCAAGAATCTCCATACTGCGCCTGAAACCATCCTGGAAATTCTTCTGTTCTATCATACAGGTAAAAAACACCAGCATGGTGGGAATGCCGATGAGGATCAGGAACACCACCACCAGCACCAGGCCCATCCTGGTAACAGGGCCGTGAACAATCTCCGCCATGACAAAATTGACGGGTTTTATCCTGGTAAGCAGACGGAGCAGCAGAAAACTGTTCATCATCAGGAAATCAGCAAAGGCCAGGGGCAGCAGCTTCCAGTTCCTTTTCTTACACTCATCCACTGCCTTATCCACCGCGCCCTTTAATATGGACAGGGAATCAATCCGTCTTGAATAGGCGGATGCCTGGTAAGCCGTTATAAGGCCCGCGATTTCAACCACCATGAGGACCATGCCCACGGCTATGGCGGCGGCCACGCAGGCAATGGTAAACGGACGCCAAAGAAAGGCCCCCATATTACTCATGGTAAGGTAACTGTACCCTGCCATGCGCAAAGAGAACCTGAGCAGCTGGTTTGCCAGCCTGATATAGAATGTACCTGCAACCAGCCGGAACAGTACTTCAAATACTGCCAGCTGGCGCAGGTTCAGTTTAATCACCTGATCTGTTTCCCTGATCAATCTGTTCACTTATATTCTTCTTCCGTCTGTCCTTTAAGTTCATCCTGGCGCTGTTCTTTTGCAAATGCCGTAATGGCCTCATTGAGGGAGAACATCTTGGCATCCAGCATATCCACCATATCCGCACAGGCCTTCAGCTCTTTTAGCAGGTTCTCAGGCGCATTGCCCTCGAACTTGTAAGCAATCTTGTGTTCCAGGCTGGCCCAGAAGTCCATGGCAACCGAACGTATCTGTATCTCCACCTTGGTCTCCACAGGGCCGTCCGTCAGATACACAGGGACCGTCACAACCATGTGATAGCTCTTATATCCGTTGGGCTTGGGATTCTTGATATAATCCTTTACATGAAGGACCGTCACGTCCCCTTGGGATGATATCATATCCGCAATCTGGTAAATATCCGATGTAAAGGAACAGATGATCCGTATTCCGGCAATGTCGCTGAGCCGTTCCATCATATTCTCGATGGATACCTCATATCCGTCCTTCTTCAGTTTCTTCACAATGCTCTCAGCTGTCTTAAGCCGGGATTTGATATGTTCAATCGGGTTGTAGTCATAACGGCTTACAAACTCGTTATTCAATATCTCGATTTTAGTATTAACTTTCTTCAGTGCTGAATCATATAAAAACATGACTGAACGCCATTGGTCAACCTGATCATCCGTTTTGGGGATATTAGACATTCCTATCCCTCCTTATCTAGTTAATACCGGATCAGAGCTTCAGCCCCTTTAACAGGTCACCCAGCCCGGTGGACACCGATCCGGTCTCCTTGTAGTCAAATGTCTCATGTGCTTCCTGGTCAGCGGTCTGCTCAGCCAGCGCCCTCATGCTCAGGCTCAGCTTGCCGTTATCCGTGCTCAGGATCTTAACCTTAACGGTCTGTCCTTCCGTAAGCACTGCTCCCGGATGCTTAATCCTCTGTGTGCTGATCTGGGAGATGTGCAGCAGTCCGTCCACACCCTCGTCCAGCTTGATGAATGCGCCGTAAGGCTTGATGCTGTCCACGGTTCCTTCCACAACATCACCGGCCTTGAACTGTGCCATGCGTGCCTGCTTCTCAGCTTCCTTCTTGCCGCGCTCAACCTCGCGTCCGGAGAGCACCAGCCTCTTCTTCTCAGGGTCAACGGTGATGATCACACACTCCACATACTTGCCCTGCCAGTCTTCCAGTTTCTCCACATACTCAGTGGACAGCTGGGATGCCGGGATGAATGCGCGCACTTCCTCCAGTGATGTGACCACGCCGCCCTTGACAGCCTCGCTGATTTTCACCTTCACCACGGTCTTGTCTTCCATAATCTGTGCAAACTGGGCCCACTTGGCGCCTTCGCCGCTTTCTTCCTCAGCCAGCTCAATATGCCTCTTGTTCAGTGTCTGATAGGATGCCTCCAGCTCTGCCGCAAAATCCTCCATGGTTTCCACAGGCTCTTCTGCGGTCACTGGGGCAGTTACCTCTGTTTCTAATTCCTTGTTCATTTCTTCACTCATAATAGTCTCCTCGCCTTCTGTATATGTAGCAAAATATTTTCCTCTCCATTATAACAACAACCCACCTAATATTTCTATAGTTTTCTTATAAAAATATACCAAAATTTAGTTTTTTATTCTTTTTTTATAACTTTTCACTGATAGGAAAATGTGATATGATTCAGACAGCAGCTGATATACGCAATTTCAGCAAGAAAGGACCTTTGTTCTATGATAGATTTATTGGACCTGCACACCCACACCACGGCCAGTGGGCATGCCTATAACTCCCTTTACGAGATGGCCGCATCCGCCTCCGGACGGGGCATCCGGCTTTTCGGCAGTTCCGACCATGCCCCTGCCATGCCCGGAAGCTCCCACTATTACCATTTCATTAATTTTAAAGTCCTCCCCCGCACCCTGTACGGCATGAAGCTCATGATGGGGGTGGAGCTGAACATCATGGATTTTGAGGGCAACGTGGACTTGGACCAGGACCTTCTGGAGAAGCTGGATTATTCCATTGCCAGCCTCCACCAGCCCTGCATAAAAAGCGGCACGGTTTCCCAGAACACCAACGCCTGCCTGGGAGCCATGAAGAATCCGGCCATCCACATCATCGGCCACCCGGATGACAGCCGTTTCCCCATTGATTACGATACGCTCACAGCCGCTGCCAGGGAACACCACAAGCTGTTAGAAGTCAACAACAGTTCCCTGACCCCCTTAAGCTACCGCCAGGGCGCACGGGAAAATTATGTGAAAATGCTGGAACTGTGCAGGCATTACCATACGCCTGTGATTGTCAACAGCGACGCCCACTGTGAGGCTGATTCCGGAAACCATGCAGCCGCCTGCGCCCTTCTTGAGGAACTGGACTTCCCCCAGGAACTGGTGGTCAATACATCCCTTGAACTTCTGTGCGGCTACATCCCCCGCCTGTCCGCCATCCTGGCCCAGCCTGAGGATGCAAGATGCGGCCAGCTTCCCAGGGATACGGCCGATACAGCGCCCGCATCTGTCACAGGAGGAACCAAGTGATGATTAACTTCCTGAATCTGGAGTATTTCCTGGTGGCGGCGGAGGAACTGAATTTTACCAGGGCAGCCAAAAAACTGTTCATCTCGCAGCAGTCCTTAAGCAACCATATCTCCAACCTGGAAAAGGAATTTGACGTGGTGCTGTTCAACCGGACTTCCCCCCTCACCCTAACCTATGCGGGCCAGTCCTTAAAGGCCAGGGCCAGGGAGCTATTGAACCTGAGGGACGAGACATATAAGGAAATTGCCGATATCAAGGATTTCTCCACGGGCCAGCTCTCCATCGGTGTGTCCCATACCCGCGGACGTGTGATCCTGCCGGAAATCCTCCCAACCTATCAGGCCCGGTTTCCCGGTATTGAGCTTAACCTGGTGGAGGGCAATTCAAGCCAGCTGGCCTCAAGCCTGCTTCACGGCAACATCGACCTTATGATAGACCTGCTTCCGTTTACAGTGGAGAATGTGGAAACCGTCCCTATCTGCGGCGAGGAAATCCTCATGGTCGTGCCGGATGAGGTAATAGAAAAGGCTTACCCAGGCCGGTTGGAAGAAATCAAGCATTCCCTTTCCGCCTCCACGGACATCCGCCTCCTGGAGCAGTGTCCCTTTGTCCTGTTAAAAAAAGGCAACCGGGTCCGCACCATTGCGGACGAAATATTCGAGGATGCCCAGATGAGCCCCAGGGTGGTGCTAGAGACAGAGAACATCGAAACAGTCCTCGCCTTATGCCGTAAAGGCATGGGCGTCACATTCTACCCCAAGATGTTCATGGCCACGGACCAGTCCGCCAGTTCCCCGCGCCACGCCCTGTTAGACCACTCCCGCCTGAACCTTTACTCCCTCAACTACTCCAGGGCACACGGTGTCCTCGGTATCGGCTACCACAAAGGACGTTATATGTCCAGGGCCACCCGGGAGTTCATACGGATTGCACGGGAGCATATCGCTTATCCGGCAGCGGAGGACTCACAGAGGGAGGCCTGAACAAATGCCCCCAAACATATGGCCCTGAACAGATAATCCGCAAAGCGCCTTGACATAGGGTATGATATCTGATAGAATACAAATAGTAACTGTTATCATTATTATATTCTATAGAAGGAGATGCTATGAAAACTTTAAAGTATAGCCGTCAGAGGGAATCCATCAAAGCCAGTCTGATGAACCGACATGACCATCCTACGGCAGACGCCCTATACGCCAGCATCCGTGAAGAATTTCCCAACATCAGCCTGGGAACAGTCTATCGTAACCTGAACCTATTGGTTGAAACCGGAGAGATAAGGAAGCTGACCTGTGGGGACGGCGCCGATCATTTTGATGGTGATACCCGGCAGCATTATCATTTTGTGTGCACTGAATGCAACCAGGTTTACGACATGGACCTGGGAGCCCTTGAGGAACTGAACCAGGATGCCCAAAGCTGCGCCCCAGGTATCATTGACAGCCACTATGTACTGTTCTACGGCCGCTGCAAGAATTGTTTGGGAAAAAAAGTTGATAAAAGTATTGACAAACCGGCTTAAATGATTTATATTATCAATATCAGTAATGATTACTATTATTGGTAACAAGCAAACACTTCGTTCCGGGCATCTGATGTCCGGAACATAAAATGAAAACCATAAAAGGAAAAGGAGAATATTGATTATGAAGAAATGGGTATGTACAGTATGCGGTTATGTTTATGAAGGCGAGAATGCACCTGAGAAATGTCCACAGTGCGGTGTTCCGGCATCCAAGTTCAAAGAGCAGGAAGCTGACAAGATGGCATGGGCATGTGAGCATGAGGTTGGCGTTGCACAGGGTTCCCCTGAAGATATCATGATGGATTTAAGGGCTAACTTCGAAGGCGAATGTTCAGAAGTCGGTATGTACCTGGCTATGTCCAGGGTTGCCCACAGGGAAGGCTATCCTGAGATTGGTCTGTACTGGGAGAAGGCAGCATTTGAGGAAGCTGAGCACGCAGCTAAGTTTGCAGAGCTGTTAGGCGAGGTTGTCACAAGCTCCACCAAGAAGAACCTGGAGATGAGGGTTGCTGCTGAGAACGGCGCTACCGCTGGTAAGTTCGACCTGGCTAAGAGAGCCAAGGCCCTGAACCTGGATGCAATCCATGACACCGTTCATGAGATGGCTAAGGATGAGGCACGCCACGGAAAGGCATTTGCAGGCCTGCTGGAGAGATACTTCGGCTAATCATCAATCATAAGAATTGTCAGTCATTTTTAGGGATGCGGTAGGACCAATGCAGGTTGGTCTGCGGCATCCCTTTTTTATATTCTTAAATATAGAATTCCATCATTCACATGTGCTGCTGGCTGTAGCTTATTTCAGCAGATTTTCATAGGCCTGGCCGGATATACCCTTTCCGCACATTCTTATTATAAGACAGGATTGCAGCACATTCCCGCAAGATTACCCTTGCCGCCACACAAGTTGTCTCCGCAGGGTCATAAAGGGGTGATACTCCGACCAAATCCATTCCCGCTATATCCAGACCGGCAAGACATAGTCTCAGGAGTTTCTGGGATTCCGCCATGGAAAAGCCGCCCACAGCAGGGCCTGCTGCTCCCGGCGCAAAGGCAGGGTCCATGAACCCCATAAAGCTAATGACGGATTTTCCCTGCAGCTTCATCAATTCCCATTGCATGGGGTCCGGTAGCTGTAATCATGTCTATACCGGTTTTTTTGCAAAATCATGGGTGTGTTCACTGGGCAGGTTTCCCCTCATCCCCACTTGAACTGAATGCCCTGTCAGGTATTGCAATATATTGATTTTAAGGTCAGGGTGTCAAAGGGAATCCCTGCCACCACAAAATCAAGATTTTCAGGTTGTTTGCAATAAGGAAGATTCATGTAGGTTGTTATCCCCGGGGGCATCCCAGACATTGTCTGCATTTTCATCCCTCCTTGAAATGCTGCCAATCTCAAGTTATATATTTATCTACATTACTGCCGCATACGATGATAGATGTAAGGTATTCGTCTTTTACAAGGGGTTCCTTTCTCTGGACAAGGTATGACATAAGCCGGTTTAATCCAACCTGTACCTGCTTTCTGGGAGATTTGTCAATGATGAAATGTATGACTCCCTCCTTCAGATACCGGACGCTCTCTGGATAAATATCACTTCCAATGACCCGTATTGTCCCTTTAAGTCCCAGACTATCCACGGCCCTGGCAAGGAACAGTGTTCCTCTTGCACTAACCGAATACATTCCCTTCACGTCCGGATTATTGTTCAGGACATCCAGTATCCGCTCCTGGACCCCGTCAAATGATTCATAGCCATATATCTTAATAAGAGGATGGTTCCTTCCTGACTGCTCGATAAAGCTTTTAAATCCTGACATATTCTGCCGGTTAGAAGTCAGCAGCACATCGCCTGCAACCACAAGTATCTGGCTGCCATCCGGAATCTGGGCCATCAGAAGTTCCGCCGCCATCTTACCATCCGTTTCATGATCTGACTGGACTGAACATAGATACTCCATCTTTTCCACGTTCTCACTTACCAGAACAAGTGGGATACCACTTTCGTGAAGGCGGTTTGCAATATCAATATCTGCCTCCAGCATCTTGCCTCCGCTGATTATTCCGTCCACCTTGCCCTGATACTGCCGGAGAATGCCCTTTATATTCGTGGCAAAATCATTGATACCGTCGTAATCATAAGGCGCTTCAATTATTTCACAGTTATAGAACTGCATTTCCTTCCTGAACTCCCTGTAACCTTCCCAGACTTCACCGTAAAAGAAACGGTTATCCTCCATGGGATTAGGAAAAGCCACAATGATCCTCAACGGCTTCTTCTTCAGGGATGATGCAATCTGATTTGGCTGATACCCCATTTCCCAGGCGATTTTCAAAATCTTTTTGCGCATTTCTTCGCTTACGCCTGGTTTTCCATACAGGGCACGGTGTACAGTGCCGGTTGAAACCTGGGCAGCAGCGGCCACGTCTACAATGGTTTTTCTCTTCTCCATAAAATACACTCATTTCTAATAATTGTAAAACATATAATCTATTTGCCCCTGGCATGCAAAGAACGTTATTCTCTGGACACCAGGGGCATTATAACATTAAAAGTATTCAGATGTAAACCGATATACGTCCACACGACTATGACTGTTTTCTTTTTACCATTTTGCAGCTACCTGGCCTTGGACTACTTCATCCTTGGTATCTGATAACCGCCATCTATATTAACAAAATTTCCGGTAGAATAAAGGAATTTCTCGTCTGAGCAGAATGCGCTGACAGCCTGGGCAACATCCTCCGGAAGTCCCCATCTTGCAATCGGGAACAGGCCATCCTCGACCATCTGGTTCATCTCATCATAGCAGTCCAGCGCCATTGCTGTGGCTATCAGAATAGGCCTTACTTCATTTACCAGGATTCCCTCTGCGGCAAGACGGTCAGCAAACAAGGTGGTCAGCATGGATACACCAGCCTTGGATACACAGTAAACCCCAATCTCCGGTGTGCTTACCCAGCCGGAGCCAGATGAGATATTGACAATCGTCCCCCTCTTCTTACCATCATATGGCTGCTTTATCATCTGCTTGGCAACATTTTGCGTAAAGAGCAGGGTACCCTTGGTATTCACGCCAACCACGCGGTCAAATTCCTCTTCCGACACCTCAAGCAGGTCATCTCCATTGGCAGCCACGCCTGCGTTGTTCACAAGGGCATGGATACCGCCATACCTGCCAACTGCTTCCGCCACGGCGCTTTCGCGGTCAGCCCCATTGCAGATATCCCCCTGGATATAAAGATAATCAATACCGGCTTCATCCAGCTGTTTTAAATTATCCTCATAATCAGCCCTGTCATTTATATCAACAATAACAACATTGAATCCATCCTGTCCAAGCTGCTTTGCGATGGAAAGTCCGATTCCCCTGCTTCCGCCTGTGACAATTGCTGTTTTCTTCATATTAAAAACCTCCTGTTTGAATTTATTTAGTTGTTTTTTAAATCATATATATAGTGCTTTTTTATCTTCTCTTCAACCACCCAGGTCCAGTCCCCCGCCTTGTGCACAGGAAAGGTAACAAGATCCCCTGCGCTGAAACGGAAACGTGTGCCGTCCTGCAATTCCACATAAGCCCGGCCTTCAACAACAAGGAAGCTTTCCTCCTCCGCCTCATCGGAACAGGTCCACTGATCGGGGTCATGCTGCCATGTGGGACAGGTTTCCAATAAAGCCCTTTGCTGTTCACTGGGTCTGCGGACCCATACATATTTATCCATAACCATATCAATCCCTTCTTTCACCCGTTACTTTAATTCCAGCTCCGTCCTGACCGTGCCAGCCCTCTCATGGCGTGCAAGCAGCTTGACAGTCCCGCCTTCCGGCGCATGGATGATCCACTCCACCAGTGCACGGTCATCGGTGCTTCCCTGTCTTGGGTTGACCATTGCATCCTTGGCAGAACGTCCCATCAGCTGTCCTATCTCCTCACGTTCCATGCCCCGTACAAAAGAAGCGCCGTCCGGAATACCGATTTCCGCAACAACACCGCGGATATTCTGCTTTAGGGCCATCCTTGATGCATAGGTAGACATGTAGCCCGTATTTTCAACCACAAGGCGTACTTTATAGTTATCCCCACCCAGGTTTGTAACAGCTGCATCACGGATTTCCAGCTTCGGTGTGATTAATGAGTTCCATACCACCCACTTAGGAAAGCCTTCAATCTCTTTTTCCAGACATTCAAGGGGCGGATTCAACCAGGTCCACATCCAGTCCCAGCCTCCCAGTTCTACCTTGCCCAGCTGGGGATGGTCATACTCATACCATTCAACGTACGATTTATTTCCGAAGTTATCCTTGGCCCATTTGTAGATTTCCACATCCTCTTCCGGGGTGTGGTCCTTAAACCACTCATGATGGATATAAGGTTTATCCCGCGGAATCATGGAAAGAGGCTGCCACAGTTCCACCATCCAGGAATAGATTCCAAGCTCCTCATATACCCACATCACGGAATCACCAGGATAATAATCCCAGTCCTCTTCCGGCGCATGAAGGCCTTCATAAAAGCTCTGGTGGGGATAACCGGTTAACTCCGTGCCTTTAGAACCAGTCAGGTTAAATACACGCATATCTTCCTCATACATCATGCTGTCAGGAAGGTCGTCACTTGGACGGTACAGTACCTTGCCGATGGTGTGGAACATGGCAATCTGTGAAATATTGGGATGACCGATGATAAACTCCACAATTGCGCGTGATTCCGGTTCACTTGTGGGATAAGAGCCAGCAGAAACACCCGGCTTTGTCATCTTAGCCCATCTTCTGGGATAATTCTTGTCAATGTCAATTGCCTCTTTGGGCCACGGGCCATTGGGCCAGTTAATCAAACCGAATATACTGCGCACATCAATGGTGGAACCGTCATAATTGGCAATCATGCCTTCCGGTACAATGCGGTAATACTCACCGTCATGCTCGATAGGGTCACGGCGGATCATAAGGTCCGGATACTCAGGATGTTTTTTCCATAGTCCGTTATGGTCCTTTATGCGCATATACAGAATACGGCCATCACCATCCAGGTCCTCTTCCAGAAGACCTGTAAGCGGCTCCTCATCATAGGGATGTGGCCTGATGCTGGAACGGACCAGTTTCGGCTTGTCGGCAAGGGCCCACTCCGCACCGTCCGGGTCAATACGCGGTATGATATAGAATACCCGTGTATCAATGGCTTCTGTGACAAGTTTTTCCTTTTTATAGTTCTCAACCAGATAATGGAGGATATACAGACATGTGGCGGATGCCGATACCTCAAACGAATGAACATTGCCATCTACATAATAGGCCGGTTTTTCCAAATCACACCCAGTGCTAAAATCAGTAACCTTCATCACCCAGATATCACGGCCCCCGTAACTTTTTCCGATGGATTCCATCTTTACGATGTCCGGATATTCTTTTTCATACTGGCGGAGGATTTCCGTCAGTTCATCATACCTGTAATACTTAACACAGCTTGGATTTTTCATGATTTATATTGTTCCTTTCTCTATGGTTTTACTTTCTGTTACTGGCCGTCGTTAAATTTATGGTAGAAATCAATCTCTTCCTGTACATTGCTCTGGTCAATCAGGTCATATCCGCTATATATGGTGCTTGGAAAATGCTCCGGGGTAATATAGCCATTATTCAGCAAATACAGGCTGAGGCATGCCCAGAATCCCTGTGTGGACGTACCTTGGCGCACGGTTCCCAGCAGCTTGCCGTCCCTGATTAATTCCAACTGGGCAAGTTCACAGTCCGCGCCCAGAATCGGGAAGGGCTCTATACCCAGTTCCTCACAAGCCTTGTAAACCGCAACCGCCTGCCAGCCCAAAGGGCAATACGCAGCATTAATATTAGGGTTTGCTGAAATTGCCGAAGCCGCCTTTGATGTCTGGTCAGTCAGGTCGAGGGACGCGGGAACAACCAGGGTTTTAAGGTCAGGGTAATTTTCAGCGGCATACTGCTCAAATCCGGAAATCATCTGGTCGCAGTCCGGGATTCCCAGTTTGGTCAGAATCAGGACCTCTCCTTTTCCGTCAACGGCTTCACCTACAACAGAGGCGCCAAACTTACCGATTTCCACATTATTAACGCCAAGGAAGGAAATACGTTTACTGTTTGGTGAATCCGGTGCAATGGTAACCACGGGAATATCCTTATCCATGGCCTTATTAATACCATCCACATAAGCATCCCCATCCAGGCACATAACGGAAATACCATCCGGATTCATGGCAATGGCACTGTCAAGACGGGTTAAATATTTCATTACATCCTCGCCGGTATCGCCCACAAGTTCGGTCTGTACCCCCAGCATCTCTCCTGCCTGCTGGAATCCAGCCCAGATCTGTCTCTGAAAATACTCCGTTGAATTGTATGTACATAAGATATATTTCTGGCTTGATACGTCTTTTTTTCCTTCTGCACCATCTGCGGCTACAGTGCCTGCATCGGCCGTTGTTCCCGCTGTTTCAGAGCTGCCCTTGGATGAGCATGCGGTCATGGACATCATGGCTACTGATAACGCTAATAATAAAATCGAAAGTCGTTTCCTCATAATAATACCTATACCTTTCCTTTTTCTGCCCCACTCACTTTTTTATTGGTAAACATATCATGCATATAGCTTACATAACCTGACAGCTTCCTTCGGCTGGAATTGCGGCTGAGGGCGTCAACAACAATAACCGTAATCAGAAGCATGTTGCTTATGAAATCCTGCCAGTAAACAGAAACATTCATCTGGATCAGGGAGTTTGAAATCAGCTGGACTAAAATCAGACCGAAAAACGCGCCTAAAATCCCGCCTTCGCCGCCGCTCATGGATGTCCCGCCGATAACAGCCGCCGTGATTGCACGTCCGTCAGCCCCCTGGCCCAGGATTGGGGAAGAAACCCCAAATCTTGCTGTGCACAATACACCTGCTATGGCAGCTGTCATGGCTGAAATCATGTACAGGAAAACCCTCATCTTCTTTACTTTGATACCCGCAAGTTCAGCTGCATTCACATTGCTGCCGATAAAGTACGTCTTTGCACAGAACTTGGTATTGCGTAGCAGGTAATGTGAAATTGCAATGGCAACCATGACCAGGACAAAGAAGGTTGGCAGGATGGAGCCGATATAACCTCCTCCTAAAAACTTAAATGAAGCCAGGCCGTCCCCTACTACTGTAATGGATGTTCCTTTTGTAATGATATAACACAAGCCGCGGATAGCCCCCTGCATACCAAGTGTGATGATAAATGCAGATGACGCGCCGCCCAGCTTTGAAATAATTCCGCCTGTAATACAGCCCATGCAGCTGCAAAGCAGGATTGCCAGAATGGCTGCAATCCATATATTGACTCCTCTGCTGTAAAAAGCGCCTACCAGTACCGAAGCCAGACACTGGACCGAGCCAACTGAAAGGTCAATCTCACCTGCAATCAGGATAAGCGCACAGCCGATTACCACAAACCCATCTGCGCACAGACCCATGGCAATTGTCATCATATTGCTCATTGTGAAAAATGTTTCCTGGGCAAAGCTCATAAGGGTTCCAATAAATAGAATAATGCAGATTATAACAAACTCACGTGATTTAAATACCTTTTTACTTTTATCTACTACAGACACATCGCACCTCCAACAGCGTATTCAAAATTTCCTTATCTCACCATGTTTCTCAGTTATAAACCTCAGTAGCATATTGGATAATTTTCTGTTCACATATGTCATCTCCGTAGACCTGTCCTGTCACCTTGCCCTCGTACATGATGATAATCTCATCGCAAAGTCCCATAATCTCAGGCATCTCAGACGAAATCACAATCACACCAACACCTTGCTCTGCAAATGCCCTTATCCTCTTATGGATTTCTGCCTTCGCATTAACATCAACACCTCTGGTAGGCTCGTCCAGAATAATAATCCTTGGATTGATTTTCAGACACCGCGCCAATATTGCCTTTTGCTGGTTGCCTCCGCTCAGGTTCATGATTGCTTCATCAACGCTGCTTGTCTTGATATTATTTGTCTTAGCCAGTTCCCGGGCATTGACATATTCCTTGGTATTATCCAAAAATACACCTCGTTTACGGCACATATCAGAAACATAAATATTCTGTGCAACAGATAGGCCTGCAAAAATACCTAATTTCTTACGGTCTTCTGTAAGATATGTTATGCCGTTTTTTAAGGAGTCCTGATATGTCTTAATCCTGATTGGTTTCCCATCCAGATAAACACTGCCCTGGGATTTCTGGTCAATACCGCAGACCGCCCGAAGCAGCTCGCTTCTTCCTGCCCCAACCAATCCATAAAAGCCCAGTATCTCATTGCGCTTCAGGCTGAAGTTGATTGGGATGTCATTACTGTTTAGTTTAAAATCTTCCACACGGAACATTTCCGTTCCGATTCCTGAGCTTTTTTCAACAAAGTAGTCATCCATCTCACGGCCAACCATGTTGTTGACCAATTCCTGTGTGGTTGTATTCCTGACTTCAAACTCCGCAACCATATGTCCGTCCCTGAGTACGGAGACTGTGTCACAGATTCGGAAAATCTCTCCCAGCTTATGGGTGATATAAATGATGCCAACCCCGCTTTTTCGCAGCTTTTCAATGATTTCAAACAGGATTTCAACCTCACTCTCTGAAAGTGACGATGTAGGTTCATCAAAAATCATTATTTTAGCATTCAGTGATACCGCATGTATGATTTCAATAATCTGCTGGTTTCCCACTGTGAGCTTTCCCACTTCAATATCCGGGGATATTGGCAGGTTAAATGAATCCAACAGCTGTTTTGCATCATTGTGCAGCTTCTTTTTATCGATTGTGTTCCATTTTGTCATCGGAAGCCGGTCCACGAATATATTGTGCGACACGGGCAGATGACTGAATAAACTCAGTTCCTGATGAACAAATCCCACCCCGGCATTAATTGCATCTGCAGGTGTTTTGAATTCTACCCTTTCACCGCTTATGTACATTTCCCCAGGACCGTCATCCCTCTGCAGCACGCCTCCGATGATGTTCATCAGGGTGGATTTACCTGCGCCGTTTTCACCCACCAATGCGCGGACCTCACCTGGTTTTATGCTCAGGTAGACATCTGTCAGAGCTTTTGTTCCCGGGAACGTCTTCGATATGTGCTTTATCCTTAAATGTTCAATCGCTTCCCCCATTAGGTTAACCGCCCTCCATTCTTTCTTTCATGGTCAGTCTGCAAATGCCAGCTTAAAGCGTCTTACATCCTCCCTGACAGAGCCGAAGGGATTCCCGTCCCCTTGATAAAAAATCCTGTCATTATAACTGTTTTCCGTAACAATACAGCCGCTGTAGCCGATTTCCTTCAGTGCCTTTACTGATTCATTAAAATCTGTATCCCCGTCCCCGTAATGGGCCATTCCCAGTTCTGCGCCTTCCATCTGTGAGCCCTTGCCGTCCTTAATATGGAGCATATTGATATGTCCTTTCAGATGCCGTATCATATCCGGAACATAATAACCATTACATGCATGAGGCATCTGGCTGTCAAACCCCAGTCCGAAATTGTCCTTGCCAACCATATCAATCATTCTCAGGTTCTCTTCCACCGACATCCCGTTTTCCCAGGAGATGACAACACCTTTATCAGCCCCATACTCACAGGCCCACTTTAGCATCTTCGCAGTATTCCGGAATCCATCCTCATCCTTAATCTCCCCGTCAAAGAAACTGGGAACCATTAAGAGTGGTATGTTCATGGCAGAAAGGGCATCTATGCTCTTCTGAATGATTTCCCTGCAGGCGGCATAGGCGGAATCAGACTCCGGATGAACCATTCCATAATCACACAGGCTCATGTTACTTGCACTGCAAAGTTCTATCTGCGCTTCCCGGGCAGCTTCCAGATATGCCTCCCTGACTTCCGGAAAAATCAGGGGCACTCCCGCCTCGTACAGCCCTGTATCAATCTGGATGGAATCAATTCCACAATTCTTTAACCGTTTCCACAAAGCAGTTCCCTGTACGGGAAGGCACCACTCACATACACCAAGTTTCCTTTTCATACTAAAATACCTCCTCATGATTCATATATTATTTTATATCCCGCAGCATCCGGACAAACCTGCCCGACTCGCTGCGTATGTATTCCACAGATGGAAGGTTAAAGCACTCGTACGACATATACCCGTCAAATCCGGTTTCCTTCAGTTTTCTAACAATGGGAATGAAATCAATATGCCCATGGCCCGGGAACCAGCGGTTGGAATCGGCTATATGCACGTGTTTCAAACGCTTTCCCATGCATTCGATGGCTTCCGCAAAATCCCTGTCCTCAATATTGGCATGGAATATATCCCATAAAACACCTACAGATGCAGGGTTACCAAGCTTTGTCCCAATAAAATCCATAAGGGAATCCGCACCGTTAAGCAGACACGTCTCATAGCGGTTGATTGCCTCCAGGATTATTGTCACATTCCTCCGCCCGGCATAATCAATGATCGGGTCCAGGTTCCGTGCAAGAATGGAGGCGTCCCTCTCCTCTTGTCCTGCCTCTCCGATTCCGCGAAGAAGCCCCAGTGTGACGCGGCTTTTTAAAATTACCGCTGCATCAATGTGCTGCTTCATCCGTTCCTGGGCAATCCTCAATGCGGCCCCTTCATGCAGAAGTGAAATCCCCTCCCTTGTCCTTGACTGTCCGGTAGAGATAGTGGAACATCCCAGATTCCTCTTCTCAAGCTCCGCCTTTATCTTTCCTACATCCAAACCCTCGTAATCAGATATACACAGTTCTGCTCCATCAAAGCCTTCCTCAGCAAGCCAGTCCAATCCTTTTTCATAATCCTCGGCGGAAAACGGTGAAAAAGGAGTATCATACTGCAGCGTAACCCCTCCGCTGAATTTCATCACCCTCTTGTTCCTCCTTTCGGGAAACTTACATCACTTATAGTTCTCTTCTTCTATTGCCTTTAGCCGGGCATACCCCTTTTCATTGTTTGCCTTTCTCTGGGGTTCGAAGCCTTCACACCATTGTCCCGCCAGCCACTTCTCAGCCATCTCAGCCCCCATGGCATGGCTGACAACTTTCTCACCCATGGCAAGGACATTGGCATTATTAATCAAGGAAGTCTTTTCCGCTGTGTAAACACTTTCACATGCCACCGCATAAATCCCTTTAAACTTATTGGCAATCATACTGACACCAGCTCCTGTACCGCAAATCACAATCCCTCTGTCTGCGTTTCCTTCCTGGATGCATTTAGCCAAATTCTCGGATGCGTCAAAATATAAAGTACCATCCTCCTCGCTTTGGGCCCCTCTATCTTCAATCTCATATCCCAGAGAACGGATATGGTCTTTCACTGCCTCCTTCAACCTATAACCTGAAAAATCCGATGCAATTACTACCTTCACGTTCTATACCTCCTTACTTTTTCGCCCGCATACGTTTTACTAAAACGTTTGCTTTCTTATTTCGAATTCTAGCATTTATATCTGCTAATTGTCAATATATTTGCTAGATATATTTATTTTTCTTACAAAAATAATATTTTTTTATCATTTTTATTATACATAATTCACATCATGTTATAAATAAAACGTTTTACATAATCCCCCTCCCCACCACCGCTTAAACATCCCAAACCAACCGTCATAGAATCTTCAGAAATAATTCCCTTGAATCTGCTCTCCTTCTGTGCTAGACTAAGCACAAAAATCCATACGGACCGGAGGTCTTATCATTGATACAAAATATTCTGTGCTATCTTGAGGAATCAGAAAAGGCATATCCTGATAAACCGGCTTTTTCCGATGAACATACAAGACTGACTTACAAAGAGCTTCTGTCCCTGTCCAGACGGATTGGAAGCTTTCTCGGCAGGAAGACCGGCCCCAGACGGCCCATTCCCGTCATGACAGAAAAGAATGCCTATACATTGGGAGCCTTTATGGGGATTGTCCATGCGGGCTGTTTTTATATTTATCTGGATGCCGGGCAGCCGTCCGAACGGCTGAACCGCATCCTTAACACCTTACAGGCCGATATCATGATTGCCGACAGCCCAAGCCTGAAGGCGGCAGGCGCAATCTCCTTTGCAGGGGAAATCCTTGATATGGGAATGCTTCTGTCCCTTGGAAGCGATGCGGAGGACCCCCTGCTCCTTGCCTCCATACGCGGACAGGCCATGGATACGGACCCGCTGTACGGAATCTTTACCTCCGGCTCCACCGGAACCCCCAAGGGCGTGGTGGTGGGACACCGTTCTGTCATCGACTTTATGGAGCATTTTACGGAAATGTTCCATATAACCTCTGGGGATGTGATTGGCAACCAGGCGCCATTTGATTTTGATGTTTCCGTGAAGGATATTTATTCAACCCTGAAGACAGGGGCTTCCATGGAAATCATCCCAAAGCGTCTGTTTTCCATTCCCACAGGACTTCTGGACTACCTCTGCGATAAGAAGATAACCACAGCCATATGGGCCGTCTCTGCCCTGTGCATCATCACCACCCTGAACGGCTTCACCTACCGCGTGCCTGAACACCTGGACAAGGTCCTGTTCAGCGGCGAGGTCATGCCCGTGAAACATCTGAACACCTGGCGCAGTTACCTTCCGGATGCCATGTTTGTAAACCTGTACGGCCCCACGGAAATCACATGTAACTGCACATACCATGTGGTGGACCGGGACTTTGAACCGGGAAGCCATATCCCCATCGGGCTTCCATTTCCCAATGAAAAGGTGTTCCTCCTGGACGGGGATGACCGCCTGATCACAGAGCCGGGCATCTGCGGGGAACTGTGCGTGTCAGGAACCGCGCTGGCCCTTGGATATTACAGGGACAGGGAGAAGACAGCGGCTGCATTTGTCCAGAATCCCCTGAACCAGGATTATCCTGAAACCATCTACCGCACCGGGGACATGGCGTACTACGGTGAGGACGGGTTACTATATTATCATGCGCGCAGGGATTTCCAGATTAAGCACATGGGCCACAGAATTGAACTGGGTGAGATTGAAGCCGCGCTCGAGACTGTCAGCGGGGTTGGACGGGCTGTCTGCATTTTCCTGGAAGAGAAAAATAAAATTGCCGCCTTCTACGAAGGGACGGCGGATAAGAAAATGATTGCCGCCGGGCTGGAACATCTCCTTCCACGGTACATGTTCCCTAACCGTTATGTGAACCTGCCCGCCCTTCCCCTTACAAAAAACGGCAAGGTGGACCGCCAGGCATTAAGGAGGCTTTATGGGTAAGATGGATGAGATGAGTGGGATGAATGATAGGAAGCATTTGGATATACAGATCCTACGGCAGGCCGCCGGCTGGGGAACGCCTGCCTATGTGTTTGACCTGGATGCATTCGCCCTGCGCATCCGCCATATGAAGGAGATTCTTGGACAGGATATTAAAATCATATATGCCATGAAGGCCAATCCCTTCTTTACCCGGACAGCCGCTCAGGAAGCGGACGGCCTGGAGGTGTGCTCTCCCGGCGAATATGCCATATGCCAGAGGGCCGGTGTGCCCCCGGAGAAGATTGTACTCTCCGGCGTTAATAAGGAGGCGGCTCATATCAGGGAGGTCGTGGGCGGTGTCGGAAGTTGTGGCGCGGCTGTCGAAAACCCCGGCCCTGCCGCCGGAAGCCCCGGCCCTGACACCTATACTGCCGAATCCCTAAGCCAGCTGGCGCTGTTAGAGTCCTGCGCCGCCCAGGCGCAGGGGAGTCCTTTGCGTGTGCTGCTGCGCCTGACCAGCGGGAACCAGTTTGGCATGGATGAGGAGACAATCCTTTCCGTAATCCAAAGGCGGAACGCATATCCCCATCTGCATTTTACCGGACTCCAGTACTACTCAGGAACCCAGAAAAAGCAATCCGGCAAGATCCATAAGGAACTGGAACGGCTGGACGCCCTTCTGGCACGGATACGGGACGAACTGCAGTACGAAATCCGTGAACTGGAATATGGACCGGGTTTCCATATACCTTACTTTGAGGGGGAGTCCCCGGTGGACGAGGACGCCATGCTGGCAGATTTCAGGGCGGCACTTGACGCCATGGCGTTTAAGGGAAGCATTTCCCTGGAAGCAGGCCGTTTCCTGGCCGCGCCCTGCGGCAGTTATGTGACCCGGGTAGTGGATACCAAGCAGAACCAGGGGCAGGATTACTGTATCGTAGACGGCGGTATTAATCATGTGAATTATTACGGACAGGCCATGGCCATGAAAATCCCGGCCATCCGCCACCTTCCCCAAAGCATTTCCCAGGGTATGCCTGCGGACCATATCCCCGGTGAAAACACACAGTGGACGGTATGCGGTTCCCTCTGCACCTCAGGGGACATGCTGGTCAAGAACCTGCCCCTGTCCGGCTTAAGGACCGGGGATATGCTGGTATTTGACCGAATCGGGGCATACGCAGTGACGGAGGGGATTTATCTATTCTTAAGCCGCGGACTTCCGGCCGTCCTGACCTATGAAAGGGGGACAGGACTGAAGCTGGTCCGGGGCGCGCTTCCCACCAGCCCGATAAACGACGGCAGCATCCAATATTTTGAAGATTGTATAAAAAAGGAGAATTCATAATGGACGAATTATTAGAAATTTTAGAGGACATCAAACCAAGCATTGACTTTAAGACCTGCACCGGGCTGATTGATGAGGGATATCTGGATTCCTTCGACATCCTCTCTATTGTCAGCGAACTAAATGATGCATTTGAGATTGAAATATCACCTGTGGATATTGTGCCGGATAATTTTAATTCCGCCCAGGCCCTCTGGAACATGGTAGAACGTCTCAGGGATAATTAACAAGGGAGGGCATGATGTCTTTTCTTTCAATGAACTTCCTGTTGTTCCTGGCCGTTGCCATCCTGGGATATTATGTAATCCCTAAACGGCTGCAATGGGTGTGGCTTCTTCTTTTCAGCTACATTTTTTATCTGGCTTCGGGGACAACGGCCGTTGTATTCATCCTGGCCACCACAGTCACCACGTTCCTCGCCGGCCTGATTTTGGAATATCTGGACGTGAAGATGGACAGGGAACTTAACGGGCAGACACCCCCGTTAACGCCGGAACAGAAAAAAGCAGTGAAAGCACGTTACAAACGAAACAAGAAGTGGATTGCAGCTGCCGTCCTCCTCATAAACTTCGGTATTCTGGCCGTGCTCAAATACAGGAACTTTGCAGTGGGGAACGTCAACCAGCTGTTTGGGACTGATTTTGCCTTGGGGAAACTGATACTGCCCCTTGGCATTTCCTTTTATACCTTCCAGTCCATGGGTTATCTGATTGATGTATACAGGGGAAAATATGCCCCTGACCACAACCTGTTCCGTTTTGCCCTGTTCGTCTCATTTTTTCCGCAGATCCTGCAGGGGCCAATCGGGCGTTATGACCGGCTGGCATCCCAGCTGTTCAGCCAGAGGAAATTCAGCCTGGAACGTGTTGAACGGGGCCTGCAGCTGATGCTTTGGGGATATTTTAAGAAAATCGTCATAGCGGACCGGGCCGCGGTTGTGGTGAATGAGGTGTTTGGCAATTATGAAGCCTATACAGGAATTGCGGTCATTATGGGGGTCCTGTGCTATTCCATCCAGCTGTACGGCGACTTTTCCGGCGGTATGGACGTGGTGATGGGGGCGGCTGAATGCTTCGGCATTTCCCTGGACCAGAATTTCAAACGGCCTTATTTCGCCCGTTCCATCTCTGACTTCTGGCACCGCTGGCATATTACACTGGGCACCTGGATGAAGGACTATGTGTTCTATCCATTTTCCCTGTCCAAGGGGATGAACCGTTTTAGTAAATACTGCAAGAAGAATCTCGGCAGGCATGCCGGGCGGGTGCTCCCGGTGTGTATCGCTAACCTGCTGGTGTTTTTCCTGGTCGGCGTATGGCACGGGCCGGCCTGGAAATATATTGTTTACGGCCTGTATAACGGAATCATCATTGCCGCGGGCAACCTGGCCGCCCCCCTGTACCAGAAGGCGGCCCTGGCGCTCCACATCCCAACGGAATCCAAAGCCTGGGGCCTGGTCCAGATTGCAAGGACCTTCCTTCTGGTCAATATAAGCTGGTACTTTGACATGGCCCAGGACCTTAAGGCGGCCTTTATCATGATGAAGAACACGGTAACAGGCTTTTCCTTCTCCGCCCTTACGGACGGAACCCTGATGAGGCTGGGTCTGGATAAAAAAGATTATCTGGCCCTGATACTGGCATGCGGGGTATTATTCACGGTCAGCCTCCTTCAGGAAAATCAGGTGGAAATCCGCTGTTCCCTCGCCAAAAAGCCCCTGGCCGCCAGATGGGGCATATATCTGATGCTGCTTTTTGCAATCCCGCTTCTGGGACAGATTAATCTGACGGGAGGAGGTTTTATTTATGCACAGTTCTAAAGATCCCTCCCCCCGCTCCGGTACGCTCCGGGCAATACTCCGGGCATTTTTCTTCCTTGCCCTTTGCGTGTGCATTACCATGCTGCTTAATTATGCCCTTATCCCTCCCAGTTCCGTGAGGATTAACCTTCACAATCTGAGGAACGGGCAGCAGTATGATACCATTTTCATCGGCACCTCCCATGGACAGTACGGGATTGACCCTGCCGCGGTTGACCAGGCCGCCGGAACCAGCTCCGTAAGCCTGTGCATGGCGGACGCCTATCCGGATGATATGTATCATCTTTTAAAGCTGGCCTGCGAAACCCAGTCCCCTTCCCAGGTGGTATACGAACTGGACCCATCCTATTGGATGAATGAACAGCGAAACGGCTCCACACAGATATTCTTCTATCAGGACTTCCCGGTATCAAAGGCAAGATCCTCCTATTTCATGGATAAGATAACCGGCCTGGATTTCCGGTCTGCCCTGGCCCCCTGGAGTTATTACAGGAACCTGTACGCACAGATACCGGAAAATATAAGGAAAAAGCAAAGCGCAGCCTATAAAGATTATGACCCGTCCATCCTGGATATCCCGGTGGGTCATTACGGCGGACGGGGATTTATCTACCGGGACCGTGTGGCCGGGGAGGACAAAGGCACCTATAACAACATCCCCTGGGATGAAACCATGGTAAAAGAAAAGGCAGCCCGGTATTTTGGCAGGATTGGGCGGTACTGCCGTGAAAATGGAATCCGGCTCACTGTAATCACCACCCCGGTTCCCCAGGACACCTTAAACCAGTTCAGCCAATCCTATCTCCAGTCCCATGAATATTTTACTAAGCTCATGAACGGCTGGGGGCTTGCATATTATAATTTCAATTACTTGAAACCGGAGCTGATGGACCGCTCCATGGAAGGGTATTGGGACTATGACGGACATATGGACGGGATAAAAGCCGGGGAATTCAGCACACTGCTGGGACAGTTCCTGACGGATCTGGAATCAGGGAATATGGATGAGGGAACGTATTTTTTGTTCCAGTAAATGTTCCCCGCATCCAGGGACCGTAAAGGCGCGCGGCCGATCCACAAACATGGTCGCTCCACAAACATGGCCGCTCCACAAACATGGCCGCTCCACAAACATGGCCGCTCCACAAACATGGCCGCTCCACAGCTGGAGCGGCCAAACAATTTACACCTATATATGGATTTGAAATTCCCCAAAATCAAATATGCCATTCCCTTGCGCCAGCTTTCCCTCATTTGATAGTCCTTCGAATCCCTTTTCAATCGTTCCAATCATCGTGACAGGGACATATAACTGATGGTGTCCCGGCAGAATCCGGCTAACACTTAAGGCCCGGACTTTTCTTACAGACTGAAAGAACTGCTGTGGATCAGTGGTGGGATAGAATGCATCAAGACATCCGCGATATATCAAATCGCCGGAGTATAAATACTTTCTGTCCGGTTCATAAAAGCAGCAATGCCCCGGCGAATGTCCGGGAGTATGGATGACCTTCAGCGTCCTGTCTCCTAAATCCATGCAATTCCCCTCACGAAAAACTTTCTTAGGTGTCCCATGGAAAATCTGATAATCATCAATGGAAAAATCCTCCGGTAACTCACAAGGTCTGCACGTCAGATTATTCTTCACCATTTGCAGAGGTATGGGGAATCTGACTGACAGCCAGTCCTTCTCCGTTTCATGGACTGCAATATTTTCAAAGTATCCATGACCGCCTATATGGTCCCAATGGACATGGGTCGTCATCACCATGACAGGTAACGAAGTCAGGCTGTCAACAGCTTCCCTTATATTGCCAATCCCTAAACCTGTATCAATTAAAACAGCTTTTTCTTTCCCGCATAACAGATAGCAATGTGTTTCTTCCCAATGCCTATATTCACTTATAGCAAAGGTATCGCTATCAATCCTTTCAATGGTAAACCAATTTTTCATATTCATGACTGCCTCTAAATGATGATTTGTGAAACGCGCCTTCCCGCCAAAGATAAACGGACATTGCTTAACATGTTCCATTCTAATATCAGCGCACAGATATGTCAAACAACTCCCTTCGTGTCATAACTTCATATTAGTAATCATAACTCTTTTTATAGCGATTTTTCTTCCCGCTTTTTTATAAAAAATTTTAAAAATGTTCTTGACATTTTCGCCCCCTTGTATTATATTAATATCAGTAACAATTACTATTATTAATTAAATAAAATATAGATAAAGGAAAAGGAGAATATTGATTATGAAGAAATGGGTATGTACAGTATGCGGTTATGTTTATGAAGGCGAGAATGCACCTGAGAAATGTCCACAGTGCGGTGTTCCGGCATCCAAGTTCAAAGAGCAGGAAGCTGACAAGATGGCATGGGCATGTGAGCATGAGGTTGGTGTTGCACAGGGTTCCCCTGAAGATATCATGATGGATTTAAGGGCTAACTTCGAGGGCGAGTGTTCAGAAGTTGGTATGTACCTGGCCATGTCCAGGGTTGCGCACAGGGAAGGTTATCCTGAGATTGGCATGTACTGGGCCAAGGCCGCATATGAGGAAGCTGAACACGCAGCTAAGTTTGCTGAGCTGTTAGGCGAGGTTGTCACAAACTCCACCAAGAAGAACCTGGAGATGAGGGTTGCTGCCGAGAACGGCGCTACTGCCGGTAAGTTCGACCTGGCTAAGAGAGCCAAGGCCCTGAACCTGGATGCAATCCATGACACGGTCCATGAGATGGCCAAGGACGAGGCCCGTCACGGCAAGGCATTTGCAGGCCTGTTAGAGAGATACTTCGGTTAATTTCAGCATTCAAATTAATATGTAACAGGAATCATCCGGTGTCCGGGGCATGATATGATGCTCCCGGCACCGGATTTTTTTCCGCTTTTTGCCGTTTTTTACCGTTAGAATGCATAGACCTAAGGATATGTCTTAAAATTGCCTTCCGCCAGCTATGCATCCCACTGCCCACCACCCCCCGCAGATAACCTGCAAATCAGACCTGTAAATCAGGGCAATTTCTATTAAGACGCCTTCTGCAATCCATGTTATACTAAAAACATATGCAGAAATAATGGGGATGTCTGAAAATCCATACCCGCCATCTGCGCAGAAAGGAATGTCCCATATGACGAATCAGACCGTTGTTGAAAAGATAGCAGACTACATCGAGAATCATCTGGAAGAAGATATACCCCTTGATAAGATTGCAAAGGAACTCAATTACTCTAAATTCTATATTGCCCGGGTATTTGCAGATAACACAGGATATACGATATACAAATATATACAGGGCCGGAGGCTGACGCTGGCGGCCAGGAAGCTGGCAGAAACCGATAAACCCATTGTAGAAATAGCTTACGAGGCACGCTACGGTTCCCAACAGGCATTTACCCTTGCATTCAGCCAGTTTTATCTGTGCACGCCCCAGACATATAGAAAGAATGGCGTATTTGTCCCCAGGCTTCCCAGAATCAGACTTGGCAGTCCGGCTGCTACTGCCGTCTTGCGTTCCATGCATTGCATCTCACGGCGCGGCGGCATATGTGGAGGTAAAATGGCGGCATGAGTACAATACCATATGTTATTGAACAGACCAGCCGCGGGGAGCGGAGCTATGATATCTTCTCAAGACTGCTGTCAGACCGTATCATATTCCTCGGCGAGGAAGTCAGCGATGTCTCAGCCAGTCTGATTACGGCCCAGATGCTGTTCCTTGAGGCCCAGGATCCGGAAAAGGACATCCAGCTCTATATCAACAGCCCCGGCGGCTCGGTCACGGCAGGGTTTGCCATCTATGATACCATGCAGTTCATCCGGTGTGATGTGTCCACCATATGCATCGGACTTGCCGCCAGCTTCGGAGCTTTCCTGCTGGCGGGCGGTACAAAAGGAAAACGTCTGGCCCTGCCCAATGCTGAAATCATGATTCACCAGCCGGCCATCCATGGCAGCGGCATACAGGGCCAGGCCAGCGATATCAAAATCGTGTCAGACCATATGCTTAAAAGCAGACAGCGCCTGAACCGCATCCTGGCAGACAATACAGGAAAAAGCATTGAACAGGTTGCCGCTGATACGGAGCGGGATTATTATATGTCTGCAGGGGAAGCCGTGGAGTATGGCCTGATTGACAAAATAATCGACAGGCGGTAATTGACATCCCCTGTGTTCCACATGATAATCCATAAGACGGCAGAATGGGACTGCTGGGAAATAGGGAAACGGAAGCACTGGCAAAATCAAAACAAGGGATTTTTGCGTCCTAAAATAAATCAATCCGGAAAAAGAGATACCTCTGTAGAGGTTCAAGGCTTAACAAAAGCCTGAATTCTACAGAGGTATCTCTCCCTTAAATGTCAAGGGCTAAAAATCGGTATTAACCCACAGCCCCTTTGTTGTATGTGGTGAACGGATTGGATTGAATTTATTTGGAATGCAGCGTCCGGATTGCCATTTGGCTGCTTCTCCTTGGAAGCGGGGCGGGGGCATGGGAGCGCTTGCCGGAAGGCCTTGTCTTCTGTGGGGATGACTGGCTCTGGGTGAGGGCCGGTTTTCCAGCGCTTGTTTGTTTTCTGGAGGCGGTGGCCCGTCTGGAATCCGCGACCGTTCTGGAGTCCGTGGCCTGTCTGGAATCCGTGGCCGTTCTGGAGGCCTTGGCCCGTCTGGAATCCGCGGCCGTTCTGGAGTCCGTGGCCTGTCTGGAATCCGCGGCCCATCTGGAGTCCGTGGCCCGTTTAGAATCCGTGTCCCGCCTGGAGTCCGTGGCCCGTCTGGAATCCTTGGCCCGTCTGGAGTCCGTGGCCCGTTTAGAATCCGTGGCCCGTTTAGAATCCGTGGCCCGTCTGGAACCCGCGCCCTTCCCCACCCCCTTCGCCTGCCTGGAATTCCGTTCCTCCTTAGGCGCAATCTCAAAGACTTCCATGGGATAGGGGTGATTCCCGATTACCTGAATGGTCTTGCCGGTCAGCTTCTCAATATCCTTCACATATGCCTTTTCCTCAATGTCGCTGAAGGAAATCGCCCGTCCTCCCAGCCCGGCGCGCCCTGTACGGCCGATTCTGTGGACATAGGTCTCAGGGACATTGGGCAGGTCGAAATTGATGACACAGGACAGTTCCTCGATATCAATGCCCCTGGCGGCGATATCCGTGGCAACAAGGACACGGAGACGGCCCGATTTAAAATTGCTGAGGGCGGTCTGCCTGGCGCCTTGGGATTTGTCCCCGTGGATGGCGGCGGCAGTTATGCCGGATTTATTCAGATATTTGGCCCCCCGGTCCGCGCCGTGCTTGGTGCGGGTGAATACCAGGGTGGAGGACACATCCTCGTGTTCCAGCAGATGCACAAGCAGGGGCCATTTGTTAGCCTTATCCACATAGTAAAGGGAGGTTTCAATCAGATCCACTGTGGAGGAGACCGGGGTTACCTCCACCTTGACCGGGTTGTGCAGCAGCTTCGCGGCCAGGGCCTGAATCTCGTCCGGCATGGTGGCGGAGAACAGCAGGGTCTGGCGCTTCTTCGGCAACAGGGTGATTACACGCTTTACATCGTGTATGAACCCCATGTCCAGCATGCGGTCGGCCTCGTCCAGCACAAAGATTTCCACAAAGGACAGATCTATCTCATGCTGTCCGATTAAGTCCAGCAGCCTTCCGGGGGTGGCCACCAGGATATCAATGCCGCGGCGCAGGGACTGGATCTGGGGTTTGGCGGAAACGCCGCCGAAGATGACTGCGCTGTTGATGGGGGTGCCGGCTCCATACTCCTCTATATTTTCATGGATCTGCAGCGCCAGCTCCCTTGTTGGCGTCAGAATCAGGGCGCGGACGGGCTTCTTCTTCTGCCTGTTTTTGGGACGCTCCATCAGGTTTTGTATGATTGGCAGGGCAAATGCCGCTGTCTTCCCGGTTCCTGTCTGGGCGCAGCCCAGAAGATCCTGGCCATTCAGTACATATGGGATTGCCTGCTCCTGGATAGGGGATGGTTTGATATATCCTTTTTGATCCAGGGCTTTTAAGAGTAGCGGAGATAACTGTAATTCATCAAAATTCATCTTGTATTTTCTTCTTTCTTTTTATTGTACGCGGTGAATCGGCCCAAAGGCATGCGGTTCATCGTTGTCGTTATCCTGTGCGGAACATGTGAATTTTAATCTTATCACAGTTTCCCGGTTAATGAAATAGAAATTTAAATTCTCTTTAGCGTAAAAAAATCCTAAAATACTATTGACATTTCCCCTCTAATGTATTATATTAATATCAGTAACAATTACTATTATTAATTAAAGCACATAAATCAAAAAGGAAAAAGGAGAATATAAATTATGAAGAAATGGGTATGTACAGTATGCGGTTATGTTTACGAAGGCGAGAATGCACCTGAGAAGTGTCCACAGTGCGGTGTCCCGGCATCCAAGTTCAAAGAGCAGGAATCCGATAAGATGGCATGGGCATGTGAGCACGAGGTTGGCGTTGCCCAGGGTTCTCCTGAAGATATCATGATGGATTTAAGGGCTAACTTCGAGGGCGAGTGCTCTGAGGTCGGCATGTACCTGGCCATGTCCAGGGTTGCCCACAGGGAAGGTTATCCTGAGATTGGCATGTACTGGGCCAAGGCCGCATATGAGGAAGCTGAGCACGCAGCTAAGTTCGCTGAGCTGTTAGGCGAGGTTGTCACAAGCTCCACCAAGAAGAACCTGGAGATGAGGGTTGCTGCCGAGAACGGCGCTACCGCTGGTAAGTTCGACCTGGCTAAGAGGGCCAAGGCCCTGAACCTGGATGCAATCCATGACACGGTCCATGAGATGGCTAAGGATGAGGCCCGTCACGGCAAGGCATTTGCAGGTCTGTTAGAAAGATATTTCGGCTAATCATTTAGCATAATCAATAGAACCCTCCTTTAAACACGCAGGCAGTCTCCCCAAGGCTGCCTGCCCCCTTCCGAAGGGTTACAAACAAAGTATTGTTAAAATATGGATTGAAATATTTGAAATTAAACGTTACAATAAGAATTAGAAATAAGAAACGGCAATATACTATTCTAATGAGAAAGGTGAGGTACATTTATGGTATCAAAATATGCAGGAACTAAAACCGAACAGAACTTAAAGGACGCATTTTCAGGAGAATCACAGGCACGCAACAAGTATACATATTATGCATCTGCAGCCAAGAAGGCAGGCTACGAGCAGATGTCAGCTTTATATCTGGAAACCGCTGACCAGGAGAAAGAGCATGCTAAGATGTGGTTCAAGGAACTTCACGGAATCGGAACCCCGGAAGAGAACCTGGCTGATGCTGCTGCCGGTGAGAATTATGAGTGGACCGACATGTATGCACGTATGGCACGGGAGGCACGGGAGGAAGGCTTTGAAGAGCTTGCTGTTAAGTTTGAACTGGTTGCAAAGGTTGAGGCTGCCCATGAGAGAAGATACAATCTGCTGTTAGAGAGCCTTAAGAATGACAAGACCTTCAAGGGTGACGCTCCTTTAGGCTGGAAGTGCAGGAACTGCGGTTACATCCACGAAGGCGACGAGGCTCCTGAGGTATGTCCGTGCTGTGCCCATCCAAAGGCTTACTTTGAGAGGAAAGTTGAGAATTATTAATACATATCCATAAGATAGTAAAAGTAACGTGCTCCCTTCCAGGAAGACAAGTGGACAGATTAAAACCTGTCTCCCCGGAAGGGAGCATTTTCTATGGAACCCAAACACTGTTATTTATTTTTTTCTTTAATATTGCGCAGATGCAGATACACGGTATTCCTTGATATACCCAGGATTTCCGCAACCTGCAGGACTGAATCTTTCATATTGAATACGCCCTGTTCATAGAGCACTTCAATCAATGCCTTGTTCCTGTTGACCGCAGGAATACTGCTGTTGAACATCACCTGGTTTTTGGCCTCGCTGACAAGATTCATGATGGTATCATTTACATTGGCTGAAAAATGTTCGTTCAACTCAGGCGCTTCTTTCTTCGCTGATAAAGACTCTAAAATCTCAGAAAGCGGAGAGTCCAGATAAAAGTTTATGCATATCAGACCAATGATCTTATTGTTTTCCCCATGGATGGGAATAGTTGAGGACTTCAAACGCTCCCCGGAGCGGTTTATGGTATTGTAAGCGTAATAAGAGCCAAGGTCAATATCACTGTCCTCCTGAATCCGGGTCAACATGTTAAGGGCCAGATCCGTTATGGGTGCCCCTATGTGCCTTCCGGAGTGATAACCATTCAATATCTTTATAACGGAATGCTGATAGTCTTCCAGGCTGTGAAGGCTGATTTCATACGCTGAACCAAGGTATGCCGAAAGGCCTGTAAGCATGGATGCATAGGATTCCAGGATTAATTTGTCTGTCTTAGTTAATTTCATTCTATCCACCACCTCAAAAACACTCTGTTGACTCAGAGTTTTTTTTATTATATCATTTCATAAAATAAATTGCAATGAAATTAATTTTATTCATTGACGTTAAAATATACTATTGACGTTAATATATTTCATATGCTATACTGCATGTAGGAAACCAGTCAAGGTCATTAGGAACAATCCTTATATGTTCTCTGGAGGAAACGTAAATGGATGGAATAACGGATATTTCAAAAACAGTTTTACCCCGGATGAAATGGGAATATGAAAAGGAACGCACGGGTTACGATGATTTAATCAGCCTGGGGACTGCAGATATGGATTTCAGGTCCCCGCAGCCCATACTGGATTCAATCAGCGAAATTGCCCGCAACGGTCATCTGGGCTATCCCTACATACCGGACACATTCTATGACGCCATACAGGCACATCTCATGGAGATTTCTTCCTGGAAGGTTGACGCTAAAAAGTGTGTGTCCGTCAATGTGGGAATCTATATGGCAGCCTGGAACGCACTGGATGTCCTTACGTCCCCCGGCGATAAGATTGTTATCCTGACACCGGTACATTTTTGCTTCAGGCAGATAATTACAATGAATGGACGCAAGGTAATTGAATGTCCATTACAGTTAGAAAATAATGAATATCACATTGATCCCGAAGCCCTGAGGGCGTGCCTCGAAAGCGGCGTCCGGATGCTTTGGATCTGTAATCCGCATAACCCGGTGGGCCGTTCCTGGACAGCGGGGGAGCTGGAGGAAATAGCAGACCTGTGCCTGAAAAATGATGTCCTCATCATGTCGGACGATGTGTACTGCGACCTGCTGTTCCCAGGGACAGGCTATACCCCCATCGCGTCCCTGTCCAAGGAAATATCCTACCGCACGGTGACGCTTTATTCTACAAGTAAATCATATAACACCACGGGATTGCGGTTTGCATATGTCGTGACCGAAAATCCGCAGATGTTTGAACTGTATCAGGATTCCCTTGCTAAGTGTGATTTAAATTACGGAATTAATATAATGGGGATTGCTGCAACGGTTGCGGCATATACGGCCTGCGGCACCTGGACAGAACAATTGATGTCCCTGATAAGCGAAAATCACAGGATGGTCTCAGAATATTGTGCAGCCCATATACCGGAGGCCGATGTGGTTTTAGCAGACTCCACTTACTTTGCATGGATTGATATGCGAAGACTGAAATTAGAGAGCCGGCAGCTTGCATATCAGCTTGAAGAGGAAGAACATATGGTTGTGGAAAATGGAGAACTATTCGGAAAAGGAGGAAAGGGATTCATACGTGTGAATTTGGGCACGTCCCCGGAATATCTCAGGACGGGCCTGAAACGGCTGGAACATTTTTGCGCAAACCATCGTTCATAACTGAATTAAATAACAGGAAGGGGAGTTTTAATGAAATATAATTTTGATACAACGTTGGACCACCGGAAAAACGGTTCCTACCGCTGGGACATGCCGGACATGCCGGATGACGTAATCGGCATGGGAACCGCGGACCTGGATTATGAATGTGCGCCATGTGTGCGGGAGGCGCTGCTTCCGGTTGCTGAGGAAAACTGTTACAACTACAGGCAGCACCCTGAAGAGTATTACAATGCCGTCATTGGCTGGTATCAAAGGAATTATCACCTGGATGTAAAAAAGGAATGGCTGAGCAACGTGCCAAGCACGGTTGGCGCGGTGAGGATGGCCCTTGGCATATATGCAAAACCAGGCGACGCAGTGATTATCCAGACGCCCCTGTTCAGGCCCATACACTGGGCAATCGAGGGAGCGGACTGCCGGCTGGTATCAAATGCCCTGAAGCCGGTAAATGGACATTATGAAATTGATTTTGAAGATTTTGAAGCGAAAATAAAGCAGTTCCATCCTGCTGTTTACCTTCTGGTAAACCCCCATAATCCTACCGGAAGGTTCTTTACAAGGGCGGAGCTTGAAAGGCTTGTGGGGATTTGTTGGGAACACGGTGTGACAATTGTATCGGATGAGGTTCATGGGCTGATCCTCTATGAAGACCATAAGCATATCCCAATCCTTGCTGTCAACGAAAAGGCGCAGGGAATCAGCGTGCAGATTGTCAGCCTCAGTAAAGGATACAATATCATGAGCCTGCCCCACGCAATTGTTACGATTGCAGACAGTGAAATGCAAAAGGCCTGGATGCGTCAGATTACCGCCTATTCATTCGGCTATGCGGTGAACAGCTTTGCCATTGCAGCAGTCACTTCAATCATGAAGGGCGGGGCGGATCAGTGGATGCAGGAGTTAACCCAATACCTGGAACGGAATCTGCAGGAGATATTGGATTTCATCAAAGAGAACCGGCTTCCGCTCATCCCTTATAAACCGGAGGGCAGTTTCCTTCTCTGGATTGACTGCAGGAAAGCCGGTATCGGCACCAGGAAACTGGATGCGTTCTTTATGGAAAGAGCACATATCCATCTGGATGACGGGGAAGGGAATTTTGGCCCGGAGGGGGAAGGTTTCATCCGGATTAACTATGCAGTGACAAATAAGATGCTGAAGGAAGCTCTTAGGAGAATCAAGAAGGTTTTTGATGAGGGACTATAAAACTAATATGAGAGGGGAACGTTTATGAGTAAGAAGAAAGCTTCTGAACTGAAAGAAATGACAATGGGCCGCGCGCTGTTTGGATTCCTAGCCCCCATTGTGCTCCTGATTGCCCTGATTTATGCAGGGGCCGAAGTGGCGATTGCCATCCTGGCATCCGTATTCCTGATGATTATTTATGGGGCGTACATGGGATACTCCTGGGACTCCATGGATAAGGCCATGGCATCCGGCATCACTACGATTTCCACGTCAACGGTAATCATGATGCTGGTAGGCTGTATGGTAGCGTCATGGATGGCATCCGGCTGTATCCCTACCATGCTTTACTATGGCCTGCAGATCATCAACCCGAAACTGTTCCTGCCAATCTGCTTTATCCTTCCGGCGTTCATGGCAGTCTGCGCCGGTACCAGCTGGGGCGCAATCAGCACCATCGGGGTTGTCCTGTGCGGAATGGCCGGGGGGCTTGGCATTCCGGTTGCCATGGCTGCTGGCGCTGTTATCTCCGGCGCATTTTTCGGTGACAAAATGAGTCCGCTTTCCGACACAACACTTCTGGCAGCGGCAGCCTCGGAGGTTTCCGTATTTGAACATATCACGTCCATGTTTTACACCACCGTGCCATGTACACTTATCTCCCTGGTACTCTATGGGTTCCTTGGCCTGAGTGCTTCCGGGAATATCGATACCGCTGCGGTCAGTGAACTGACAAACGGGCTGTCATCCAACTTTAATATTACAGTGCTGAACCTGCTCCCTGTAATCCTGGTCCTGGTGCTTTCGGTTAAAAAAGTCCCGGCATTCATCACCTTCGGCATCGGCATTGGATCCGGCATTCTCTGGTCCATGTTCATACAGGGCTTCAGCTTTGTAGATAACCTTGGCTTCATCATGAACGGTTTCTCTGTTGATACAGGTGTTGAGGCGGTAAACACCCTGGTGAACCGCGGCGGTTTCGTAAGCATGCTTTCACTGGTCGGTATCCTGCTGGTGTGCGGCATGTTGAGCGGTCTCTTTACGGAAATGAAGGTGCTTACCGTGCTGGTAAAAGGCATCACAAAAAAGGTACATACCCCGGCCGGTATTCTGGTGGGCGTCATGATTTCTTCCCTTATCCTCTGCCTTACCGGGGGCCAGTACCCATCGATTGCCATCACTGCAGTAGCATTTAAGGATGCCTGCGATGAGATGGATATCCACCGGGCAGTGCTGTCACGTACCCTGGAGGATGTAGGTACCATGGTTGCCGCAATCATCCCCTGGAGCGCCTGGGTCATCGGCTACGGAGTACTGCTGGGGACTACGGTCCAGGAATTCATACCATTCGTCTTCCTGTGTATCTTAAGCCCGATTGTCGCGCTGATTAACGCTTTTCTTGGAATCGGCCTTTTACATAAAGATGACGAAGTTAAATATCATCCATTATGGATAAGAAAAAGAGCCAGATAAAATAAGTGGGGGCATTTTCCTGCCCCCACTTCACACTTCCCCAAAACAAATCCTATGAATTTTCAATATCCATGATCATATTCACCCTGCGCTCATGTCTTCCGCCCTCAAATTCAGCGTCCAGCCATGCCTCGGTAATCATCTTGGCAAGTTCGCTTCCCACCACCCTGGCACCAAAGGCCAGCACATTGGAATTGTTGTGCATCCTGGAAAGCTTGGCCGTATACGGTTCACTGCACACACATGCGCGGATTCCTTTTACCTTATTGGCTGCCAGCGAAATCCCCACACCGGTTCCGCAGATAGCGATTCCCAGGTCAGCTTCCCCACTTGCAACCGCGCGTCCTACCTTCTCGCCGTATACAGGATAGTCACAGCTCTCGGTGGAGTTGGTTCCCAGGTCAATGACCTCATATCCCTTACCCTCCACGAATTCCTTGATGATTTCCTTCATTTCAATTGCTGTATGGTCGTTGCCAATTGCGATTTTCATAATTCTCTCCTATCTTTAATCCAATATCATTTTATATATCTTATACACCCAGGGCGTGTTCATAAATCCATTCCCTTTGCAGGCCGTCTATCTTCCAAAGAACTCCTGGATCCGGTCCAGCCTGGACGTCATGGACTGCAGCAGCAGGTCCGCCGCCGTCAGCGCGGCCATGGCCTCCACCACCACCACTGCCCTCGGCACGATGATGGGATCGTGGCGTCCCTTAATCTCTATGTCTGTATCCTGGCCATTCCTGGTGACCGTGTGCTGGCCCTGTGCAATGGACGGGGTGGGTTTAAATGCCGCCCGCATCACTATATCGCTTCCATCGCTGATTCCGCCCAGGGTCCCGCCTGAATGGTTGCTGGATTTGACTATCCTGTCCGTAAAAAGCAGGCCCTTGTTTTCCGTTTCACCGCTCATCCTGAATCCGTCATTGTTGACAGAGCCAAGGGACCTGGACGCCTCAAAGCCATCCCCAATCTCAAAGCCCTTCACCGCGCCGATGGACAGCATGGCTTTTGCCAGACAGGCATCCAGCTTATCGAACACAGGCTCCCCAACGCCCACAGGCATGCCGTGGATCACACACTCCACCACACCGCCGCAGGAGTCTTTCCTTGCCATCATTTCCTCCAGATAAGCCTCCGCCTTACGGGCCGCCTTTGCATCCGGCATGTAGAGACGGTTATTCCACATTTCCTCCATCCGGAAGGAACCGTAATCAATCTCAATACTGCCGACAGATTTTGTATACGCCCTCACCGTGATTCCCAGGGTCCCCAGGAATTTACAGGCAATGGCGCCCGCGGCCACCCGCGCCGTGGTCTCGCGGCCCGATGAACGGCCGCCTCCCCGGTAATCCCGGAACCCATACTTCCCGTCAAAGGTATAATCCGCATGGCCCGGACGGTATACATCCATGATATTCCCATAGTCATGGGAACGCTGGTCCGTGTTGCGCACCTCCAGGGCGATGGGCGTACCGGTGGTCCTGCCCTCAAATACCCCTGAAAGGATTTCCACCACGTCCCCTTCCTGCCGGGCCGTGGTGAATTTGCTCTGTCCTGGTTTTCTTCTGTTTAAATATGCCTGGATATCCGCCTCATCAAGGGGAAGGCCGGCCGGACATCCGTCCACGACCACGCCGATTCCCTTGCCATGGGATTCCCCCCAGGCCGATGCCTTTAATATTGTCCCAAATGTCGAACCCGCCATATGCGCCTACCTTCCAATCCTGGCAATGGCACAGCAGTTGGGCTGGTTCACATGAAGGCTGCGCCCGCACATCACAAGAAGCCCTTTCTCATAATCCACCTTGAAGAAGCTGATGCTTCCGCTGTCATGGTTGATGGAGGCAATATGCCTGTTGTCCGGGAAAATGGCCACATCCTTGGGATACTCGCCGCTTACAGGCAGGCAGGAAATCATGGTGAGAAGCCCTGACTCTTCGTCCCTGCCGTAGATGCTTACCGTGTTCTCGCCCGCGTTGGTGCAATAGACATACTTCTCATCCGGCGACAGCCTCATGGCACATGCGGCCGTCAGGTTGCCCGGGTTCCTGGTGGCGGTGGTGGAGATGGTCTGGATTTTTTCAATGACCGGCGCCCGGTCCCCGGTTTCATAGGAATATACATTAATCACATTCTGAAGTTCGTGCATCAGATAGATGAAACGGCCGTCCGAGCTGTAGCGGAAATGTCTTGGTGCGGACTCCAGGTCGCAGTGGATTGCATCCACCTGGACCAGGTTCTTGTCCTTCTCATTGAACCGGTATACCTTTACCTGGTCCGTTCCATTGTCAACGGAAAGCACATATCTGCCGTCAGGCATCCTTCTGGTACAGGTTATATGGGAACGGAAATTACGCTCTGCCACACTGCCATAGCCCTTGTGGTATACCTCGTCCACGATCTCGCCCACGGAGCCGTCCGGATTCAGGCTCAGGACCGTGGTCTTGCCGTCATGGTAGCCGGACACGAACACGTACTTGTCCTCCATGTCCGTACACAGATGACAGCCCCTCATGCCGCGTATGGGTGAACTGTTTAACCTGGCCAGGCTTCCGTTCTGCAGGATGCGGAAAGATACCACGCCCTCATCCGCAATGGAATACAGGGTTTTGCCGTCGCTGGAAGCAATCACATAGGAGGAGTTGTCCACTTCCATCTCGCAACGCTCCTTAAATACACCATTTTCCACATCTACATCATATACCGTGATTCCCTTTGCTTTTCCGGTATAGGAATAGGATCCAACATATGCCATATATTTGCCGTTCATACCTGTCTGTACCTCCCTGTTTCGCGTCCATTTTCAAACTAAAATTATCATAACATAATTTTGTGAATTTGTTAACCAGATATTTGTGAATTTGTTGCCCATAACTTTGCGAAAAGGTATTGACATACCATTAATTTAATGTATAATGAAATTCGCGCTTGTTTATTATTACTAAACTTTTTGCTTATTTTTATAGTCAGTTAGTATTTGTAAACTTTTTGTTCATATATTTAAAGGATGCCCACAGGCGGCAATTTACGGGCATACTTCTTTAAGACAGGGAGGTTTTCCATGGATATCGGAAATAAATTAAAGGAATTGAGGGTGCTCAAGGGCCTGACCCAGGAGGAACTGGCGGACCGGGCAGAGCTTTCCAAGGGCTTCATCTCGCAGCTGGAACGTGACCTGACCTCCCCATCCATCGCCACCCTGATGGATATCCTGCAGTGCCTGGGCACCACCATCGGCGATTTCTTCACTGAAACCCCGGACGAACAGATTGTGTTCGGAAAACAGGATTATTTTGAGAAAATCGACACAGACTTGAATAATGAAATCAAATGGATCATACCCAATGCACAGAAAAACATGATGGAACCCATCCTGCTGACGCTGAAGCCAGGCGGCTCCACCTACCCGGACAATCCCCATGAAGGCGAGGAGTTCGGTTATGTGCTCCAGGGAAGTATTTCCATCCACATCGGCACCAAGACATACAAGGCCAAAAAAGGTGAATCTTTTTATTTCACCTCAGATAAAAAGCACTATCTTACAAGCAAGAACGGCGCGCTGCTGCTGTGGGTAAGCTCACCGCCAAGTTTCTGATTACTATTACGATAAAAGGAGAACGAATTCATCATGAGCCAGCCATTGATTGATTTACAGCATATATCCAAAAGTTTTGACGGTGAGTTGGTACTGGACGACTTAAATCTTTCCATCCGGGAGAACAGCTTCGTCACCCTGCTTGGCCCCAGCGGCTGCGGCAAGACCACTACCCTGCGTATCCTCGGCGGCTTTACTACACAGGACACGGGAAAAGTCATGTTTGAAGGACAGGACATCACAAAAATCCCTCCCAACAAACGCCAGCTTAACACTGTATTCCAGAAATATGCATTGTTTCCCCATATGAATATCGCGGAAAACATTGCCTTCGGCCTGAAGATCAAGAACAAGTCCAAGGCCTATATTGACGACAAGATTAAATACGCCCTGAAGCTGGTGAATCTGTCCGGCTACGAAAAGCGTACCGTGGACTCCCTGTCCGGCGGCCAGCAGCAGCGGATTGCCATTGCAAGGGCCATCGTGAACGAGCCAAGGGTGCTTTTGCTCGATGAACCCCTGGGCGCCCTGGACCTAAAGCTGCGCCAGGATATGCAGTACGAGTTAATCCGTCTTAAGAACGAACTGGGCATCACATTTGTTTACGTGACCCATGACCAGGAGGAGGCCCTGACCATGTCGGATACCATCGTGGTCATGAACCAGGGTTATATCCAGCAGATGGGTTCCCCTGAACAGATTTATAATGAGCCGGAAAATGCCTTTGTAGCCGACTTCATCGGCGAAAGCAACATCGTGCACGGCACCATGGTCAGGGATGAGCTGGTAGAAATTTTTGGCGCCAGGTTCGTATGCGTTGACAAGGGCTTTGGCAATAATAAACCTGTGGACGTTGTCATCCGCCCTGAGGACATTGACCTTGTAAAGCCCGAGGACGGCACGCTTCAGGGCGTGGTGACCCACTTAATCTTCAAGGGTGTCCACTATGAGATGGAAGTGACCACGCCGGACGGCTTTGAGTGGCTGGTCCATTCCACCGACATGTTCCCGGTAGGCCAGCAGGTTGGCATCCATGTGGAGCCATTTGAGATCCAGATCATGAATAAGCCTGCTTCTGAAGATGAGGAGGCGCTGGGAGTCAATGAATAGTGAGAAAAAAGGCGCCGCCATCGGCAAGGCGCTGTTATCCGGACCATACCTGCTCTGGATGGCGGGTTTCACCCTGATCCCGCTGGCCATGATTGTATGGTACGGCCTTACGGACAAGGGCGGTTCCCTGACCATATCCAATGTCATTGCCATTGCATCGGCAGACCACGCCAAGGCGCTGTGGCTGTCCCTGGGCCTGTCCTTAATCAGCACGGTGCTCTGTCTTTTACTGGCCTATCCCCTGGCCATGATACTCCGGGGACGCGGGGCTGCGGCGGGAGGTTTCATTGTGTTCATATTCATCCTTCCCATGTGGATGAATTTCCTCCTCAGGACCCTGGCCTGGCAGACATTATTAGAGAAAAACGGGGTCATCAACGGGATACTTGGCTGGCTGCATCTGCCCGCCCAGTCCCTTATCAATACCCCTGCCGCCATTGTGCTGGGCATGGTTTATAACTTCCTGCCCTTTATGGTACTGCCCATCTACAATGTGCTGTCCAAGATAGACGACAACATCATAAACGCTGCCATGGACCTGGGGGCCAACAGCTTCCAGCGCTTCCTCCGGATATGGTTCCCCTTAAGCATTCCCGGGATCATAAGCGGCATTACCATGGTCTTTGTCCCTTCCTTAACCACCTTCGTCATCTCCGACCTGCTGGGAGGAAGCAAGATACTGCTGATAGGCAATGTCATTGAACAGGAGTTCACAAGGGGCAGCAACTGGCACCTGGGCAGCGGTCTTTCACTGGTCCTCATGGTCTTCATCCTTATCAGCATGGCCATGATTGCCAAATACGATAAAAACGGAGAGGGGACTGCATTCTGATGACAAAAGGTTCAAAAGCATTGCGCAAAATCGTATCTGATTTTTATATGGTGCTGATACTTATCTTCCTGTACGCCCCCATCCTGACCATGATGGTGCTTTCCTTTAACAAGTCCAAGTCAAGGACACAGTGGGGCGGGTTTACCTTACAGTGGTACACCCAGATGTTCGACAGCCGCTCCATCATGAGCGCGCTGACAACCACCCTGGTCATTGCCTTTGTATCCGCGCTCATTGCCACCGTCATCGGTACGGCTGCCGCCATTTCCATTAACTCCATGAGGGCGGTACCCAAAACCGTTGTGATGGGCATTACCAATATACCCATGCTGAACGCTGATATCGTAACGGGCATTTCCCTGATGCTGGCATTCATCGCCTTTGGCATTTCCCTGGGATTTAAGACCGTATTGATATCCCACATTACATTCAACATACCATATGTCATATTAAGCGTCATGCCAAAGCTTAAGCAGACCGACAAATACACGTATGAAGCGGCCCTGGACCTGGGCGCTTCACCCATATACGCGTTCTTCAAGGTGGTGTTCCCGGATATCATGCCGGGCGTGCTCTCCGGTTTCCTGCTTGCATTTACCATGTCCTTAGATGACTTCATCATCACCCACTTCACCAAGGGCGCGGGCATCAACACCCTGTCCACCCTGATATACAGCGAGGTGCGGCGCGGCATCCGGCCGTCCATGTATGCACTGTCCTCCATCATTTTCCTGACAGTGCTGATTCTTCTGATTTTTGTCAACTTCCGGTCCATCAAGAAGCCGGAACAAGCATAACTTCATTTAGATTTAAAAGGAGAACAATTATGAAAAAGAAAATGACAATGACCCTTGCCGCTGTATCCCTGGCAGCCCTCAGCGCCGCCCTGATCACGGGCTGCGGCAAATCCGGCTCCTCTGAGTCAGGCGGTAAAGAAGACAACAAGCTTAATGTTTACAACTGGGGCGAATACATTGACGAGGACGTCATCTCCCAGTTCGAGGACGAGACAGGCATCAAGGTTGTCTATGATGTGTTTGAGACCAACGAGGAAATGTACCCTGTCATTGAGGCAGGCGCGGTCAAATACGATGTGGTATGTCCCTCCGACTACATGATCCAGCGCATGGCCCAGAACAACCTGCTGGCTGAGATTAATTTTGACAATGTACCCAATTACAAAGAAATCGGCCAGGAATACCTGGACATCTCCAAGGGCTTTGACCCTGAGAACAAGTACTCCGTGCCTTACTGCTGGGGCACCATGGGAATCCTCTACAACACCAAGCGCCTGGAGGAATTAGGCGTACCCGCCCCCACCAAATGGTCCGATCTGTGGGATGAGCGCCTGAGCGGAGAGATCCTCATGCAGAACAGCGTAAGGGATGCATTCACCGTTGCCCTTAAGATGGAGGGATATTCCTTAAACTCCACCAATCCGGATGAACTGGCCAAGGCCCGTGACCTTCTGATTGAGCAGAAACCCCTGGTCCAGGCCTATGTCATTGACCAGGTAAGGGATAAGATGATTGGCGGCGAGGCCGCTGTGGGCGTTATCTATTCCGGGGAAATGCTCTATATCCAGGAAGCAGTTGCCGACCAGGGTCTGGATTATGACCTGGAATATGTGATTCCCGAAGAAGGCACCAACTACTGGATTGACTCCTGGGTCATCCCCGCCAACGCAGAGCACAAGGAAAATGCTGAAAAGTGGATTGACTTCCTGTGCCGCCCCGACATTGCCAAGAAAAACTTCGAGTACATCACCTACGCAACCCCCAACAAGGGCGCTTATGACCTTCTGGATGATGAGCTGAAAAACAACAAGGCCCTGTTCCCTGATATAAACAGCCTGCCTAATTGTGAGATCATCAAGTATCTTGGGGATGATGTGGATATGATTTATAATGATATGTGGAAGGAAATTAAGTCTGAATAAATATATAGAAGAGTGGCATTGAATGGATTCCCCATTCCCTGCCGCTCTTCTTTTTTCTGTACCCATTCTTAAAAGAGAAATTTCTGTTCTATATTGTTCGAATAAACATTTTTATATGTATATTAATGAATATAAAAACTTTTTTCTTCATTCAACCAGACATGTTTTGTGCACTATATACCAAAACTCCTTTAAAATCCCCCTTCCATTACCGCAATATTGCCTATATTTTATTTGACTATATTTCTTTTTTCGATTATAATTCAAACATAAATCGCACGATTCAAACATTTACAACTGTCAATCCCACATGGTTTTCCCTGCAGCAGCCCGCAAAGTCTTCAGAGATACCTGCATCCGTGATGATTGCATCCATTTCAGCAATGGTACCCAGCTGGAAAAATCTTGGTTCATGGATTTTACTGCTGTCAATCAAAGCAATTGTTTTTTCAGAATGCTGCATGATCAGTTTCTTTATCTCCAGGTCATTGACACTGTTGGTAGTAATCAGCCCATCCTTCGTGATGCTGTAAAAGCCAAGAAATGCAGTCTTAAAATACATTGACTTAATAAGGTTCTGTGTTATGGGGCCAAAACAGGAGTGGGCCGTCTTATGAAGCTCCCCGCCCAGTGAGAACACGGTACACTTTGTACATTCGTTAAATTCAAGGGCTGCGGTCAACGATGTTGTCGTTATGATCAGTGGCTTACTGTATGGTATGAACTCCGCCATCCGAAGGCAGGTGGAGCTGTCGTCAATGAATACGTTATCTCCTGGGTTCAGGTATTTGACCGCCTCCATGGCAATTGCCCTTTTTTCTGCAATATGCTCCTTTGCACGGGAAGTAAACGCCACTCCGTCAATATACTTTTCAGTTGGTATGGTGGCCCCTCCGTGGGTGCGGATAGCCTTCCCCTGGGACACCAGCATATTGATATCCCGGCGTATGGTCATTTCCGAGACATGAAAAAAGCTGCTCAGGTGCGAGACCTCAACAGAACCAACCTCAAATAATAGTTTTTCGATTTCCGATATACGTGTACTCTTTGACATACCATAAATATAGTATACAAAAAATTAAAAAGCAATATCAATTTATTATATCAGGAGGAAAAATAATGAGCAAGTACAACAAAATTTTAGGAAGTATCATGGGAGCTGCCGTTGGGGATGCCATGGGAGCTGCAACCGAGACACGGAGCGCCGAAAGGATTAAAGAGGATTTCGGGGGCTATGTGGATAAAATCATCACCCCGCCTTCAGACTGCTTTGCACGGGGATACGATGCCGGCACAGTTACGGACGACTTCAGCCTTGCTTATTTTACAGCAAAGGAGCTGGTGGCCTCCAGGGGCATTGTGGATGCGGAGGTAGCCAAAAAAGCCCTTTTCACCTGGGCTTCCTATCCTCAGTTCTTCCGGTTTGCCGGCCCCACCACGGAAGCCGCCATCAAGAAACTCAAAGGCGAGGAAACCGTAAATCCAAAGGCCTATATTGCCGCTGATAATTTAAGGGCCACCAACGGATCCGGCATGAAGATTTTCCCGGTAGGCCTGATTAATCCAGGCAATCTGGACAAGGCCGTACAAGACACCATCACCATCTGCATGCCTACACACAACAATAATGTGGCCATCTCCGGCGCAGCGGCCATATCAGCAGCCGTTGCAAAAGCAATGGAGGATAATGCCACCCTTAATGAGGTAATCGAGGCAGGAATCTATGGAGCACATAAGGGGTTTGAGGACAGTTCCAGGATTGCCCACAGACTGGCCACCCCATCCGTGGAAAAGAGGATCAGTCTTGCAGTGGAAATTGGTAAGAAGGGAGCCGACTGGGAGAGCGCCATGCTTGAATTAAGGAATATCATAGGCGCAGGTTTAATGGCAACCGAAGCCATCCCATGTGTATTCGGTATTCTTGCAGCTACCCCTGGCGACCCTATGTCCGCTATAAAAATGGGCGTTAATATCGGGGACGACACGGACACGGTTGCCACCATGGTGGGCGCTGTTGCAGGCGCACTTTACGGAATGGGCAACATACCGGACGAATATATCTCTTTAATCAATAAAGTAAATGATTTTGACCTTGAGGGACTGGCACATGATATTGAAAGGGAGTTTTATTGATGGCCTGTAATACAGAACCTGACAACAGATATGTCATTGCCATAGGCGCCGCCGCCCTGGACGAGTACTATACGGCAGATACCTGGCCTTTGGAAGGCGGCAAGGCAATGGTGGACTATAAGGAAGATATGATTGGGGGCATGATTCCCAATGCGGCCTGTGTATTCGCAGGATACGGCGTCCATACATATCTTGTGGATACCCTGAAAAGCAACAGCAGAAAGACGGACATGATTGTTGATGATTTAAAAGCCCACGGTGTGAAGACAGAACTGCTCCGCTACCGTGAGGATATCCCGGACGCCAGGACAATCATCATACTGACTGACAAGGAGCGCACCATACTGGTAGTTGAACCCCACAAGCCGGCACTTGATATAAAAGCCAGTGAACTGGACACATTCAGGAATGCATCCTATATCTACACAACGCCTGTTGAACTAAAAAATATCAGGAACCACATGGAATTTGTGGATGACCTGAAGAGCCACCATGTCAGGCTGGTCTTTGATATTGAAGCCTCAACCGTGGATGTCTGCGACAAGGAACTGATTTATAAGGGTGATGTGCTGTTCTTTAATGAATTTGGGTTTGAAAAAATAAAGGGGAACCGCAGTGAAGAGGAAGCATTTTCAGAAATGTTTGAAAGGGGTGTGGAAATAGCCACTATCACCCTGGGCGAAAAGGGCAGCCTTACCGCCACAAAAAACGAAATCTTCCGGACCCCCGCCATAAAACAGCAGGTAGTTGACACAACCGGGGCAGGTGATACATTCAACAGTTCCTTCATCACCTATCTCCTTATGGGAAAAAGCATACGGGAGGCCGCCCTGTTCGCCAATACGGCAGGCGGATACTCCGTTACACAGTATGGTCCCAAGGGCGGCGTCAACGATTTAAGCTTTATAGAAGAACTGGTAACCAGGTACTATTAGGACAATGGAAGGAAAATGCTATGGGACAGGAAATTCTAAAGACAAAGGGGATTACGAAAAGCTTCTTTGGAAATGAAGTCTTAAAGGGCGTGGACTTCGATGTACTAAGCGGCGAAGTCCATGGACTTGTGGGCGAAAACGGCGCCGGTAAATCGACACTGATGAAAATCATAACCGGTGTCTACACAAAAAACAGCGGTCAGATTTTCCTTGATGGCAGGGAAGTTGATTTTTCCGATCCGGGCAAAGCCCGGCTTGCCGGTGTTTCCATCATACATCAGGAATTTAACCAGTTTTCCAATCTGTCTGTTGCAGAGAATATTTTCCTGGACAGAAAGGAATACCGCAATTCCTTCGGGGTTGTCAACTGGAAAAAGATGAGGGACGATGCCAAAAAGGTCCTTGGGGATTTAGGTGCTTCCTTTGATGTGGAAATGCCGGAACGGCTTCTGTCCGTACGGGAACAGCAGCTGGTGGAGATAGCTAAGGCTGTTTCATCCAACTGCCGTGTCCTTATTATGGACGAGCCCACGGCCGCCCTGCCGGAAAATGAAGTGGGGAAGTTGTTTGAAGTCATCCGTGTGCTGAAGGAAAAGGGCGTTGCGGTTATCTATATCTCCCACAGGATGAAGGAAATTGAACAGATCTGTGACCGTGTGACAGTCCTGCGGGATGGAAAAAAGGTCAGCACCCTGGAAATGGAAGCAGGGCGGATTGATGAAGTCATTTCCCAGATGATTGGAAAAAGCATCACCAACTATTATACCCATTCCCAGCGTACGGCCGGGGAGGCCATACTTGAGGTAAGGAACCTGAGCGGGCATGGGGTCCATGATGTCTCGTTAGAACTGCACCGCGGGGAAGTCCTGGGACTCTACGGCCTTGCAGGGTCTGGCGCGACTGAGACAGCGGAAATGATCATGGGACTCCTGCGGCCCATACAGGGCAGCGTCTTGATGGACGGCAGGAAATTGATGATGAAAAGCATCAACGAATCCATGAATGCCGGAATCGGATATGTTCCATCTGACAGAAGGCAGGAAGGAATCATTGTAAATATGCCAATCAGCCAGAACACCATCCTGGCCAACTTAAATTCCTATGACGGCAGGGTCATGCTTAACTATAAGAAGATAGAGACCCGGGTAAAGGCTGCCGTTGAGAGCCTGAAGATTAAATGTGTCTCACCTTCCCAGGAAGTCATGCGGCTTTCAGGAGGAAACCAGCAGAAGGTCGTCCTGGCCAAATGGCTGGACCGTAACCCCCAGGTGTTGATTTTAAACGAACCCACAAGAGGCGTGGACGTGGGCGCCAAAAGTGAAATCTACAAACTGATTGATGACCTTGCTAACAACAACCTGGCAATTTTATTCATATCCTCCGAACTTCCGGAAGTCATGGGGGTAAGCGACACCATCACAGTCATGTGCAGGGGCCATATTACCGGCAGCTTCTCAAAAACAGAAATCGGGCAGGATACTTTGCTGAAAGCGGCATCAGGGCGTATTTAGGGGAGGAAACCACATGGATAAGGCAAAAATATTGAAAATCGTGAAAAGGCAGGAGTTTATCGTTGCAGCTTTCTCGCTTCTGGTATTCATCTTCTTTTCCCTGTTTTCAGATAACTTCTACACTCCCACCAACCTGAGGCTGATCCTGCAGCAGTACGCAGTAAACGGCATCTGTGTTCTGGGAATATCAATTGTAATTATTCTTAATGGCATTGATCTGTCTGCAGGGGCAATCCTTGCCATGGCCGGGGCAGTGTCCGGTACTATGGTAAAGTTAGGCATTCCCGTCGTCCTATGTATACTGGCAGGCGTGGCGCTGGGCATGCTGTTCAGTTTCATCAACGCACTTATCATAACAAAATGCAGGGTTCCTGCCATTGTTACCACCATTGCCACCAATTACCTGTTCCGCGGACTGATTGTGGTCATAACCGGAGGATACTGGGTAAACCAGTTTCCCAAAGCATTTACCAGGATTGGCGCCGGCAGGCTGCTTGGCATATCAAACCTGTTCTGGATGGCAATGCTCCTGCTGATTGTAATGACCGTGTTCATGAAATATTTTAATACAGGCAGGAAGATATACGCAGTGGGCACCAATCCCCAAGGCGCTGACTTAAGCGGCATCAGTTCCGACAGGATACAGCTTATTGGCTACACCATCTGCGGCGCCCTTATCGGCTTTGCCGGGGTCATGTATGCGTCCTCCTACGGGGCAATCAACCCGTCATCCACAGGCACCACCCTTGGGACCACGGTTCTGGCAGCTGCCCTTGCAGGCGGTGTGAACTTTGGCGGAAAGGGCACCCTGCTTGGCGGAGCCATCGGCATGCTGATGATTACCATCATCAACAACGGGCTTATCCAGATTAAGGTATCTGAATACTGGGTTGACGCAATTACAGGAGCCATCATCCTGATTGCCCTGGTGCTCAATGTCCTGAACGCCCGCGAGAGAAGAAAGGGGGAGAACTGATGGGGGCAGTAAACTCGATTGTTACAGGAATAAAGAATTACTCAAAAAAGGATGGCAATAAAAATATTGTCCTGCTGGCTGTCTATCTCATCATCCAAACCAGCGTATTTGCCATGCTGACTCCATTCTTCATCACTGCGGCCAACTTCCAGAACCTGATGCGCCAGACCGCAGAACTGGGGATGGTGACAATCCCTCTTGCAATCATCCTGATGACAGGTAATATTGATCTGTCCATCGGTTCTGTAATGGGAGTCTGTGCCATCTCCCTGGCCAGGCTGTTAAAAACAGGAATGAATATCTGGCTGGCAGTGCTGATAACCATACTAATCGGGGCCGCAATCGGCAGCCTTAACGGTTTCCTGGTGGCCAGGATGCATCTGGCCGGCATTGTGGCAACACTTGGCACGCAGGTCATGTTAAGAGGCGTGTGCAACATCCTCACCGGCGGCAGACCTGTCAGCGGGCTTCCCCAGCAGTTCCTGTCCTGTGCAAATATCCGGATTCTGGGTATGCCTGTCAGCTTTATATTCATGGTAGTTATTTTCATGATAGCAATCTTCATCATGCAGAAGACCAGTTTCGGCATACGTGTACACGCCATTGGATACAATCCCAAGACCAGTGTCTATTCAGGGCTTGGGTCGGATAAGATTAAGTTCATCATGTTCACCCTGTCCGGTGCGGTTGCTGCCATTGCAGCGGCATTCATGCTGATGAGGTTTGCAAGTGCCGAGTCTAAATTTGCCAGCGGTTATGACACCGATACCCTTACCTCCCTTCTGATTGGAGGAATCAGCATTGCAGGCGGTTCCGGCAACATGATCGGCGCCCTCTTAGGCTTCATAACCATCGCAACCCTGAGGAACGGGCTGAACCACATGGGGGTTTCCGCTATCTTCCAGACCGTTATCCTTGGAGTACTTATCATAGTATCCGCAGTTAACTTTAAAAAGAAAAACTAATTAACATATCTTAAGGAGGTACAATATGAAAAAAAGACATTTAGCAACAATGACAGCCATGGTACTGACAGGCGCACTCTTAGCAGGATGCAGCAATGGGACAGCTGCCACCCAGGCTTCCAATGCTCCTCAGACATCCCAGGGTGGGACAGAGCATGGTCCTGAAGATACTGCGGCTTCCGGCACACAGGCAGGCGGCGGGACTTCCGAAATAAACAGGAAGCTGTTCTTCTGCCCGAAAAGCGTAGGTTTTGATTACTGGACCTCTGCCGAAAAAGGCATTATGGAAGCAGCCAAAACCCTTGGCTATGAAGCTGTATTTAACGGTCCTGCAACCACGGACTCCGCCCAGCAGATCAGCATGATCCAGGATATGCTGGCACAGGGTATCGGCGGACTGGCAATTGCCCCTAATGACGCGGAGGCAATCAGTGCAACCATTAAAGAGGCCCAGGACAAAGGGGTCAATACCATCACCTTTGACACAGACGCCCCCAACTCCACCAGGTCTTATCTTGTATGTCCGGACTCCGACTATTCCATGGGGCAGGAACTAGGGAAAATGATTGCCGGGGAAATGGGTCAGGAAGGCCAACTGGCATTCATGGTGGCCTCCTTCAGTGCTGAAAACCAGGTATCCAAGGTGGAAGGCGCAACCGATTATCTGAAAGAGAACTGCCCAGACATTGAAATTGTGACCACCGTCAACTCAGACGATGACAACGAGACTGCCTTTGCTAATGCACAGACCCTGCTGACCACCTATCCTGATTTAAAGGGTATCCTGGGATTTGCAGGCGCAGAAGCCCCCCAGGCAGCAGAGGCAATTACACAGGCCATCAGCAACGGGGAAGTAAAGGAAGGGCAGATTGCAGTCACAGGTATCGGATTCCCCAACCAGTGCCGTCCTTATATCAAGAGCGGCGTATTAAAACAGGTCCTCAGCTGGAACCCCACAGAGACAGGTAAAGTGGCCTGCTATGTACTCGCGGCCATGGCAGAAGGAAAGCCTATTGACGCCACCTTTACAATTGAAGGCGTAGATATAAAAATCGAGGATGGAACCAAAGTATACCACGGCTGTATCCTGCTGACCCCTGAAAATATCGATGAATATAACTATTCATAAAGGAGATGCCCTATGAAAACAATCAAGGCTGAACGGATTACCAAAGATAATTTCGCGCCTTACGGAAGATACTACAATGTATTTGAGGAACGCAAAACAGAAAGTGAAGACTTTACCGCATATATGCTTAAGGAACTCCATACAGATGAACCAATGAACTTTGGCATCACCATCTGCAAGGCTGGGGATTTTGACAGCATCAGCATGGAACGCCATTTTCTCACCGAAGAACCTCAGTTCTGCGGCGATGGTGACATGGTACTGACCGTGGCGGACAGCGACCCTGAAAACCATCCTGAGGCTGAGGATGTGAAAGCATTCATCTTAAAGCCGGGAGATCTTGCGGTCCTGGCAAAGGGCATCTGGCACGATGCAAACCACGGCATTGACAAGGACACCATGTATTATTTCATGGCAACCAACAAAGCACCGGATTCAAGGGAAACTGAATGGGTTAAGGTCAGCCCTGAACCGGTACATGTTCTCGTTCACCAAGGAGGCGGCATATGAAAATAAAAGCAGTTCCGGTAAACAGCACGAATTTTAAGCCTTTCGGGACATACTACAAAGTAATGGACGGCGCTCCCAGGACAGGAACCGGAGGCTGGAAGGCCTGGATGACCCCGGACGTATGTATGGATGATGTGGCCCACTTTGGTTTTACCATGGTAAAGGGAATGCCTTTTACAGTTGATACCATGGAACGCCACACAAAGACAACAGAACTGATTGTATGTGGGGACAAGCCCCTTATACTGGCAGTGGCGGATTCTGATCCTCAGAGGCATGCCCAGGCCCAGGATATAAAGGCATTCATCATCTCTCCCGGAGAGCTGGTTGTGATGGACCGGGGAATCTGGCATGATGCATGCAGATGTGCGGACGGTGATTCATGTTACTACTATTTCCTTTCTCTTGAAACAGATGAAAAGGCTGTATTCCAGCCCGTAGAAGGCGGCTGCGTGGATGTTACCCTGTAACCGTGCCCGGCATATCAGAATACCGAAAGGATACTACATATGGATACATTTTCACGGGTTGAAACCTGGATAGATGAAAATAAGGAACTGGCAGTAGGATTCCTGCAGCAGTTAATAAGGATACCAAGTATCAATCCATGGTTTTCTGACTATCAGGAATATACCACGGAAAAAGAGGTTCAGGAGTTTCTTGCAAAAAGCCTGAAAGAGCTGGGGTTTGACGTAACGCTTTGGGAAACAGATTCCGGCCTTCTTAAGGAATACAAGGATTATCCCGGTTATTATGAAGGGCGCCCCATGCATGACAGGCCTATCCTCTATGCCTGTTACCAGGGAACCGGCAATGGCCGTTCCCTGCTCCTGACAGGCCACGCTGATGTTGTAAAAGTGGGCGAAGGCTGGACCAGGGACCCTTTTGGCGCCACGATTGAAGGAAACAGGATGTATGGACGGGGTGCCGTCGACATGAAAGGCGGTATTGCAGCAATGATCATGGCTGCAAGAGCTGTTATCGAAAGTAATATTGAACTCCGGGGAGATATACAGGTAAATACGGTACCAGATGAAGAAGCGGGGGGAATGGGAAGTCTGGATTATGTCCACAGAGGAATCCATTCCGACGGCGCCATCATGACAGAGCCTACTAACCTGGAAATCGGCCCCATGTGCCGGGGCATACTGTGGGGTAAAATCATAATCCCCGGCAGGGCAGGACACATTGAGATGGCACAGTCCCATTGGTCACAGGGCGGTTGTGTGGATGCTGTAAAACTTTTGCAGCTTTATCTGAATGAAATCGACAACTTCAACCGGTACTGGGCTACCAGAAAAACCCATCCTCTCATGAAAATTCCCTGCCAGCTTCTCGTGGCAGGCGTACATGCAGGGGAATATCCGTCAGCCTATGCAGGCAGTGCTGAAATCATCTTTGACGCCCAGTACCTGCCTCAGGATCTGGACGGACATTACCGGGGAAGCAGGATCAAGAAGGAAATCGAGGATTTTGTGGATAAGGTGGCTGATACTGATGAGTGGCTTAGGGAAAACAGGCCCCATGTGCAGTGGCTTCTGGATGCAGACTGTGCCGAGACGCCTGCTGACGGACCGTTTGTAAAAGCCATGGCCGAAGGCGCCGGAACAGTCCAATCCCCTGTTACGGTTAATGGTTTGGGCGCCCATTCTGACATGGGATGGTACGTACATCAAGGGATTCCCACCATCAACTTCGGTCCCGGTTCCCCCCTTATTGCACACCAGGCAGACGAATATATCGAACTGGACCAATACATCACCAGTATTAAAATGCTTGCGGCAATGATCATCAATTGGTGTAAATAACCCCTGCCCTTTTGAACGTTAAAAAGTCCATGAGGACAGGACAGAAAAGAGGTGTAAAATGGCAAAACACATCCTGCTTGCAGGAGAATCATGGATGAGTCATACAACCCACGTAAAGGGGGTTGACGCTTTCTATACTTCAGTATATGAAACAGGCGAAAAGTACCTTAAGGCAGCGCTGGAAGAAGGAGGCTACGAATTCACCTTCCTACCCAACCATCTTGCCACAGAGGAATTTCCGTTCACCATGGATGGATTGAGGCAATATGACCTTATCATACTATCGGACATAGGCGCCAACACGCTGCTCCTGCCCACACTTACCTTTACCAAGAGCAAAATCCAGCCTAACCGGTGCAGTCTTATTAAAGATTACGTCCTCGGGGGAGGAGCGCTCTTAATGATTGGAGGCTACCTCACATTTTCCGGGGTTGATGCCAAGGGAAAATGGCAGGACACCCCTGTCCAGGATGTACTCCCTGTCCGGATTCTTCCAACGGATGACCGGATGGAACATTGCGAGGGTGTACGCCCGGTTAAAGCGGCGGAGCATGAGATTTTAAACGGGATTGACATGGAGTGGCCTCTTATACTGGGCTATAACAAAACCATTGCCAAACCGGAAGCAGACGTCCCCGTTAAGGTAGAGGATAATCCTTTCATTGCACTTGGCAAATATGGAAAGGGACGTTCCGCTGCATTTACAACGGACTGCGCTCCCCACTGGGCTCCCCCTGAATTCTGTACATGGCCCGGATATGGGAAAATCTTCTGCAATCTGGCAAAATGGCTCACGGATAAATAAATACAATATAGTAAGAACGGGATTGAATCCGGCGGTCAAGCATACGTACGCCTGCCGGATCCAATCCCGTTATCTGTCCATTCCCTATCTGCATCCTATCCAAACTGCCTATTTACGCTCCATATGCATATCCTGATGCCCGCCACAGCATCCACCGCTGCAGCCGGAACAGCCGGAGCAGCCCTTGCCGGCCTTCTTATCCTTTATCATCTTGCGCACCACCGCGCCTACAGCCACGGCCAATATAAGTAATATTACAAAGGTTGGGAGATTCATATCCATCCTCCTTTCTATCTGATCTGTCATCCATCCCAGTCGCCCGGAAAAACATCCGTGCAGCCGTTAAAACGTCCATGGTTAGTTATTTCTAACTTCATACTCAGATTAACACTTTCTAACTCTCTTGTCAATCGTTTTTTTATATGTTACACTTAAGGATGACCAGCCGGTACCGCCTTGCGGTATCAGACAAAACTACGGGGGTGTTTACGCATTGAAGATACAGGAGTCAGCAGAAAATTATCTGGAAACCATATTAATGCTTGGCAGGGAAAAGCCCTGTGTACGTTCCATCGATATTGCCAATGAATTGAATTTCTCCAAGCCAAGCGTCAGTGTGGCCATGAAAAACCTGCGTGAAAACGGATATATCCTGGTTGATGAGCATGGGTATATTACCCTTACTGCCGCGGGCCAGTCCATTGCAGATACCATGTACGAACGGCATACCATGCTTTCCAGCTGGCTTATCTATCTGGGTGTGGATGCCAGGACAGCGGCCGAGGACGCATGCCGTATGGAACATGTACTGAGCGCAGACACGTTCGAGGCCATCAAACGCCATATTACCCAGGGGCACGAACTGCCGGAGAATATGTAGCGGATAACACAGCATGCCATGCAAGGAGGACAATGCCATGATAAAAGATCTTGTTGCCAGCTGTCGTTCCTACCGGAGGTTTTATGAGGAGGAGCGCATACCTTATGAGGAACTTAAGGATATGGTGGATACTGCCAGGATTACGGGCAGCGCAGCCAATTCCCAGGCATTAAAGTATAAGATTATATGTGACAGGGAAGAATGCGCCCGGATTTTCCCAACCATCGGATGGGCCGCTGCCTTAAAGGACTGGGACGGCCCTGCGCCGGGCGAACGGCCCAGCGCATACATCATCATGGTCTGCGATTTGTCCATCGGTAAGAACAGACAGTGGGATGAAGGCATCACGGCCCAGACCATCATGCTCAGCGCCGTGGAAAAGGGGTACGGAGGCTGTATCATCGGAAACTGCCGCCGCGCCGAACTTGTAAAGCTTCTGGACCTGAACCCGGAACAGTATTCCGTCAGCCTGGTCCTGGCCCTTGGAAAGCCAAAGGAGGAGGTTGTGCTGGTGCCGCTGAATGAGGATGGAAGCACGACCTATTACAGGGACAAAAATCAAATCCACTATGTGCCAAAACGGAGCCTGGATGATATCCTGATTTAGTAGTCGTACAGCCTTGTGTAAATAGCGGGTGCCATATTCACCGTTATTTGCCCAAGGCTGTATTAACTGCATGATCAGGACAGATTATTGCCCCTGCCCTCCCCTCATCCAGTCTTCCGGCAGGCATACATGGCTTTGTAATTTAACTTTCTTCTTTTTTACCATGTTTAGGAACATATCCAGTATGCCCTTCACTACCCGTTCCGGCGCAGGATTAAAATAAAAATATCCGCCAGATATATGGCCCATTTCATCACGGTCATCCGCACATTGGGGGGCCTGTGGGGTAATGGTCTTGGTGGCGAAGGAATGCAAACACACAGTTACCATCCCTGCCATCCGTCACAATACTGCTCAGCTTAGCCAGGCGCCTGCCATTCTTAAGGTAAATCCAGGCAAACATCCTGCCCTCCTTGTTCACCTTGATCCGGACTTCCTTTATATCCGTTACAGGAAATACCATATCCTTATCAAACCATCTATGAACCGATATCTCCCTTCCCTTTACTTCCAGCCTTCCCACAGCATGAACGGACCATGCTGTAAACCGGACCGTAAAATGCCGCCTGTCAGGACATGGGTGGGACGCGGCAATTCCGGTTGAGCCGAATACCCGCCCCGGTATGTCCACCTCCACACCGCGCATCTCCAATTCTTCAAGTAACATTTCGCAGGAACAGCCATAATCATAAACCTTGAAAAGCTTTCCCCGTTCCCCCATAAAGGCACAACCGTCTGCTTCCCATTCCACCCTGCATATGTCATCCATATGGTAAAAATGCCTCCGCAGCAGGAAATCCCGGAACAGGATTTCCTCCCCTTTCACACGGACAAGCCGGAAGCTATAACATAAAAGCCATATACCCAGGGTTCCCGGAATCATAAGGAATCCCAGGGCAATGCCCACAGAAGCAGTCTCATTCCCATTGAGGTAATCCTGGTAACACCAAAATGACATGAGACAGCCGGATAACAGTCCAATAATGCCCACAACCCTTGTAATGGCAGGCGCTTTTATAAGAATATCCTCCTCCATTTTTTCTTCCATTTCATGTCCTGTCTTCTCCATCCATTCCCTCCATCCAACACGCCCCATCCTCAGATAGAAGTATTATACACCCATCCTATCCAACCAACAATAAATTTAACTCCCGCAGGCAGACCCTGTCCCCTAAAAAGCGGTTAATCACCCATTCCATCTGAACCATCTCACAAAAAAAGTGCGTGCAATGCAAAGCCCTGATTCCCGCTTCACAATACACGCACTTCCCTACACATTATTTTAATGACAAAGCCCTCATTGCATTCAGGATTGCTATCACAGACACGCCCACATCCGCAAACACGGCTTCCCACATATTTGCCATTCCAAAGGCTCCCATCAAAAGTACGATGGCCTTGACTCCCAGTGCAAATATAATGTTCTGTTTGACGATTGACATGGTCTTGCGGGATATGCGCACCACATCCGATATCTTGGACGGGTCATCGTCCATAAGGACGATGTCCGCTGCTTCAATAGCCGCATCGGAACCCATGCTTCCCATGGCGATTCCTATATCGGCCCTGGAGAGCACCGGCGCATCATTGATGCCGTCCCCCACGAATGCCAGCTTATCCTTGCCGTGAAGGCCTGCCAGAAGCTCTTCCACCTTGGCCACCTTCCCATCGGGCAGAAGTTCTGCATGGACCTCATCCAGCCCCAGACGGGAGGCAACAGCCTCGCCCACTTCCTTCTTGTCACCGGTAAGCATGACGGTCCTTCTGACGCCTACCTTCTTAAGGTCATGGATGGCTTTATATGCCTCTTCCTTGATTGTATCTGAAATCACGATGGAACCTTTAAACACACCGTCCTCCGCTACATAAACCACGGTGCCGATGCTGGGGCACTCCCTGTAGCCCACCTGCATTTCCTTCATCAGCTTGCTGTTGCCTGCAAGGACCACATGACCGTCTATGACTGCTTTTACCCCATGACCGGAAATCTCCTCCGTGTCAGATACACGGTTCATGTCAATGGCACTGCCCCAGGCATCCTTGATTGAGCGGGATATGGGGTGGTCGGAATAGCTTTCCGCCAGGGCCGCCAGTTCCAGAAGGCCAAGCTTTTCCCCGGACAGGTCTGCGTCCGCTGTATTTACACCAATTGCATTCCCATCAGGCACACTCCCATCCGCCAAATGAATCTCCGTCACCTTAAACTCACCCTTAGTCAGCGTTCCTGTCTTATCAAATACAATGGTATCCATCTGGGACAATGCTTCCAGATAATTGCTTCCCTTAACCAGCACGCCTCTTCTGGACGCTGCGCCGATTCCTGAGAAAAAGCTCATGGGCACTGATATGACAAGGGCACAGGGGCAGGAGATTACAAGAAAGGTACATGCCCTTCTTACGCCCTCAGACCATGACTGCCCCAAAAGCAGGGGCGGGAGGACCGCCAGTACCACGGCGGCGATCACAACTATGGGCGTATAATACCTGGCAAAACGCGTGATGAAGTTCTCCACCTGCGCTTTCTTGCTGCTGGCATTCTCCACCAGCTCCAGGATCTTGGCAACCGTGGAATCATCAAATTCCTTTGTAACCTGCACCCTGAGCAGCCCGCTTCCATTGACACAGCCGCTGATGACATCATCACCCACTCCGGCCTTCCTTGGAACCGATTCACCGGTAAGGGCCGAGGTGTCCACCATGGAGTCACCGAATACCACCTTGCCGTCCAGGGGAATCCTCTCCCCGGCTTTAACCACGATGATATCGCCCACCTGTACGTCATCCGGGTCCACCTGCTTAAGCTGTCCGTCCTCCTCAATGTTGGCGTATTCAGGACAGATGTCCATAAGCTCCGTGATGGACTGCCTGGAACGGTTTACCGCATAACTCTGGAACAGTTCGCCTACCTGGTAAAACAGCATGACTGCAACTGCCTCTGAATACTCTCCTATCCCAAATGCGCCAAAGGTGGCTACTGACATAAGAAAGTTCTCGTCGAAAACCTGGCCGTTCTTAATGTTGCGGAATGCTTTGTATACAATATCCCATCCAATGAGCACATAGGGAACCAGGTAGACCGCCAGCTTCCCCCAGGTACCCAGTCCCTCCGGCAGCGCCTCCATATGGTCCGCCACCGCCAAAGGGATATATACGATGAACGTGGCTATGATCCGCAATAGCATTGCCTTCTGTTTCTTTGTCATAATGATTTCCTTTCCTGAACAGGCAGGGCCTGCTCCATTTTATTAGGCGTAGGCGCCACCTGACAGAGTTTACATCTGAATGATGCAGTCCGGTTCAACCTTCCTGCATACAGCCACGACTTCCTTCATGATTTCATCGAACCTGCTTTCCTCTGCGTCGATTGTCATCTTCTGGGTCATGAAGCTTACGTTGGCGTCTGCCACGCCCTCAATCTTCTTGATGGCTTCCTCCATCTTAGCTGCACAGTTTGCGCAATCCAGGTCCTGTAATTTGAATTTCTTTTTCATTATCATATCCTCCATTTATCATATTATTATAAAAATATTACCTATTCCTCAATGTGTTCCAGACCCTGGTTGATAATGGTCCTTACATGTCCGTCCGCCAGGGAATAAAACACGGCTTTGCCTTCCCTGCGGCTCTTCACCAGGCGGTTCTGCTTCAGGATCTTCAGCTGATGGGAAATAGCTGACTGGTTCATGTTGAGAAGCTGTGCAATGTCGCATACACACATCTCCGACTCGAAAAGCACATACAGGATCTTAATCCTGGTAGAATCGCCGAATACCTTGAATATCTCAGCCAGGTCATAAAGCTCATCTTCATCCGGCATCTTAGCCGTGACCGACTTCACCACATCCTCATGGACCTGGTAAAAGTCACAGCACTCCACGTCATTCATTGCCATGCGGTTAACCCCCTTCTTTTTAAACGTCTGTTCATATGAATGATTGTTCATATGTTTATATCTACATTATATGCTGAATCTTAAAAATGTCAACCCTTTTTTATGAATCCACAAAAAAATTATTACGGAATAATTTTCACGATTTTAGATAGCATTAATATGGTTAACGTGTATAAAAAACAAATATTTTATTACACTTTAATTAGTATTTATGTATACATATTGCACTTTATATTTTACTTTGTTACAATTTAGCTAATCTTACAGGAAGCAGTACATTGTTCCCATTTTGTGCGGGGCAGATTATGAACGGGGGGCTATTGATGATAATTTATCTGTTGTTTTTAGTATCTTCCATAATTTATTTTGCAAAAGTAATATATAAAAATTATCAAAATGGGCTTTCTTTCCAGTATGGTCAAAATAAAATAGTTTATTTTGCCACCATATTGTGCATGGTAATAGGGCAGTTTTTGATTCCATCCATCGAAGAACGAATCCTGATATTTTTAGTATTCTTGTCATTCATTCTATTGTTATATACGATTTTGGGCCGTCATAATCAAGCCAACCATTCGGGAGACCTGCTTCTTTTCTTTCAAAAAGAAATCAGGAAAGAGAAACTATGTATATGTATAGGCATAGGGCTGCTTTTAATTACCTTAGCCGTCGTCCATTTCACGGATTAGTTCCTGGGTAATGTTTTGGATGCGGTTGATTGACTTATAGGGTTAAACCAAAATATAATCCCTGTCCCATTCCCCAACATAGATATAACCGCCGTAAGCAGTTTGGGCTGCATCCATGTCTGAATGCTGATATATGAAAAAGGACACATCAAAAAGGCACATTCCATACGGAAATGCGCCCTTTACTGATAAACATATTATTTGCTGCGTTTTAAGAAAAATGACTTCAGGACCATCCACAAGGGTACCATATACAGATACACTGCAAATATCAGGCTTTCTTTTGGCGCCTCCACCACTGACAGGGGAAACGCGCATGCAATGCTCCAGGGAAGGAGGCCGGCAATCACGATGACCGACATCTCCAGGTTCACTGCCAGTGTCTCCTTTTTTTCCGTCAGTGTCTTGGTCATCTCGCAGGTAAGCATGGTTGCCAGGGTCTGGTTGCAGCTGATGGCACAGGTAATGAAGGAAACCACCACTGTCACGAAGAAAACATTGCTGCGGCATGCCAGGTCAAGCACCCACTGTTTCAGGTTGGACAGCAGGTTGGTGGCGCTGAAAATCCCAAAATAGGCGGATGAAATTGCCACAATGGCCCCGATGCTTACCATGGATTTAAGCCCTCCCCCGTCAATCAGCGCCGCCAGCTTTATATCCCCGGCATGATACCCCCGCACCATGATGTCCATGACCTGGACGATTCCCATATCCTGGTAAACCACACAGATTACGGCCGCCGCCACAATACTGACCAGCATGGTCAGCTCCACCCTGACCCGGAACAGGGAGAACAGGATGATGATTCCTGCCGGCAGCAGCGTAACCGGAGCCAGATAAAAAGCGGAGGTAAATATCCTGGTGCTTTCCACCTCTGCGGCCCCGTTCCCCCACCCCCTGCCTAGATAGAGGTATAATGCGGCCGTAATAAGCAGCGGAACCAACACCTGCCGTAAGACCTTTACGATAATCACGTAGATGTCCGTATCCGTCAGTTCACAGACCAGCAATGCGCTGGAAGACATGGGGGAACATTGTTCACCGAAATAAATGCCGGACATGACCGCGCCGCCGATGTACACGGACGGTATATCAAGGGCCCTGCCAATACTTGCACAGATTACCCCCATGGTGGACGCGGTCCCAAAGGAAGTGCCGGTCAGAGCCGACATCCCGCAGCAGAGCAGGAATGTCAGCACCAGATAATACCTGGGCGCCATGGAGGACGCTGAATAATAGACAATGCACGGTATGGTGCCGGACGCCCTCCAGACAGCGGTCAGAAAGCCGATGAGTATGAATACAATGAGTATGGTCCTGGAATCCTTCACCCCTTTCCACAGCATTTTCCCAAGCTCAGAAACCGGATATTTATTGTATAAGGTATAGATGCTAAAACAGGCCAGCCCTCCTATCAATGCATATATCACGGAAATATCTGTCAAGACACATCCTAGAAGCATAAGCACAAAAACCAGCAATGTTACTGCTTCCGCCATAATTGTTTCTCCTTGTTTTCCTGCTTTTTAATGCACTGCACAGTGGCATGCAACCAGATGGCCCCCTCCGGCCTCCCTAAGCCTTGGCACTTCCTTCCTGCACTGTTCGGTGGCGTATGCACATCTCGGGTGGAAGGGACAGCCTTTTGGCATGTTCATGGGGCTTGGGACCTCTCCCTGGAGGATGATTCTCTCCCTCTTCTGCTCTTCATAGTAATCCGTAATCGGCACTGCCGACAGAAGGGCCTGGGTATACGGATGTATGGGATTGGCATACAGGTCGGAGGATTTTGTGACCTCCACCAGATGCCCCAGGTACATCACACCGATATTATCACTTATGTGGCGGACCACCGCCAGGTCGTGGGCCACGAAGAGGTAGGTGATTCCCAGTTCCCTCTGGATTTTCTTGAACAGGTTAATGATCTGGGCCTGAATGGACACATCCAAAGCCGATACAGGCTCATCGCATACGATGACCTCCGGGTTGCAGGCCAGTGCCCTTGCAATGCCCAGCCTCTGCCTCTGCCCCCCGCTCATCTCATGGGGGAATCTCTGGCTCATGCCCGGATCCAGGTCCACAATCCGCAGCAGTTCATGGATGCGGTCCGATATCTCCTTCTGGGTCTTGCTGACCCCGTCACAGATAATGGCCTCCCTTAAAATGGAATAGACCGAATTACGGGGATCCAGGGAGCTGTAAGGATCCTGGAAAATCAGCTGTATCTCCCTTCTGTACGGGGCAAACTCACGGGCGGATATGCCCGCTATCTGCCTGCCCTTGTAGTAGATACTGCCGTCCGTGGGTTGATTGATTCCCAGGATACATTTGCCTGTGGTGGTCTTTCCGCATCCGCTCTCCCCTACCAGTCCGAAGGTTTCCCCTTTCCTGATTGTAAATGATATGTCATCCACAGCCTTCACGGTTCCCGCATGTACCCCGAACACACCTTTTGTTACAGGGAAATGCATCTTAAGCCCTTCTATCTTCAGAAGGATCTCTCCCTTTTCCCCCGCATCCTCCCTGACAGTCCCGGACGCCTTGGAGGTGCCTGCCGCGCCGGTTCCATTTTCCCTCACGTTTCTATGGCAGGCCACAAAGTGTCCGTCCCCTACCTGCCTTAATTCCGGGCATTTTTCCTTCCTGCATGTATCACAGGCATATACACACCTTGGCAGAAAGGCGCACTCCTGGGGCAGCTTTGAAAGCACGGGCGGCGCTCCCATAATCGGCACCAGTTCCTCATCCTTATCATCCTGAAGCCTTGGGACGGATTTGAGAAGTCCCAGGGTGTATGGGTGTTCCGGGTGGGTCAGTATCTTTTCCGTTGTACCGGATTCCACAATCTTCCCGGCATACATCACATAAACCCTCTGGGCGTACCGGGTCACCAGTCCCAGGTTATGGGTGATGATGATCAGGGATTTATTATACTTATGGACCATGTCAATCAGAAGGTCCATGACCTGCGCCTGGGTGGTCACATCCAGGGCAGTGGTGGGCTCATCCGCAATGATCAGCTTGGAGTCGCAGGCCACGCTGATGGCAATCATTACCCTCTGGCGCATGCCGCCGCTCATCTCAAAGGGATAGCACCTCATCCTGGCCTCAGGCTCCGGTATGCCGACTGCGGCCAGGGCCTCTATCCCCTTTTTCCATGCTTCTTTTTTGCTCAGATGGGAATGGGTGCATATGACATCCGACAGCTGTTCCCCAACCGTCAGCACTGGATTTAAGGAGGTCATGGGTTCCTGGAATATCATGGATATCCCGGCGCCCCGGATAGCCCTCATTTCTTTTGATTTTGCATCGTACTCCAGAAGGCTTTTCCCGTCAAACATCACCTCCCCGCCGATGATCCTTCCCGGCGGTGTCTGTACCAGCTGCATCACCGACATCTGCGTCACTGATTTGCCGCAGCCGCTTTCACCCACAATGGCAATGACTTCCCCACGGTTCACATAATAGGATACGTCACTGACCGACTTGACCTCTCCCTCAGCCGTAAAAAAAGAGGTCCTTAAATGATTTACTTCCAATAATTTTTCAGGCATTTACAACTTCCCCCTTAACCGAGGATCCAGCGCATCACGGAGGCCATCTCCTACAACATTAAATGAAATAATCAGTATGATAATACAGATTCCCGGAATCATTGCCAGCCACGGCGCCTGTAAAAGGTACGCATAGGCATCGGATACCATGTTGCCCCAGGTGGCTGTGGGCGGGTTGATGCCGACCCCCAGATAACTCAGGGACGATTCCGTCATGATGGCATTGCCCAGGTTAATTGTATACAGTACAATCAGGGACGGGAATGCATTGGGAAGCAGATGCTTTAGCAATATCTTGCTTTCCGGCCTTCCCACCAGCTTGGATGCCACAATATAATCATTTTCCTTTAGGGAAAGCAACAGCCCGTTTACCATGCGGATATAGGTGGGTATCATGCCGATCCCGATTGCCAGCGTAAGGCTCATGACGCCGGTTCCCATGATTGCCGCTATGATCAGGGTGAACACCATTCCGGGTATGCTCAGTATGATATCCGTCATCCCCATGATTACCCTGCGCACCATACCGGTTACATATCCGGCCACCAGCCCCAGGCCGATGCCGATGACAGCGGCAAAGGAGCCGGACAGAAGGCTTACATACATGGACACCCTGCCGCCGTATATGACGCGGCTCAGCACATCCCTTCCAAGGAAATCCGTCCCCAGCCAGTGGGCGGCCGACGGAGTCTGCAGTTTTTCCACCAGGTTCTGGGCAGCAGGGTCATAGGGCGTTATCCAGTCAGCGAATACAGCCATGAAAATAAAGCCCACCACAACCACCGTGCACAGTTTCACGATGATACCGCGTCCGAAAAAGATGCCCAGGGCCTGCTTCCTGTTCCTCTTGCGTGTCTCCCGCTGCAGTTTTGCGAAATCATTATCCATTTTCATCACCCCATTGACTTTCTTACCCGCGGGTCAATAAACCCATATGCGATATCCACAAACAGGTTGCAGAATACAGTAACCATAGATATGATCAGCACACAGCCCTGGACAATAAAATAGTCCCTTTGCTGGATGCCTGATACAAGCATCTGTCCGATTCCTGGTATATTGAAAACATTTTCGATAATAACCGCGCCTGCAACAATATTGCGCATCTGAAGTCCTATAATGGTGATTACAGGTATCAGCGCATTCTTAAGGGTATACTTGAAAATAATCTTATGTTCCGACAGTCCGTTGGCCCTCGCCGTCCTCACATAATCCTGGTTAATCACTTCCAGCATGTTGGAGCGGGTCTGCCTTGCCAGGATGGCGGTGGTATAGATGGCATTGACCACAACCGGCCAGAACGCCTTATGTACATATTCCCCAAAATCCACCCAGGGCGCCGTATAGCCCTGGAGGGGTATCAGGTGCATCTGCAGCCCCAGGATGATGACGCCGAATATGGCAACCAGAAACCGCGGTGCGCCCAGGAAAAAGTTAACAATCAGGGTCAGCCCCTGGTCAATCCAGGTCCCCCTCTTTACAGCGGAGATGATACCCACTATAATCCCGGCCAGCACGCCAAACACAAGACCCGGAAGCCCGATGGAGATTGTATTGGGAAGCCGTTCATTGATATAAGTCGTCACATCCCTTGCATTCAGTATGGATTTGCCGAAGTTCCACCTTAAGAATATATTCGTTATCCAGTTCCAGTACTGGACTAAAACCGGGTCATTAAGCCCGTAGGAGTTCCTGTAATCCTGAATCGCCTCAGCACTGGCCGCATCCCCCAATGCAATGGTTGCCGGATCTCCCGGCAGTCTCTGCATGAGGATGAAAACCAGGAATGAAACCAGCAGGATCAGCACTGCCGCTGTGGCGATTTTCTTCCCAACATATTTTATCATGTTACGCCCTCATCAAATATCTTTCTTATTATTCAACTGCCGGTCTGGATTGCTCCCGGCCGGCAGTATTTACATCATATCCTGTTTACTTATCCAGCCAGGCATTTCCCAGGTCCGCAACTGAATAGAACACCTCGCCGATTCCTGAATCCTTCACATAATCGTTGACGGCAAAGAGGGTCGCAACCTCTGCCAGATTATATACGATACAGTATTCATCTGTTAACAGGCGGTTGGCTTCGCCCACCGTTTTCACTGCTTCGTCCTCGTCCGCCGCCATGACAGAGGTTGCCAGGGCCGCCTCCACGTCATCCGGACGGAGCAGGTTGTTGATGCCAAGGACATGTCCGGTCAGGTTCTGGCGGAACATGGAGGCCATCTGCATGGGAACGCTGACATACACGCTGGAGCCGTGGAGCCACATTCCCTCACCCCAGCCTGCCTCAGCCGTATTGGCGTCCGCGCCGGATAAAATGCTGAGGTTCACCTTAATCCCCACCTCCGCAAGATAGGACTGGATAATGGTTGCTGCATTCTTAAGCGCGGAGGTTTCCTCTGTTTTCAGGGAAATCTCAAAGCCGTCCGGGTATCCTGCCTCGGCCAGCAGTTCCTTTGCCTTTTCAGGATCATAGTCATATCCCTTCACATCCTCACTATAATAGTGGGTCCCAACGCCGAACTGGTTCCTCACATCCCCGTAATCTCCCCAGACCGCCTGGACCAGCGCATCCGTATCAATTGCATGGCAGATGGCCTGGCGTACCTTCAGGTCCCCTGTGGGGTCATCCCCGGTCTTATTCAGGGAGTTAAAGCACAGGAGATAGGAATGTGATTTTACGGAACAGGTCTTGATATCATAGCCGTAAGCCTTCAGCGCGTCCGCGCTCTCCGCGTTCAGGGCAAGGATTGCGTCTATCTCCCCGGACTGGAGGGCAGCGCTGGATACAAGGGCATCCTTATAGATGATATACTCCACACTGTCCAACTTCACGTCCCCGCCCCAGTAATCGTCCCTCTTGGTAAAGGTCTTGGAGACATCGTAATCCCAACTTGTCAGTTCAAACGGGCCTGTGCCGCAGGGATGTTCCTTATAATACTCCTCCCCGTTCTTCTCAAAGAAGTCCGGCGAGAACATATAACCGCATTCCCTTGAAAATGCATATGGCAGGATGGAACTCCACTTGTTCAGGTTCAACTGGACCGTATACTCGTCCACCACCTCAACGGATTCAATGGATGACAGAAGCGCCTCTACCTTAGCGCCCACCTCCAGGTAATGGTCCAGGTTCCACTTGACCGCCTCCGCGTCCAGGACAGTGCCGTCCGAGAAGGTAACCCCCTTCCTCACATGGAACGTATAGGTCAATGCCTCGGGGTCATATGAGTAATCCTCTAACAGCCACGGGTCCACGGTTCCCTCTGCATTGGGCTTAAACAGGGATTCGTACACGGGCCAGGAATAATAATAGTCCACCCCGGCGCCGGTCAGGTCAAAGCTCAGCATGGTATGTACGCATTCCGTGTTGACACCGATTTTCAATGTTCCTCCTGCCTTTGCATCAGAAGCTGCTTCCATCTGCCCTGCCGCGCTTTCTGCTGATTCACCGCTTACGGCCGCTGCCGTGCCTTCCTGTCCTTTGGAGCCGGAACCGCTGCCCCCGCAGCCCGCCAGCAAACCGGCGGCCAATGCTGCCGCTACTACCAACGAAATACACTTTCTCATCCTAATCCTCCCTTTCTCTACCTTTGCGTTAACTCATTATCCGGTACCAGCTTGTCAGTGGGTCCGCAGAACCCCTTCTGCTTGCGCACTGCCAATGCGTCTTCCGGTTTATCCACATACCTGGTCTCCAGGTCCGCCCATTTCCCATCACTGAGGAAACAGGTCATGGGTGAATAGTAAAAATGATATCCGGTATAGTCATAGTGTTCCATTACATAATCATTGGTACGGGTTTCAAACACATGGCGCCCCGTATCCAGCATGGCGTACATGGCTGAGCGGAAGGAATAGTGGATTCCTGTAAAATGATATCCCCATTTCAGAAGGTCCTCTGCGTCCTCCGCCTTATCGCCCGGATCCAGGTCCGGGTACCAGAACGGTATCTTAACATGCTCCGCCACCTTTTTGGCAGCGCCCAGCTTGCCTCCGTACTTCTTGGAACGGTTGATCTCCAGGGGGCATATGATATCCGCACCCGCTTCAATATACCGCTCACACCGCTCCACAAAACCGTCAAAGTCCTCGTCCACCTCATGCTTGCAGCTGGCCATCAGAAGACAGTCGGTTCCCTCCATTCCGTCCTTTGCAGCCCGCAGCCGCCTGCATGCGTCCTGGATGGTGGCAAGACCGGGGCGGCTCAGGTCGTTGCCGTCCGTAATCAGGATACAGTCAGCGCCTGCCCTGGCCATGCGTTTACATCCGTGATAGGTCTGCAGCGGACGCCCAAAGCCTTCATCCGCATCCACAAACAGGGGCATGTCCGTCATGTAGGTAATCCGCTCTATCATATGACAGTACTCATCTACGGACAACAGGTTCAAATCCGGTATGCCGGTCTGGGAACATGCGAAATCACTGCTGGAAATCATAACCATCTGAAACCCATTCATTTCCGCTGCTCTTGTGGAGATACAATCATAAATTTCCGGGACATAAAAGAATTCGTTCTGATCCATATATTCCCTTAGGGTTTTCTTAGCCATTTTGTTACATACCGCCTTTCGTTTTCGTTTTTTTTATAATACCATATAGTCACTTTGGCGAGAATGGAACACTGTTCTATAAATATGTGTGTATTATTATCCTAGTTGGATATTCTTTTCTCACTATTAATTTAGTATCATAATAATAGTATGTAAAATAACCGGCCGCAGCCGCGGTCCTTCCAATTGACTTACCATTGATAACGACCCACAGGATACAGGGCCGCCCGGCATGGCCGGATGGCCGGACATAAAGGAGAGCTTTCGTTGAATTTTTCCATTATCCCTCACACAGCCCAAATGCTATTGGCAGAATTTACCATAGATTCATCCATATATCCGTTAACCGCATCAGAGAAGACATTCCATCATATCTGCGTATTGAGAAAACCCGTCCAGCTCCCTGAGGATATGGCAGAGCCGGACCTTTGCCTGTTCATTCTCTATGATTATGCGGAAGGTCCTTCCATGCGCAAAACCTGCCCGGTTCCAGATGATTTTAATATGTTATCCTATGTGGATGTAGGTGTAAGCTCCTTATGCCATATTCTTACCCTGCTTACAAGGTCCTGCCCGGACCTGTATCCGATTCTTGAGTCCCAGTACCAGCTTGTCTTAACCCAGCGTTTCCTGGAAACGCTTCAGAACGGCTACCATATCAGGATGAGGGACCTGCTCCAGGCAATCACCTCCAACCTGGAGAAAAAGGTGATGGTGATTGAACCCACCATGAATCCCACCGATATGATGTCGTCATCGGATTTCTTTGACCAGCTTCCGGAGCATTCCCAGGTAATCGGACATCTGGACCAAAGCCCCGTGTACATGGGGAAAATCCTGAGAAAGGACATGGGGACCTGCCTTATCATACCCCTGTACCGGTTTGGGGAGATAATCGAATTCCTGATTGTGGGAAACTGCAAGGAACCGCCGGACCCCCTGTTTTATTCCGCGCTTAAAACAGTCATCTCCGCGCTGGCCATTGAATACGAGATGCGCCAGTCTGTCTTCACGGTTGTGAACCGGAGCCGCAACGGGCTGATGGACGCCATCACCAACTCAGGCCGCCTGAATCCCGCAACCATAACAGAATGGGCCGGCCTCCTTGGCTTTAAGGACAAACGCCTGTATATCGTGATTTATCTGGATTTTGCTGCATGGGGCAGCCAGAAAAAGATAGGGACAGCTGTTTACTATGAGATACTGGAATTCATGATCCATTATTATCATCCTGATGATTACTACTTTTTGCGCGCTTCCTCAGACAGCCTTTATATGATAGGGCAGTTTCCTCCTGAATCCCCGGATGCAGCGCAAAAGAAATCCATTGCCACCTGCCAGCAGATAGAACATCTGCTGAAGACAAAATCAATCGTCAAGAAAATGTATTCAGGAATCGGGACCACGCAGCAGCAGATTTCCGATATCAGCCAAAGCTATGAGGACGCATTAAAAGCGCTGAAAATCGCCCACACCACAGATGAATCCATCATATGCTATGAAACATTGGGCATACTCCGCCTGCTGGGCAACATACCGGCCAGGGAAGCCGCTGAAAACTATATACCGGCCTGCCTGAAACACCTGCAGGGCCATGACCGGAAATACAACACCAATCTGGTGGACACCCTTACTGCCTACTATTCAGCCAACTGCAACGCGGCCAAGGCAGCCAAATCGCTGTTCATCCACTATAAGACCATGCTGAACAGGCTGGACCGCATTGCCCAGATATTGGACTGCGATTATAATGACAGCCATATACGGCTGGAGATTGAGATGGGACTTCAGATTGTCCACATGCATCACCGTGAATATGAATAAGTGCCCTGTATGGCCTTTCCAGCCATACAGGGCACTTATATTGACTTTCTTCATCATTCCAGGATATCCCTGTGCATCAGCAGCCCGATCCTGCGGCTATCAAGGCCGCGGATGACCTCCACAGCCATCCTGACCGCGGCTTCGATATCCTCCACTGCGCAGAAGTTATAGTGGCTGTGCACATAGCGGCTGGGAATCCCCAGCACCAGCGTGGGGACCGCGCGTCCTGCCAGGCTGATCTTACCGGCATTGGTGCTGCCTCCCCTCCTCACCGTATCCTGGCAGGGGATGCCCTTTTCCTCACCCAGTTCATGGGCATATGCCAGGAATGCGGGATTGGTTATATAGCTCTTATCCATGCACCGTATCTGTACCCCCGCCCTCATGACGCCCTGGGCCTTCTCCCTTCCATAGTAAAAATCATCTGCAGGGGAGCCCTCAAAGACAATGGCTAAATCCGGCTGGATCCTGGCCGCAGTCACGCAGGCCCCTCTCATCCCCACTTCTTCCTGGGCAGCAAAGGCCCCCACCACGTCCACCGCCAGTTCCTGGTCCATCCCCTGCAGTTCACGCATGGTATGGATGATACAGGCGCAGCCCATGCGGTTATCAAAGGCCTTGCCAAAACAAAGCCCATGGTCCCCGTCATAATCAAAGGCCACCTCAGGGGCGGCCGGATCCCCAATACGGATGCCGTATGTTTCCTCTGCCTCCTCCCTGCTGGATGCCCCCACATCAATATAGATGCCTTCTATGTCCAGAGGCGCGTTCCTTTCTTTTTCCGTCATGAAGTGTACGGGGCGGGACGTGATGATTCCCCTTACCTTTTTTCCGCTCCTTGTGCGGACAAGGACCGTGTGGGCCGGAAGGCTGGACAGGTCCATCCCCCCGAGCATGACCATGGACAGCAGGCCGTTGTCCATGATTCCCTGCACCATGAAACCGCACTCATCCGTGTGGGCGTCCAGCATGATGACCGGCTTTCTCCCGGAACATGCATTACTGGCGCACCCATCCACGGAATACCCATCCCCGGAGCATGCATCCCCGGGACCCCCGCTCCCGGTCCCATGCCCCGCGTCCGTGGGACCGGACTTCCTGAACCATGCATAGACATTGTTCATGGCGTCATTGTCCACTTCCATCCCCTTTAAGTATCTCCCGATTACCTTTACGACCTCTTCCTCAAATCCACTGGGGCCAAAGGCGTTGGACAGGTCCCTGATCATGTCAATATCAATCATGTTCATATGTCCCCCTCTTCAGTACATTCCCATCACGCATCATGATGGCGCCCCTGGCAATCACCGTATCCAGGGCCAGGTCCGGACGGAGCAGCAGCACATCCGCGTCCGCGCCCTTGGCAATACATCCCTTTTTCGGATAAATCTCCAGCGCCTTTGCCACATTTGAGGTAAAGAAGGAAAGGGCCTGCGTCAGGTCCACTGCGCCCTCCAATACCAGATGCCTGAACTGGCGGAACAGGTTCCCCACATCCGTGACACCGATTTCCTTTAAATGTCCGTATTCATCATAGCTGGACCAGCTTCCCTGTCCATCCGAGCTGAATGTCAGACGGTCCATGGGCACGCCTTCCTGCCTGGCCTTATCCAGGAGCCGGAGCATGGCCCCCGTGCCCAGCTTTCCTTCGGGGATGCGCTGTATATCCTCGCAGGTGATATCCACATATCCTCCCATTTTGGCAAAGCGGAACCCATCCTCTAAAAGCTCCTCTGTCCGTGACATATGGGTGGGATGGAACGTCTTTACAGGTATGTCCGACCGCCTGAGCGCGTCAAAAATCTGTTCCAGGCGCCGGAAGCCGCTGCCCATATGCGCCACGATGATTCCAGGTTTACCGCTGACCATTCCGGCCGTGCGCACGTCACTTGCCAGCCGGATCAATTCCTCCGTGGATATGTTGGGCGCCCGGTGGTCTGAAAGCGCCAGTTTCACGCCTATGATCTCATCCACAAAAACAATATCTTTCTTCACGCTTCCTGTGATGGTGGGGGAGGGGTATCCGTAGGCCCCGCACAGGGCATATGCGCTGATTCCTTCTTCCTTCAGGGCCTTGGCCTTGGCCACCAGGTTCTCCACACTCCTCGTCATGTCATCGGTTCCGAGAAGACCCAGAACCGTGGTAATCCCTGCTTCAATCAGGGAGGACAGCTGTATCTCCGGCGACCTGGTGCGAAAGCTTCCCTCTCCCCCGCCGCCAATAATATGCTCATGCTGGTCAATCAATCCCGGGACAAGCAGACACCCCCTGCCATCTATCTCCTGACAGCCACATCCAACCTCCAGATGGTCACCCACCGCTTCTATTGATTCCCCACATATGAGTACGTCCTTCTTTCCCAGGTATTCGGGATTGTACACATCGGCCTGTCTTATTATTATCATGATTCCTCTCCTTAATCGTAATTCCCGTTCTCTATTCTACCATAAAAGGAGGGGACTGTCTCTTTATGGTATGTAATGCTTTTCTCCCTCAGGCCTTTATCCTTCAGCAGGTCCAGCCCTGTCATGGCCAGCCCCTTGGCCCCCAGGATACAGATCCTGTCCGCCTCAGGCCCGGCTGCCGCCCTGGCGTATCCAGATGAATGGGCTTCGATGGAAGCATCATCCGTGATGGACAGGTAGTCATGGATGGCCGGGATCCGGATGGACACATTGCCTATATCCGAGGAACCAAAAAGCTCCCCTGGCTTTGGGCTGCACATGCTGATTCCTAAACGCCCCATATTGTCCCTGAACGCCTCGCACATGGGAAGACATGGATACCGTTCAGCGTAGACGGGTTCTGTCTCTGTCTCAGCCCATGCGCCTGTCAGCTCCTCTGCCCGCTTCACGCACCCCTTAATCAGATTAATCAATTCCTCTGCCCGTTTCATGGTTTCCGCGCGTATACAGAACTCACATCTGGAAAACTCCGGTATGATGTTCCCCGCCGTCCCCCCATCCAGTATGACCCCGTTGATATTATCCTGAATCTGGAATGTGGGGCGCATCATGTCAATCTGGTTAAAGACACTGATGGCCGCACCCAGCGCATTGATGCCGGAAGCAGGAGTGGATGAATGGGCTGCTTTTCCATGGAAGGAAACCGTTACACAACCGCTTGCCCTCCCGCCCCGGTTGATATAGTTATACGCCTCCCCGCCGCCTGTGGGATGCATCATAAGGGCGAAATCCACGCCGTCAAAGCCTCCCCGCTCCAGCATCAGCACCTTTCCGGCCCCGCCTTCCTCTGCCGGGGTCCCAATCAGCCATATCTCCCCGTCACAGGACTCCATAAGGGAAGCCAAGCCTGTAAACGCCCCCACGGCGCAGGCGGCAATTACATTGTGGCCGCAGCCATGCCCTATCCCCCTGAGGGCATCGTATTCAGCAAGGAATGCCACCACCGGGCCATCTCCCCTGCCCTTTTTCACAACACGGAATGCAGTGGGAAGCTGACAGTAATCCCTCTCCATCACCATTCCCTGCCCCTTTAAAAATGCCTCTACCGCTTCCACTGCGTGATATTCCTGAAATCCTGTTTCCGGATGCGCGTGGATGTCGTGGGACAGGCTGACCAGCCCCTCCCGTATACTGTCTATCTTATCAGCTATGGCCTTTTTGTCCCCGCTCAGCTGTCCTGGTTCCATCTCATTGTCCTCTTTTCTTAATTACATGTCTTTTCAAAGCAGGTTTCCGTACTCCATCCAGCTTACAATATATGGCAGGCCGCCTGATGTCCGGGTTCGATTTCCCTGAGTGCCGGGCGTTCCCTTCTGCACCTGTCCACGGCGTACGGACAGCGGTCGCAGAAAAAGCAGCCCTCCGGAAGGTTTACCGGGCTGGGAATCTCCCCCATTGCGTCAATGTGCTCCACCAGCGGTTTCTCCCCCACGGTGGGCACGGCTGAAAACAGCACCTTGGTGTAGGGGTGCAGGGGATTCCCAAACAAGGTATGCTTATCCCCCACCTCCACAATGGCCCCCAGGTACATCACTCCCAGACGGTCGCTGATATGGCGTACCACAGAAAGGTCGTGGGCAATGAACAGGCATGAGAAATGGAACTCATCCTTTAAATCCATCAGCAGGTTCAGGATCTGGGCCTGTATGGATACATCCAGGGCAGACACCGGCTCATCCGCGATAATGAACTCCGGTCTTACCGCCAGCGCCCTGGCAATGCCGATACGCTGCCTCTGTCCGCCTGAAAACTGATGGGGATACCGTCCGGCCTGTTCCGGCCGCAGCCCAACACGGTTCAATATATCCATGCACTGTTCCCTTGCATCCTTCTTATCCTTTGCAATCCCATGGAACAGCATGGGCTCCATGATGATTTCCTCCACACGCTGTCTTGGGTTTAAGGAGGCATAGGGGTCCTGGAAAATCATCTGCATGTTTTTGCGGTAAGGCAAAAGCTCATGGGCGCTTAAATGGCTGATGTCCGCGCCCTTATACAGCACCTGTCCGCCCGATGGCTCCAGAAGCCGTATGATGGTCCTGGCCGTGGTGGATTTCCCGCAGCCGGATTCCCCCACCAGGCTGAACACCTCGCCTTTTTCAATCCGGAAGCTCACCTGGTTGACCGCGTGGACCACCTTGTCCTGTTTCACGATCTTGCCCTTTTCCAGACGCAGTGACTGGAGAAGGCCCTTGGTCAGATGAAATTCCTGGCTTAAATCTTTGACTTCAATCAATGGTTCCATCATTTACCCTCCTCCGTTCTGGCCGCAGCCGGGCTGACAGCTGCATCCCTGTTCCCGTCATCCTTCTTTTTTAATGGGAAATGACAGGCAGCCAGGTGTCCCGGCCCCACCTCCCGCATCGCGGGCTGCTGATGCCTGCATATTTCCTGGCAGTACCTGCACCGCGGCGCAAAGTAACAGCCCTCCGGCAGTTCGAACATATTGGGCACCATGCCCGGTATGTAATCTAAACGGTCCCTGTCCTCATACAGCTTCGGGATGGAATTTAACAGCCCTTCCGTGTAGGGATGTGCGTTAAAGGACACGATGTCCTCTGTGCTGCCTGTCTCCACCAGCTTGCCGCAGTACATGACATTGATGCGGTCCACCATCTGCGACACCACGGCCAGGTCATGGGTGATCAGGATCAGGGCCGTATTATGCTCCTTCACAAGTTTCCTCATAAGTTCCAGTATCTGCTCCTGGATGGTCACATCCAGCGCAGTGGTAGGCTCATCTGCAATCAGAAGCCTGGGATTGGTTGCCAGTGCAATGGCAATGATTACCCTCTGCCTCATGCCGCCGGAAAACTGGTTGGGATATTCCTTTAACCGCTCCTGGGGATTGGGAATGCCCACGGCAGATAAAAGCTCCAGGCACCTGGCCTTTCTCTGGACCGCGTTCATCTGAGGCTCATGGAGGATCAGAACCTCCTCCATCTGCCTCTGTATGGTATACAGCGGGTTCAGGGATGTCATGGGGTCCTGGAACACCATGGAAATGTCCTTGCCCCTTATCTTTATCATATCCTTTTCGCTGGCCCGGCTCAAATCCCTGCCGTCAAACAGGATCTGCTCCGCTTCCACCACGCCGGGATCCTCCACCAGCTTCAGGATGGAGAAGCTGGTCACGGATTTCCCGCTTCCTGATTCCCCCACAATCCCCAGTATCTCCCCTTCCTTCAGGGTAAAGCTTACGTCATCCACAGCCTTTACCACTCCCTTAAATGTATGGAAATAGGTCTTCAGGCCCTTGACATCCAGTAAAATATTATTTTCCATCAAAGCCACCTCGCTTATTTCAGATTGGGGTTCAGCTCATCCCTGAGGAAATCCCCCAAAAGGTTTATGCCGAACACAATGAGCATGATATACAGGCCCAGGAATACGGAAGCCCACCACAGCCCGGAAAACAGCACGTCAAATCCGGTCTTTACCAGCAGTCCCAGGGACGGTTCCGTAATGGGCACCCCGACTCCCAGGAAGCTTAAGGTAGCCTCTGTCAGGATAAAGTTGCCAATCTGTATGGTTGCAAGCACAATGATGGAATTAACTACATTGGGCAGCACATGTTTCAGTATGATGATTCGGTTGGGCAGTCCGATGGTCCTGGCCGCCTCCACGTACTCCATCTTCTTAACAGACAGCGTCTCGCCCCTTACCGTCCTGGCATAGGTGACCCACCCCACCATGGTAAGGGCAATCAAAAGCTTTCCCACGCCCCTGCCGAACACGGACATGATAAAAAGCGCAATGAGCATGGACGGGAAGGACAGCTGGATATCCGCAATCCTCATGATGACCGCATCCACCTTCCCGCCAAAATATCCGGCAATCAGCCCCAGGGTGGTGCCGATGCAGCAGGAGGCTGCCATGCCCACCAGGCCAATCATGATGGAACTGGCGCTTCCGTAGATGATTGCGCTTAAAATATCCCTTCCCTGTTCATCCGTGCCCAGCAGGAATGACAGTTTACCGCCGTCCAGCCAGGCCGGAGGGAGATAGGAATCCATCAGGCTTATCTGGGTCAGGTCATATGGATTCTGAGGCGCCAGGAAACGGCCTGCAACCGCTGTCAGTATGGCAAACAGGACCAGGATACTGCCGATGATGGCAGGAAGATTATTTTTATAATGGTAGAAAAACTCGGATTTCAGGAAATGCTTCCACCAGCTTGTTTTTTCTGCACGTACTTCATGTTCCATGTCATCACCTCAATTCTATTCTCGGATCAACCAATGTATAGAGAAGATCCACCACAAAGTTCAGCACCACGAACATACAGGCAGCCGTCATGAGATACGCCACGATTATGGGACGGTCTGATTTGTTGATGGCGTCAATCAGAAGTTTACCCATGCCGGGCCAGGCAAAGATGGTCTCAGTGATGGTGGTGAAAGCAATCATATTGCCCAGATCCATGCCAAAGATGGTGATGACCGGAATCAGGGCATTCTTTAAGGCATGCCCGAAAAGCAGGCTTCTGGAGGACACCCCCTTGGCTCTTGCAAACTTAATATAATCCTGGCGCATGTTTTCCATGATTCCGGACCTGGTAAGACGCAGGGTCGTGGCCACATTGGTAAGGGCCAGCGTCACGGCCGGAAGGATGAGGAAACGCAGCCCTCCCGGTGCAAACACGCTTAAATTAACCCCCAGCACATTTACCGTGTTCCCGCGCCCCGATGCCGGCAGCGCCCTCAGCATGACCGCAAAGATATAAATCATCATCATGCCCACCCAGAAGGAGGGAAGGGAAATCCCCAATATGGAACCCGACATGATGATCCTGCTGCTCCTGCGTTTGGGATAAGCCCCCGCATAAACGCCCAGGGGTATGGCAATGAACAGCACCAGAAGGGCTGCTATGGCAACCAGTTCAAGGGTTGCGGGCATACGCTCCATGATCAGGCCCATGGCTGGTTTTCCATAGGTGTAGGACTTGCCGAAATTACCGTGCAGCACATCCTTTAAGAAAATGCCATACTGTACGGGAAGGGGCTTATTAAGGCCCAGCCTTGCCCGCGCTGATTCCACCTGTTCCACTGTTGCATTTTCCGGCACCAGCATGTCCACCGGGTCCCCGATGAAATTCGTCAGCATGAATACCAGTATGGAGACCACAAACAGAACCACTATCATCTGCACAAACCGCTTAACAATATATTTTAACACTCTGATTCACCTCGTCTTTATCATGGGCCGGATTACAAAAAGGGAACCGCTGCAAAAAATAGGTTTCCTGTTTTGCAGCAGTCCCTCTTACCGTCTTAATCCAGGGCCTGTTTGGGAATCCAGACACGCCCCGGTGCCAAATCCCTTATTTGTAGGAAAATTCCCAGGCCAGCACATACTTGTTCATTCTTGGAGTATAGTTAAGGGTATCCTTGATTGCATATGTATCCTGCTCAAAGTGCAGCGGGATGTACGCATAATCATCCCTTGCAATCTTTTCTGCCTTTGCTACCAGTTCGCCTCTCCTGGCATCGTCAAATTCATTAAATGCCTCGCTGATAAGGGCATCCACCTCCGCATTGGAGTAGTGTCCCCTGTTAACAGTGCCCTGCCCGGATTCCCTGTCATATGTGCGGAGCATGTCGTGCAGCAGGGACAGGCCGTCGCCGGAAGCATCCGCCCATCCGGTCTGAAGCAGCATGGATTTATTCTCCGCAGGTTTGATGTAGGTAAAGAAATTGGATTTCGGCATCAGGTTCAGGTTGACTTTAATTCCCACCTTCTCCAGGAATCCTGCAACCGCCTGGGCAATCTGCTCATCGTTCATATAACGGTCATTGGACGCATCCAGGGTCACTTCAAAGCCATCCGGGTATCCGGCCTCGGCCAGCAGCTGCTTTGCCTTTTCAGGGTCATATTTCTCACGCTCCACCGGGGTATATCCCACATAGTTTTCCGGGATGATGGAATTCATTTCAAATGCGCATCCGTTCATGATATTCTTGATGATGGTGTCCTCATCAATGGCAAGGTACATGGCCTGTCTGACCTTGGGGTCTGACATGGGGTTCTTCTGTCCTGGGAACAGGGGTGAATCCTCACGGCTGTCCAGGTTCAGGTAAATCTCCCTCAGGCCCTGCTGCCTTAACACGCTGATGCCGTCCGTACCATCCAGCCTGTCGATATCACGCACGGAGATATCAATGGTGAAATCCACTTCCCCGGTCAGCATGGTGGCTGTCCTGGTCGCCTCATTGGTGATGGGACGGAACCGTACATTCTTAATCTCCGGCACCTCGCCCCAGTAATCCTCGTTCGCCGTTAAGTCCAGATGGTCCTCCTTAACCTGCTCCACAAATTTATAACGTCCTGTGCCCACTACCACATCAGAGATTTCTTCCTCTGTTTTTCCTTCTACATTTTCCTGTTTCAGCACGTAAATCTGAGCCACATGGAACAGCATCAGGGGGTTGGGTGTGTCGGTGGTAATGGTGACTGTATGTGCATCCGGCGCCTCAACCTTTGAAAAGGTACTGGTGTAGCCGCTGAAGGCTGATGGGGAGTCCGGGTTCATAGCTGTTTTTATGGAGGCCAGCACGTCAGCGGAGTCCATCTCCTCGCCGTCATGGAACTTAACGCCTTCCCTCAGGTGGAAGGTCCAGGTCAGGCCATCGTCGGAAGTCTCCCAGCTCTCAGCCAGACATGGCTGGAACTTCATATCCGCGTCCTGCATCAACATCGCCTCATATATATGAAGCATCACCTGGTTGGTGGGTCCCTCGTCATATTTATATGGATCCATGGACAGGATATCCGAGGCCATGGCGATTACCAGGCTGTCCTTTCCTGAGGCGCTGTCCTGTGAGGCGCCTGCATCTGCCTGTGCTCCGTTTGTCCCCCCTGTTCCTGCTGCTGTGGTGGTGCCGGTGGTTCCCCCGCCGCAGCCTGCAAGACATCCTGCAGTGATTGCTGCAGCAACCAATAAAGATAATGTTCTTTTTTTCATTCTAATACTCCTCCTTTTCTTAAAATCAACTGCCCTTCTTCCTATCCCCATCACTTCCTGATGATAAAGAAAAAGCAAGGGCGCACCTGCATCGTACGAAAAAGCGCCTTGCTTTCCTTAAATTTTAATGAATTAACGTACCGCTGTCAAATCCTATGGGATAAAAACCTTATTACTTTCCTGTATTTCTTATTTTATTAACGTATTAGGTTGTTTAAATTATTTTTATGGGATATAATCAACCTAATATACAGGAGGCATTTGCATGAAAAAGAAATTACTGATATTAACCAACAATCCGGTGGCAAAAATAGGAATCTCGTCCTATCTGTCCTCTATTTTTAACCAGTACCTGACCATCCAGTCCGCCAGGGGCGCTGATATCACCCCCGAGATCCTGGACCATGCGGACTGTATCCTGCTTTCCACGGAAAACATAAAGGATAATCTGCCTTATCCGATTCCTGAACATGTATACCAGCTGGTCTGCATGCGCACGTTCAACCATACCTATCTTCACAAGATCCTCCAGATTCCTCCCGGCTCCTCCGTCTATCTGATCAATGATACGGAAAACAACGCGGACGAGGTCATATTACAGCTCCAGGAATTCGGTTTCTCCCAATACCATTTCCTTCCCTGGTATCCTGGCTGCACCAACCCGGATGAGAGTATCCATTACGGGGTTACCCCCGGGGAGCTGCACCTGGTTCCTTCCACCCTCACCACGGTCATCGACATCGGCAACCGGGTAGTGGATATCTCCACCATCAACGAAATCATTGCCTGCTTCCATCTGCCCACCAGCCTGGCCGACGAGGTGACCAGGAATTATATGAGCCACATCGTACAGGTATTAAAGCTCTCCAACCAGCAGCTGAGCCACGCCCTGGATATGAAACAGATTACCCAGATGATCCTTGACAATGTATCCGAAGGATTCTGCCTTCTGGATGAAAGCGGGATGATCAAGATGGTGAACCAGCCCTTCCGCAAGCTGACAGGATTTAAGGAGAAGAACCTGTCCGGCTGTGATTTCTGTGCGCTTTTGCGTTCCTACGGGATTGATTACGATTTCCCCAACACAAGGGAAACCATCATCAGCCAGCCGGGGCACGGGCGCATACGCCTGTGGTTCCAGAAGTTCAGCCTGAATCCCAAGGCCGAGTTATACCTGATGCATGCTTCCGTCTGTGAGGAGCAGGCGTCCGGGTCCTCGGGAACCGCTTTCCCGTTCCGCGCCAGGCCCTTGTATGACTTCAACAACATGATTACCAGGAACCCTACCCAGTCCCATCTTCTTGACACGGCCCGCAGGATATCCCTCAATGATTTCCCGGTCATCATCCAGGGGGAAAGCGGCACGGAAAAGGAAATGCTGGCCCAGGCCATCCACCGCAATTCAAGACGGCATGACGGACCTTTCATTTCCCTGAACTTCTCATCCCTGAATCCATCCGGCATTGAGGCGGAGCTTTTGGGGACTGAGGAAAATGCATCCCTTGGGACCAGGCGGCATATTGGGGCCTTCCAGGCCGCATGCCGTGGGACACTGCTTATTAACGGAATCCAGCACACTGCCCTGCAGACGCAGCAGCTGCTGCTGAACGTGCTTCAGAATGGATATTATATGCCGATCGGCAGTTCCGGGCCGTTGTCATTGGATGTGCGGATGATAGCAACCACTACCACGGATTTATACAGCCTGGTGCTGGAGGGGCGTTTCTTAGATGACCTGTTCTTCCTTCTGAACACATTTTCCCTGAACACGGTGCCGATCCGGCAGCGCAGGGACGATATCCCCCTCCTGCTGAATAACTTCCTCAGGGATGCCTTCAAGGACCCCTCCCTTGTCATGGAGGACGTGCTGACAGGCAACCTGACAGCCTTCCTGAAGCAGTACGACTGGCCGGGCAACGCACAGGAGATACACAACCTGAGCAATTACTTCTCATGCATCTACCAGCGGGAACCCATCCCCCTGGGCGACCTGCCCGGCTACATATTGAACCAGATACTGAGCCGTCAGACCTCCCTTGACGTGACAGAAAAACACATCCTCTCCCTGATCATCTCCCATCCCCGCATCGGCCGCAGCACGGTCATGGAGCAGCTGAGGAAACAGGGCGTCAGCCTGACGGAAGGAAAGATCCGCACGGTCTTAAGGAAGCTGGCGGATGCAGGATATATCAAGGTCCACCGCACCAGGGGCGGATGTGAGGCCACGGAACTGGGAATCCTCATAAGCCGGGGGTAACAGCGCCATGTATGCAGACCGGCAGACGCCGGACGGCTATTATGTGGATGGCGGCGGCAGGCTGAGGTAGCATATAGCAATCCGGACAACAGGATATTTAAAAGTAAAATGAGAATGTCCACAGGCGCGTTGCCTGTCCCTGTGGACATTCTCATCTTCATTTCATTGTCTGTGCTGCTGATTTAACCATACCTCTGTTCATATATATCGTCTGGTATTGGAATCATGCAAAAGGGATGGCCTGAAATATCCGTCATTACTTTCCAGCTATCTGAAAATTGACATTCCATCATGTTTGCCCCGCACTTAACTGCATGTTCTATTTTACTTTCATATTCATCCATGCGGACATAAAAATCCAAATGTATCATCTGCTGCTGCTCTTCTTTGGTTGACGGCCATTTTGGTTTTTTATATTCAGGGTTTTCTTGAAATAATAAGGGCGTTTCACTGTAATCCTCTTTTGTTACAGTAATCCACTTTTCTCCATCTTGAATCTGGCTGCTTTTTGTCCACCCTAACATTGCTGCGTAAAAATCAGACAACTCTTCAATATTATCACTATCTAATACGATTGCCCCTAATCTCATTTTGGTTCTACCCCGACAGCTTCCTCAGCCGCAATCTCAATCCCCAGCTCCTGAAGCTGCTTCTCATCCACCTCGCCCGGCGCTTCCGTCATAAGGCAGGATGCGTCCTTAACCTTAGGAAATGCGATAACGTCACGGATACTGTCAGCGCCCACCATCAGCATGACAACGCGGTCCAGGCCGTAAGCCAGGCCGGCGTGGGGCGGCACACCGTACTTAAATGCGCTTAACAGGAAACCGAACTGCTCATTGGCGCGCTCCGGCGTAAAGCCCAGCACCTCAAACATCTTGGACTGGATATCCGCCTGATGGATACGGACAGAACCTCCGCCCATCTCAACACCGTTCAGCACGATATCATAAGCCTTGGCGCGCACACGTCCCGGATCCGTATCAATATACTGTATATCCTCATCCATGGGCATGGTAAATGGATGGTGCATGGCTACATAGCGGTCTTCCTCTTCTGAATATTCAAGTAACGGGAACTCCGTTACCCAAAGGAACTTAAAGTCATCCTTCTTTAACAGGTCCAGCTGTCTTGCCAGCTCCAGACGCAGGTTGCCCAGCACATCAAATACAACCTTATCCCTGTCAGCCGCAAACAGCAACAGGTCACCTGGCTTTCCGTCCATGGCGGCAATCAGGGCCTTCATCTCCTCATCCTTCATGAACTTGGCAAAGGAGGACTTAAAGGAACCGTCCTCTGCAATCGCCACATAGGCAAGGCCCCTGGCACCGAATCCCTTGGCATACTCCACCAGGGCGTCAATCTTCTTCCTTGGCATATGGCCCTGTCCCTCTGCGTTAATGCCGCGGACGGAACCGCCGTTCTCCAGAGCGCCCTTAAACACTACAAATTCACAGTCCTTCACAACCTGGGACACATTCTTAAGCTCCATGCCAAAACGCAGGTCCGGCTTATCAGAGCCATAGCGGTCCATGGCCTCCCTCCAGGTCATGCGCTGAATGGGCAGCTGTACGTCAAAGTTACAGATTTCCTTGAACAGCTTCTGTAAAAGACGCTCGTTCACATCCAGCACATCATCCACATCCACAAAGGAAAGCTCCATGTCAATCTGTGTAAACTCAGGCTGGCGGTCCGCCCTCAGATCCTCATCCCTGTAGCACCGTGCCAGCTGGAAATAACGGTCATAACCTGAACACATCAACAGCTGCTTAAACAGCTGGGGTGACTGGGGGAGCGCATAAAAGGAACCCGGATGCACGCGGCTTGGCACCAGATAGTCGCGGGCGCCCTCAGGCGTGCTCTTAATCAGGGTCGGTGTCTCAATCTCAAGAAATCCTTCCTCTGCCAGGAATGCCCTGGTAAGGGTTGCCACCCTGCTTCTGGTAATCAGGTTTCTCTGGAGATCCGGTCTTCTAAGATCCAGGAAACGGTACTTAAGACGAAGCTCCTCCTTGGTCTTAGAATTTTCCTCAATGGGGAAAGGCGGTGTCTCAGACTCTGCCAGCACCCTCATGGAGTGCGCCCTTACTTCAATGGCGCCTGTGGCCAGATTTTCATTAACAGCGCCGGAACGCGCTTCCACACGGCCAGTGACGGCAACCACGAACTCGCTTCTCAGCTTCTCTGCCTTTGCAAAGTTTTCTGCACCGCAGTCACTCTCTTCGAATATGATCTGCAGGATACCGGAACGGTCGCGTAAATCCACGAATATGATCCCGCCCTTATTCCTGCTCTTCTGGATCCATCCCATAACGGTCACTTCCCGGCCGATATCAGCGGTTGTTACTTCTGTACATCTGTGGGTCCGCTTTAAACCCATCATTGATTCTGCCATGATATTATCTCCTTTTTATTTCTTCAGGCTTTCCTTGTAGAATTCCTTAAAGTCAGTGTATCCCTCTTTACTAAGCTGTTCCTTCTGGAACTTCTTATTCTTATTCATCTGGGCAACCAGGACCTGGACGCCTTTTCTCCGCTCTGCCATGGCTTCACGGATCACACCGGCCAATGCAGCGCTGTCCACACCCTTTTCAAAGAGGAATGCTTTCTTATCCGATGCGCCCGGCACTTCAAACCCATTATCCAGAAGAATGGTTACAATACGCTCGAATCCAATGGAAAACCCGCAGGCCGGTGTCTCCATGCCCGTGAACTTGCCAATCATCTTATCATACCGTCCCCCTCCGGCAACAGAGCCGCCAAAGCCTTCCATGGATACCTCGAAAATGGTTCCTGTATAGTAGGACATCCCGCGTACCAGGGTGGGATCGAATTCCAGTCCGAACTCAGCTTCCGCCACCTCAGTGACCGTGTCCATGATGTGGGCCAGGTTCTCACTTACCTCCAACGGCATGATTTCCTTAAGCCTGTCGCCCAGCGCCCGCACACCTGCTGCGTCCTTTGTGACATTCTTAAGCATGTCCAGATATGTGTCAACACTTTCCTTCCGGTATCCCGATTCCAGAAGTTCCTTTTCCACGCCCTCAAAGCCAATCTTATCCATCTTGTCCAGGATAATGAATACCTGGTCCATGGATTCCTCCGGGAACCCGCAAAACAGTGCCATGCCTCGCAGGATTTCCCTGTCGTTGATCCTCACCGTGAATCCATTGTCCGGGCAGATCTTACCCAGGGCCGTGGTGGTGGCCAGGATCAGTTCTATCTCAGCAAGGCTGGTGGCATCGCCCAGGATATCGATATCGCACTGGACAAACTGGCGGAAACGCCCTCTCTGGGGCTTGTCGGCGCGCCACACGCTGCCCATCTGCAATGCCTTAAAGGGCTTTGGCAGGTTCGCCGCATTGTTCGCATAATAGCGCGAAAGAGGAAGGGTCAGGTCATAGCGCAGCCCGCTGTCCGTCAGGTCATTCTCGCCCCCGGCGGCTTCCAGGTTCAGCTTGTCCCCCCTTTTCAGGATCTTGAAGATAAGCTTCTCATTATCCCCGCCCTGCTTGCTGGTCAGGTTCTCTATATGTTCCACGCAGGGAGTCTCTATCTGTGAAAACCCAAATCCCCTGTATGTCTCCTTAATCTGATTCATCACATATTCGCGGATCTGCATTTCCGCAGGAGTGATATCCTTCATTCCGGTAACCGGTTTCTTCGCCAATGCCATATGCATTCTCCCATTCTATCGTTCTGATTTTAGTCAATACATATATTTTAATTAACTTTCACGATTTTGCAAGTGTTTTGAGGAAATAAGATGTATTTCACACAAATTAACCATTGAATCGAAGAATTTTGGCATGTCTATCCCTTATTTGGGGCATCCATGGTTCTTGGGGCACCCATGGTATTTGGGGCATCCATATCATTTGGGGCATCCATATCATTTGGGGCATCCATAGTATTTGGGGCATCCATATCATTTAAGGCGCTCATATTCATACGCGTCCAGAATCAGGGCTGTCAGCCGTTCCTTCGCCGTTTTGCCAAGCACCAGGACCGGAAGCCTTTTCTTTCCGTTTACCAGGTATGGATAAACCACACTCAATCTCTCCCTGCAGTAATAAATCCTGATGCCGCATATGGTAATCCCGTCACATATCCTGACAGAGGCAATCCCGCACAGGCTGTCCTCCTCATTTGTTTTGAGCCGGACGCACACCTGGATTCTATCAGTCCCTGTTTCCATACCAGTCCTCCCGGCTCCCGTACATCCTGTCGTCAGCCTTTTTCCTCGAAAATGCCACAAGGGCTTCCCTCGCCGCCTCGCCGTCCGGATAGGCGCAGGCCGTTCCCATGATATATCCGGCCGCCTGGTTCCATTCCCCGGTACTGTACTTCCCCGGATTTATGTGGGGCAGCACGAAACGCAGGGCGGACTGGCTATACCCGTACCTGAGGTCTGACAGGTACATGCACTCAAGACCCGCGGCCAGGTCTTCCAGCAGACCGGTGGTGCCACTCTGCGGACTGGCGGTGCCACACTGCTGATTGGCAGTTCCACACTGCGTATTGACAGTTCCACACTGCTGAGTGGCAGTTCCACACTGCGGATTGACGGTTCCACACTGCTGAGTGGCAGTTCCACACTGTGGACTGTCCTGTCCGCCTGTCTCTTTTTTCATTCCATTACCATTCATTATCTCCCTATCCTCCATATAATCCTTCCTTTCCTTCAGAGCGTGGCTGAGTATTACTTTACATCAGCCGGACAGCCTGCTTTACGACATAATACATATTATGTTTTAAAACAGAGAAAACCAGCTTAAATCCTATGCTGTGAACTAAAATTCATAAATACATTATACCACAAAATGAATGTCAGACAATATTTATTTCGTATCCGTTAACGGATATGCTTCTATATATCTTAATTATCATGCGTATCGTACTTTTGTCCCTAAATCCAGGAACGACATAATATGTATTATGTCGTTCCTGTTTTTCATATAATCATTTCCATTTTCTGCATGGCCTCCTGCTGCTCTTCCCCTGTGGAAATAGTATAAATCCTGGTAGTCTCAACACTTGAGTGCCCCAGTATATCTGCCAGATGGACCAGGTCCTTATCAACCCCATAATAGGTATAGGCAAACAGATGCCTGAGATTGTGGGGAAATACCTTCTGTTCCGGGATACCGGCCTTTATGCACAGCCGCTTCATCTCCGCCCATATATTGCTGCGGTTTACGGCCATACCTCCCGACGTGACAAACACGGGGCCGGAAGTCAGGCCGTTCTCACGGCAATATCCGCGCAGGCGGCACCGCAGTTTCTCTATCAGGAAGATGGTTCTGAATTTTCCTTTATTATATATTTCCACCCGCCCCGCATCCAGGGCTTCTACCGTGATGAAAGGCAGTTCACTTATGCATATCCCCGTATTTCCTATGGTTTCCATAATCATGGCCAGTCTTTGATTATCCAGATACAGGGCTGTTGTCACCAGCCTGGCATACTCTTCCTTGGTAAGCCTGCGCTCCTCACCTCCCATCAGATGCCGCTGTACCTTGAACTGGCTTACCCTGTACCTGTCCCAGTTCTTATAATGAAAAAAGCAGTTCAGCGCAGCCAGCATGGAGTTGGCGCTTGATACCTTGTAAGACCCCTGCAGATAGCTTTTATACTCTATGACTTTTTCCCTGGTCACCATTTCCCCAGGAGAAAGATATTGTATAAAAGCCGCAACATCCCTGCAATACTTGTCAATGGTCCGTGCAGAGCGTTCCATGTTAATCAGATACTTTTTAAAATCAAGTATATCATTCTTGATTATTTTGTTTTCCTGCATATAAATCCTCCTTTTTGCATTATCGTAATAATCCATTTTATACTTATATTGCCCAAAATAAAATGATTATACGAATGGCTGGAGGAAAACCGGATGCGGACTCCAGGAGGGGGAGGTATGGAAAAGACAGGCGTGAAAAATAAAAGACACCGGATGATTTTTAGTATCCGGTGTGCTTCTTCCCTGTTTATATACAATATCCAAAAAGCAGCATAACCTCCTATGAGTCATGCTGCCCTTATATCCTTAGACCAATCTCAATCCATCCTCAACCTAAATCCAGGCCGCACCAGGCACACCTACCCTTTCACCGCCCCCAAAGTCAGCCCATCCTTCATGAACGCCTGCAGCACAATGAAAATAACAATGACCGGCAGGGTTGCCAGGGCGGTTCCGGCCATGGTGACAGGCCACGGCGTGGACATGCCCTCGCTGAAGGGGAGCATGGTGATTGCCACCATCAGGGTGTATTTCTCGCTCTTGCGAAGGAAAATCAGGGGCCAGAAGAAGTCATTCCATCTGGCTATGACGGTCAGGATGCCCCAGGAAGCCAGCGCGGGCTTGATAATGGGCATGACGATGCTGGTATAAATCTTAAAATCATGGCAGCCGTCTATGCGGGCCGATTCGATGATTTCATCCGGCACATCCATGATGTACTGTCTCATGTAGAAGATACCGATTGCAGTTGCCATCCTTGGGATGACCAGGGACCACAGGCTGTTAATCAGCTCCATCTTCCTCATGACCAGGAACATGGGGATTGAACCAACCTCAGGCGGGATCAGCATGGTTGCCACGCAGAAATAAAACAACGTCTTATTGCCCGGGAACTTATATTTTGCAAATGCAAAACCAGCCAGGGAGCAGAAAAACAGGGACGTGACCGTGCCGAAAAATGTAGTGAACACACTGTTATAAAAGTTCTTCCAGAAATTAGGAAGCAGTTCAAAAAGACGTTTCAGGTTCCCAAGGGAAGGATTCCTGAGAATCAGGGAGTTGAATCCGCTGACGCTCTCCCCCGCCCCTTTGAGCGCAATCAAGCACATCCATATGATTGGGAACATGGAAAATATGACTATGATGATAAGCAGCGTATGTACCAGTATATCCACCAGCTGCCTTCTTGTTCTGTAACCCATACACCCACCTCCTTATACTTCGCCCTGTTTCATGCGTATGATGAACTGGATAATGGAAACAATCAGCAGGATAAGCGTCAGCATACAGCCGATTGCACTTGCATATCCCAGCTTAAACACATTGAAACCAGACTCATACATGTACTGGAACAAGGATACGTTGGACGTGCCAGGTCCCTGCAGCATGAATGGCTCGTTGAATATCTTCCAGCTGTCAGCAGTCAGTGTGATGAAACAGAAAAACATGACGTTGGACAGGGAGGGCAGCGTAATCTTGAAAAAGCGCTGGAACGCATTGGCCCCATCCACTTTTGCCGCCTCATAATACTCAGGCGATATATTGAGCAGTCCGGAGAGCAGTATCATGGTAAACCACGGGGTATTCCTCCACACGTTCAGCGCAATGACCGGAAGCTTGGAAAATCTGGTGCCTGTAAGCCAGTCCACCTTGCTTCCGCCCATGGAAAAGATGACCTCGTTAATAAGGCCCGTATTCTTCTCAAACAGCATGCTGAAAATAATACCCATGGCAATAACGGCACAGATATTAGGCAGATAGGTAGCGCTTTTGAAAAACGCCTTGCCCCTGAGCCTGTTATAGTTAAGCAGCCCCGATATCAGAAGCCCCAGGGCCAGGATCAGTATGACGCCTGTAATCCAGTAAATCACCGTGTTCGTAAGCGCATCCCAGAACATATAATCCTTAAAAAGCATGTTGTAGTTCTGCACGCCGGTGAACCGCGGCTCCCCGATTCCGTTCCACTCTGTCAGGCTGATATACACGGTCCAGATATTGGGAACCAGCTGAAACACCAGGAACAGAATAAAAAAGGGCATGATGAACAGATAAGGATACCGGTACCGTTTTAGAAATTTAGCCATGATTAGCCACCCCTTCTTCTCATATAAATATAACAGGCGCGGCACGGATTGATTCAGTGCCTTGCTCCGTGCCGCGCCATCCAACTCTCCTCAGGTCAAATCTCCTGGGGCGTGTCTGAACATACATTCCAGCTGTCTGCCCTAAGGTAAAGCATTATTCGATTGTTGCCTTTCCAATCTTCGCTTCCAGATTCTTCTGCATATTTGCAATCGCATCGTCCATGCTCTGATCGCCTGCAACATATTTTTCCAGCTCAGCGCTTATAACGGTGTCTGCTTCCGCATCCTGTGGCGTCACAACCAGGTTCTTGGAACTGTTCTCAAGTCCCTTTCCTTCCATTTCCCTGAAGGACTGGCCGCCGTAGAAATCAGATGGTTCTTTCCAGAATGGGTCTTCCAGCATGGAAAGGGCTACCGGGTTGGCATACGGTCCGTTCTGGGACTCAACCTCATTGACCCATTCCTTACGGGCGTCATTGTCAAACTGGAAATCATACCACAGCTTCTGGAACAGGGATGTATACGGATCATCCGGATTGTTGATGACTGCCCAGTACTGGGAAACAGGCGCCCCGCCTGTACCGATTTCCTTGAACACAGGGGCTTTCATCACACGCCAGTCACCAGCTGTCTCAGGTACGTTCAGGCGCAGGAACTCATCCCAGAATGCGCCGATATAGAAGGTTGCAATCTTATCTTCCCGGATGGAATCATACATTGGCGGTTCCAGGATGGCTGACTTAAACAGCAGGTCTTCCTGGCAAAGGGTATCCAGCGTGGTAAATGCCAGCTTGGCCCCCGGGTCGCTTCCGATGACCACATTGCCCTGGTCATCCCAGATATGGGCGTCCGCCTGAGGCATGAGGCCGCGGCGTCCGTAATAACGCCAGGTACGGCTTGTTGGGTCAATGTAGGAAAGGTATGTACTGCCATTGCTCTTTTCCTTTAACTGGCGTCCGGCTTCAATCCAGCCCTCGATGGTTTCCATCTGTGCAGGGTCAACACCGTACTTGTCAAAAATCCTCTGGTTATAGAACAACAGCTGCGGGCGCACGGAATCAGGATAGCCGTAAATCTTCCCGCCAAGGGTTGCGTCATTGCATGCGCCGTCAACCATATTCGGCACCTGCGGCGAGATGTCGTCCGTGACATCCATCACAATGCCGCCCTTTGCCAGGTCAATGAGGCTGACAGGGTCTATCATGGTTGCTGTGGGCAGGTCGTCCATGGCTCCGGACAGGTATGTCATGCTGATTTTCTCACGGGCATCATTGACATCCTTGGTCTGGACAATCTCAATCTTCACGCCTGGCGCGATGTCGCGGTTGCGCTCCAGCCAGTTGTCAAAATAAATCTGCAGGTACTGGGGCTGCCCATAGGCGTAAATGGTCATGGTGCCGTCCGGATACGCCTTCTTGTCCTCTCCTGCCGCCTCGCTGCTTCCTTCGGCTGCCGGAGCCTGGGTTTCCTTTGGCGCCGCCGTATCCGCGGGCTTGTCTGAACCGGAACCGCCGCCGCAGGCCGTTGCCGACAGCACCATTGAGCCAATCAGGATTGCTGATAAAAATCGTTTCTTCATATTAAAATCTCCCTCCCACCATGGTCTTCCATGGCTTTTATATTAACATCATATTGCTTACATGAATCCGGCTGCCACATAGTGTTTACAGCCCTTCCAGGGCATCCACCGCAATCCTCAGGCGGTCATAGGATGTCCCTGTGGGAATGGTGCAGTCCGTGCCCAGGATAAACCCGGTCCTTCCGGCCTCAGCCACCACGCGCCTTACCTCTTCCCTTATCTCATCCGCAGTGCCCTCAATCAGCGGACCCATATGGTTGGAAAGCCCGCCCATGATGGCACAGTCCGTGAATATCCGGCGTCCCTCTGACAGGCTCAGGCCCGCCTCATACACGCCCCAGTTGGCAATGGTATAAAGGCCCTTATAGCTCTTATAGCGGTCAAAATTCACATCGGTCTTGCACATATGCAGGATGTTGTTCCCTCCCGCCTCCAGACATGCATTCATGATCTGCTTATCAAACGGCATTATGTACTCTTCAAACTCCTGGTCCGTAAACAGGAAACGCTCCCCGCCCAGACCCGCATACAGGATTCCGTCCAGTCCCAGCTCCACGAACTTCCCTGCCAGCTGGCACAGTCCGTCGGCAATCCGCTTCATGGCATCCAGCACCGGGGCCTTATTCTGGCGCAGGTGGCTTACCAGCAGCTGCCTTACGGGCATATAACCGTAATCCGGTTCAATGGGGTGGATGGTGGAGGCCACGATGCCGTGGAGTGTGCCGATGTTATAGGCATCCATGTCACACCGGTCCAGCACACGTTTCACCAGTTCAATCTCATCCTGCATGAACCTGTCATCCAGGGAAATGCTCCTGATGCACTTCCAGTCATCCGGCGTCTTAATGGACCCCATATTGGGAACCAGGTTCTCATTCATGATTTTCTGGATGTCCGGATTTACCTCCTTAAAAAACTTGAGGTGTTCCTCCACAGCTGCTTCGCCGAACGCAACTTCCCTTGGAAAATGCATGGTAAAATAACTGGGGATCTTATCCACGGGCTGATTCTTCATTGCCGCAAAAACTCGTTCTCTCTTCTTCACGTCCCTTTACTCCTTTATATTTATTTTACCGAATATATTTTTTTCATTTTTAAATAATATCACAGATATGTGAATTTTTCAATATATTCGGAATTATTCATGTGCATTTCGACCATTTGTGACACATTTCCCAACTTATGCCTTGTTGTTTTTCACAATACAGGCAAAATCCTTTCACTTATATAAACCACGATGCAGCAGGCCGCAGACACCTTCAGAAGCCCGCCTCCGCCCAGCGCGGCAAGGATTCCTGTAACCAGGGCCGCCAGGGCCGCCACAGGGCTTCTGGTGGCCCCCAGGATGGATGGAAATGTCATCACCGCCAGCGTCACATACGGCACATAATATAAAAATGACCGGATCAGCGTATTCTTTAACTCATGCCGGATGAAAATCAGCGGAACCGCCCTCACCAGGTAAGTGGCCGCGCCCATGACCAATATGTAGATATATACGTTATGCTCCATCTTCCCTCTCCTCCTTGATGGGGAACAGTATGGCTGCAGCCCCTGCTATGATGATGGTCAGCATCATGATACGCGTCCCCGGGGAGATACCGCTGCACAGTATGGACATGGCATAGCTGGCAGCCATGGAAATGGCAATCAGCACGCCCAAAACCCGTTCCTTGGCAGCCGGAGGTATGATTACCGCCAGGAACATTCCGTAAAGCCCCACACCCAGGGCGCTTACAATCCCCTCTGAAAGGGCGTTCCCCGCAACCACGCCAAGACATGTCCCCGCTGCCCAGCCGGGCATGGATATAAGCATCATCCCATAATAATAGCGCGGGTTCAGCTTTCCCGGGACCATGATGGATGCGCCGAATATCTCATCCGTGACATCATATCCCATAAGCATGCGGTGAAGCACGGACGCGCCGCTGCCCAGCTTCTGGCTCAGGGCACATGACATCAGGAGATACCGGGCGTTGATAATCAGCATCATGATTGCGGCCTCCACATATCCGGCCTTCTCAGAAATCATGGTAAAGCCTGCAAATTCCCCTGCCGAAGCATTCATGAACAAGCTGGTAATGGTTGCCTGGAAGGGCGTAAGCCCTGCGTGCCGGGCCGTGATGCCAAGGGTAAAGCCCACGGACAGATACCCCAGGGCAATGGGTATCCCGTCATGTATTCCCTTTTTCAGCCAAAACATATTCTTTGTGTCCATTGTTTTTCCCACTCAAATTTTGTGATGGCTTTATTATAACTCCGGTATTGAAATAAGAAAAACGAAAGTTTATAATGGATACATTAGGTTGTCTTATGTTTAAGGAACGATTAAAGGAGAAGCCCATGAACCGATACGATGTGTTTATAAGAATTGTGGAAACAGGCAGCTTTACCCAGGCAGCGGCCGAGTCAGGCTATACCCAGTCTGCCGTGAGCCAGATGATACGCACGCTGGAACACGAGCTGAATACCCCCCTGTTCCTCCGCTCCAAGACCGGCGCAGAGCTGACGCCGGACGGCAGGGAATATCTGCCTTACATACAGTCCGTCAGCAATGCCAGACGTGAATTGGATGTGAAATGCCAGGAGATGCAGGGCCTTGAACGTGGCCTGATACGCGTCGGGACATTTACCAGCGTCAGCCGTACCTGGCTCCCCAGATTCATAAAGGATTTTAAGAAAATGTACCCCTCCGTGCAGTTCATCCTGCGCCAGGGGGATTACACCAGCATCTGCCAGTGGGTGGCTGAGGGAAGCGTTGACTTTGGCTTCACCAACCCGGACGTCACCTCCAGGCTTACCATCATCCCCCTGTGTACGGACCGCATGCAGGCCGTCCTTCCCCCGGACCACTATCTGGCAGGGGAGGAATCCATCTCACTGAAGACCCTGGCATCCCTGCCCTACATCCTGCTGGATGAAGGGGTGGAGTTAAGCGTCCCCCTGTCCGCCTTCTACCGGCACGGGCTGAACCCCAACATACAGTACACGGTGGTGGATGACTACACCATCATGTCAATGGTGGAACAGGGCCTGGGCGTCTCCAGCCTCTATGACCTGGTGTTAGAAGGATATCACCAGAACATAGTGACAAAACCCATCTATCCCGAAGTCACCCGCACCCTGGCCCTTGTGTACAAGAACAAGAAGGTGCTTCCCATAGCCAGCCGATATTTCATCGATTATATATTGGACTACTTTAAGATATAGGGATTACAGGAGGATTTTCTCCTTGCGCCCTATCATCTCGTCAATCCGGCTGATATACTGTTCCACTTCCTTCACGTTCTCGCACCGCTCCCGCCTGTTTTCAGACGGGAATACCACCTTGGTGGTGGTTCCGGCGCCGCAGGCGGCAATGGTCTGCATTTCCTCCATGATAAGGATGTTATAGATGCAGGCCTTGCCAGGAAGGGAATATCCCACATTCTCAAAATTACCGGCCATGTTCTTCTGGCGGTAGAGATAGTATGGCTCCATCCCCATCTCCCTGGCGCAGGCAGCGCTCAGGTCAATCATCTCAGGCGTATTGCTGATTTTCAGGTCCCCGTACTGTTCCCTGAACATGTTAAGGCGGGCAGCCCGCTTAATGGCCAGGGAATGGACGGTAAGGGAGTCCGGCGCCAGCTCCTTTACCTCATGAAGTGTATGGCGCACATCGTCCATATCCTCCTCAGGCAGTCCCATGATCAGGTCCATATTAATGTTATCAAAGCCCAGCTCCCTTGCCATCCAAAACCGCTCCTTAACCATTTCCACGGAATGGCGGCGTCCAATCAGGTCCAGGGTCTTCTGGTTCATGGTCTGGGGATTAATGGAAATGCGGGTGATGCCATGGTTCCTCAGCACCTTCAGCTTTTCCTCCGTTATGCTGTCCGGCCGCCCGGCCTCCACGGTAAATTCCAGGGCATGTCCCGTATCAAAAAGATCTTCCAGTTTACATAAGATAGCATGGATATCCTCCGCCGGAAGGGATGTAGGTGTGCCGCCTCCAAAATAAATGGTATCCAGAGGCCGTCCCTTCATTTTCCCTGCGGTGTATTCCAGTTCCTTGAACAATGCCTCCAGGTAAAGCCCTGTGCGCCCCGTCCATTTGCTGATGGGATAGGAGGTGAAGGAACAGTACAGGCAGGTGGTGGGACAGAAGGGAATCCCCACATAAAGGCTGTAACCCCGCTCATAATCCAGGGGTTCAAGCAGCTTCTTTTCCCTGGCAGCAATCTCGATGCTCAGGTTAATCTTCTCGTCACTGGCCATGTAGGTTTCTTTCATGAAGGAACGGATAGCATCCTCATCCCAGCCCTCCTCCAGCCTGGTAAGGGCAATCTTGGTGGGACGGATTCCTGTGAGGGACCCCCAGGGGAGCCCTGTTCCCGTGCGCTCCATAAGCATCTGGTAGAACATTTTCTTAACCACGTTCTTGGTTGCTGAGTGGTCGGACAGGTCGGATGCCCCGGTACGGCTCACTGACAGCTTCCATGATACCGGATTCCCTTCCTCAGGTCCTTGTCCGGCCGGAAGGGCCGCGGCCCCGCCCTGGTCCATCCCGTCCCGGCCTCCGTCCCTGTCCCATATGAGGACCGAGATTTCCCCCTGCCCCAGCCTTGTCTCCACATAAAATCCCAGTTCATCCTTAACCTCATGGGCATAGGTTTCACCCGGATAAAAGGACATCAGAAGTTCTCTGATGTCCTGTTCATATGCATTATCCTGTATTAATAATCCAATCATATAAGTCCTGCTTTCATTATCTGTAAAATGCAATGGGGTTGCTCTGCTTCTCATGGCCAATGGTGGTTGTCTCCCCATGTCCCGGATATACCATGGTATCGTCCGGCAGATGGAATACCTTGTTTATGATGGAATCCACAATCTGGCTGCTGCTTCCCGTTGGAAGGTCCGTCCTCCCATAGGATTCGCAGAACAGGGTGTCCCCTGCAAAGACCACCTCTTCCCCGGGAACATAGTAGCAAACCGACCCGGATGTGTGACCCGGCGTTTCTATCACCTTCCAGCAAAATCCGATTAAATCCAGCTCATCCCCGTCCTTTAACAGCACATCCGCGTGGAAGCTGGTCTGCATGCCGCCCCAGCTTCCCGACATGTTAAGTCCCCCATCCGCCAGCATGGCGTCCTCTGTCTCAGAAGCATATATCTTAATGTGGAATGTGCGCCGTAAATCCTCTGCCGCCATGATATGGTCAAAATGACCGTGGGTCAGAAGCACTGCCCTGGGTGAAATCCCCAGCTCACTGCATTTATTCAGGATATAATGTGCATTATCGGCCGGGTCTATGATTACGGCCTCCTTTGTAGTATCATGATAGACCAGGAAGCAATTGGTGCTTACCGCTCCCAGCACACATGTCTTAACACGCATATCACTCATATCGGTTCCCCTTTCCATATGGCAGCCGTCTTTGGCGGGTACGTTTCATCAGATGCCTGCCGCCGGACATATCCGGCATCACCTGGCTGTATCAGGCATCGCCGGACATATCCCCATCACCCGGCAGTACGCTCAATATCCAGCACCCCTTCAATCTGGCGTATCTTATCCGTAAGACGGTTCAGTTCCTCCGTGCCGTGGATATCAAACGTCATGATGATGGTTGCCTTGCCCTGTTTGCTGGTCCTCACATTCATGGAGGTGATGTCAATCTGTTTTTCCGTGAACACCTTGGATATATCGGCAAACATGCCAATCCTGTTATTGGCAAATATCTTAATCTCCGTGGAATACTGCTCGTTGTTGGTAGCGCCCTCGGCCATCTGCCACTCCGCGTCAATGAGCCTGCCCCGCTCATCCTCAGGCAGGTTAATCATGTTGATGCAGTCCGTGCGGTGGATGGATACGCCTCTGCCCCTGGTTACGAATCCCACGATTTCATCTCCCGGGACAGGGTTGCAGCACTTGGAAAAACGCACTGCCAGGTCATGGATGCCCTTAACCACGATGCCGCTCTTGGACTTGCGCACCGTTGCCTCGCCTGAACGTCCGGCCGTGTCCGCAATGCCGTTGAGCACATCCTCATCCGTGATCTCGCGCTTTAATTTCTTCTCGCGCTCCTCCAGCATCTTGTTAATGACCTGGCCTTCCTTCAGGCCGCCGTGCCCAATGGACGCCAGGACGGAATCCCAGTCCTTAAACGCGTAACGGTTCATGACCTTTTCCATGAACTCGGGCTTGCTTATCTCAGACCAGTTAATCCCCTTGGCCTTGCAGTAGCGCTCAATGGAATCACGGCCCCGGACGATATTGTCATCCTTCATCTGGTTCTTGAACCACTGGTTAATCTTATTCTTAGCCTGGGTGCTCTTGACAATATTCAGCCAGTCCCTGCTGGGCCCCTTGGAATTCTGGGACGTGATGATCTCCAGCTGGTCGCCGTTCTGGATTACATACTCTATGGGCACCAGCTTGCCGTTGACCCTGGCCCCCACCATCTTATTGCCCACTGCACTATGTATACAGTATGCAAAATCAATAGGAGTGGAACCGCTGGGAAGCGTCTTCACATCGCCGGATGGGGTAAAACAGTATACGCTGTCCGAAAACAGGTCCAGGTCACCCTTGACCATGCTCAGGAATTCCTTGGAATCATCCGTATCCCTCTGCCATTCCAGTATCTGGCGCAGCCAGCTGAGTTTTGCCTCCTCACTGCCTGCCGCTACCTGGCCGCTGCCGCTCTCCTTGTACTTCCAGTGGGCCGCGATACCATACTCCGCTGTCCGGTGCATCTCATAGGTGCGGATCTGGATCTCAAAGGGCTGCCCATTGCTGCCGATCAGGGTGGTGTGCAGCGACTGGTACATATTCTGCTTGGGCATGGCAATATAGTCCTTAAAACGCCCGGGGATAGGTTTATACATCTCGTGGATCACGCCCAGGGCCGCATAACAGTCCTTCACGTTATCCACCATGATCCTTACCGCAAATAAATCATATATCTGATCCAGTGTCTTATTCTGGTTCACCATTTTCTTATAGATACTGAAGAAATGCTTCACCCTTCCGCCAACCGTGGCGTCCACGCCAGCTTCCTTCATATGGTTCTTAACTTCATCCACGATTTCCTGGACAAAGGCCTCCCTGGCATCCTTGCGCAGGTCTACCTTTTCCACCAGGTCATAATAAACATCCGGTTTGAGGAATTTAAGCGACAGGTCATCCAGTTCAATCTTAATCTTGGAAATACCCAGCCTGTCGGCAATGGGCGCATATATCTCCATGGTCTCCCTGGCTTTTTCCTTCTGCTTCTCCGGCTTCCAGTACTGTCCGGTGCGCATGTTGTGCAGGCGGTCAGCCAGTTTGATGATGATGACGCGGATATCCTTTGCCATGGCAAGGAACATCTTGCGCAGGTTATCTGCCTGGATTTCCACCTTATCCTTGTCCCAGTTAAGCTGGGTCAGCTTCGTAACCCCGTCCACCAAAAATGAAACCTCGGAGCCGAACTCCTTGGTCAGCTGGTCCAGGGTCATGATTGTGTCCTCAACCACATCGTGGAGCAGCCCAGCGGCAATGGTTTCCTTATCCATCTCAAGGTCGGCCAGTACAATGGCCACACAGAGCGGATGGATGATGTACGGTTCGCCTGACTTGCGCTTCTGTTCCTTGTGCGCCTCATTGGCAATCCTGTACGCTTTTTCAATCATGGTAATATCATCGGACGGATGGTATTTACGGATGGTATTAATCAGGTCCTGATACAGTTCTTCAGGGCTTGTAAAGTCCGCCGGAGCTTCCAGTTCAATATCCAGTTTTTCTTTTGTTCCCTTTTCTGCCATATCTGCGGTCACCTTTTCCTATGGATAGTCAAGATACATTATAATTTTTTTTATGTAAAAAAGCAAGGGTAGGATGGAAAAAACCTAAGCGGGACCCTATACCGGCCCCGCTTCATCTGACTTATCATACACTGCTATCCCGTTTTTACTGCCATGCTTCACACGGTACATGGCCCTGTCCGCACGGTTAATCAGATCGTCCATGCGCTCTGTCTCCCTCTGGGCAAATGCAAGTCCCACCGATGCGTTGATCCTATGCCTTGTCCCGTCAGGCAGCTGTATGAAGGGACGCTGTTCATATCCCTCCTTTACCTTATTAAGGATGGTTTCCCGGTCGCCGTATCCGTAGAAGAAAAGTACGAATTCATCCCCTGACAGGCGCACCGCAACGCACTGTTCCGGGGCCGCCATATCAGCAAGCATGTCTGCCATGGCCTTTAAGTACCGGTCCCCCATCTCATGGCCGAAGTTATCATTGATATACTTAAGGTTATCCAGGTCACAGAACACCAGGGCATTGACCAGGTTCCTGTTATCATCCAGTATCTTCTGGCCTTCCTTTTTCAGATAAGCCGCATTATACAGCCCCGTCAGCTGGTCATGCTGGGAAATGTTCCGGAGACGCACAATCTCCTTATACGCATCCGTCTTATCTATCACCATACCGAACACGCCATTTTCCTCGGTCCTCTGACGGATGGAGACGGCGCGCCTGTTCCCGCCCTGGTCCAGGAAGGAATAGCCATCCTCCAGTTCTTCAATGCGTTCCATGCTCCCAAGGATATCCTGCCACTGCTTATAATCCATCTCCCCCACCGATTTCCTCCGGTCCGGCCGGATATCCAGAAGGTGCCAGATGGACGGGCTGAGTTTGACCTTTCCGGCTTTGTCCTGGTATTCAAAGCTTCCCACATTATCCCCTGCGGACTCCATGGCAAAGGAATATCTGGAATAACTCTGTTCCAGCTTTGCAGCCATGTCATTTAACGCCTGGTGTATCCTGTCAATCTCCACAATGCCGCTTTCCTTAAAATGAACCTCCTCCGGCTTCTGGTCCGTTATATCCTCCTGAAGCTTCTGGATTGGCTTTAACACCATCCAGATGGCGATATAGGAAAAAATCATTGCGATTATAATGGAAAACAGATATACCCCCGCCACCATGATGACCGTGGAATAAGACAGGGCCGCCAGCTCCGAATGATGGCATACGGCCGCCACATACACTGCCCCTCCGTCCATGTAGCCATAGGTCTGGAGCACGCTCCGCACCCCGTCATAGGCCGTTCCTTTATAGTTCAGGGAGATGTGGCCGGTCTTTTCATCATATGCATACCCAGTGCCCTCCATCTCCGGGTCAACGCTGTATCTGATATTCCCGTCTGAAAGCAGCAGGACAGACATACCTTTATAAGGGGGATTGTCCAGTTTGAGATATGTGTCCAGCATATTCCTGCTGATTTCCAGTCCCATAATCAGGCGGCTCCCTTTCTTTTCCTGGGTCAGTACATAATATATGCATTCATCGGTAAAGAACCAGGTTCCGCCATTACTTCTGTTATCCCAGTAATATTCTGCATCAGCCCAGTTCCCGTCCGAAAGCTTGGGCCTCCAGTTCCTGGCCAGGGCAATGGAATAGCTGCTTTTGGGGTGTCCAATCACACAGCTGATATCGCCATAAGTGGAAGAATAGATATCTGGTTCGCCATCGTGAAATACCAGCGCCTCCCGGCTGTCCAGATTAATATAAAATATCCCATCTGCCGAAGAAGCATGGTTCAGGTTATCAATCAGCCGGTTCTGGATTTCCTCCTCATCTGACATCCGTCCCAGTTCTTTCTCCATGGTATTGGACAGCAGAAGCACATTGTTCATATAACCTGACAGCAGGGAGTTCTTTTCAGACACCTGAGACTCCATTACTTTATACGGACGGTTGGCTGTCCCGGAAAATGTGCCGGTTACCACCAGGCCAATACCAAATATGACACTCTGCAGCAGGATGGCAAGTAAGATTGCATTCCGCACCCTATTGCTTAACAAATATTTCTTCATAGGACGAATCTCCATTCCAGCAGGAAAACGGGGCAGTCACTACTGTCCAAATATAGCTTCTACCTGCTCATAAAACGCCTCAGCCTTCTTGTCATATTCCATGGCTTTCGCGGCTTCCTCCATGGACATTCCCTGATCCAGATATCCAAGGAATTCTGCACGGCCCTCCTTAAGCGAACTGCTGAAACAATCATTCAGGTCATTCCTGACATCATAAGAATTCTCAAAATCAAATCCGTATACCATCTGATAGGTACTGCTCTGCTCCAGTCCAACCTCAATGCCCTTTAAGACCTTTGGGCTTTCAATGAGTTTTTCCTGGTCCTGTGTCATGGGCTCATGGTCCACCGGCATATAGGACATGGAGGAAGCCAGTTCAAATCCCCTGTCAACCGTCAGCCAGCGGATAAAGTCCATGCTGGCCCGGTTCTCTTCCTGGCTGCGGTTGAATACCACCACGCCCGCTCCCTGCTGGATGGCTGTCTCCCGGCTTCCAGCCAGCACCGGATACTTATAAACCCCGATTTCCACAGGGACCATGTTCCCGTCCCGGTCCGCAACCTCATCCGGAAAATACAGTACGCTGGAGGACGAACCCACATATCCCGCCAGTACGGACTGCTTGATATCATCACTTCTGTACTTGCCGCTGGCCCCATAATATCCCTTGGTAAAGGGAATATAATAATTCAGGAATAACCGCCTGATATAGTCTTCATTTAAATCCGCCACAAAAGCGCCGTCCTGATCGTAATGATAGATATCAGAACCCATGGCATGGTTCATGGCTATAAAATAATTAGCCAGGTTATCCAGACCGATAAAAGGGCTTCCGTCCCCGTCAACATCAGGTGTGGCGTTGTCCGTCCATTCAAAATACCCCTGGGCCATCTGCTCCAGGCCGTCCCAGTCAGACATGTCATCAATTGAATACTGCGGATTCTCGTCCAGGAACTTATCCAGGCGGGTCTGGTTCATCAACAGCAGTTCCGTGGACTTGACCAAGGGCAGTATATAAAGCTTGCCGCCGATATATCCTTCCTCCAGATATGCCTGGTTGTACCACGAAAGTTCATCCTCTGACAGGTAACCGCCGGCATCCACCAGTCTCTCCCCGTGTTTATTTACCACGCCCACAATCATATCCCTGTAGGCCAGGGACATGTTGGCCATCTCCACGTCATTGGTGGATCCATTAAGGGTCAGGTCTATCTTGTTGGTAAGGTCCCCGATGGAACCCTGGCTGGAAGCCTCCACCACAACATGCTTCTTCGCGCCCTCAGTCTCATTATATTCCTTAATCAGCTGGTCCAGATACTGCTTCTGCGCATCGTTATAATAATGCCAGAATACCAGCTTTAATTCCCCCTGCCCTGTTTCTGCCGTTTTCGGAGCATTGTCCGCCGGCACACCGCTTTTACATGCCCCCAGCATAAGGGAAATGGACATCATACATACTGCCGCTGCAATTCCTGCTTTCTTTTGTCCCATTTGGCCTACTCCTTTACTTTTTAAAAAATATTATTCTTATTGTACTACGACAGGGGGCTTTGTTCAAGGAATTATCCGTCCTTTTTTCCTGTATACAATTAAAAAAAGCCTCCCCTTTCACAGGAATAAGGCTTTTCTGTTACCGGCTATCCGTTCAGTCATCTGTCCGGTTATCCAGTCATCCGTCTATTCATCCGGTCATCCGTCTATCTTCTATTTGCCCTCATAGATGATGGAAGATTCCACATCATACCCCTTAAGGTGCTCCCTGCCCTTAAGTCCTGCCAGTTCCATGACAAAGCAGATTTTCACTACTTTGCCGCCCAGCTCCTCAATCAGCTTGATGATTGCCTCTGTTGTGCCGCCTGTGGCAATCAGGTCATCCACAATCACCACCTTCTGGCCGGGCTTGATGGAATCCTTATGCATCTCAATGGTGGCCTGGCCGTATTCCAGGTCATAATCCATGGAAATGGTCTCACAAGGAAGCTTACCCTTCTTGCGCACAGGTACAAAGCCCTTATGCTGCGCATAGGCAACCGGTACACCAAAAATAAAGCCGCGGGATTCAGGCCCCACCACCAGGTCATAATCCAGGTCCTTTACCATATCAATCAGGCTGTCCACTGCCAGGCACAGTCCGTCTGCGTCCTGCAGGATGCTGGTCACATCCCGGAAAATGATTCCCGGCTCCGGGAAATCCGGTATGCTTCTTACATACTCTTCCAACTTCTTCATTTTTGTTACCTCTCTTCCGAATTCAGTTTCTTCCATAACCATTATACTTGGTTCCCGTCAGGCTGTAAAGCCCATACTTGGGTGCCGCGGGGCGGGGCGGCCCGCCATATTATCTCCCAATTGAAACGCAAATACGATTGTCTATTGAAGGGTGCGCCTGTTTTCAGTATAATGGTACTGGAAGCTGCTTTTTTCTGCGTATTTGTGCGGGACTTTCCAGAAAGGTACGGTTAAGATCATTATGGATATAAAACATTATAAAATCACGGTCACATCAGAGGAATGCGGATACCGGCGGTCCACAGAGGACGCCGCGGACCTGACCGCCTATCTTCTCTCCCCCATGCCCCAGGCCCCGGGGCGTCTCCGCCCGGCAATCGTCATCTGCCCCGGCGGAGGTTATGGCTTCGTATCCCCCAGGGAAGACCAGCCCGTGGCCATGGAATTCCTGGCAGCCGGATACCAGGTATTCGTGCTCCACTACCATGTGGCTCCTGAAATATTTCCCCTTGCCCTCATGGAACTGGCCCGTTCCATGGCACTCATAAAGGCCCACAGCAGGGAATGGTGCATTGACAGCTCCCAAATCATCGTCTGCGGATTTTCAGCAGGAGGCCATCTGGCAGGGTGCATGGGAACCATGTGGAACCGTGAATTCCTCTATAAGCCCCTTGGCCTTACCGCTGAAGGGATACAGCCGGGAGGCATGATACTCTGTTACCCGGTGATTACATCCGGGGAATACGGACACCAGCGCTCCTTTTCCCAGCTTTTAGGCGACGGAGCAGACCAGGATCCGGCCATGCGCAGGCTGGTGTCCCTGGAGCATCAGGCAGGTCCCCACGTGCCCAGGACGTTCCTGTGGCACACCTGGACGGACCAGACCGTGCCGGTGGAAAATTCCCTGCTCTTCGCGTCCGCCCTGAGGAAAGCCGGGGTGAGTCTGGAGATGCACATTTATCCGGAAGGATGCCACGGGCTGTCCCTTGCAACGGAGGAGGTATCCGACCATACAGGAGACTGCCTGGTCCCCCACTGCCAGGGCTGGATAAACCTGGCCAGGGAATGGGTGGCACACGGTCCAAATACCGGTGAAAGGACGGAATGATATGTTAAAAGAAGAACGTCAGGCATTGATACTGAACAAACTCCACACCTCAGGCAAGGTGGTGGTCAGCCGGCTGGCAGTGGAACTCAATGTATCGGAGGACACCATCCGGCGCGACCTGTTGGATCTGGACCAGAAGGGCCAGGTAAAGCGGGTCTTCGGCGGCGCCATCCCCATGGAACGGCCGGTCATCAACTTCTTTGACCGGGAAACCACGGATGTGGAATTGAAGCAGCGCCTGTCCTCCAAGGCGCTGGACTTCCTTGAAAAGGACCAGCTGGTAGCCATTGACGGCAGCAGCACCAACCTTCAGTTTGCAAAAAGCATCCCTAATAACCTGAAGCTGACCGTGCTGACCAACAGTTACTCCATTGCCCACGCCTGTTCCATGAAGGAGCAGGTGGATGTAATCGTGCTGGGCGGCACCCTGTTAAAGGAATCCATGACCAATGTGGGCGAGATTGCCGCCAGCCAGGCAGCCCTCTACCACCCGGACCTGTGCTTCATGGGCGTTTACGCCATCCATCCCGAGTACGGGATGACCATCCCCTACCCGGATGAGGTAAGCATCAAGCGCCAGCTGATCCAGACCTCCAGAAGGGTCATCGCCCTTGTCAACCCGCTTAAGCTGAATACCGTATCCAGATACCATGTGTGCGGGATTGAGGCATTTACCACCCTGATCACGGACAGCGATGTGTCCGGGGAGATGGCGGTGGACTATCGGAATAAGGGGTTGGATTTCATATAAAAGTATATGAAATCAGGCTGCAGTATATGTAATCATACTGCAGCCTGCCTCTTTATCATGCTGATAAAACATTTCCGAAATACTCCTTCAGGCAATATCTAATCATGGAACAAAAGGGGGAATATTTCCCATTCCCGTCCATTTTTCCATAATCTGCAATTGTATCTAAAATATATGTATCATCCTGCAACAGCTCATCTTCATCAAATTCATTCTCCAGTACTGCTGTAAATGCCGCTTTCCGCTGTTCACATAATATATATGTGTTTAAATTAAGATGGTCCTTCATTGCTGTTCCACATGGATTATTGTTAAGTGCAATCATCTTTCCATTAAAATGGAATCCAAATAATGAATTGATTTCATCACTGGCAGGGGATATACAAAGTTCAAAATCATACCAATTATCTTTTTTATGATTACAATGGTCTATATCATCCTGCAGCTTTCCCAGACAGGATGCGAACATATTATCGTAGCTCAACTGTGCATTTTCACATATATCACATTCTTCCGGTGTCAATGTGCCCCTGTCCGGGTGCCTGGGCTTAAAGTGCTCTATATTACAGTCATCCAGCTTTGAAGACTTCCCAATGCGATTCTGACAGTAACAGCAGATATATCCCTGTTCCTTCACCAATTCCTTTTTTAGCAGTCCGTATTCATAGGTATTGGCCAAGTCTTCATACACAGGCTGCCTTCCATGTTCAGCCGCATATCCCGACTTCCATTTTGAAAAATGCCCTGGTTCGGCCCTCTTTTCAATCTTATGCATTCTGCCTTCTCCCCTTTTTAATCAGTATCCTGGCCCTCACTGTATCCACATTGCGGTTAATTGTACACTCATCTATTAAATCTGCCAATATTTCAGCCCTGTCAAAGTCCTTCTCTTCAATGCATCCATACATCTTATCTACATTTTCTTTAATTTCCCTGCTTACGGAATCTGTTCCCAAGGCATCCTCCAGCACAGTATTGGAATCCACTCCATATAAAGCCGGAATTAACTCACATTTGATTACATCTTTATTTTTTGCTAATGAGAATATGTTAAAATCATCACCTATTTCCCCCAGTACCTGAGGAGAATGTGTGGTAATAACGAACTGTATATTAGGGAAGATTTCTTTTAACACATTAATGACTTTCCGCTGCCATGACGTGTGCATATGCAGTTCCACTTCATCAATAAGAACCACTCCACTTCCCAAAAGGGGATTAGCCAATGATGGATTAGCCAATGCCAGCCTTCTGGCCAAGTCGCCAAATAATGCCAATGTGCACTTTTCCCCATCCGAAAGCTGCAGGATATCCAGTACTTCCTCCTCCTTTGTTATTCTCATTGAATAAGGCCTTGCTGCAATATGGATATCCCCATATCCGTCCAGCATTGCCAGCATTGCTTTCTTTACTGCCTTCAATGACTTATCCTCATACTCCGGATTCCGCTTCTGCTCCTGCGTCTCATAAAGTTCCTGCTCCAAAAACCATTCAAACAGTTTTCCAAAAGCAATCTGGCTTTCAATTGCACGTTCAAAGGCTGAATACTGATTAAAACCTTCCCCTTTTCTGATTCTTAACGGTGTTTTTATAACCAGACGGTTAACCCCATAATTCACAAAAATAGGACAGTTAAAATCCGGATTAAGCTGCAATAGGTTATTGTCCTCATCTACCACACTATCCCCAATATATAATTCATCGAAATGATTTACTAATGCCTCTAACTGATCCAAGTTATGGATTCTCTTATTATCATGTGTAATTTTTCGGTAATAATGATATCTGTCCGTATCATTCCCAAATATAAAATCTGCCGCTAAGGTTGCAGACGCCTTCCCACATTTTATATCTGTTAACTCCAGATTAACAGACTGTTTAAATCTCTGTTTTACAATTCGGTTAATAATGTTCGCATATAACAGGTTGATTGCAGACAAAACCGTTGATTTGCCCACACCATTAATCCCCAAAAAAATAGAACTTCTTCCATTTAAATCTAATTCCAAATCCCTAACTCCACGAAAGTCTTTTAAAATCAGTTTATCTATCTTCATACCTGCTCCTTCAACCAAACCACATGTCACTGAAATTATTCCATATTACCATATAATTTATACCGTCATGCCTTCTATCACATAAAAAGTATATCATAGACATACCTCAAAATCCAACTCAAACTTACCTATATCCTCATGATATTTACAAGCATACTAGCGATTTGAAATCGTTTATTCCGTCCCATCATGCCATTATGCCGAAGTTTGCGTTACTTATGCGGTATTTTCTTTTCCTTTTACGTGTTCATTCAGCGTGAATATATAAAAATCGCATACTAACGCATTTTTTTGCATTATTTTGCTTGACATCATATATATATGCGCTATAATACACTTAGAAAACAATTGGAGAAGGGCAGGGACACTGTCCGGGATATTTTAGGAGGGTAATTACTATGAAATTTTTTGTTGACACAGCCAATGTAGAAGACATCAGAAAAGCAAACGACATGGGCGTCATCTGCGGCGTAACCACCAACCCATCCCTGATTGCCAAAGAAGGCAGGGATTTTGCAGAAGTGATTAAGGAAATCACCTCCATCGTGGACGGACCAATCAGCGGCGAGGTTAAGGCAACCACCGTTGATGCCGAGGGCATGATTAAGGAAGGCCGTGAGATTGCCGCCATCCATCCCAACATGGTTGTTAAGATTCCTATGACCGTTGAAGGCTTAAAGGCTTGCAAGGTGCTGACAGCAGAAGGCATCAAGACCAATGTGACACTGGTATTTACCGCTGCCCAGGCCCTCTTAGCCGCACGTGCAGGCGCTTCCTACGTATCCCCGTTCTTGGGCCGTCTGGATGACATCTCCATGCCGGGAATCGACTTAATCTACGACATAACCGAGATTTTCCAGATGCACAACATCGAGACTGAGATCATCGCAGCCAGCGTGCGCAACCCAATCCACGTAATTGACTGTGCCAAGGCAGGCGCCGACATTGCCACTGTTCCTTATAAGGTAATTGAGCAGATGACAAAGCATCCTTTAACCGACCAGGGAATCGAGAAGTTCCAGGCTGATTACAGGGCTGTGTTTGGGGAATAATTGAATAAGAGTCCATATAAAAACGCTGACGGCTATCTGTACAAGCCTTTGGCGTTTTTATTATCTCTTCGTTTCCCGTTCATACATATTATCCCCCATTCCCGAAAATGGTAAGGTGTGTTTCTGCCGCTAAGGGAGTTGTTGCTTGTTCCCTATACTCATATGGCATTACCTCCTTCTGCCTTCCTAAGTAGATTCCACCGGAATTTTTATGGTAAAAGCCGAGAAAAATTCAAAAAATAAGGCCAGCAGGTTTCCATTCCCACAGGTCATGTAAAGTCCTCTTATTGCTGGCATTTCCAAGCCGCCATATGATGTTTTTTTAATCGCTCCACAATCGCTGCATCCTCAAATAACAATTCCGGCACGTATTCCTTTGCAATAAAACGTTCTATGTATTCTTTTTCTTTATCCGTCATCTGCATCAACTCTTTAATATAGGCCTTCGCCTGTTGTTTTCTCTCTTCCAGCATAAAGTTATCCTTCTTTCTGAGAACCGGAAACAAATCTCTTCGAATCTTATCAAATTTCAAAGAGTCAATTGCTGATGTATCAAAATCTTTATTTACTGTTTCCACAGATATTGTCGCATAAAAGGCAAAGCATTTACGAAATATGTCCTTATCATTTTCAAACATATTCCCTGCAATCAGATTTCCCCAATCGTACAAGTCTCTAGCTGCAGCCCTGCTGATGAGTGCATTTCCCTTTGCTGCAAATATCTCCATTGGCGCAACCATGCGAATAAGCATACCATCATTAAAAGCCTCTGGAAGAATAGGTTTCCTTACCGGCTCCAATATATGCGCCCGTAAGGAATAATTCAATTCTATCTTAAGCATATCCCTATTCCCACCGGAATTCTGATACTGATAATAAAACGCATCCAGACTGTAAGTAAATCTTGAACCACTTGACAGATGATAACCCTCTGCCTGCATATAGTCCTTAATCAACTTAGTTATCTTCTCCCTGGCTTCAAGCATATCCTTTTTTATATCATTAGGCGTATAGTCCATGTCAATGTCCACAGATAATCGCGGAAGATTGAATATCGTCAGGTTAATCGCTGTCCCACCTTTTAAAAGCAGATGCTCCTTTAAATATTCTTCTTCATTCATATACTTCAGGATTTCCTTCAAACGAAGCACTTTTTCAAAAGTATCCCTTACAAATCCATATTGCTGTGCCACGCGCCCAATTTCCATTTTATTATATATCGGCATCAATCATTCCCCCATTCTTCATATCATGCAATTCAATTGGAACAATCAATTTCCAAATATCATCATATCGCCCGCCCTCTTGATTGCGCGTCAAATAGCGCTTACTCTTTCCTATTTGCTTTTTACAGCTTTCAAAAAAATCATTTGAAAGTCCCATCTTTTCCTTGTGCTCCCAAAGTAAATATCCAAGCTTCTGGTATAAAAACTGATTTTGATATAACTCTAAGTACTTCAGCAGCCTTTTTTCCTGCATTCGCTGAACACTTTCAATGTCCTGCACTACCTCTTCAATTCCGGCAATCTTATCCATATCCTTTATGCTGTCTACTATTGTACGTTCCATGTCCGTAACAGCAATTCCACCACTATACGGAGGATTTTCGATTCCTTCAGGGTTTTTGGAAGCAATATACCGATAAGTGTAACCATCAAACGTAAAATCCCGGAAGCTGGTTTCTGAAGAAACATATACATCATAAAAGACCTGATCCGTTATTCCGTAGTACTCCATAGCAGTATGATGGGAAATATAGGAAGTTGGTGTAATATGACTTGCAATCTGAAAACGGTCTGCCACAGGTGCACCTGTTTCTCCACTAATGCAGGTATACATGTTATTTCGGATTTTTTCTACCATTCCTTCCTTCCTTAAACGTTTTATTGCAGAACGGGCACTATCCTTATTATTATAGAAGGCATCTACATCTTCGACTGTAAATACAGGCATCTTGAGTAATTCAAAGTATAGCTTCATAGTCCACCTCTATTTATTATTATTTCAATTTGGTTTTTATACAAACTATTTTATTATATTTTTAAACCAATAGTACATCAATATCTGTAACTTGTCAAGTTTATTATTTTGTCAATATAGCTTATATCCAAACCATTTTGTCTGCATTTTAATATGACATCCCTATTAGGAAATACCTCCTTTTAGACATATTCCTATTCTTTCCTTACAAGAAAGAATGAATTACACAACAAAAAACTTGCCAAAGATTTTCTCTCTGGCAAGTATAAAATATTATAAAACATTTAATATCAAGCACGATTGTTCCATCCAGGGAAATCCATCCCTCTCTTTTATTCTGGTAGGATTTCAAAAGCCTCCGCTAAGCAGCGCCCTATACCGCAATCCCAAGCACCCCAACATAGTATCCTATAATACCCACCAGCATGAGTATCAGCACAACCAGGACAGGAGATACCTTTTTCTTAAGCAGCATCCAGGTGCCGATTATCAGGCCGAAAGGAAGCATATTGGGCAGAAGGCCGTTAAGTACATCCTGGAAGATAACCGTTGTCTGGCCCACGGTAATCTGAAGAGGCACATACACCAGTACCTTCTGGGCGCCCATTGCGCCGATTACCATCAGGCCAAGGATTCCGAACGCGTCCGTAAGGCGTGTGATGGAGCCAGAGCCTTCTCCCAGGATATTCATGACGGACACGCTTCCCTGCTTATAACCCATCTGATACAGGTTGTAGCCCAGCACCAGCATGATTCCGGTAAAGATTACGAAAAACAGGATTGGGCCTGAGAAGTTGCCCTTCAGGGCCAGGGCGCATCCAAGGGATACCGCGATTGGATAGATGATGCCGCCTGCAAGGCTGTCCCCGACCCCGGCCAGCGGTCCCATGAGGCCCGTCCTCAGTCCGTTAATCATCTCATCCGATATATCCGCGCCATTGGCCCGCTCTTCCTCAAGGGAAGCACAGATGCCGGGAATCACGTTGCCGATAAAGGACGGCTCCGTGTTAAAGAATACCAGGTAGCGTTTTAATGCGGCCTTGATGTCCTCAGGGTCCGTGTAAAGCCGTTTAATCACAGGAAGCATGGCCAGCACATTGCCGGATGCCTGCATTCTTTCATAGTTATATCCAACTTCTGCGCCAAGTCCGATGAGCCAGTGTTTCACCAGATCTGATTTGCGCAGCCTGATTTTCAATTCCTGTTTTGGTGCTTCCTCCACAGCCTCCACATATTCCTCTGCCGCTTTTTCCGTAGACGCATAGTAGACAATCACTGCCACACACGCCCCAAGGATGGCCACAGCCATGATTCCAAGGTCCAGGAAGGTGGTAAGGAAAAATCCGATTACGAAGTAGGGAATCATTTTTTTCTTGCCCAGATAGTTAAGCAGCATGGCAACGCCAAGTGCGGGAAGCAGGTTGCCGGTCACGCTCAGCGCATTGACAAATCCCTGGGGAATCTGGCCCAGCAGACGGTTGAAGAAATCCCCGCCTAAAAACATAAGGATGAAAGCAGGGGTTCCATTGACCACAAGGGACGTAAGCTGGGGGAACAGCCATGCATTAAAGAATATCTTGTTCAGTTCACCCTTTTCAGCATTTGCATCCAGACGGTGTACCCAGAACACATTCAGTGTCATCTGAAGGTTCCACAGCAGCACGCCTAAAAGCCCGATGGGGATGGCCAGCGTGATGGCCAGCTCCGGCGTTGCCTTGGCCAGTATGGTAATGGCGGTCCCGTACACGCCTGCGATACCGATGTTGGACGGCATGGTGCCGCCTGCGGAAATCCAGCCTATGTAAGCCAGGTTAATGGTTGCCCCTGCCATAAGGCCCAGGAGCGGGTCCCCCAGTATCAGTCCCACCACGGTACCGTTAATAAGCGGATAACAGAAAGGCCAGGTGATGGGGCTCCAGACCCTGCCGCTGGCCAGGTTGGCCGCAATTGCAATTAATAAAGCTTGGATAATGATCATACTCGTAACCTCCTTCTTTTGTCATGTCAACAAAAATCTCCCAATGTATACAGTGCTTTGCCCGGTCCGGACAGCCACTCTGCTCCCTGCCCCGTTACCAGCGCCTCATCCTCCATACGGAAGGATATCCATATCGTTCCCGCCCCCTTTTCCAAATCATATGGATAAACCCCGTTCTCCAGGGCAAAGACCATTCCCGGCCGCACGATCTCGCAGCAGTCGTCGCTGATATTGGGATACTCCGTCACGTTCAATCCGGTGGAATGTCCGCTGGAATGTACCACCTGGCTTCCATACCTGGATTTTCTCAGATACCCCTCTATTTCCTTATTAATATCCGATACTGGAATTCCCGGCTTTAATATGCGGAAGCCGGCATGCACACATTCCCTGGCTGTTTCCGCCATCTCCACATACTGCTCCGGGGCCGTATGTCCCAGATACATTACCCGGGTCAGGTCAGAAGCATATCCGTCAATATGGCCGCTGATATCCACAAGCACGATATCCCCGTGGTCAACAATCCGGTCCGTGGCATAGCTGTTGAAGGTATGGTACTTATCCCTGCCTGAATTCACGGTGAGATATGAAATCTTATCCACTCCCCCCGCCGTCATGCGGCTGGCTATGCCTCTTGCAATCTCCTTTTCCGTTGTAATACCGGGACGGATCTGGCTGAAGGTATCCCGGATTGCCTGTTCCGTCACGTATCCTGCTGTCCGTATCCGGTCAATCTCCCATCCTGTTTTTACCATACGGGCTTTCTGGATTGCCACGGTCCCATCCACAAAGCGCAGGCCGTCAAAGGCATCCACCAGCTCCTTTAAAATATTGAGGGACCAGAAATAATGCTGCCCGTCCCCGGCTTCCAGCCCAACCGTCTTAACCGGGTAATCCAGGCTGGATATGAACTGTCTCATGGCATCAACCGGTCCTTCGGAATTAAGGGGTCCCAGATTCCTGGATTTTGTACCAGCCGCATAAATGGCGGGACACCATGCCACATTCCTGACCGTTGACTTTTCCAGTATCCGTAAGGAAATAGCCGGCTCCCCTTTCTTAGGGACAAATACCAGCACGGGCCGGAACAGGCTGGAGGTATACCACGAACGGTACGCCGTGGAATAAAATATATTTTCAGGGGATGACAGCAGAAGCATATCTAGCCCCTCTGCCTCCATCTCCTTTTGAAGCTTTTTTACATGGGCTTCATATTCCTCTCTGGGAAAGGATTTTAAGTAATCCGGAAATTCATTCATAATCTGCTCCTTCCATCTTTCTTATATGGTTGACTCCTCTTACCGGACTCTGTTTCAGGCATCCTGTCTCAGACACCCTGTTTCAGACACCCTGTTTCAGACACCCTGTTTCAGGATAAGAGTTTCCTTATGTTGACCTCCTTCTCACTTGGCACCAGCTGGTAATAAATCTCCACCCCGCTGTCAATGATCCTCCTGAAGCACTCCGTCTCATCCTCATTGGCGGAAACATTTTTATTAAATGTCTTCCTGCCGGGCTTTGCCCCCATCCCTCCAAGGATGATCTTGTCAAATCCCACGCCTGACTGAAGCAGACGTTCCAGTACCTGCGGCACCTTTACAAGTACCATGATATGTTCCTTGGCCAGGGGCGCCTCCTTCAGAAAGCCTTTTGCATGCTCCTGATCCATGATCATGACCTCCACGCCCACGGGCGCAGCTGCCTTATAAATCCGCTCCATCAGTTTGTTCCTGGACAGCTCGTCATCAATAATAAGGATTTTATTGATGGGATATTGTTTAATCCATGCAGTCACCACCTGCCCGTGGATTAAACGGTCGTCAATCCTGGTTACTAAAATATTCTTCATAAAAACCTTCTCCTTTCACATATATACCTTTGGTCATCAAAGCGCAATCTGCTGCAAAAATGCATCACAGTCATAGATACTGCCCTTTGCCACATCCTCCAGTCCCTTTACCGCGCCTGCCATATCCTGGGACATCCTCCGGTTAAGGACCTCCAGCAGAAGCGGGAAGTTCACGCCTGTAAAGTGGCTGAACCCGCACTCCCCCTGCAGCTGCATCATGGTGTTAAAGGGGGTTCCGTTCATCAGGTCGGTCAGCACAAGGACTTCCTGTCCCCGGCTTTCCGACTGCAGGATGGACTCTTTAATACGGTACCTTAACCCGTCCACATCGCAGCCAAGTTCCAGGCTGTAAGCCTCCATCTCCTTCTGTTCACCAAATACCAGCGCAGACGCCCTTATGAATTCTTCTGCAAGTCTTCCATGCATGAAAAGTATGATTTTAAACATTTGCCTCTCCTCCCGTTAAATAATTGATAAAACCTGGTATGACATCATCCGGACAATTGTCCAGCAGATATACGATTTTTGAAGAAAACAGCATGAAATCCAGATTGCACATATCTATGTGTACCTCCCTTATGCGTGTCCCCGGGCTGTCCAGGACAAATATGCAATGATTCTTTTTCAGGCCATTAACTGAATATATATATTGGATTCCTTTTAAAGCGGATATCCGGATCAACTCACTGCCCGCCCTGTCAACGGGGCTGTCCGAAGCCCTGATATCACACCCGATATCATGCAGGTCATTGATGATCCTTATGAGTTCCAGGTGATACACGGATGTACTCTCGCTGGTCTTCCAGAACAGTTCCTGGATGTTCTTAAAATCCCTGTTTTCCAGTATGGGGGAGACAAACACATACGGTATGGAATGCTCATCCGTATCCAGCATGGCCGTGGATATGCAGAAGTCATAGGACTCCCTTTTGGCCGTACGGTACCCGTCGCTGGCGCAGGTATCAAAATTCCACTGCGGGAACCTCTGCTGCAGCCTCAGTTTGGTCAGGTTGGCAATGCTTTTGGTCATATCCGTCACAAACAGCACCCTGGCATGCTCGGACTGCCTCACGGTTTCCCCCAGGATATAGAGCATTAAAAAGCTGATTTCGTCCACACTCAGTTCAGGAAGGCCGAACTTCCTGGCCAGTATGCAGCAGATGATCCTGCACACATTAAGCGTGCTCTGATAATCCTTGATCAGAAGCTCCATAAGCGGATTGCTGGCAGGCGTGCGGCCCAGCAGACGCTTCAGCATAAGGTTGATGTGGGAAATCACATTTTCGCAGAAGCTAGGGTTTTCCCTTAAGTTTATATTGGTGATGGTGGTAAATGCATCGATGAAATCTTCACAGAACAGCCGGAACACCTCATCCCCGTTTCCGTTTTCCCCGGTTGTCTCAAACATATGTGTCAGCAGGAATATATTCTTCAGCCAGACACGCTCCGGCAGAGGAAGCTCCATGTGATAATGCCCCCATATCCTGTTACAGACCTCTTCCACTTCATTTTCCAGCGGCCCTGCCAATCCTCCCTGGAATCCCGATGTGCCTGCCTCCGGTTCCATGACGCAGCTGTTTTTCAGGCGGTATACCATAACCAGAAGATTTAGGGATACATTCACAAACTCACTGTCATCAAACCTGTAATCATGCGTCTCCTCCATCCGTCCAAGAAGCTGGTTCACAAAACAGATGTCGTCCTCCCTGAATATGTCCAGGACCGTGCTCAGCGTATCCGGGTGGGGCAGGCTTGCGTCATCTGCCATTTCCCCGTTCCTTACCAGGGCCGCATTGGGATTTAATATCCGGGAAAGGATATACACCACTGCCTGGCGTATGTCCCGCTCCTCACCGGCAATGATGGTCCCGTCCATTGTCTTCCTTATATGCAGTGAAAAACGTCCGAACAGTTTTTCCAAATGCATGAAATCACTGTGGATTGTACTCTTGCTGACATAATACTTATAGGCCAGGGATGCCAGCGATGTATATTCATCTGAATACAGAAGCAGGTTCAGGGCAATATCCATCCTTCTGGAATCCTTTTCCCAGGTCTGCCCGCCTGCGCTCTGTCCTGCATAGGCCAGGTAAGACAGATGGTTATTCAGCTTTCCCTTCTGCTCCCCTCCTATCCTGAGACGGATTCCCACACCGCTTTTCTTATCTATCACTGCCCCGAACTCATCCAGGAACTTCTGCACCTGTTCCAGATCCCTTCGCAGTGTCTTCGACGAGGTATCCAGCTCACCAGCGTAAAAGTCAATGGGCAGGAACTCCTGGTCATGGCTTAAAAGCATATTCATAAATGATATCTGCCTTTTATTCATTCATCATCCTCCTAGCTAGAATTATAGCAATGCACCTGAGAAAAATTAAGGCGGGGGCCTTTTGTAATTATGTCCACATTATTATGGACACGGCTATACACCCGATAATGCCCTATTATATGGCTTTAGGGAATCCAGACAGAATATAGATAGCCAGGCAGTGATTCGTATTGTACTGAAATTTTAATAAAATGAATTGACAGAGGGATAATTTGCAGAAACAGACAGCTGATGCCAGTGAGATGGAAATTGAATATAGATTACAGGATAGAAGCGTTTTGACTATAGTGACAAAAATTGGTCCATAAATACACGGACACCCTCAGTCCTTTCCTTATATCGTGTATAAGGAGGACTGAGGGTGTTTTTATCTGTTACATAATCCTGACATTCTTAAGCGTCCCGGTCTTGGAAAACTGCGTCCATTCGCACACATTCACCGCATGGTCGCCAATCCGCTCCAGGTATTTTGCAACCATCAGAAGGTCAATTCCCTGGTCCGCCTGGCCGGGAGCTGATTTAAGCAGCTCGATGACATCTGTCTTTACCTGATTGAAAAGCATATCCACCTCGTCATCCCGGTCAATGATTTCCAGGGCTGACGTAAGGTCCTGGGCGATGAATGCCTCGATTGCGTCGTGGACCATTTTCTGGGCCGAGGCCGCCATCACCGGCAGATGCTTTACAATGTGGTATGCGTGTTCGCTTTTTATGCGCAGGATAAGTTCCGCGATATCCGACGCATGGTCGCCGATGCGCTCTAAGTCCGTTACCACCTTAAGGGCGGTGGATACCTGGCGCAGGTCGCTGGCAACCGGCTGCTGCCTGAGGATCAGGGACAGGCATCTGGACTCAATGGCCCGCTCCATGTCATTCACCGTGCGGTCGCCTTTAATCACATCCTCTGCCATCATATAATCCTGGTCCTCAAATGCCGTAAATGTCTGTTCAATGGCGCTTTCCACCATGTGGGCCATTTCCTTTAAATCCTGCTTAAGCTCTCCCAGCTCATGCTCATAAGTTACCCTTACACTCATCTGTGATTCCTTTCTTTCTATGCACGCTTACAACCCTGCACTGCACATATCCATACAATGGCAGTCCTGCCCCATCATCCAAAACGTCCTGTGATATAGTCCTCTGTCCTCTTATCCTTTGGCATGGTGAACAGTTCGTCGGTTGCAGCGTATTCCACCACTTCCCCAACCAGGAAGAACGCCGTGTAATCCGCAATCCTGGTGGCCTGCTGCATGTTATGGGTAACAATGGCAACCGTATATTTGCTCTTAAGGTCATCCATCAGGTCTTCTATCTTCAGGGTGGAAATGGGATCCAGGGCCGAGGTCGGCTCATCCATCAAAAGCACCTCCGGCTCCACTGCCAGCGCCCTTGCGATGCACAGACGCTGCTGCTGCCCGCCGGACAGGCCCAGGGCCGACTTCTTCAATCGGTCCGACACCTCATCCCACAGTGCCGCGCCCTTAAGGCTCTGTTCCACAATGGCATCCAGCTGGGCCTTGTTCTTAATGCCGTGGATCCGTGGACCGTATGCCACATTGTCGTATATGCTCATGGGGAATGGATTGGGCTGCTGGAATACCATGCCAATCTTCTTCCTGAGCAATGTGGTGTCCACCTGGGGATCATAGATATCCTCGTCATCCAGACGCACGCTTCCCTCTATCTTCACACCGGGCACCAGGTCATTCATGCGGTTCAGGGTCTTCAGGTAGGTTGACTTGCCGCATCCTGAAGGGCCTATAAAGGCAGTTATCTTATTTTCATATAAATCCAGGCTGACATCCTTCAAGGCGTGGTTCTCGCCATAATACAGGTTCAGGTCCTGGGTTGATATCTTGGTCTTTGTTTCCATCTTCTCTCTCCTTGTCTGACTTCAGGCGTCCAGCCCTGCATGTCTCTTGTGACATTCCATATCAGATACGGTTTTCCGCATTAAACTTATGGGACAGGTATTTGGCCAGCCCGTTGATTCCCAGCACGATTACCAGCAGGACCACGGCCACTCCGAATGCTTCATTGTATTTCGCCTTCTGCATGAACAGGTACAGCTGGATGGTCAGGGTTCCTCCTGATTCCAGTATCTTCCCAAGCAGGTTCTTTGGAAGGTAGTAGCCGCTTCCCGCGGTAAACAGAAGGGCTGCGGATTCCCCCACGATGCGCCCGATTGCCAGGATGACCCCGGTAAGGATTCCGGGCATGGCGCTTGGCAGGAGGATGGTGCGTATCATGTACCATTTGGTGGCCCCGATTCCAAGGGCGCCGTGGCGGTAGCTGTCCGGCACGGTCTTAAGGGCCTCCTGGGTGGTCCTGGTAATCAGCGGAAGGATCATCAGGGTAAGGGTGAGGGCGCCGGTAAGGATGGAATATCCCAGGCCTAAGGTATTTCCAAAGAACACCATTCCAAAAAGGCCGAAGATAATGGAGGGGATGCCTGACAATGTCTCTGTTGTAAATTCAATCAGGCGCACCACTTTTCCAGGTCTGGCGTATTCGTTTAAGTATACGGCTGAACCGATTCCGATAGGTGTTGCAATCAGCAGGGTTATGGCCACGACATAGAGGGTATTGATGATATTGCCCAGGATACCGAAGGTCCCTTTGGTGGCGCTGGAGGCAGTGCTTAAAAACGACCAGGTCACATGGGGTATCCCGCGCACAAATACATATCCCATGATTCCTGCCAGCAGCAGGATGGAAAAGGCCGCGCATCCGTAGATGACGCCGGTGAGGATTACATCCGAGCTTCTCACACGCCTGCCGTATATGCTTTCGTGAAGCGTGGATCTGCGGTTGGCCCGGACCGCCATATCAGATGCCGCATTTCCTGTCATGTTTCCGGTCATATCACCTGTCATTTTTCCTGTCTCCTTTCTTTAAGATCCTGGTCAGGCTTACATTGATGAACATGATGAACCCGAACAGGACCAGGCCGATGGTGAACAGCACCTGCCTGTGAAGTCCGGCCGCGTATCCCATCTCCGACACAATGGCGGTTGTAAGGAAACGCACGGAGTTAAATGGAAGAGGAAGGTTTACCGAGCTTCCCGACACCAGGCTGATGGCCATGGCCTCGCCGATGGCCCTTCCGGTCCCCAGTACAATTGCTGTGATGATACCGGATTTTGCCGCCGGGACAATAACCTGGAATATGGTCTGGATCTTCGTTGCCCCAAGGGCCAGGGACGCGCTCCTCAGATGGCCCGGCACAGCCCGCAGGGAGGATTCGCTTATATTGATTACAGTGGGAAGGATCATCAGGGCCAGCACCAGCACCGCGGATATCAGGTTGGCGCCCCCGGTAAACTGGTGGCTTTCGGAACCTTTGAAGATGATCAGTTCCAGTTTATACATAAGTGGATTCAGTATCAGTATGCCCAGCAGTCCGTAGATGACCGACGGGATGCCTGCTAACAGTTCCACGGCGGGACGGACAACATCCGCCACCTTCCTTGGCGCCACCTCCGCCAGGAAGATGGCTGTCATGACGCCGATGGGAACGCCGATCAGGATGGCCAGGAATGTTCCTGCAATAGAGGTCAGTATGACATACAGGATACCGAAGCTGGGGGAAGCCGCCGCGGGCTGCCATAATGTCCCGAACAGGATTTCCAGTATACCCACCTTAAACAGCGCAGGCGTACCGCTGATGACCATATATAATGTTATGGAAGCAACAGCCAGCACAGCGAAAAAGCCGCAGGCGGTGAAGATTGCCTGTGCAGCTTTCTCGACTGCGGACTTGCTGCCATGATGGGAACGTATGGAAAATGTGTCCGCTCTCATGCAGGTAAGTCTCCTTTCATATCCGGATTATTTGTCAACTGCAATCAGTCCGACGGACTTTACGATTTCCGTTCCTTCGTCTGAGTAGATGTAGTCAAACAGTGCCTTTACAAGGTCGCTCTGCTCACTGATCTCACCCTTGGTTGCCATTACGAAGGGACGGCTTAAGAAATAGCTGCCTGCCTTGATGTTTTCTTCTGTCGGTTCTGCGCCTTCCAGTTTAAGGGCTTTTACGGAATCATCCAGGACATCCAGGGACACGTATCCAATGGCGCCTGGTGTGGAGGCAACCTTTGCCATGACAGCGCCTGTGCTGTCCAGTTCATTGCTGTATCTGCAGATGTCTTCCAGCTTTAACAGTTCTTCAAATGCGCTTCTTGTACCGGAACCTGATTCACGTCCAACCACTACGATTGGTGCATCGCTGCCGCCGACATCCTTCCAGTTTGTCACTTTTCCTTCATATATATCGGATAACTGCTGTTTGGTCAGGTCCTCTACCGTATTGGCCGGGTCAATCACAACTGCGATTCCGTCGATTGCAACGATATTTTCAGCAACGCCGTTGGCCTTTTCCTCGTCCTTTAAGTTTCTGGAGGAATTACCGATATCCGCCGTGCCGTTGGAAACCGCCTCAACACCTGCGCCGGAACCAACAAACTCTGCTGTAACCGTTACATTGGGATATTTCTCCATAAAGGACTCGCTCAGCGCATTGGCGAATTTCTCCATGGATGTGGAACCTACCATACTGATGGAACCGCTTAAGTCTGCTGCTGCTTCAGAACCGGCTGCTTCGGATGTCCCTGCCGCTTCACTGGTATCGGCCTGTGCCCCGGTTGTTGTTACTGACCCTGCCGTGGTGGCCGGAGCCGTCGTGGTTGTCTCTCCTGCAGAACTCCCGCATCCTGCCAGCATTCCCATTGCAAGCATTGCAGAACCCATAAGTGCCATTATCTTTTTGCTGTTCATTTTCATAATACTCTGCCTCCGATTTTTCTGCGAAATTCAAATACGTTTTCATCTTCGTCTTTTCTTTTTGTACTTCCGATTACATTTTGGAGTATACAAAAGTTTTACATTTGCTGAAAGCAAGGTATGGTATAGATTTTGTAAAATCTGCGTAAAGCCGCAATACCCATGTGTATTTAGCTAAAGTGCACAATTTTTTTTATTTTCCTTATACACATTAGACATTTACATCCCTATGAGATTATGATAAATTTATATCAGAAAATAGATATGAGGTAATACCTCTTATCTTTAAAAGAAAAATATGGAGGATACAATGGACAAATCAATTGATATCAGGAACTTAAAACGCTGCGCTGAGATTTCCAGGGAGTCACGGGCAGGAGGAAACACTCCTTTTGGCGCGCTTCTTGCTGATAAGGAAGGCAATATCCTGCTGGAACAGCCCAATGTGGAGATTACGGAGAATAAATGCACGGGACACGCAGAGACACAGGTGGCAGAAAAGGCGTCCCAGCAGTATTCCAAGGAATTCTTAAAAGACTGTACCCTTTACACCACGGCAGAACCTTGCGCCATGTGCGCCGGGGCCATTTACTGGGCCGGCATCGGCCGGGTGGTGTATGGCATGTCTGAGAAGGACCTGCTGGCGCACACAGGGGCCGACCCCCAGAACCCAACCTTTGACCTGCCCTGCCGTGAGGTATTTGCAAGGGGACAGAAGGAGATTGAGGTTGTGGGTCCGTTCCCGGAGCTGGTGGAAGAGATTGCCGGTGTGCATGAGGGATATTGGAATAACTAAGACGTGTTCAGGAACTGAATCATGTATTGGAATGGAGGATATGAGATGGAACAGCAGAACCAGAACCAGGCCGCGGACACGGAATTTTCCCGCTGCGCCGTACCTGCGGATCAGAGAAAAACCTATTTCAGCCTAACCATTGTATGGACTGGCTTTGTATTTGTAATAACCAGCATGATGGCTGGCGGCGGTCTTGCAGCCGGCATGGATTTTAAACATATCATACTGGCCACACTGGGAGGCAACGTTTTCCTAAGCATCATTGCGGTATTGATTAGTATCATCGCCTGTAAGACAGGGCTTACCTTTGCACTGCTGACCAGGTACAGCTTTGGCTCCACCGGCTCCAAGGCGGCTTCCATCTTCGTGCCTGTGGTGAACCTGGGCTGGTACACCATCCAGGCCGCCACCTACGGACATTTCGTGGCCCAGGTGTTCCATATGGGGCAGGTAGGAGAAGGTATCTGTATGGCTGTCAGCGCCATTGTCATGGGAATCTTTGCCATGTGCGGCATAGGCGCAATTACCATTCTTGGCTATATTGCAATCCCGGCCATTGTATTCCTGTCCATTGCAACAGCCATCCGCTCCTTAGGCGTCATCGGCGGCATGGATGCCCTGTTTGCCTACGTTCCATCCTCTGACATGCCTCTGTTCACAGGCATCACGGCTGTCATCGGCACATGGGTCCTGTCCACAGCCACCTGTATTGCGGATATCATGCGGTATGCCAAGGACACAAAGGCAGCTGTCTCCGCCACCCTTACCGGGCTTCTGGGCGGCAACATCCTGATGATTGTCTGCGGCGCCATTGCAGCCATTGCCATGCAGAACAGCGACCTGACGGTCATCCTTCTGGGATTCGGCCTGGTCATCCCAAGCCTGATCCTGATGACAACCAATATCTTCACCACCAACGCGGCAAACCTGTACTCCACATCCCTGAACCTTTCCAATGCATTCAAGATGGAGCGCAAGAAAATGCTGGCAATCCTGCTGGTGCTGTCCGCACTGGCAACCCTGACCAGACCATACGAAATCGGCTTCCTGTTCACATTCCTGAACATACTGGGAACCGTTGTCCCGCCCTTATCAGGAATCATCCTTTCCGATTACTTCCTGGTACATAAAGGCCGCTATGCTGCCTACGATAAAGCCAGCTTCTGCAAATGGAATCCTGTTCCATGGATTACCTGGGCCATCTCCATTGCGCTGGTGTACATGATTCCCTTCGGACTTCCATCCTTAAACGGAATCATACTTGGGGCAGTCCTCTATACCGCGCTTATGGCTGTAAGTAAGCAGCGGGTAACCACTAACCTGGCAGAAGAAGCATAGAAAGAGGGGGATATCAGATGGACAGATATAAATTCAGCGCGTTGATCGGCACCGTGATTATGGGCATTGGCTCCTTTATGGGATGCCTGGCTGAGAATCCTGTATTCATCCATACAGGAAATGCTCTTTTGGTTGTAAGCATCCTGATTATGATATATGGGTATTCCAGGTGGCAGCCATAAGTATGGACTGAATGGGAACATGAAGGCAGCCAGATGGGGAATCCGGTTGCCTTGACAGATAGACACTTATACACTTATGGGGGCATCCTCCCGGACGGTTTCTGGTCCGGGAGGATGCCCCCTGAAACATTACGAATCTTTTTTTGCATTATTGTTTTCGTAGGATAAATATTAAAACCATGCTTTGGTTGATGTCTGCCGTTTCAGCCACATATTACATAACTAAAACGAAGGCTCATCATCCCGCCTATAAACCTGTATTCAGCATTTCGTCCATACAAATCTTGGCCCTTCCTCCCCCATCACCCCAGTTGGTACGAACCCTGCCTTCAGAAGGACCCTTTGTGAAGCAATGTTGTTGGAATCGGTTTCTGATTCAATACAGGATACGCCCTCTTGAGTGATTGCCCATTTAGCCATGGCGGTAACAGCCTCTGTCATCAACCCCCTGCCTTCATAATCTTCTTTCATTCCGTAGCCGATTTCTACGCTCCCATTATCATTTAATCCCTTAAAGCACAGGTCCCCAACGATTTGTCCGCTACCATCGTTAAGCTGCATGAACCATATGGTGTGCCAAATACGCTGTTCAGGTGATTTTTTACAGCCGGCAAGCATTTCCATGTATGCCCTTTTCATTTCCCCGTTGGTTTCCTGCTCGATTTTTAATTTCATTTCATCGTCAGAAATTGGGAATATGGACATTCTTTCGGTTGTTACCATTATCATTGCAATCACTTCCTTTCAAAATATAACATTTCAATCTGACCTGTATGATAAATCCTATCCTGATATAGCCGCCTGACTAATCATTCCCCCGGAAATAACTCCTTCATCCTGTTTTCTACTTTTTCATCCAGCCCCTTCAAAACATCCTGATTATTCCCATCTGCCCTCTTAAGGTATTCCTGCGCCTTTTCTTCCGAGATGCCTTTGATATCAGTAAGCCGGCCATCTGAGTTCCTTATGGCTGATAAACTGACGGTTCCTGCTTCGTCATACCAGAATGATTCAAAAGAACCGTCAGGCAGTTCATCTGCAAGAAGTTTTACACGCTGGCCATTATAATATAGTATCTGACCATCTGCTGAAACAGTGATTCCATAGGATGAATATTGATTAAATTTGTTTTTGCCTGCCATATCAACCGTTGTTTCTGCTGCTGTATCCTTTGCTATACTCTTTATTTCATTCTCTTCTATATCTTGGGTTCCTCCGCCATCCATATCCTGCGATACTTTTTTAGAATGGTCCTGAGAGTTGGGGGCTTGAGTGTTACGGTCATCGGCAAAGAAAGCAGAACAGTATTCCTGCGCTTTTTCCCTTGAGATACGTTCAATCCCGGTAATATTGCCGGATGCATTCCTGCTGACAGACAGATTAACTGTACCTGCTTCGTCCAAAAAGAAGGCTTCCGCATCCGAATGTCCATCCATAAAAAGCCGTACCCTCTCCCCGTTATACAGCAGCATTTCCCCATCATCTGAAACAGTAATCCCATAGGATGAATATACGGCATAGGTTTCAGGGTTGGGGTGGAACTTGTAACCATAAGAAAACTCTGGGGAAACCACGATATCTTCTTTTATAGGTCCGGGCGTTCCCTTTGTCTCCGCCTTTGCCGTAAAAGCAGAACCCGTACCCAGGGTGAGTACCAAAGCGGCACAGAGAACCGCAATCCCTGATTTCTTTTTACTCATATCCATAATTGAAACAATCCTTTCCTTCAGGCTTTGCCTGGATCCATAAAAATTAGTTGACAGCGCGGTCCTATGTCCCGATTGGTACCTGACCACACCGATAATTGTTTCACTGTAATACTGCCGTACATCCGGATCCGCACTGCGTATGACTTCCTTGTCACAGGATAATTCACATTGGATATCAATGGCCTTTGCCATCATGTAAACAATGGGATTGAACCAATGGACGGCGGTTGCAGCCAGTACCAGACATTTATACCATAAGTCCCCGCGCCTGTAGTGTATCAGTTCATGCTTCAGGATGAAACAGAGTTCATCTTCTGAAAAATCCGCTTTGGGCAGCAGTATACGCGGGCTTATAAAGCCTACCATCATAGGGGTCCCAATACTGCCGCAAACCTTCAGTCCCATGGGCCTTGATAATCCCATCCCCGCTTTCAGGTTTTGTAATAACGTCAGGGTCCGGTTGTCCGTGACGTCTTCACTCCACCTGGCCGCTAATTTCAAAAAACGGTAATGCCGGATCATATGATACATAAGAAATGCAATCATTCCCACCATCCATATTACCGCCGTAATCTGCCACCCAGTCATGTGCGGCAGGGTGGAGGGCAGATAATCAACAGGCATGGCCTCCGGTATCCCTGTCCCGGTGCGGATAACAGGCGCCGCCGGATGGACCGGCACATGGACCCTGACCACTGCGTTGCCAGTCTGGGGGCGGAACGGGATAATCAGCCCAAGCACAATCACAAGCCATGTATAATAACGGCCTGTTACAGAATAGCGCTTTGCCAGAAACGGGGTTACTGCCATGTAAAAAAGTGCAAGTGCCGACATGGTAACGGAGCATACCGCCAGCGTAATCAGAAAGCCCTGCATATTAATTCCTCCGTTCTTTGGCCCATGTCAACAGCTCGTCAATATCCTTGTCCGTAAGGGCCTCATCATCATACAAGGTGTTAATCAGGTTAAAAAGAGAGCTGTTGTGATACTGCTTCATGAAATTGCCAGTTTCAAACTTCAGGTAATCTTCTTTACTTACAAGCGGGAAATAGGTACGCTCTTTTCCATGTTTTTCAGAACGCAGGAACCCCCGCTCAACCAGACGGAGCATAAGGGTAACAACGGTCTGTATCTTCCACTCTTTTTCTTTTCCTAACTGCTCCCTGACAGATGTGGTGGTCACGGGCGGCTCATTGTCCCATATTACCTTCATCACGTCAAACTCTGCGTCCGGCAGTTTTTTTAACTTTTCCATAGAATCAGCTCCTTTAAGACAATTGTCTTTCTTTTATACTACATCCGTCTTAAATCAATGTCAAGGTATTTATGAAAATGATTCTGAGATTTTTGATAATACTTCCGAACTTTTTGAAAATGCTTTCGAAATCTTTGATAATACTTCCGCCATCCGCCCCTATGCCAGCTATCATGCAGAAACGCCGCCCATGATGTCATGTTGGGCGGCGTTGTCTGTTGGTCAACCATATATTTGGATTTTATATCTGACTCAGATATTACAATCCATTCAGATATCATGATGAATCCACATGTTTCACCTGTATTTATCCTGTAACCAGGAATACCCCGTAGTCCTTCGGCAGTCTCATACGGATCTGATACTGCGTTCCATTTCCATCCCTTTTCTCCTCCACAACCTGGGCAGGTTCTATGGCTCCTGTATATGTATCCCAGATTTCCGGAAGGATTCCGGAACACACCTGCACGGTTATCTCCTGTACCTCATCCGTATAATTTACAAAATAATACTTTGTTCCCTGGTCCTCAAATGCAGTCCATGAGACTCCGCTCATATCCTCCCCGGTATGGATATAGGGGTCAATCACCCAGTCCGGATAGTGAAGTAAATTCTTCTTTAGACCGTCTGTCCCTTCCACAATCCTCATACCCTGGGGAACAGCCTCCAAAAGCCACATAAGAAGCGCCTTTGTGTCCATGTCCTCAAAAAATGATGTGTTGGGCGCATCCATGATCCGCTTCATGATTTCCTTCAGCTCCCCATCCTGGGCTTCCATCATACTGTATTCAGGGACTGTTTCCATCACTGCGATATAGCCGCCCTGGGCAGCAAATTCCTCCAGCATCCTGGCGCTCTCCAGCGGAAGCACCTGGCACATGGGCAGGACAAATGCAGCGTATTGCTGGTTTGTATTTTTATTTACCAGCCTGCCATTTTCCACCTTGAACTGGTCCGTGGCGTCAGAGGGGAACACGGTAAAATCCCTGTTATGCTCCTGCAGTTCATTTAACAATATCTGTTCCTGCCTGTCAATGTGCGCCGCCTGTTCTCCCTGAATCAGCGGCCCCATGTGGAAGCCATGGGTAAATCCCTGGTCCGGGATATAATGAAGCCAGAAGCTTTCTACCGGATGGTAAATCAGGACCTCTGTCTTCCTTACGCTGTCCTTAATCATGCCATAGGTCCTGCGGCACATGGCATTGGCCTGCCCCATCTTCTCCCAGCCCTTCCACTGGAAAAACTGTGAAGGAGGCCAGTCATCCTTCCTCCCGTCCCGGATGGAGTAAAAAAATGCATGGTTCGTAATGGTATTTACCCCCTGGGAATAAAGCCAGGAAATGGTGCGGATGTATTCCTCAAAGGTCAGATCCCATCCATTGGCCGCAAAGGCCTCACAGGCCAGCCCCTTTTTCCCGTATACCTCGGCTGCCGAGGACGCAAAACGGATGTTTAAGCTTCCGATTCCTTTACCAAGATGGTCCACCCCCGGCCTTGTCATCTCACGGAACTGGCGCATCAGCTCTCCGTTATACCGGACCTGGGCAGCCACATTTTCCTCTCCCAGAAGGTGGGGGCAGTAGTCTATCCCATGGGCTTCACACCAGCCCCGAAGCCTCTTATGGTAATTATCCCGGTACATATCCGCTATCAGGTTAAAGTAATGGCAGCGGGTACGGCCAGCCCTGACTCCCGGCAGGACCAGGTCAGGCAGCCGCTCCTCAAGCCGGTAGCCGTATCTATCCTCGAATGCAGCAAGAAGGCTGCCAGTCCATGGAAATGCATGGCAGAACCTGCTTTCGTCATCAAAGCCCGCGGTAATGACTTTGCCGAATGCATCTGCAAACCGTTCATGATATGCCTCGTATGTGGCTTCAATGAATTTGTCAGCTGCATCCGGGTTCAGGTAGTCAGGGTCATAAAATCCTTCCTTCTGAAACAGCTCTGTCAGCACCTTGGCTTCGAATACCACCGTATCCCTGTCCCTGATGATTTCAAAATCATTCTCCGACAGGTTAAACAGATGACCCGAGTCATCATCCGGCTGAAACTGCCTGACATCCAGCGGTTCCATTGTGCCTGCGTCATAGACAAACAGGTTGTCAATGTCCTTTTTGCCCTGATAATCATTCGTGATGTATTCCTTGACATCCAGGTTCATCTCCCTGAGCATGGTGGGCTGGATGCGGAACCTTGTATTGGCAGGCACGAAAAAACGTTGAATCGAAAGATACTTTTCGCGCAGCTCCTCGTTCTTTGTCACCTCCCCATTGGCAATCCCGGAAGGCCAGTTAAATTCATCATAAAGCCACATGGTCTCGCCGTGCCGTGCCTTGTAATCAATGACGGTCTGCATATGCTCCATCCAGTCCTGATCCAGATAACCGCCTTCAAACCCGGTTCTTGCATGGGGGGCATTACATGTAATCCCTTTTTCAGTCATTAAGGACAGCTGCTTTTCCAGCTCTGCTTTTTCCAGCCTGTCATTCCAGAACCACAGAGGGGACTGGGCCTCGTTGTACTCCAAAACTCCTTTTGGATCTGCAAAATCTTCTTTCTTCATATTACCCATTATCTTTCCTTTACTGTGCCATACCGGCTTTTTCATAATAAGTAAGGAATTCATCCACATTGGAGCTGTCAATATAAGCCGCGTCAAATGTCAGATCCTCACAGTCCCCAGGCTTCATTTCCCCGCTTACCAGCTTCTGTATCCGTTCAAGGGCCGCCTCTGCATAGTCATTGGAGTCCTGATATGCGGATGCCTGGATAGAACCTTCCTTGATGCCTTTGCATCCCTGGTACAGACCGTCAATGCCATATACCAGCACATGGCCGGCGTCGGCAGTCATACCGGCTCCACGCAGGGCCTCAATGGCTCCCAGGGCCATATCGTCATTTTCAGAAACAACGCCGTTAATCTTGTCGCCGTAAGCAGTAATCCAATCCTCCATACAGGTCATGGCATCTGCTTTCTGGAACTTCTGGAATTTCTCATCCAGGATTGTGATATCGTCACGTCCGGCATCCTCCAGGGCCGCATGGAAGCCCTTGCCCCTCATCACGGAACCGGACCAGCCCTCAATCCCCCTTAAGAGCACCACATTGGCGTTCTCCGGCAGTTCCTGGGCCGCCTTCTCAGCAACCAGGTAACCCAGGTCATACTCAGAACATACCCAGGTGGAGACCACGCCGTGGTTATCCTCAAAATCATTGGCATACATGACAACGCTTGTGCCCTTATCCATCAGCTGCTTAAAGGCATCCAGCTGCGTTACATTGCAGGCATAGATGACCAGCCCGTAATCCCCCGCCGTGCGTATCTGCTCCAGACATTCAAGGCCCTTGGCGTCATCCCCGTTTGTGTCGAATAAGTCACAGGTAAATCCATTGGCTGCCAGCAGCTCCTGGGCCTTTACCGCGGTCTGGTGATGCCATGCATCGGACTGGATCGTAACCCACGCCACCTTTGTTCCCGCAAGCCCCTCGGGAACAGCCATTTCCTGGCCGGACGCCTCTGCCGGTACAGCCCCTGACGCCGGTGCATTCCCCTTCTTTCCACATCCCGACAGCATACCCACTGCCATTACTGCTGCCAAAAGTAACACGATTTTCTTTTTCATATGATTCCTTCTCCTTTATTATGATGTACGTTTTGAACGGGTGAACGTATCCAGACCAACTGCCAGGATAATCACCAGGCCGTTGATTACCTGCTGCATATAGGAATTTACCCCCATCAGGTTCAGGATATTATTAATGATGCCGATTACAACCGCACCAATCACCGCTCCCCATGCATTGCCTGTCCCTCCTGCAAATCCGATGCCGCCGATGACCGCGGCAGCAATTCCCAGTCCTTCATACCCTTGCGCCCCGGCCGGTGTTCCGGCATTAATCCTGGAACAGTAAACAATTCCCGCAAGTCCTGTAAATGCGCCTGCCACCATGTATGCATAAATTGTATATTTGCGCAGGCTGATGCCGGAAGCCCTGGCAGCCTCGCGGTTTCCTCCCACCGCATAGAAATTCCGCCCCAGACGCGTCCTGTCTAACAACACCCAGAATACCACTGCGCACAACAGCATGATCAGCACCGGGTTGGGAACCGGCCCCACATATCCCTGGCCTATTACTTTAAAGTTCTCCCCTGTCTCCGTGATTGTCATGCCGCCCGTCAGCATATATACGGCGCCGCGCACGGACATCTGCATGCCAAGGGTCGCCACAAAAGGGGGAATGTTAAAATATGCCACGATTATTCCGGATACCGTATTGATTATCACGCCTACCAAAACCGCCACAAGCACTGCCAGCAGCAGGGATTCCGTTGCCGTGTATACAAAGATGGACATACACCCTGAAAACACAAGGGTGGATGCTGCCGCAAGGTCCAGGTTCCCCGAGATGATGCACACGGATTCTGCGAATGCCAAAAGGGCATACACGGAAATCTGCCTTAGTATATTGATGATATTCTCTACGGTCAGGAACCTGTCGTTCATACAGGTACAGATGACCATGAAAATTAAAGTAATAAAATAAATACTATATCTTGTCACAAAATTAATTGCCTGTTTACTGCTTGCCTTTCCCATCTTATTCCCCTCCTGTGGCCAGACGCATGATGCTTACCTGGCTGATTTCCTCATTCTTCAGTTCCCCTTTAATCTCGCCTTCGGCCATTACATAAATCCTTCTGCACATGCCGATCAGCTCGGGAAGTTCTGAGGAAATCATCAGGACTGCCATTCCCGCCTCTGCCATCTCATTCATCAGCTCGTAAATCTCATATTTGGCGCCCACGTCAATTCCCCTGGTAGGTTCATCCAGGATCAGCACCTTGGGATTGGACATCAGCCATTTGGCTAATACCAGCTTCTGCTGATTACCGCCTGATAGCGTGAATGCATCCACATTCATGCTGTTGGCTTTTATGCGGAGACGCTCAAAATACGCCTGCACCAGGCCCTGTTCCTTTTTCTGATTGATGAAACCAGACCTGCAAAGTTCCTTCAGGTTGGGAAGGGAGATATTCTCCTTAATACTCCTGCAGGGAATAATCCCGTACTTCCTTCTGTCCTCAGTGGCCATTACCAGTCCATTTTCAATGGCCTGGTTCACGGTCATGCCCGTGTATGTCCTGCCGTCCAAAATGATTTCCCCTGACTCAAAGGGTTCCAGGCCGCATATGGCCCGCACGGTTTCCGTCCGGCCCGCGCCTACCAGTCCGGCCATGCCCACAATCTCACCTGCGCGCAGGTTCAGGCTGATATGGCGGGAGGTCCTTCCCGCATTCATATCCTTTACCTCCAGCAGTACCTTCCCCGGCTCTCCCCGCTTCTCCGGGTAAATGTTCTCCACGGAACGCCCCACCATGGCTGAGATTACCTTCTGTTCATCAAACCCGCTGATAGGGCCTGTCTGGACGCTGTGCCCGTCACGCATGATGGTTATGTAATCACTCATCCGGAACACTTCTTCCATCTTGTGGGATATATAGATGACCGCACATCCCTTTTCCCGCAGTTCCCGGATTTTCTTAAACAGGCGCTCAGACTCATGCTGGGTCAGCGAGGATGTAGGCTCGTCCATAATCACGATATTCGCCCCCTTATTGGTGGCTTTGGCAATCTCAATCATCTGGGCGTCCGAGATGGACACCTCTGCCATGATTGCAGTTGCCTTCACATCAATCTGCTCCCTGTCCAAAAGCTCCTGGGCATCCCTGTTGATCTTCTTCCAGTCCACCAGTCCCAGCCCCGTAACCGGGTGATGTCCCAGACACAGGTTTTCCGCCACCGTCAGACCCGGAACGTAAACCAGCTCCTGGAAAATCATTGCAATCCCAAGACCTTCTGCTATTCCCGGCGAGGTGATGTTCTCCACCTTCCCGCGTACGGAAATAGTCCCCTCATTGGCCCTGTACATCCCATTGATTACCTTCATAAGCGTGGATTTACCGGCCCCGTTCTCGCCTACCAGTGAATGTACGGTTCCCTTCCTGACCTGGAAGCTTACACGGTCCAGTGCCCTGACCCCCGGAAAGGTCTTTGTTATGCCGGATAGCTCCAGTACGTATTCTTCATGCATTTCATGCCCTCCCTCCTTTTTCCTTATACAGTTTTATCCTCTTGCTGATTGTATTTTACTGCTTCCGTTGTAGTTTGTCAATATAGTTTTCCAATTAAATTGTCTAATTACGATGACCAGGTATGTTTCAATCTATGTTCCTGCCAGTATTTTCGCCTGCACATTCGCCTATATTTGCATTTTTCGTTCATTTCCAATAACAAGCAGTGACCTGTTTTACATTTTTGTTGAATAACTTTCTTGTTTTACATTGACTTTTTTTAATAAATTAGGGATAATATAAGAAAGGCAGAATATCAGAAAGAAAGCAGGTAACCCTATGAGTAAAAATATTGGTGCAAAGCCCATTGATTTAAGGCGCCAGAATTATCAGTCCATCATACAGCTTTTCCGGAACCACCCCACCCTGGCTGTCCGTGATATTGCACAGGTGCTTTCCTTAAGCAAAACAGCAATCACGAATATCCTCAACAACCTCACCGAAATGAACATCATCCACGCTGTCGGTAAAGGGGAATCCACCAATCAGGGCGGCAAGAAGCCGGAGATGTATGCCCTGAACTCGGATTACGGATATGTGATAACTGCATATTTTTCCCATGAATTCTGCTTATGCCAGCTATATGATATGAACTACAACGTTCTTGGGGAAGCGATGGAGTCCTGTACTGTCCAGGAAGGATATCCGTATGAGGAGGTCCTTTCCATCCTGGCCCGGCAGATTTCTTCGGTCATGGAACAGAACAATCTGGATGAAAGACGGCTTTGCGGCATTGTATTCCAATGCGCGGGCATCATCCTGCACAAAGAGGGCATCCTGTCACGTCCAATCCTTTCGCCGCAGTGGGGGAATGAACTTCATGTAATCGAGGATATCAGGGCGCGGCTCCGTATCAGCGCACCGCTCTACCTTAACAATACCAGCCGATTCCACGGCTGCTATGAGCTGCTGGAATGCCCGGAACGCCGTAACAAAAATATAATCACCCTTTTCTGCAGCAGCACCGTGGGCGGAAGCCAGCTGCGGATGGGACATCTGATCCACGGGCTGACCGGCCTGGTAGGGGAATACGGCCACCTCACCACGGATTACACCTTTTCCGAGCGCTGCAACTGCGGCAACTACGGCTGCTTTGAAACCAGCGTATCAAGGGAACCGATGCTCAGGCGGATCTGCCGGGACTTAAAGACCCACGCAGTCTCGTCCCTGAGCCGCGGGGACCTTTCCACCCTGACCATACAGGAGGTGTTCCAGGCAGCCAACGACGGTGACAGCCTGGCCAGGAAACATCTGGATTATGTCATCCAGCAGTTTACCGTGCTGATTTATAATATGCAGATAACATATGACCCCGATGAAATCATCATTCAGGGCATTTACGCCAACTCAGGAAGTTATTTCCAGAAAAGCCTGGAGGAAAACATCAACCACCTGTCCCTTCATAATATCCAGAACCGGATGAAGCTGACCTTCAGTTTCTCATACGGGACCAGCTCCTATCCGGACCAGCTGGACTTTGCGATGAAGGGGGCTGCCTTCTTCTGCTTTGACCAGTATTTTAAAGATCTGGAGTTCACCGTATGAATCTGGCGGCCCTGTCCAGCCGGAGCCGTGCAAAAAGGCACTTGGTTTTTCCAAGTGCCTCCATCGATAGAAAAAGTCTATCTCTTTAAAATCCCATTATCTGATATATATTAACAATCATCAATCAACCAATCTATAAGGTTAACAGACTTAATCCCCTCATAAGAAGAATCCATTCCGGTATTCAAAGACAACACTATCTTCTTATAATTATCTCTGATTTTCTGCAACGGGGCCAATTCCCTGCGGCGGACATCATCACTTGTCATGGATTCCGTTACCTGGATATATATTTTATTGTCCGGTTTTGCCGCAATGAAATCAACTTCTGAATTATCCACTTTTCCGATGGAAACATCAAAACCTCTCCGAAGTAATTCAAAGTACACCACGTTCTCCAATGCGTGACCGCTGTCACGGTCTCTGGATCCGAGCAGATAATTTCTCAGTCCAATATCAACAATATAGTATTTTCCAAGGGTACGCAGGTACTCTTTCCCTTTAATGTCAAACCGCTTAATATCATAAAAGAAATACGCTTCCAGCAATGCGTTCACATAAGCCTGAACCGTATGTGCGCTCGGTGTACCTTTGCGCTTTCCACCTTCTAACAAGCCCACATTCACAAGTATATTCCCGATTGAAGAAACGGAAATACTGCTGCCGATATTATCAGCGAGGAACATGACTATCTTTTTCAGCAGAATCGGATCTGTGATACGTTTCTGTCCTCTTCGATTTTCACGTTCTAAAATATCCCGCATAATTACTGTCGAATAAATACCGTCCAACATTGGAACCTGTAATGTAAATATCACAATTCAAATCTACCCGAAACGAATTAATCACATCTTCCCAGCCCGGTACGCGTTGAACCTCATCAAAGAATAAATACATTCTACAACATCAAAAAAGCTGATACCCTTTTCAGTACCAACTTTACAAAAACTGCAATCTAGGGCGTGTTTGGAAATTGCTTTCCGTCGGCTGTGCGTCCCACTTTGTGGGAGATTTGGTCCCGATGATGGAGGCGTAGCGGGCTACGCTGACTGAATCGGGGCCAAATATACCGCGAAGTGGGGCGTGCTTTGTCCTAAGGGGGTACCTCTGGTGGATTCCTTAGGGCAGACGGCGGGAATGAATTTTCAAACAGGCTCTTAGGCACCTGGTTTCCCCAAGTGCCCCTGCCCCCGCTACACATCCTCATAATGCAGAATCCTCTTACGGATCTGGCTATATTTAAGTATCTCCGTATCCACATACTCCCATGTATACACAGCCGGGGTGCCTTCCTCGTCAAAGTTTACCCCTTTAAGCAGCAGGAACGCCTTAGGCCCAATCCCGGCCGCCTTTAAGAGCCGGTCAAGCAGCGCGTCATCCCGGCTGTACACCGCGTTCAGTTCCACCTTATCCCACTCCAGCTTCTTGCCGCTGGCCTTATACATAAAATAGAATACAGAATTAACATAGCGGTCCAGCTCCGCCATATCCACCCCGTTCAGGTATGAAAGGGGGATATAGTCCCTGGTAACAGCGCATATCTGCTTGTCCGCGTAGAATATCTTATCGCACACCAGCGCGTCGCTGCCCTCTTCTATCTCCAGACGTCCGGCCACATCCCGGTCCGCCTTCACAATCTGATGGTCAATCATCTCCACCCTTGGCTCATAGCCGCTGTTCCTTATCATATCTGCAAAATGCATGACCGGGTTAAAGCTGGCCTTCATCTCAAAGAAGCTGCTGTTGACAAATGTACCCTTCCCGTGCTTGCGGAATATCATGCCCTTGGCAGACAGATCATCCAGAACGCTGCGCAGGGTAATGCGGCTGACGCCTAACATCCGGGCCAGTTCTTCCTCCCTTGGCAGCTTCCTGTTGACAGCCAGGTCCATGTGTTTTATAAAGCGGACAAGTTCTTCTTCCACCTGTGATTTTAAATCGGTTTTCCTGACCCTTCTGGGTACGGAATCCACCATATTATCCTCCGTCATCTGTCCCCTCCTGCAAATATACTGTCTTTCCCCATTATACCCCCTAACAAATCATTTGGCTACCAAAATAAGCCGCACCCTGTCCATACAGAACAGGGTGCGGCCCATGACGGCATGCACGAATACCGCCCGGCGTAAATAGGCCGGGCGGCAGCTAATCCTTCAGTATCAAATCATCCCATCATACCAGCTGTCTCTTAATCCTCTCTTCCTCCGCCTTCTTATCTTCCAGCGGATACCACATGGGGTCGGCGATATCGATGCAGCAGGCCTCGCCCGGGGAGAATACCACCCGGTGGGGCGTCTCCACCTTCACCAGCTGTTCCCCCACCGGCACCAGATACTCGGTCCTGTCTGTCAGGAATATCCTCTTCTCCACATGGGTCCTGAAGCCCCGGTCCGATGTGAGCCGGATGGCGTTAGGTCTTGTGGCCACCACCATCTCGCTGGCCGCATCAGCCGGAACCGCCAGGTTTAAGGACTGGCCCATATCCCCCTTGGGATATGCCTTATTGTCCTTGATGACCACATCCATGAAGGTGGATTCGCCCAGGAAACTGTGGACGAACCTGGAGTTAGGTTTCCTGTAGAGGTTCTCCGGTGTGTCAATCTGCATGATCCTGCCCATGTCGCAGACCATCATCCGGTCCGATATGGCCATTGCCTCGGACTGGTCATGGGTGACGAAGATAATGGTAAAATTAAACTTCCTCTGAAGCTCCTTAATCTCAAAACGCATGGATTCCCGAAGCTTGGGATCCAGATTGGAAAGGGGTTCATCCAGAAGCATGACCCTGGGATTAGTGACAATTGCCCTGGCCAGGGCAATCCGCTGCTGCTGGCCGCCGGAAAGGTCGGATGGGTAAACCTCCTCCAGCCCATCCAGGCTGCAGTGGTGCAGAGCTTCCTTTACCCGCTTTGTCATATCCGTTTTATTGACCTTCTGGATTTTTAAGGGAAATGCCACATTGTCAAATATATTCATATGGGGCCATACCGCAAATGCCTGGAACACCATCCCAAGCCCTCTCTCCTCCGGCGGCACATACAGATTCTTTGACTTGACCGACACCGGTTTCCCGCAGAGATGGATTTCCCCCTCTGACAGATCCTCAAACCCGGCTATCATACGCAGCGTGGTGGTCTTGCCGCAGCCCGAAGGCCCCAGGAAGGAGAAGCACTCCCCTTCCTTTATGCTGAGGTTAAAATCATCCACCGCCGTAACCGTGCCCATGGTTCTGGTTGTGAAGCGTTTTGTAACATGCTGTAATATTACCTGTTCCTGTGCCATAATCTTACGCTCCCTTCCTGTCCTTGGTGATTTGCGTAACAATTGTATTACATATAATAATGATCAGGATTGCCAGTGATGCCAGGGCGGACGCCTGGGGTATCATGCCCGCATCGCGCAGGGAGTAGATCTGCACGCCCAATGTCCTTGTATACGGCCCGTACAGAAGGATGGATGTGGTCAGCTCCCTCATGGCCGGAAGGAATATCAGGAAGAAGCCCGATACCATGGCCGGCCGGATTAAGGGCAGGGTGATATCCTTTAAGGATTCTGTATGGGATGCGCCGCAGGCCCTGGACGCTTCCTCCAGGGACGAGTTCACCTGCTGCAGGGATGCGGACGCGCTCTTCATGGAGAAGGACAGATACCTTGCCATGTATGCCACCAGGATGATCCAAATGGTATTATAAAGCTTGATTCCGAAAATGGAACCGGACCAGGAAAGGATGACGCCGATTGCCAGCACCGTGCCCGGTATGGAATACGGAAGCACGGAAAGGATTTCCAGGACGCCTTTCCCCTTTGGCTTAATCCGGTTGATAACGTATGCAACCATGACGCCTAAGAACATACACACGATTCCGGCCGTGACGGACAGGAACAGCGAGTTCTTGATGGAATCCAGGGTGGCCGGGGAGGTCAGCACCTTCTGATAATTCTTCAGTGAGAAGTTCTCCGGCGTAAGCGGCAGTCCGTATGCATTTACAAGGGCTACCAGGAATATCATCACCAGCGGGACCACGACAATGACAACCAGTGTCAGGCAGGCAAATGCCAGCAGGGGGTACTTTGCCCCTCTAAGCTTAATGAGCGTGGGCCGCATGGATTTGCCCTTGATGATATCATAGCTGCCTGAACTTAACACCCGCTTCTGGATTACCAGGGCCACAGACACCACCGCCACCAAAAGGATGGAAAGGGCCGCGCCCTGCCGGATTCCCTCAAAGCTTCCCGAGGATTTATAAATCAGTGCATATATCATGGTTGGCAGCGTGTAAATATTCTTGGAAAAACCAAGGATGGAAGGCACGCCGAAATGTGCCAGCGAGGAAATCAGTATCAGCAGCGCGCCTGCGGATATGGCGGGCTTTACAAGCGGAATCGTGATTTTTGCAATGACCTGGCCCTGCTTCGCGCCTGCAATCCTGGCCGATTCCTCCAGCGTGGGGTCCATGCGCTCCAGCGCGCTTACCACCTGCATGAATACAAATGGGAAGTAATAAGAACACTCCACGAATATGATGCCGCCGATGCTGTTGATGTTGATGGGCGCATTGGCCAGATGGAAGGTGGCCATCAGCCATTTGTTCACGTAACCGGCCCTGCCGGAAAAGAGCAGATCCCACGCCATGGCCCCGAAGAACGGAGGGAACATATAAGGGATGGTGAACATGGCCCGCATGAAGCCTTTGGCCGGAATATCGCTCCGTCCCAGAAGCCATGCATAGAACAGGCCCATTATGGTCCCGAATAAAGTAACTGCAAGGGCAATCACGATTGTATTCCACATTGCCTTCAGGTTATCTACATTTCCTATGACTGATATGAAAAGGCTGATATCAAACTTATTCTCATAGAAAAATGCATTGTACACAATCATGAAAATAGGAATTGCCACAATGATGAGCAGCAGTACAAAGCTTAAACCTGTCATGGCCTGGTCCAGGCCGAACCGCCTGCCCTCCATGGCGGCCAGCTCCGAGCCGCTGGTCATGGCGCGTTTTCTCCTGAATGTCATACGGCTTCCTCCTTTCCGGCAGCGGGATAAAACTCCGGACTTACGAACCTAAGTCCAACCGTATCCCCTTCCTGTTCCACTGCGCCTGTATGCATGGCGTCAAAAGCATTTTTCTGGACACGGACCTCCCTGCCGTCAAACTCCACAAAATAATCGTATTCACTCCCCAGGAATACGGAGCGCTTTACCTTTGCCTTTACAGGCGAAGCCGGGTCAAAGGTGATATTGTTGGGCCTGACCCCCATATCCACAACCCCCTGCCTGTCAAATCCCGCAGGAACCTCCCCGTCAAATACCAGCTTCCTGTTCCCGGCAAAGCACCAGTCGCTGCCCAGTTTGCTCAGTGTAAAGAAATTGGACACGCCGATGAACTCAAACACAAACCGGTTGGCCGGCCTGAGGATGATGTCCTCGTCCGCTCCAAGCTGGCACAGCTCCCCATCCTGGTTCATGATTGCCATCTTGTCGCACAGCTGCAGGGACGCCTCCTGGTCATGGGTAATATAAAAAATCGTGGTGCCTATGTTCTTCTGGATCTGCCGTATCTCGATGAGCATTTCCTCACGGAGCTTGGCGTCCAGATTGGTAATCGGTTCATCCATGACAATGACCGCATCCGAGCTGACCAATGCCCTGGCAATGGCTACACGCTGCTGCTGCCCTCCGGAAAGCTGGCTGGGCAGATAATTGGCATATTCCGTCATGCGGACCTGCTTTAAGGCATTTTCCGCCTTCTGCTTAATCTCCGCCTTGGACATCCTGCGTTTCTTCATGGGGTAGCAGACATTTTCCAGGACCGTCATATGGGGCCACACGGCGTAATCCTGGAACACCACGCCCACGCCGCGGCGCTCCGGCGGGATGTTAATGCGCTTTGCCTGGGAGAACACACACCGGTCCCCAATCCATATCTCCCCTGAACTTGGCTTGTTGAATCCCAGCAGGCAGCGGATTAATGTGGTTTTTCCGCATCCCGACGGGCCTACCAGGCACATGATCTGGCTGTCATCCACGTCCAGGGAAAAGTTCTTTAATATCTGATTGTCCCCATAGGCAAAAGATACGTTGTCAAACTTGATACTGGCCATTCTAGTTCCTCCTGTCCCTTATATTCCAATCCATTTAATCCAATCCATCTAATTTAATCCATTACATTTAACAGGGCCGGAACTTCTTCCGGCCCCGCATCCATACACTTACGTTCCTTACCCGGATTCCTGCCTGGAATCCATACCCATATCCTTACTTAAAAATCTTGTCAAATGTGTCGATGATCTGGTCTGAATTATCAGACAGGGACTGGAGGTCAACTGTCATGGCTGCCTTGGCAATATCTTCCACGCTTGCGCCCTTCTGGTCAACATCATCCCTTACAGAGAGCAGGTTGTTCTCAACCAGGATTTCCTGGCCTTCCTTGGAAAGGATGAAATCATACAGCAGCTTTCCGTTTGTCTCATTGGCGCATCCTTCCACCAGACCGATTGGGGAGAAGATGGATACCAGGTCGGAATCAATATACGTAAAGCCCAAAGGTGAGCCTTCATCCATCAGGTTCTGTGTCACATAATCCAGCATGATGCCGACCTTATAAGCCCCGGCCGCTACCTGGTTATGGGTTGCGGTCGTGCCGGACTCCAGCTCGCATCCGTTATCTTTTAATTTCTGGAAATACTCCTCGCCGTAGTCAGGGCTGGAAAGCAGCGCCCCTACAAAGTACTTGGTTGTTCCGGCGGAAGACGGGTCTGTCATGACAATCTGGTTGTTCCACTTGGCATCCAGCAGGTCATTCCATGACTTGGGGGCCTCTTCCTCCGTGACCAGGGATGAGTTATATCCGATGGACATGTTCATCATACGCGCCCCGGTGTAATATCCTTCTGAATCAATGAACTTATCCGCAATGGCGCCTGCTTCCGGAGAGGAGTATTTTGCAAGAATGCCTTCCTTCTTAAATCCTATGTAGTCAGACGGGTCTCCTACCCATATAACGTCTGCCGCCACCTGCCCGGACTGGTGCTCGGTTGCGATTTTTGTGATGACCTTGCCGGTTCCTGCAAAGTAATAATCCATCTTAATGTTAGGATACTTCTTTTCAAACCCTTCCTTGATGGCCATAAGCTGGTCTTCCTGCATGGAGGAGTAGAGCATGACATTGCCGGATGCGTCAGAAGCCGCCTGGGCATCGCCGCCGGCTGCCTGGGTGTCCTCTGCCTTATCTTCCATTTTGGAGTCTTCTGCTTTGGAATCTGCTGCAGGGGCCTCGGTCTTTGCCGCCGTTGTCTCCGGCGCCTTGGAACCGCCGCAGGCTGTCAGTGACACTGCCATTGCTGATGCCAGGATAACTGCTAATGTTTTCTTCATAGATAATACCTCCCTCAATACGTTTAATTTTTGCATCTGGGATAATTTTCACATTCCCTTGTGCAATTTGTTTGTTTTGCAGTTGATTTGATTGTAAATTTTATGCTAAACTATGTAAAGTATGAAAAATGCGGAAGTAAACCGATGTACAATTTTTAAACCTTACAAAAATTAAACGATACTGTGGAAGGTAAAAATATGAATAAACCGGTATATGAATCGAAAAAAATCAGACAGGCAATCCGCATCCTGGCCTTTGGCACAGGATTTATCGTGATGCTTTCCGCTGTCTTTTTCACCTTGTTCCGCATCTTTGAGCGCATCACCTACGACTCCATCTCAGACCTGAACCGGGATTTTGCCATCCAGATTGATACCCTGACCGAAACCATCAATTCATCCATTGTGAACTATGGGATGCAGCTTTTTTATTCCAATGCAGTTAAAACCATGATGGGCGCTGCTTCGTTTTCCAATACGGACCGCGTATACATGACCAGGGATCTGAACACGTCCTTAAGTTCCACGGAATTTGCCGAGTCCATCATCATCCATAACGGATATACCAACCGGGTATACTCCACAGACCCGTCCTTCCCGGACCAGTCCATCGATACCTACAGGAACACGCAGATCCGGGAACTGCTGATGAACCGCACCAACGAAAACCGGTTTAAGCCCATTTACAGCCATGAGGAGGGACCTGAGGGACGGGAATTTTATACCTTCATGTTTTATGAGATTAATCCCAATGGTTCCCCCAAACCCAGCACCCTGATCATCACCGTCAAAAGCGAATGGTACAAGCGGGCCCTGCTGGCTTCCAATCCGTCCTCGGACCTGATTGTCATCAATAAAAAAGGAGACGTGCTGGTATCGGCCAGCGATTCGCTCCTTGAAAAGTATGCGGACTACTATCCGCTTATTACAATTGAAAAAAACAGCGGGTATTTTATCAACAAAAAGAAAAAGGAAATCTGCATGTATTATGAATCCCTGACCACCGGGCACACCTATATGAAGATTTCCTCCCTGTCCAAAGCCCTGCCCCGCCTTTTATACTTCCGGCAGATTGTCGTGTATTTTATGGTCACATTAATCTCTGTCTTTGGCTGCGCCCTGCTTATCCTGCTGATTTACGCCCTGATGCCCATGCTGAAAATGAAGGACGCCATCACCACCATCAACAAGTTCCTGGAAGGGGATGAGGCAGATGTCCAGGATACCCCGCCCCTTCCGCTGAAGGAGCAGATTGATGCCGTGGTGTCCAGGTCCGAGCGCACCAGCCTGGAACAGATTTTTTATGATATGCTGGCAGGTAAGCTTTCCCTATCATCTGCACGGCTGTTTAAAGATATGGAAGGTCCCTTTGGGCTTATGCTGATACATGCCCTTCACAGAAAGGACATCTATGGGCTGGTGGAGAAGCAGCATCCCGAGCTGGTGGTCACCAAATCCTCCCATATTTATGCCTGCATCGGCGTCTACCAATCGGAGGAAGACTATCACAGCCTGGCCCTGTACCTGTCAGGGACACTGGACTGCCGCCTGTTCCAAAGCGTCCTGTTCACGGACTTTGACAGTCTGCCGGTGCATTCCTCCAATCTCCATGAGCTGCGCAGGTTAAGCCTGGTGCTGAACCAGGAGGACCGGCTGGTTCCGGAGGAAGCGCTTTTCACAAAGGCTTCCGCCAACACCGTGACCACCCGGGATTTTACGGACCTGATTGTGCGCCTCAAGTCCGGCAGTCTGGACCTGAGCAGGGCCAAATGGCAGGAAATCCGCGACACCATTGCCAACTACAGGTATGATGACTTCCAGTACATCCTCAACCGGGCCGAGGATACCATCTGCAATATATTGAATGAATTTTCATCTGAACTGCTAAAGGACAGCCAGAAACTGCTGCCGGAATCCCTGGAGCAGATTAAGGACCTGGACGAGATAGATCAGGCATTTGACCGCGCATTTGTGGCCATCTGTGAGAATTACAGCGAGAAAAAGGCGGAAAAATACTCCGAACTGGCAAAACAGATCAAGGGCATCGTCCAGGAACACTACCACGACAGCAGCCTCAACTCCCAGCGCATTGCGGATATGATCCAGATGAACAACGCCTATCTGGGTCGGCTGTTCAAGAATTCCTACGGCCGTTCCATCAACGATTATATCAATACCTGCCGACTGGAGGAAAGCATGCGCCTGCTGCGCCAGACCGACCTGTCAGTGGAGGAGATTGCCCAGAGCGTGGGGTTCTCGAATATTAAGTACTTTTATGTGCTGTTTAAGAAGCTTACGGGGATTACCCCGGCAACGTACCGGGCGGGGTGAAGGGCAGGATAAACCTGGCACAGGGAGGCATATAACCGCTGGATACTGCCATAAAAAGGACGGCCCCGCCGGGATGATACTACACATCCCCAGGCAGCCGTCCTTATCCTTCATATCCTGCTAATCCGCAGAGTCTACTTTAACCGCAGGATCATGCTTCATCCGCACATTCCGCTTCATACACACATCCCACTTTATCTACAAAACCCGCTTTATCCACAAAACCCGCTTCATCCACAGAATGAATCCACAATCCGTTCCATTTCCATCCACTTCTTCTCCATATCCTCCACCAGACCGAACTGGGTACGGCAGCGGTCCAGGTTGTGCTGCTCCCTGGCAATCTTAAAGTAAGTGTCGCCTTCCAGATAATCCGTCAGGAAACGCATCCCGCATTCCAGCGTCATGAGCCGCGCGCCCTGTGGGAGCATCCTGATTTCCTTCCCGGTAAGGCTTCCGGCGCATCCCTCAAGGAATCCCTTTGTATAAATTTCAAACAGCGGCAGGGACAGGGATACCTTGCTTAAATCCGTCTCGTCCTCCTCTGCCGTATTGGCGCCGAACCGGATGGAATCGCCAAAATCAAAGATGGAAAGACCGGGCATCACCGTATCCAGGTCAATGATGCAGATTGCCTCGCCTGACTGATCGTCAATCATGATATTGTTAAGCTTCGTGTCATTGTGGGTTACCCTTAAGGGCAGCTCCCCCTTCTCCAGCATATCCATGGCCAGCCCCATGTCGGCTCCCCTGTCCATGACAAACCGGATTTCTTCCTGCACCCCGGCAGCCCTGTGGCAGATATCCTGCCCCACCACTTCCTTAAACCGTTCAAACCGTTTTGGCGTGTCATGGAAGCCAGGTATGGTTTCGGTCAGTTCCCTGGCCGGATACTTAGACAGCAGGCGCTGGAAATGGCCAAATGCCTTGCCGCTCTGATAAAAGTCTTCCGGTTTCTCCACCAGGTTATAGCAGGTTGCGCCTCCGATAAACAGGTACATCCTCCAGTAATTCCCCGCACTGTCGATATAGAATGTACCGCCGTCCCTGGTCTTTACCAGGTTCAGGGTCTCCCGGTCAGGGTCCCCGCCATGTTTAATGACCTCCTGCCTTAAGAAGGTGGTAACCCCTTCAATGTTCTTCATCAGGGACACCGGGTCCTTAAAAATGTCATCGTTCATCCTCTGAAGGATATAGGGACGGCCGCACACCAGTTTAAATGTATCATTGATATGCCCGCTTCCATAGCGCTCACAGCTTACTATTCCACCGTCCGTGGCAAACGCCCCCGCCGCTTCCTCCAGTATACATGTCTCCAGTTCTGCACTCATCACCTAATCCTCCCACAGTTTTTGTGGATACAGCCCGCTGTCCTTCAGTCCTTTTATGGCCTTTACCACCATTTCCTTGTCTTCCTTGTAAGTAACGCCGTACCAGCGGTCCACGCTTTTTAACACAGTGACCTCTGCCCGGCCTGATTTAAGCAGTTCATCCACCACAAATGGAAGGAAATACTCACATTTCAGCGGATTAACAGGCAGGTTCTGTTCCAGGAACGCCCCAAACCGTCCATCCAGTTCGCCCAGGATACTTTTCGTAAATCCCCACATGTTCATGGATACAATGGTGGATTCCGGCAGTCCAACCCATGTGGCCCCGTCATCCTCCGTATATTCCGCCAGGCTGCCATGCTTCTCAATCCTTGTGCGCTCATGGATATCCGCCAGGTGGTTCTCCCCGTCCACCGAGCACACGCCCCTTGCCACATGTCCATTCTCTGTCAGGGTGTTGTAGAGCTGGTAGCCGACCATGGTATACTGGTACCTGTCATCATCCTCCACCGATGCCAGCTGGTCATAAATCATGTGAAATGCTTCCTTCCCATAGTAGTCATCCGCATTGATGACTGCAAACGGGCCGTCAATCAGATCCTTACAGCACAGCACTGCATGGGCGGTGCCCCATGGTTTCACGCGGCCCTCCGGCACCTCAAACCCTTCCGGGATCTTATCCACCTCCTGGTACACATAGGCCACGTCCATATACCTGCTGATACGGTTGCCGATATGGATCTTAAATTCCGTTTCAATGGCCTTCTTGATAATGAAGATAACCTTCTCAAATCCAGCCTGTTTTGCATCAAAAATGGAGAAATCAATGATGATATTGCCATATTCATCCACCGGGTCAATCTGCTTTAACCCGCCGTAACGGCTTCCCATACCAGCCGCCATAATCACCAGTACCGGTTTTTTTCCCATGTCTTCGTCCTTCTTTCACTCGATTCATTTTGTGGTTAACCCTTAACACCGCCGCCCGTGACACCTGCAATGATTTTCTCAGACAGGAAAATATACAGGATGAAGGTGGGCAGGAAAACGATGACAACGGCCGAGAACATACCGGCCCAGTCTCCTGTGTATTTCATGGAGTTAATCATGGAGTACAATCCCACCGCAACAGGACGCACCTTATCCGAGTTACCAAATATCAGGGAAATGAAGTATTCATTCCAGATGTTGATAAAGTTGAAAATGGTCACGGTCACAATACCCGGCTGGGCCATAGGAAGCATGATCAGCCAGAAGGTCTTTACCGGCGGGCAGCCGTCTATGGCAGCCGCCTCCTCAAATGCCCTGGAAAGGTTGGCAAAAAAGGTGGTAAGGAATATGGTGGTATATGGCACATTGATGCCGATATACAGGAAAATCAGCGTGCCCCTGTTGGCAGCCACATTATTAAGGATGTTAAGTCCTGCCACCATTGCAAACAGCGGAAGCACGATCATGACCACAGGAACACCCATGGATGCCACCAGCCCCGTCTGTATCAGCTTATTGCACACAAAGTCAAAACGTGACAGTGCATAAGCGGCAGGCGCGCATATGACAATCAGCATGGTGCAGGACACAATGGAGTAAAACAGCGAATTAAAGAATATGGTGGACACATCGGAGTTCACCCATGCCTTCACATAATTCTCAAAATGAAGCCCGCTCTCCAGCAGCTTGTTGGAGAATATCTCCTTGGTGGTGGAAAAGCTGGCGCAGAGCACCCAGCCCAAAAGCACCAGGGTAAAGAAAATCCACAGGGTCAGAAGCAGATAACCAGGCGCCAGTTTCAGCTCCTTCTTCCAACGGATGGGTTCACTGTATCTCTTTTCTTTCTTACCGAACATTCCTGACATATACATTTCCCCCTCCCTTAGAATTCCAGATCATCATCTTTCAGAAGATGATTACACAGCCAGAACACGGCAACCACGCACACGCTCAGCATGACGCCAACCGCCGCACCGATACCCGAGTTCCTCTCTGTCACACTGTTTCCCGCGCCGAAAATCTGCATATAGAGATAAACCATGGGCGTGATGGTCTGCGTATCAGCCGTAACCGTTGAAAACAGCTGTGACCACACGAAGAATCCAACGCTTGTGACGCTCCACATGGTAATATTCGTCCTGAACACGCCCTTGAGCAAGGGCAGTGTGATGTAGCGGAACTGGTTGAACTTATTGGCGCCGTCCAGGGTTGCCGCTTCAAAATACTCGTCACTGATCCTCTCGATACCGCTGGAGAATATCAGCATATGGTAACCTACCATGCCAAAGCAGTACGCAAGCAGCAGCGCCATGAACTTATGGTCGTTGTCCAGCCATTGTATCTTGGCAATGGAATCCAGCCCGATGGCTGTGAAAAATGACTTTAAAAGTCCGAACTTGGGGCTGTATACATACTGCAGCCACATGGTTGCCAGGGCAACCGCACTGACAATATTGGGCAGGTAAATCATGGCCCTGAAAAAGCTCTTGAACCGGATGCCGCTGGTGATGATGACTGCAAACAAAAGCGCCAGCGACATGACGATAATGCCTCCGATAAACCATATGCGGACCAGGTTCCACATGGACATGCGGAACAATGTGGTGTTGGCCAATTTAACGTAGTTGTCAATTCCGGTGAAGGTCCATTTTGACATGGAATCCGTGATTCCCTCTATCTTGAAAAAGCTCATCAGAACCGTCCTGATGATAGGATAAAGGAACACCAGGATAAACATCACCACCGCCGGTGTCATAAACGCGAATATCATTCCTTTGTTTCTTTTCACACCAGTGCCTCCTTATTTTACTTGATGAAACGTGTAAAAGAGGTGGCAGCGTTAGACGATGCCACCTCAATGATGCTGTTACCGTGATATTCTGTTATTTGCCTGCTGCCTGGAGATTGGCTACGAACTCATCCGCTGTAATGGAACCGCCGCAGAGCTTCATCATGTTCTCTTTGATGATTGGGGTCATATCCACGTTGTCCTCTGCGCCTGCTGCCCATGGATAACGTGTGCTCAGGCTTTCCATGACCGGCTGCACGCATGCAATCTGTGCAGGCCACTCGGTATTGGTTGAATCGGAAGGGATACCTACTGACTCAACGGAAAGCTTCTTGTCAAATTCGCCCTTGGTTAAGTATGTAATCAGCTGGAATGCAGCCTCTGCGTTCTTGGAATCCTTGTTGATTGCCAGTACCTGTGCGCCGAAGTTAGCTGCTTCCGTGCCGTCCGTGCCGCCCTCAACCGCCGGGTAGCTGAAGCAACCCCACTGGAAATCATCCCCGGCCATATCCTTAACCTCGTTGGGAAGCCAGGAGCCGTTCAGGTACATGGCCGCGGTGCCCATGGCCAGTTCCTGGTTCTGTCCTGCCGGCCATACGTTGGAGGCAATGCCCTCTGAGAAATATCCCTTGTTGGCGAAATCCTCATATGCCTTAGCCATCTCAAGGACGGATGGATCATCCCACTTGTTGTTCTTTACAATATCGGAGGTCTTATCATATCCGTTAATCCTGGACATATGATATCCGAACATGCAGAGGATATAAGCATCGTCACATGTAATCGGTGTATAGCCTGCATCCTTAATCTTCTGGCATGCGGCGTCCAGTTCCGCCCATGTGGTGGGTACTGCGGTCACACCGGCCTCATCAAAGATGGACTGGTTGTAGAAAAATGCAAATACATTAGGCTGGTAAGGAATGGACTTTAAGGTTCCATCTCCTACTTCCCGGCAGGCCCCCATCAGGCTTGCGCTTGCCGTGGCTTCATAATCATTGGCCTTGGCCAGTTCTTCCAGGTCCATGATGTAGGCGCCCCATGTCTTGTTCACGCGGTCAATGTCCTCGTCAAACAGATCAATATTGGTTCCTGCGTCCAGTGCGGGCTGAAGGCCTTCACGGATACCGGTACGTCCCTTAAACTGCAGGTCAACCGCGATTCCCGTATCTGCTGAGAACTGGTCAACTGCTTCCTTGATGACCTTGCCCTGAGGCTCGGTGGCTTCCCACATGGACCAGTATACAAGGCTTCCTCCGTCGCCGGACGGCGCCTGGGTATCGGCTGCTGCAGAATTATCTGCTGCCGTGGTTGCGGCTGCCGGTGCCGCGGTTGTCTCCGCTGGTTTGGACCCGCCTCCACAGGCTGTCAGTGAGCCGACCATTGCTGCTGTCAGTGCCAGTGCCCATAATTTCCTTCTTTTCATATAATACTTCCTCCTTGAATATATTTGTGTTTTTGTCCCTTCAAATACATTTCTGATACCCTTAGTATAGTAAAATTGCACATTATATTCTTTGGACTATTGATTATTAAATTTGTACGATAAGACTATTTTTATATATATTATACAAATATATGACTCCCCCCGCCATCACATGTATCATTTCTCACAGTCATCTGTAGATTGCAGGCAGACTGTCCGTATGGTAAAATAACAGTAAGGAAAGCTAACGCGGAGGGCCATATGACGAAAGAAGAATTTATGGAAAAATTAAAAGATGATTCTGAATGGGCGCCGGGCTGGGAAGCCATTGACCAGGAATTTGAACGGCTTTATCCGGGACAGGATCCCAGGCATTATGCAACAAACATGGCCGCCCGGGCAATGCTTGGCGGCAGGGAGTATCTGGACGGGTATTCCATTTATGATTCGCCAAAGGGGTATAAACATATTGTCACCTATGGCATGACGGAACTCTATGCGGATGAAAAGGCATTTGGGGGCGAATGGAACAGATGGGGCTACGAAATGACAATCAAGCTGAAGGCGCAGACGCCGGAAGACTGCCTCTGGGCCATCAGCATGCTGTCAAACCTGGCACGGTATACCTATACACAAAAGAAATTCTTTGAACCATACCAGTACATTGCCGGCAACGGCGAATCCCTCCATATCGGGACAGGATCCGCCATTACCGCGCTGGTGACCGTATCTGATACCGAGGCATTGACACAGGATACAGTTTATGGGAAAACAGGGTTCATACAGCTGGTCGGCATAACGGAACAGGAGTTCCAGTCCATTCATGGACGCACGGATAAAATCCGGCTTCTGCTTCAGCGTATGAAAGAGGAGAATCCGAATCTGATAACGGATATGGACAGGACAAAATCATATCTGTAGGCATCTGGCCTGTTTGGATTTTAAAACAAACCCTGGATATCCAAAGAAGAGGGATACCCAAAAGAGGAGGAATACCCAAAAGGGGAGGGATACCCAAAGGGACGCGGCCCACTATCAGCAGCCGCGTCCCCTTTTTTCTTTTGTCATTTACATGGAAAACCAGCGTATCTCACAGGGCTTCATTTCCATTCCGGCTGCATTTCCCCGGCCGTCATAGACCGTGGTTACCTGGGGTCTGCTGGAGTTATTCACCACCGCATACTTCCCGGTTTCCGGATAGGCATGGACCTCACAGTAGATATTATCCGCATACCATTTCTTCATATCCCCTTCCCTGCCAGCGGCATAATACATGCTGCGCAGCAGGATACGCGTATTTTCATAGCTGTATGGAAGGCCCGCAATGTATACGCCGCGGCCTTTTCCGTATCCATGGGCGCTGAGGTGGACCTCATAGTCTGAATATTCCACAATCTCGGTATCCCCGTCAAGGGCATAGACATTTTTCATGCTCTCCCCAAAATCAATATGTGGTACGCCGTCATCCCCATCCACCTTACTGTTTTCCATATCCTCTGTTATGAAGTGGCCCTGGGCCTGTTTTGTATAATACTTGTCCGTGGACAAGGTATACCCCAGTTCCTTATCCACCCCCAGCACATCGGCCAGCTGGAAGAACCGTCCATTGTGATGCACGGCGCAGGGTTCGCCTACGCCCACAAATCCCCCGCCGTTGTATACCCATCTGCGGATGGCGGTCACCAGTGTTCCATCCAGCCACTCGTCCCCGCCGGACCAGGCCGTGCCCGCGTCACCCGCATTGATGATGACATCCAAATCTTCCGGGATACCGCCCTGCCTGATATCCTCAAAGCTTATGAAGGACACATCCACGCCTGCGCCGCTGAGGGCCTCCAGTATGCCGAAATACGTATAGGTCTGCTTGTACCACAATGCATGCGCCACCATATAAGGCTGCCAGGAACGCAGCCGTCCCCAGCAGTTGAGCACAGCCACCTTAAGGCCGCAGTACGGCCTGCTGCCTGCAATGTTATCATACAGTTCCCGGAATTCATCGGTCACTTTTTCTATGTAATCCACAAACCCGGGGAACTTATAAGCCAGGCTTAAATATCCTCCGTATCCGATGCGGTCAACGGGCCTGCGCATCAGCGCGCGGCGGGCGCAGAGCCAGTTTTCCACCGCCTCCGGCACAGGGTCATTTCCCTGGTAAAAGGTGTCAGGGAAAAAGTAGGGCAGGAAACGGCCTTCCGTATACTTCACCCCCGGGATATCGGATATCAGGCGCAGGGTGGCTCCGCCGCCCACGCTTCCCACCACTGCGTCCAGGCCGATTTCAGGGAAATACCTGCCGTACGGCTCGGTGCCGATCCAGTTGTCGCCCAAAAACATCATTGCCTCACGCCCGGCCTCATGTACCAGTCCCACCAGTTCCCTGGCCTTTCCCGCCACAAAACGCTGGATGAAGTCCATATAGTCCCTGTACTGCCTGGTGGGCACGCGGAATGTGGAATTATAATACCCATTGTCAACAATGTCCTCCGGCCTGAGGGAGTAGCCGTATTCCTTCTCAAACTCCTCCAGCGCCTTCACGGATACGGTTGCCCCATAGCCAAACCAGTCCACGAACTTTTCCTTTGCGTCACTTCCGAATACCAGGGTGAAATGATAGAAAAATGTGGTAAACCGCACCACATCCGTGTCCGGGTTATCCTTCAGCCACTGTACCAGATATTCCCTGGCAAATGCGCCGGACGCATCCTGTCTCACATCAAAAGGTATCTCATGGGGCTTATCGCCCCAGTTATTGGTAATATGGTTATACATCTGGGTGGGATCCCAGATGGCGTATACGAGAAACGACACCGTATACTCATGGAACGGTTCTGCATGGGGAATCACCACTGTCAGTTTTCCGCCATCCCCGGGCTGTCCGCCGGACGCAGACGGGTTCCCCTCCACGGACAGATTCCCCCCCATGGACAGGTCCTCCTCCATGGACAGGTCCTCCTCCATGGACAGGTCCTCCTCCATGGACAGGTCCCATTCCTCAGGAGGCAGCGCCTGCCCGGCAGTCCTGTCCATGACTTCCCACCACTTCTTCGGGTCATGGTCCAAATCCGGCACCACCTGCTGGTTGAAATATCCGTCCATGAAGTCAATCCTCAACCGCGTCCCCGCAGCCGTATGCCGTTTAGACATAAGATAGAGCTGCTGGCATTCATCCATGTGTTCCCTGGCAAATTCATTATGGCCTCTTGCCACAAAATACGTCGTATAAATCTTTGCATCCAGTGATTTGATATCCCGGTCCAATTTTGTCCCGTCACTGTCGCGGATGGCATCCGCCCCCCACCGCTCCAGAAGTTCTTTTGTCTCATCCAGAAAATCAGATTCACTGGGCAGTGTCACCCTTCCCTTTGTCTTAGACATATGGCTTCTTCCTCCTGCATCTTCCTGCATATTCCTGTATATCCCTGCATATCCCTGCATTTTCCTGTATCCTCAGTATAAACAAATTGCCCTTTGCAGGCAAGACGGGCAGGCCAATTATATTTGTACATTCTATTGTTTTATTTGTATAATCGTATTTTATCCAGGAGAAATGTGTGATATACTCAGATTAAATCATGAATGAAAAGAGGAGTGTGCCATGGCCTATGAAAGCGTACATCTGGAGAACAGCATCACCATTGAAAATATCATCTCGGTCCATTACTTCCAGTATATGAGCGACTTTTCCTTTCCGGGGGAAAGCCATGACTTCTGGGAACTGGTGTGTGTGGACCGGGGCGAGATCATGGCGGTTGCCGGGGACCGGCAGCTGGCGCTTAAAAAGGGGAATATCCTGTTCCACAAGCCCAACGAGTTCCACAACGTGCTGACCAATGGGCGTATTTCCCCCAGCCTTGTGGTCATTGGCTTTGACTGCCATTCGCCCTGCATGAAAGCATTTGAAAACCAGCTGATGACCGTACAGGATACGGAGAAGGAACTGCTGGCAAAGGTCATTGTGGAAGCCCGCAACACCTTTGACGGACGGCTGGATGACCCGTATCAGGAAAAGCTGGTTTTCCTGGAAAAGCCGGCCTCCTTTGGAGCGCCCCAGCTCATCAGCCATTATCTGGAACAGCTGATGATCCACCTGTACCGGAGGTACTTCTCCTATCCCCTGCCGGTGCGCACAAACCATCTGCTTCCGGCCAAGCCCGGCACGGGCAATGACACCTACAACCGGATTGTCCAGTACATGGAAGAGCATATCAACGAGCAGCTTACCATTGATAAGATCTGCAAGGATAACCTGGTGGGACGTTCCCAGCTCCAGAAGCTGTTCCGGGATGCCCAGGGCTGCGGGGTGATTGAATTCTTCTCCACCATGAAGATTGACACCGCCAAGCAGATGATACGGGACCAGCAGCTGAACTTTACGCAGATTTCGGATAAGCTGGGGTATACCTCCATCCATTATTTTTCCAGGCAGTTTAAAAAGCTGACTGCCATGACACCGTCGGAGTATGCCACTTCTATCCGTCTGTTGTCGGAAAAGCCGTAGGTATGATACCTGCGGCTTCCTAAAATGGCATGATTTTTTCCAGCGGCTAATATGGATGCCGCCCACACATCATGCTTTATCTATAATATCATCTAATATCCTTCTCACATTGAGGAGATGTCCCAGGCCGACTGAAGGTTCCTTCCCCTCCAGCCATTCCCGTATGGATTCTACCGCAAAAATCCGGTAATATGAATCTGAATCCGTATCCATGCGCACCATCACCGGGGCTTCCCCATGACGCCTGAATTCAAAGTATCCGTCCCCCATGGTATAATAGCCTTTCCTGGTTACAATATTCCACCGGTTATCACGCTTACTCTTTTCATCCATTGGGTATGCATAGCCGGTTTCTATCTCCAGCGAGCTGCCGCCAGGCATTTTCAAAAGTGCTGCTGCATACGTTTCTATATCGTACTCTGAACCATATTGGAAAATGCTCCCCAACACCTGTGCCGATGTACTCTCGGTCAGCATTAATGCAAGGTCGATAAAATGCACTCCCAGGTTGGTCATACAGCCTGAACCGGTTTCTTTCCTATCAAGCATCCAGGGGGATGTTGCCAGATATCTGCCGGTCGGACCTGCTATGAACCTGAATGATATGTGCAGTATATCTTCCGGCTGTATTTCCGCCTTTAACTGCTTTGCTATATCACTGTACCGCCATGTAAGCGGAATGGCGCAGAACACATCCTTTTCCCTGGCCAGTCCCATTACCCGTCCTACATCCCCGGCACATAGGCCCAAGGGTTTTTCGATGGTAAACGGAATGCCCCTGGAAATTATCTCTCCAGCCAGTTCCGGCATATTGCAGTGTTTCTCAAAGGCAAAGACAAAGTCTGGTTTTTCCCTGTCCAGCAGTTCCCTGTAATCCCTATAGACCCTGCATCCCAGCTTTTCCCCATAACCGGCTGCCATGTCCTGGTTCTCATCCGAAACAGCCACTACCTGGAGCCCGTCCTGTTCCACAGCCCTCATGTATAAGGGCACATGCCAGTGGCTGACCCCAAGAAACGCTGTCCTTATGTCATGTATATCCTTCATTTTCTTCACCCTCCCAAATATTGATGGTAGAAATCCAGCCATCGTCCCACGGCAGTCTTACAATCCGGTCTTGGAATACATTCCATAACAACAGGACCATCATACCTGTATTCCCGGATCCAATCCAGGAATGGTTCAAACCGGAACATTCCCGCTCCCGGGAAACACCGGTTTTCATCCATCAGCTGTACAATCCGGGTCCATTTCCCATACTGTCTCAGGGTTTCCATCATGTCAGCCTCTTCCATACGCATATGATATAAATCCAGGGACATCCCCAGATTTGAAAAGGGAATCCGTTCCAATACCTTCACGGTTTCCTCCCATGTATTGAGCATGTTTCCGTCACGATGGCTGAGAGGTTCCACGGCAATCACTTCCCGGTATTTCTGCGCATATTCCGCAAGTTCAGACAGGCCTTCTTCAAAATATCCCATATACTGCCCTATATTCTGCCCATCTTCCCTTTTTCCTCTTATAAGCCCAATATGTATGATGATACCAATGCCCAGCTCTGCTGCCAGATCCACATATCCCTTCAGTCTGACCATTGTTTTCCGCCTGATTGCAATATCGGCAGAAGACATGGACAGGCCTTTCCTGCAGGACAGGCCTGTTGCTATGGATGTCACCATCATATGGGCATGGTCCAGGGCATCTTTCAGGATACCCTTGTAATCACCTGGATTTTCTATCTGGAGCTCTACTCCCTGAAAGCCATATCCTGATGCTTTTTGGATGTTTTCCATTATATTTCCTGTCAATGGGAATGGACTGTCCTTTTCTCCACGTTCCGCAATCACAACACTGCTTATCATTCATATCCTCCCGGAGGAAAGGGCGGAAATACACCGCCCATCCATCTGTCAATATTTTGCCTTAACAGTATTAACGGTTTCATATAATGCTACAGAAGCCTCATCCGCCGTTTTAAGGAATTCATCAACAACCGGCTGTACCGCAGCCTTAAATGAGTCTTTGTCAACCTCATTGATCTCCACTCCTGCGTCCGTCAGTACCGTAACCTCTGTTTCCATGGCTGCCGGCCAGATTTTTTCGTTCCATTCAATATCCATCTGTTTACCAGCTTCATCAATGGCCTGCTGCTGTTCCGGCGTCAGGCTGTCGTATACGGCCTTGCTCATCAGGATGGGGTCAGGAATGATAAACTGTTCTGTTTTGGAAAAATATTTTGCGACTTCATACAGCTTATTGGACGTAATGACCGGAATGGAATTCTCCAGACCATCAATGGTCTTCTGCTGTACAGCCGTGTATACCTCACTCCATGCCATAGGAACACCGGTTGCTCCCATGGCGTTAATGGTACCGGCCAGGACGGCATTCTCCATGCACCGGATATTCAGCCCTTTAAGGTCAGACGGATTGGTCACCGGTTTTTTTGCGTTAAGGATGCTTCTCTCACCAAAGTTCCACCATGAAATAATCTTAAACCCTGAATCCTCTGCGGACTTTTCAAGTATGGCTGCTACCTCCGGGTCGCTCAGGACCTTAACCGCCTGCTCGCCACTGTCAAACATATATGGGAGTGAGAACACAGACCATATATCATCATAGGAAGATAAATCCGTAGCTGCCAGCTCCGTAAATTCTATGGTGCCGTTCTGAAGCCCTGCCAGGGTCTCCACTTTATCTCCCAGCTGGGAACTTGGATAAAATTCCACCACCAGTTCACCGCCGGAATACTCTTTTATCAGTTCCCCCAATTTCAGCGCCCCATCGGCCTGTGTGCCAACCGGCGGGCAGGTTGCTGAATATTTTAATATTACCGCATCTTTAGCTGGTTTTGACGCTGCCTCGGATTCTCCCCCGGATGTTTCCGCTTTTGCATCCGTCTCTTCAGCCTTCGCTGTTGTCTGGGCAGCCGTGGCTTTTTCCGGTTTAGCGGAAGAGCCAAGACATCCCGTCAGTGATATTGCTGCCATACCTGCTGCCATTAATATTGCTGCTGTTTTTTTCATAAGTACCTTCTCCTTTTCATTTTTATTTTAAACATTTCCTCAAATGTTCGGCACTGTTTTTCATTCCTACATCAGCTATCGGAAGGTCCTGAGGATGCCATCTCCGCTCATATTCCAGGGAATACCATCCCTCATACCCCGATTTCCTCAGCTTTTCTACGATTGCCTTCCAATCCATGATTCCTTCACCCACAACCCTGGAGCTTACAATTCTTTCGTCCTCATTGACATGGGAAACGCTGGATGCTTTAAATTTCCTTGCATCCCCCTTAAAGATCAGGTCCTTCACATGGACATACCGTATGTAATCCTTCTGAAGCTCAATGGCCTCCTCATATTCCTCCCCACCCACGAAGGCAAGGTTAACCTGGTCATACAATATGCCTACATTCGGGTGGTTTATCCTGCCAACAATCTCTGCCGCGCGCCTGGCCGTCACAGTCATGGTATTGAAATGGTCCTCCAATACAAGTGTGATATTCTTTGCGGCAGCCACATCCCCCAAAATCCTCATGGCCTCCACCAAACGGCGTTCCTTCTCTCCGTCCCCATCCTGTTCTTCCTGCGCAAAGCTGCCTCCATATATCCTGACATACTCAGCCCCCAAAAAAACGGCATAATCAATGACCTTCTTCACACCCTCAATATCGGATTCGCGTACAGCATCATCCAGGTCATTAAACCTGCAATAATACGGTGTAAGGCATATGATCCTTATATTACTGTGTTTTGCCGCATCTTTAATTTTCTGTAAATACACTTCATCAACGTGATTGGGGATTCCGCATCTGTAATCATCCTGAACCACTATCTCGATTCCATCCAGACCGATTCCGGCAAACAGCTCCATAGCCTCCTCCACCGTGTATTCCGGAGTCCCCATTGTATGTCCTGCAATCAATTCCATATGCTTCCCCCCTATGACAGATCCGGCAGACCCGCGCTCTTTAATATGCGGTCCATCAGTTCATGTGTCCTGTATGCATCTTCTCCATTGGTAAGGGGTGATTGTCCAGTCTTCAGGCATTCAAAGAAATGATCAATCTCCCCTCTGAACCCTAGTTTATCCTCTACCCTTGCCCAGCCCATGGCCAAGGGTGTCATGGTTGTCTTATGGGCCTGTTCCCCGTCCACTACAGTAATATCATCTGGCGAGTTCACATAGACACTCTTATTACCACCATGTATCTCCATTGTTTCAACCCATTGCCCGGATGCCCGGTCGGCTACCAGTATTCCCACTGAACCATTTTCAAACTTGAGCTGCGCCGTGGCAAGCGTTTCATAATAAGGGTCTGTATATTTGGCAAGGGCCTGAACATCCGTACACTCCCCGCAGAGATACCGCATCAGGTCCACCATGTGGATGGCATTTTCCAGCGTGGCCCTATACTCGGAGGCAGGCCTGTTCTTCTGGGCTATTACCACATCCGGCGCGGTGTCCCCATATGCTTCCTTGGCTTTTCTGTATACCGGGGCAAACCGCCGGTTAAATCCAGCCATCAGCATATTGCCTGTCCTGCGTGCGGTATCAGCCATCCATTCCGCCTCTTTTAAAGTCATGGCAAGCGGCTTTTCACACAGCACGGAAATACCGTTTTCCAATAACTTAACAACCTGCTCAGGATGGTTTGCTTTAGGCGAAAGCACAAATGCACAGTCCGGCCTCAATTCCATTAACGCTTCCATGGTTTCCACTGCATGGACTGCCCCATACTGGCGTTTCGCATCCAGGGCATGTTCGGGATGCTTAGCCAATACTACAGTAATCTCCACATCATCCCTGGATGCCAGCACCGGAAGATGGGCAATCTGCGCGATTGCGCCCACCCCTATCACTGCAACCTTAATCTTTTCTTCCATTTGATTTCTCCTTCTCAATTATTTATATATAGCCGAACATTCCCGGAAGCGCCGTCACAAAAAACGGGAAATATGTAATGAGGAATAGCACGATTACTTCTGCCAGGACATAGGGTAATATTGCCTTCCCGCCTTTCTCTACTGGACACTTTGCAATATTGCAGGCCAGGAACAGACACACGCCTAACGGCGGGGTCCCGCAGCCTATTATCAGGTTCAATACCATCACAACGCCGAAATGCACATCGTTGATACCGAACTGTGCTGCGATAGGGGCGAGAATCGGAGCAAGCACGATTACGCTGGCGCCTCCGTCCATGAACATCCCAAGAATCAGGATCAGCACGTTGACCATCAGCATGAATACATACGGAGAGGATGTAACTGAAGCCATGAATGCCCCCATCATGGCGGGAATCTGCAACGCAGTCAGGACATAGCTCACGATTTTTGCCGCAGATATAATCATCAGGGTAGTAGAAGTCTGAAGGATGGTTTTGTAAAGCATAGGCACAATATCCTTCACCGTAACTGTTTTCAGCACAAACATGCTCACAAGCATGGAGTACACCACCGCCACAGCACCGGCTTCCGTGGGTGTACATACCCCGCCCAGGATACCGCCCACAATTATGATCGGCATTCCTAACGGCCAAATGGCATCTGCAAATGTCTGCCTCTTTTCTTCCCATGTCATCTTCTCAGTGCGTCTCGGAAAATGCATGGTCCTGTCCTGGAGCGCCACCACCGTCATAAGCCCAAGTCCCACCATAAGTCCAGGTATGAATCCGCCCAGGAACATGGCTCCAACGGAAGTTCCCACGCATACGCCATAGATGACCATCATGATACTCGGCGGAATGATAGGGCCGACTGTTGATGAACTGGCTGTGACCGCCACGGCTGTCTCTTTTGAATAGCCCTCTTTAATCATGGCAGGTATCAGCATTCCGCCTATTGCAGATGTATCCGCCTGGGCAGAGCCTGTTACCCCTCCAAAAAACATACTCGCCACGATATTGGCCTGGGCCAGGCTGGCGGGCATCCTTCCAATCAGCATCAGCGCGAATTTAATCAGCTTTTCCGTAATTTTTCCCCTGTTCATGATTTCCCCGGCAAATATGAAAAACGGGATTGCAAGAAGGGGAAAGGAAGCAATCCCACTGTATATGGACTGGGGAATGGTAATCCAGGATATCCCCCCGAGGGCAGAACGGCTTTGGAGGAATATGAGTCCCATGGTCCCGGTTGCCCCAAGGGCCGCAAATATAGGAACCCCCAATAAAATAAGCGCAAATATCATAACTATTAAAGTAACACCAATCATGTAACCTTTACCTCCCAACCATATGACCGTACTATTCCTCTGCAGGTTCTTCTAAAATGCGTTCCTTCATGACTTTCAAAAACTCATAAATCATCAATACGGCTCCCAGGGTTATGGCCAGATAGCAGATACTCCATGGAATTTTGAGAACTGCCGTTTTGGCCGCCCCAAGCCCCTTTACATGTACGATGGAACTGAAGAGGATGACTGCCAGGAATGTAAGGGTTATCAGATTCGTCATGATCCTTACCGTAATCCTCAGAGGTTTTGGCGCCCTGTTTACAAATCCCTGGATATCCGTATGGCACTTCTCCCTGAACGCCAGGGCCGAACCCAGCATGACCACCAATACCAAAAGTATTGTAACCAGTTCATTGGCCCACAAAATCCCTCTCTGAAGGACATATCGGAAAAACACCTGGACAGGTACAATGACGGCTATGATGCCAAGGCAGGACACACTTACATACTTTTCAAATCCCCCTATCACCTTGTCTATTGCTGAGAAAACTCCTCTTTTGTTTTCATTCATTGTTCTTCTCCTCACAAGCTCATAAATACGTTTACATTTTACATCCAAAACCAAATATCCAAGCTGTTATTTTTGATGGATTTCCACATATTTATTGTTATTTTCTCATTATTATGCTTTATACACCCCCTTCCGATTCATTTTTCCACAAGAGTATTGATATTTTTATGAATACGTTTACATTTCATATTTTTACTATATCATACCGCTATTACAAAATCAATAGTAAGTATTATGTCACTTTTATCTATATTTTGTTATTTGTTTTTGTGTATTATTGACAATTTTCATTTCTTTTTCAAAATACATACCTTAATTTAATGCCATGTATTTATTATGCCCCCACTCTTTTTCTTTACATATTGACATTTTCCTTTGGGTCTGCTATGCTCTCCTTAAAGGGTTTATGGATATTGATAACGTTTACATTTCAATTCGTTCATTACTGACCATACTCCAATATACTAAGGGGGGATACATTTTGGTTACTGTAAAAGATGTTGCTAAGGCTGCAGGAGTCTCCATTGCCACCGTATCAAGAGTGGTAAGGGACGAGGCTAATGTAAAAAAAGACACGAAGGATTTGGTTTTAAAGGTAATCAGGGAGTTAAACTATCAGCCAAACGCCCTTGCACGTCAGATGCGCCAGCAGTCCACAAAGACTGTAATCGTTATCGTGCCTGACATCGGCAACTCCTTTTTCCACGAAATCCTCTTTGGGATTCAGGACACTGCCACGAAGTACGGTTACCAGATACTGATTGCCAACATGAATAACAGGCCCGACGTGGAAACCTATTACTTTAATGCCCTTTTACAGAAGCAGGTGGATGGCGTCATTTCACTGTCAGCCAATATTGCGAAAAGCCTGATGGACAAAGTTGCCAATGCATACCCCATTGTCGTCGCGTGCCAATACCTGGACAATTCCGACATGCCCAATGTCACCATTGACAATATCAGCGCGGCTAAGAAGATTGTTGAATACCTGATTGAACAGGGCCATACCCATATCGCCCATTTGACAAGCCACCCCACAGCCCTGCTGTACAGGGACCGGTTTAATGGTTATATATCCGCTCTGGCAGAACATGGCCTGCCCATTGATCTGGAGCTGGTCTGTTACGATGAGCCCAGTATAGAAGGCGGATACAGGCAGATGAATAATCTCCTGGAATTAGGGAAACCAATCTCAGCTGTATTTGCCGCGGGCGATACCATGGCCATTGGAGCCCTGAAAGCCTTAAAGAATGCAGGATTAAAGGTACCGGACGATTTTTCAGTGGTCGGATTTGACGATATAGAATTCTCCTCAATTTTTGAACCCGCTCTTACCACGATCCGCCAGCCTAAATTCCTTATAGGACAGACAGCCTTTGAAAAGTTATTTAAGCTCATGAATGGGGCTCCCTTAGATTCCCTTAAGGATATTTTGGACTATGAGCTGGTAATCCGTGAAAGCAGCGGCGTAAACCGCCACAAATAATCTTACTTATGCATATGGTGCCGATGTACTGCCATACAGGCACATCCGGTATCATCCAGGAGGTATTTTCCATGAAATGTAAAGGTATTGTTGCCGTATCAAAGGGCGAAGTCCGCATGCTGGATGTAGATATAACAGACCCGAAAAGTGATGAGGTACAGGTCCGCATGGCTGCTACCATGATCAGTCCGGGGACAGAGCGCGCCCATATTCTTGCGCTTCCTAACTCAAACCAGGAATTTCCTTATGTGCCCGGCTATTGCTGTGCCGGTATCATTGAAAAGACCGGAAGTAATGTCACCGGATTCTCAGTTGGTGACCAGGTTGCATGTTTTGCCGTGGATGTCGGACACAGGGAAATCGGAAATGTAACGGCCAGCAGGGTTGCCCGGATTCCCGATGGCGTCCCCTTTGAATATGCTGCGTTCTCAGGCCTTGGCCAGACTTCCATGCAGGGTGTGAGAAAAGCCCGGATTGAATTGGGTGAGAGCGTACTGGTCATCGGACTGGGGATTGTGGGACAGCTTGCCCTCCAATTTGCCAAAGCCTCCGGCGCCCTTCCGGCCATTGGCGTTGACCGGATTGAGAAAAGGCTGGACATCGCCAAAGCCTGCGGCGCAGATTATGCATTTAATAATTCCGGCACCTCCCTGAACGGACTTTTAGCCCCTGTACTCGGTTCAAAAGGACCTGATGTGGTACTGGAAAGTACAGGATTTCCGGAAGTCATGAGCGAGGCATGTGCATCCGCCGCTGATTATGCCCGTGTTTCCATCATCGGCTGTCCCCGTGGAATAACTGATTTTAATTTTTATACCCATATCCAGAAAAAGTCCATTACCTTGATTGGCGCCCATGCTGTTTTCTCTGTACCTGAAAAGCAGTCCTATCCCCACTTCTGGACCTATGAGGATGATACCACCTGTTTCCTGAACCTGATTAAACGGGGAACCGTAACGGTTGAACCCCTGATTACGGACATGGTTCCCTGGACGGATGCCGAGAAGATGTATGAACGCCTTCTCAGCTGGGATAAGGATTCACTGGGCATCATACTAAGGTGGCCAGCTTACCTGTAAGGGGGATGACCATGAGATTCGGGTGTTTCGGCTTCATACGCCATATACCACTAATTGAACAGGCTGGTTTTGATACCGCAGAACTGGATATATGTGAAATAAATGCCTTGCCTGATGACGCATTCAAGCGCCTTCTGGAGAAGGCCGACGCATCCACGTTAAGCTTTGAAGTATTTTCCGGCCTGATACCTCTGACAGAACGTTTCCATTCAGAAGATTTTTCCAGGTCATACTGGCTTGAACATGTGGAAAAGGCGGCCAGCCGTATCTCTCTTTTAGGGGCCCGGCTGGTACCGTTTGGCGCGGGCAGGTGCAGAAGTATCCCGGAGCATTGTAATGACAGGGAAGGTGCCTGCGGGACGGTAATCAGCCTGGTGCGGGAGATATGTCTGATTCTGGATAAATATGATATCGTCCTTGCCGTGGAACCCTTGGGGCCTGCCAATTCCAACTACATGAACACGATAGAAGAAGCCGTGACATTTGCCCAAAAGACGGGTGTGGAAAATTGCCACGTTATGTGCGACCTGCGCCATATGCTGGCTTCCGGTGATGATTTGGAAGCCATCGGAAGATATGCCTCCTCCATACGGCATGCCCATATTGACTATCCCTTGGGAAAACGGAGGAAGTTTCCCCTGAATGGCGATGGTTTTAACTATAAGTCATATTTTAGGGCGCTGCAGAAAGCGGGCTATCAGGGCATCATGGCCGTCGAAGCAACCGATTATGATGATTATTTGACAGAGGCAGCAAAAAGCCTTAGATTTTTAAAAGACTGCGGTTCCTGATGCGGAACCGTCACAGTCCACACATTAAGAAAGGGAATTAATCATGAATAAATTATTTGGTACTGTTGTTCCCATCATCACACCGTTTGATAATCAGGACCATGTGGACCTGGAATCCCTGGAAAACCTTACAGAACATGTAATACAGGGCGGACTTCAATGTATCTACCCTTGCGGTACCACAGGCGAAATGCTTCTTCTTTCCATAGATGAACGTAAGGCCATCCTGGAAACAGTCATCCGCAAAACAGCAGGGCGTATTCCTGTATTCGCCCATGCCGGGGCCATGACGTTGAAGGATACTTTGGATCTGGCCGGACACGCCGTCAAGGCGGGCGCAGACGGCATCGGTGTAGTGACCCCCTCCTACTTTAAGCTGTCAGACCAGGGATTGGTGGATTTCTACACTACAGTCGCCCACAGCGTCCCTGATGATTTTCCAGTATATCTGTACGGGATACCTCAGAATTCCGTGAATGACATCAATGAAAATGTGGCGCAGGAAATTGCATCCCGCTGTAAGAATGTAATCGGCATTAAATATAGTTTTCCTGATATGACCTTAATCCAAAAGTTCATGCTGGTTAACAAAGGGACGTTCTCCGTCCTGGTAGGTCCCGACCACCTCTTCCATGCCGTATGTGCCGTAGGGGGTGACGGAACCGTTTCCGGCAATTCCATGGTAATCCCCGAGCATTACGCCGCCCTTTGGAAAGCAATACAGGCCAATGACAAAGACCTTTGCATCCGTCTCCAACGAAGGACCAATATACTGAACGGCATCCTGTGCGCAAAAAACAATATATCTGCTTATAAAGTTGTACTGCGCGAGGAGGGAATCATACGGACTTCTAAGATGCGTGCCCCGATGGAGGCATTGTCTGCCAGCGATGAAGCAATACTGATGGCTGCTTTGAAAGAAAACCATTATAGGGAAATTGTAGGGATCTAAGGGATGCGGATGATAAGGTGCATCTGATTATGGGTGGAATCCGGGCGGGGAGGCTATATCCTGCTGCGGTATGGGAAAGAAATAGGGCAGGGACCGCGTACCTGCGGCGGTACGCTTCCCTGCCTAAAGATTCCGATGTCATTTCATGTCTTCTTAACAAAATCCGTCCCGCACTTAGGACAATGTATGCTCACCTTCCCATGCCCTCTTGGAATACGGATTTTCTGACTGCACTTAGGGCACTTGAATATACGGTACCTGCGTCCCTCACTGAACCGGAACTTCAGTTTGCGCCAATATTCCGTAATATAAAAACGCATCCCCATATACGCCTGGTTTTCCTGATAACGTTTTCCGATGTTCTTTGAAAACATACGGAAGTACATCCCAATAAGAAGAGCCAATTCCAAAACATCAAGTATCATGGACGGCAGAGCTGCCCTAATCAATAGATTGATGACTATCAGCACCAGCGCCGCTGTCACCATGAACTGCCCCAACTGATCCATTCCATACCTGCCAATCATAAAGCGCTGAAATCTTTCCCTAAAACGGTTCATCCTCATCCATTTCCTTTCACGTCTTCCTGTTCCATGCCTTCTTGTGTATACCATGGACAGCACTACATGACTGTAACTATAACCCAAATCAGTACATAAATCAATGTGAGGACGTGATTCTTAATGGTAATTTTAGAAAACAGGCGCCGGCTTTTAAGACAGCTGTCCCCTACATCCGTTTGACCGCATCCATGGCCAGCAGGGAACGCTCGCATTCATCTGCGGTCAGGGTAATCTGCCAGCACAGCGTGCTGCCCTTCATATGTTCAGCCGCATAACTAAGCCCGTTGGTGCGCTCATCCAGGAAATTCCGGTCAATCTGGTTGGGGTCGCCTAACAGGATGATCTTAGTGCCTTTGCCTGCGCGGGTAATGATGCCTTTGACCTGGGCAGGGGTCATGTTCTGGGCCTCATCGATGATCAGATAGGTCCGGACAATGGAACGCCCCCTTATGAAGTTAAGGGCCTCTGCCTGGATTAATCCCCTGTCAAAGATTTCATCCACCTTGCCCTTTAACTCGGTTTCATTCTCATACCTTTTTTCCTCGCAGGAATCAATCAGCTGCTCCAAATTGTCAATGACGGGCCGCATCAGCGGTGATATCTTCTCCTGCTCATCCCCCGGCAGGAAACCGATATCCGTATCGAACTGGGCATTGGGACGGCTGATGATGATTCTCCGGTATTCGCCCGTTGGGTTGTTAAGAAGTTTTTCAAGGCCCACCGCCAAGGTATAAAATGTCTTGGCCGTGCCAGCCATCCCCTTTACAATGACAAGCGGCGCCTGTTCCGCAGGCTGCATCAGGGCTTCCTGGAGGAAATACTGGCCGGAATTCCTGGGAGCAACGCCATAAGGCTTGCTTTTCTTATAATCCAGGGCCACAATCCGCTCCCCCTGCACACGCCCCAGAACCGTTTTCCTGGAGGACTGGTCTGCCTTTATCATGATGAACTGGTTTTCCCATAGACTGGGCGTGCTGCAATGGCCGTCCTGGTCCGCCATATAAACGGCGCTGACCGGGATTCCTTTTTTCTTGAAATCCTTAAAACTTTCCTCGGGCGCATACACCTCTGCCCGCCCTGTGTATTGCCCGTCCCTGTCCGATACCTGTTCCGTAATAAAATCTTCTGCCCGTATCCCGATTATCTGTGCCTTAATCCGAAGCAGGATATCCTTGGTCACAAGAATCACCTGCCGGGCCTGATGTATGTCATCAGCCAGATTATCCGCCCCCAGCTGCCCCGCAAGCCCCCTGCACACCTTCAGTATCCGGTTATCCATCTTGTCATCCGGCAGATCCGGCGGGAGCGTCACATCCACAAAGTTCTTCTCCACCCGCAGGCTCCCGCCGCTTTCCAGTCCCACCCCGGCCAGCAGATCCCCGTTCCGGCGAAGTTCCTCCAGGATCCTTATGGCCTTGCGCGCATTGGCGCCTCTTTCCCCATCGGCTTTTTTCAGGTTATCCAGTTCCTCCAGCACTGCCACAGGCAGTACAATCTGGTTATCTTCAAAGCAGTTGACCGCATAGGGGGCCTGTATCAGCACATTGGTGTCTATTACATAGGTTTTAATCATTGACAGGACTCCTTCCCGTTATTTATAAGGCACATGGGCCTGCATCCGCAGGATATGACGTCTTATGGACCAATTGTAACGGATATCAGGAATCCATGTAACCACTGCCCTGTAAAAGGACTGTAAAATATCTGCGCATCACGGCGCAGCATTTGAACTTCCCGCGGCGCAGCATTTAAAATTCCCCTCTTGACATCCATCCTTACTTCCCCTATAATCGGAATTGCCGCGGTACTGTGTGCATGCGGCGATTCCAACAGCAGAAAGGTGGCTAACTGAAATATGATTATTAAATGATTGAACAGCAGCAAATGACAGCATGGATATGATCCTGTGCTTCCATGGCAAGACAGGCCGTGGTAAGACAGGCATTTATTCTTATGCATTTTCATCATTTCGTTCAGTCATTGGGAATCATTGTTTCAGAGGGCCATATTTTATACAGGACCGTAATCCGGACACCCTATACACATTTAACCTGGTACATTTACTTTTTGCAGCGTTTCCATACTGCGGTACCGGTATGTCGCAGCGTTGTCCCGGGTTTCAGCCACGGTATTGCCCAGAATCTGGATTCCTTCTGAACGAAGTGCGTTTAGGAGGGATTTTTTTGTTATTAAATGCACAGGACATAAGGAAGGAGTACGGCATCCAGACCGTACTGGATATTGAAAAACTGGAAATTGAGGACGGGGAAAGGATTGGCCTTATCGGCCGCAACGGCGCAGGCAAATCCACCCTGTTCGGGGTATTGACAGGCAGGATTGCCTGCGATGAAGGGATTATCAGGCGAAACTGTGAAATCGCGGAAATCCTGCAGTCAGGGGATCCGGACGGTGAGCCGGACGGACGCTTCATCAGCCAGATGAAGCTTCGGGAAAGCGCGGTTAAGAGCGGGGGCGAGCGGACGCGCCTTGCCATTGCATCTGCATTTTCCAGACATGCTCCCCTGCTCTTTGCAGATGAACCCACTACGAACCTGGACGTGGACGGTGTGGAAATGCTGGAAAAGATGATGGCCGGTTACCGGGGCGCCATTCTTATGATATCCCATGACCGTACACTGCTGGACCGGGTATGCAACAAGATCTGGGAACTGGAGGACGGAAAAATACGGGTATTTGACGGCAATTATTCAGACTGGAGCCAGCAGAAAAACAGGGAACGGAATTTCCAGCAGTTTGAGTATGAACAGTACCAGAAAGAAAAACGGCACCTGGAAAAAGCCGCGGATGCCCTACAGCGGAAAGGCCAGACAATGGCAAAGCCGCCAAAGCGCATGGGCAGCAGCGAATGGATGCTCTACAAAGGCATTGCTTCCGTACAGCAGGGTCACGTCCAAAGCAACAAGGCAGCCGTCATCAGCAGGCTGGAACATCTGGAGAAAAAGGAAAAACCGGCCGAGCTTCCCCATGTATCCATGAAGCTGCCGGATGCAGGACGCATCCGCGCCAGATATGCGGCCACGGTCAGGGAACTGACTGTGAACTACGGTGACAACTATGTCCTGGATCATGCCACCCTCTACGTGGAATCCGGGAAGCGGACCTTCCTCACAGGAACCAACGGGGCAGGCAAGTCCACCCTGATCAAGGCCCTCCTTGAACATGCCCCAGGCACATTCATCACCTCAGAAGCCCGGGTCAGCTACTTTTCCCAGGACCAGGACACCCTGGACCCACAAAAGACCGTACTGGAAAATGTAACCGCGGACGCGGTCTATCCCCAGCATATATGCAGGGCCGTGTTATCCAACCTTTACATGAGCAGGGATGACATGTTTAAAGCCGTCAGCGTGCTTTCGGGCGGGGAGCGGGTGAAGACAGCCCTGGCCAAGGTACTGGTGTCGGGCTGTAATTTCATGATCCTGGATGAACCCACCAACCATATGGACATATATACCATGGAGGGACTGGAGCGTCTGCTGGAAAGCTATGACGGCACGCTTCTGGCTGTCAGCCATGACAGGACCCTGGTGGAACACCTGGCCGATGAGGTATTCCGGGTGGGGGATGGGACAGTGGCGCCTGTCCACAGATAGGGCCGCCCTCATCCGGCCCGCCGGGTGACCGGGCATGGATTCAGTATGTCATCACTGTCTGCGGCGTACTCCTGGCGTCATGGGAGCTGTGGTTTAAAAAATCAGCTTGTACAAAAGATCATGACATGTTATGATAATCTGAGATTTTTGAAAAAGAAGGTCACAATCATGATTAACCATAATTCAAGTGTTCCAATGTACCTCCAGATATCAAGGCAGCTGTCAGAGGCCATTCAGCAGGGCGAATACAATCCTGGAGACAAGCTGCCTTCCGAGAGTACCTTGTGCCAGCAGTATGATGTAAGCCGTATCACGGTACGCCAGGCCCTGAACCTGCTGATACAGCAGGACATGGCATTTTCCGTCCACGGGAAAGGCACCTTTGTAAAGCCGCCTGCCATTAACCACGAACTGAACAAAATCATCAGCTTTAGCCGGGTACTGCAGCAGAAAGGGCTGAAGGGCCACACGTGCATCCAGTCATTTTCCCCTGAGTTCCAGGATGAAGCAGCCCAAAGCCGTCTGGGCGGGACTGTATCCAACCTGAACCTGATTGGATACGCCACCCACACGCCGGTTGTATATTACCGTTCCTTCTTCCCCCCGGACATAGGGCAGCGTATGTGGCAGGCCGCCAAGGATGCAGAACAATCCGGCAACGCATTTTCAACCTATGACCTGTATGCCAGGATTGGCGTGGATATGTTCCGGGTGGAACAGAGCATCGGCGCTGTTAATGCTGATTCCGGGCTGGCACAAGTGCTGGAGCTGCCCAAGGATAAGGCACTGATTGTATTGGAATCCGTTTATTATGCCGCGGACGGCTCTGCCATGGAGTATAAACTGGGATATTACCGGTCCGATATATATTCCTTCCATCTGCAGCGGCAGCTATAGGACGGGGTCATAATTGAAAATTACATATCCTGTATGAAACAATCAGCCGTATCCAAAATCGTGGATACGGCCCTTTTTCTATGAATATAGCATAATCATATACAACTACCTGCAATAATGCCCCTTTTTAATTTCCCCATAACCTTGCGCAACCCTTCAAGCCCTGTTTTCGATATTACAAGTTGGATATAAAACACCAGACTTGTCATATCATTTGTGCATATATCACAATTTTATACTTGAAAAATTGGCACTCCCAAGTATTTAAATACAAATATCCATCTTGACATCACCATTTTTGTGTGCTATTCTTGGTATATCTTGTAATAACAAGTTATATCAACAACACATCTTAAAGGAGGATTACCATGGGAAAGGACACTCTGAGAATTATTTCCCCAAATGGACATTTGGGCTTTGCCCCCACAAAGGAAGGAAGTTTTTACATCGGTGCAGAAACAAAACCAGACTATTACTGCTGTGATTCCGGCAGTGACGATATCGGCCCGGTGCCTCTGGGTATGGACAAATGCGCCAGCCATCCGGACTGGCAGTATCATGACCTGGAATTAATGCTGCTGGCTTCACGCGAACAGGGTGTGCCCATGATCATCGGCTCCGCAGGCGATACCGGAACCAACAGCCGTGTGGATATGTATGTTGAGATGATCCGCGACATGGCGAAGAAGCATAATTTAAAGAAGTTCAAACTGGCTTATTTTTATTCTGAAGTGGATAAGGAATATCTCCGCAGGAAGATGCTGGCCGGTGAGACAATCGAAGGCCTGAACAGCCGTACCGACCTGACCATGGAGGAGCTGGACGCCACCACCAGGATTGTGGCCGTATCCGGGGTGCATCCATTCATCAAAGCCCTGGAGATGGGGGCGGATGTCATCATCGGCGGACGTACCAGTGATGCCTGCGTCTTTGCATCAGCTGCTATCTATGAAGGCTTCCCGGAGAACATCGCATATTACACAGGCAAGGTCCTGGAGTGCGCATCCTTCTGCTGCGAGCCTTACGGCGCCAAGGAATCCGTTATCGGAACCATCACAAAGGATGATGTGAAGGTTACCGCCATGGCACCGTTCCAGCGCTGTACCGTTGCTTCCGTGGCAGGACATGCGATGTATGAGCGGACCAACCCGTATTATGAATATGTGGCCGGAGGCTGCCTGGATATGAGCGAATGCGCATATGAACAGTTTGACGAAAAGACCTGCCGTATCACCAATCCGAAGTTCATACCAATTGAAGGAAGGGTTAAGGTAAAACTGGAAGGTTCCGGCTACATAGGAAAGCGCTACATGGGACTTGCAGGCGTGCGCGACCCATATACAATCAAGAACATTGACAAGGTAATCGACTGGGCCAAATCCCAGGTTGCAGAGCGCCATCCCGATGATAAATATGAGCTCAGCTACCGGATTTTCGGTAAGAACGGCGTCATGGGCGACATGGAACCAATTAAGGAAACCAAGTCCCATGAACTGTTAATCGTAGTGGAAGGCGTTGCGGATGACGATGCCCTGGCACAGGAAGTCACCCTGATCGGCATGCGCCAGATTTTCTACGCAAGGCTGCCTGAGGTTAAGGGAACCGCGGGAACTGCTGCATTTATCCTGGATGAAGTTACCAAGATTTCCGATGCCTATACCTGGACCATGGACCATACCGTGGAAGTGGATGACCCGTTGGAGCTGTTCCCTGTTTCCATGATTGAAATCGGTGAATAAAAGGAGGACGAAACTATGAAGACAATGAAACTTGTTGATTTGGCAAAAACAATCCGCAGCAAGAATGCCGGTACGGACCGAATCACCTTTGATATTATTTTCCGTGACCCGGAAAACTATGAACTGGTTAAAAAAAGCGGTGTGCTCAACCGTGCATTCGTGGCGGAACTGTTCGGTATACCGGACAGCCGTATTGCTGATTTCGTGGAATTTGACCCGGGTTACGCAATCAAATTCACCATCAACCGTCTGCGTCCCTCCGGTTCCTTTGGGGAGGGTGACATATTTGGCTGCCAACAGTATCCGCCTCTGCTGGACGTAGAAATCCCCGTGGAGTAAAGGCTGCATAAATTCTGAGTAGTTGCCGGCTGTACCAGGTTCTGTATTGTATAAATAACTGGTGACAACCGGCAATTTTTAAAATAAGAGAGGAGGAAAGCAATGCCAATCGAGCTTGTCTACCTGGCCGCGCTGCTAATCACCATCTGCATCTTCTTTATCGTCCTGAAACGTCCGATTTATGAAGGGATGCTGGCCGGCTTCATTGTCATGCTGGCCATGACCAACCAGTGGAGCCATGCATGGGAATTTGTATACAAGACATCCACCAACACCCTGTTTTACGCCATTGTAGCCTTCATGGTCGTGGCACAGATATTTACAGGGACCAAAGTAATCGATGCCTGTGTGGAAGTAGTCCTGTCCATCTTTGGACGCATTAAAGGCGGCACCGGTTATGTGGCGCTTCTTGTGTCCAGTTTCATGGGCGCCCTGTCCGGCAGCGCTGCGGGCAATGTGGCTGCCACCGGGGTCTTCACCATCCCTTCCATGAAACAAAGCGGCTTTCCCGACTACCTGGCCTCCAATATCTGTATGGCGTCCAGCACCATGGGAAACATGATTCCGCCTTCCGGCATCATCGTGGCTTCCTTTGGCATCCTGACAACCCTGTACGGGGATGAGAAGTACGCAATGTCCCAGTTCTGGCTGCTTATGTGGGGCATATCCCTCTGGTTCATCATCCAGCGCGCGCTGACCATCTTTTTCTTCTGTAAATACCACAAGATCCAGGCCCTGCCAGCCAGCCAGGTGCCAAAATTCGGTGACGCCATGCGAAGAGGCTGGCGCTCCATGATGATACCCGTGGTCATCCTCCTCCCCTTCCTTCTGGATGCCCTGTTAAAAGATAATTTCTTTACCAGCCGTCTCACCTCTGCCGGGGCATCCGCCCTGTCCGGCTGCGTACTGCTCTTTACCCCCGGCATCGCGGCAGTGTATGCCCTGTTCATCATCCGAAGGAACATGAAGGTGGGGCCAAAACAGATTGCAGCCCTTCTCCAGAAGGGAACCAAGTCCATTGTTCCGGTTGCAGCCACCATCTTTTTCGCCTACTGTATCAGCAACCTGTTTGAATCCCTTAACGTGGGGGCCAACATCGGCGCCATGATATCCGGATGGGGACTGGGACTGGTGCCCCTGGCCCTGATCATCCCGCTGTTTACCGCAGTCCTGGGCATGATACTTCCGGGCTCCTCCCAGGTAGCCATCTTCGGTACTGCCATTGTCTCTGTCATGGCAGGCGCAGGCGCCAACCCGTTCCTGATTGCAGGCCTGCTTCCCGTTATCTGCGGCGCAATGGAAGGCATGACCCCTCCCCTGGCCCTGTGTATGTATACCGCCATGGGGATCTCAGGCTCGGCCATGAAGGAAACCACCCAGAACTGCATTATCTGGTGTGTCCTGCATTATCTGCTCAGTGTTCTTTTCCTCATCGGAATCATCCCCACGCTGTGGGTTGTATAGGAGGTATCGGTATGAAAAAAGGTTCCCAAATACTTTACCAGCTCTTTGGCTGGGGCGCTTACATATCCATCTTTGCCGGAGCCGCCTGCTTTTTCGGTTTCGTCATTGCCCTTATCATTGGCGGCGGGACCGGCGCTGCCCTGGCTGTTATGATTAAAGGCACCTTCTTCCCGATGATCATTAAGCTGACCAGCATATCCGTGGCCCTTGGACTGATTGGCATGTACTTTGGAAAGGAACAGGCCCTGTCCATGACAGCGGACAAAAAGGAAGCAGAAGAAGACTTAAAGCGCAATCTGGACCAGGCCAATAAGAAAGATAAGAACGAAAAATAATACCAGGGAGCGGATATAAATGATTACTTTAGGACTACCCCATTTATCAGGCGCGCTGCTGACCTTATTCATCATGGCCGGGGTGGGAATCCACTCCGGCCGCCAGGTGAAGAATGCCAGCGACTTTGCAATCGGAGGCGGCAGGTCCTCCTCTGTCATGGTTGCAGGCGCCATTATCGGCACCCTGGTAGGAGGTTCCTCCACCGTGGCCACCTCGCAGCTGGCCTTCGAATATGGTTTCTCCTCCTTATGGTTCTGTCTTGGCGGCGGTATCGGTTGCCTGTTCCTGGCCCTGTTTTTTGCCAGGCCCATGCGCAAAAGCGGATACCTGACCTTACAGCAGATGATACAGCATGAATACGGCCATAAGGCCGGGCTTCTCACCTCTGTCCTGGGCGCGCTGGGCATATTTTTGAACATTATCGCACAGCTTCTGTCAGCCATGGCGCTGTTAGGAGCGCTTCTGCCCCTGCCTCCCTTCCTGTGCGCACTGCTGGTGGCGGGCCTCATGGTATGCTATGTGGTGTTCGGCGGGATGCGGGGCGCGGGAACCATCGGCCTTATCAAGACCGTCCTGCTCTATGCCTGCGCCATCCTGTGCGTGGCCATTGTATTCAGGAAAACCAGCGGCTTTAACGACCTGTATGAAAGCCTTCCGGCAGCACGTTACTTCAGCCTGTTTGCACGCGGCGCCGGGGTGGACGGCGGTGCGGCCCTGTCCCTGATGATCGGGGTCCTGTCCACACAGACCTATGCCCAAAGCGTTTTGTCAGCCAAGAGCAGCCGGGCGGCTGTTGAGGGCGCCCTGGCCAGCGCACTGTTAATCCCTCCCATCGGGCTGGGCGGGGTATATATTGGGATTTACATGAAAATGCTCTTCCCGGCCATGGACGCCGCCAGGACATTTCCCCAGTTCATCATGCTCTACATGCCTGGCTTCCTGGCAGGTATTTTCCTGGCAGTGCTTCTCATCGCCATCATCGGATGCGGGGCAGGCCTGACCCTGGGAATCAGCAGTATCATTACCAGCAACCTGGAATCCCCTCTGGGCCTTGACCGGAACGAGAGGAAAAAACTGGCCTGTACCCGGATTTCCATTGTGGCCGTGCTGCTTGCGGCCGTGGTCTTCACCATGGGGGACCTGCAGTCTGTCATCCTCCAGTGGAGCTTCATGTCCATGGGACTGCGTGGCGCGGTCCTGTTCCTGCCCATGTCCGGCGCCCTGTTCCTGCCCGGACGGATTCCCGCCAGATACGCGGTCCTGTCCATCATCGCAGGTCCCCTGTGTGTGCTGGCCGGGTCGGTGTTCATCCGCCTTCCCTTTGACCCTCTGTTTTTGGGGATGGGTGTTGGTCTGGTGATTATGGCGGCCGGGTATGTGGACGGGAGGAAAAACAGCGGTGATACCTGTTCCTGTGCCAGATAGCGGTTAAATGCAGACGGGTGTTGCAGAACCAGCATATCACACGGTTCTGCAACACCCTTTTATCCGGCGTATTTATACACGGTCATCCTGTCTGTCCATTCCATTCAGAAGCAGCCTGCAGTTGTTGTGGGACTTGTCCAGGGCCAATGTCCTTTCAAAGGATTCCCTGGCCTTTTCCATATTTCCAAGGCCAAGATTGCCAAGTCCGATTACATAATGGCAGTGGGCCATGTTCTTCCTGGTGAAGTCCTCATTATAAATCATAAGCTCAGGGTAGGACACTGCAAAATAATCAATCCTTACCTCGTCCCTCACATGCTGCTCGCCAAAATCAATCAGCTTATAGAACCTGGCATTTCCCTCTGCCTTTTTTCCAAGCCTGTACTTTGCCAGCCCCTGGTACAGTATCATATCGGCCGGCTGGTCGTAGTAGTACATCATACCAGCCACCTCGTCAGAGCCGACGGACGCTGCCTCGTAGTACTCAATGGCAGCCTTTTTATCCCCCATGGCCTCTGCCGTCACACCCAGGTAGTAATTGATATTATTATCTTTACTTCCTTCCAGCTTCCCTTCGCCCAGGTTTTCCGGATATACCAGCGCCTTCTTAAGCAGTTCATGGGCTTTGGCATAGTTATCCCTGGAAATCTCCCGTTTTGCCATTTCCACCAATGCGCTGACATACTGTGCCGCTGCCTTTCCTTCCCCGCCTTCCCAAGGGTGGAACTTCCGCTCCGTTAAAATCTTATATGCTTCCTCATGGTGTCCCACAAAATTCTTAAGGGTTATGTATTCAATGCATGCATCGTCCCGCTCCAGGGCTGTTTCCTTATATTTTTCGAAATATTCCAGACGCTGTCCAGGCGTATATTGAAGCTTTTTATGCAGCTGGTCCATTTCCAGGAACACACGGCTGTCTGTTGGGTCAAGGGCAAATGCTTTCTCAATCGCAGCCAGGGCCTTATCAGGCTCATCCATATGATTATAATATGCCAGTGAAAGGTTCCGCCAGACCGTGGGGAAATCCGGATTCTTCCCTGCACTCCGTTCCCATAATCCTGCTGCTTCCTCATACTGCCTTTTATCATAATACAGGTTTCCCAGATAATATGGGGCATAGGACGCATCCGGCAGGACCTCCATACAATCCCTGAGGACTTCGATATCCTCCAGTTTGTTCGGAAAACAGCAATAGGAATCACGCGCTTCCGCCTTTTGATACAGCGCCCTGACATCCTCTATGGGCATACCGCCCTTTTTCTCATAACAGGCAAGATAATAGCCGGACAGAGCATCCTCCCTGCAGGCATCGCAGTTCCTCAGCACATGGGCTGCTTCCTCATAAAATCCTGCCTCAGCGTAATCCCTGGCAAGCTGGAGGTAATTGCCGGGAAATCCGCGCATCCGGCCATTCAGGACAGCTGCCGCCTCTTCCCGTCCCTCTTCCCTCAAACCGTAAACCATCTCTGACAATGAGACATAGTCAAAGGGGTCAATGGCCAGGTTATCCCTGATCCACTCCCCTGCCTCCCGGGTCCTGCCAAGCTTCCTGAGGATGACCGCCTTAAGCCCCCTTGCCTTTATATTGTGCCAGTTCTTCACCAGACCCTTATCAACCAGCTCCAGCGCCTGCGCATACTGCTTTCTGATACACCCGATAACCCCAAGATAATAATAGCTCATCTCCTGCTGTTCATTGGACCAGGCAGCCTTATAAAAGGCATCATATGCCTGGTCATACTGCTTCTGGCAGAAAAGTCCCAGCCCCAGCTTATAATAGGCTTCACTGTCATAAGGATTGGGATTTTTCCATGTGAGCCGTTTGACCGCCTTCCTGAAGTATCCGCAGCTTTCTGCAAAAAGGCCCCTGGATAACAGCAGGCTGCCGTACGCCGTGTTAATCCTTATGTCGCCCGGGTCGCGTTTTAACCCTTCCAGATAATAATCATCCGGCAGATACGTGGCATGGCGGTACTGTTCAATATGCAGGCCTGTGAGGTAGAGTTCCTCATTGGTCATGATTTCCTCTGGGTCCTTGGCTGCTTCTGCGGGCGATGGAAGTTCCGGTATTTTTTCTTCAAGAGGCGTGTATGCCACAAGTATGTTTCCCTGTTCATCCAGTAGCCGTACCGTGTAATCCGTATCCTTCCCGCCCTTTAAGGCTGCTGAGGTTGTATATGCCTTTTCCGGGCTGACCGCAATAGTCTCCTTAAATATCCTCTCCCCCTTAAAAAGCACCTCCAGTCCGGCCGCCGGATGTTCTGAGGTTGTATAAACCGTAATCCTGCCCCGGCCATCCGAAACCTCAAAATTAACCGCCCCATGTATGGTAGCGTTCTTAACCGCCCCGACTCCCTTATAGGGCATGAAATACTGTCTGAATACCTTTTCCTCAAAAGGCTTCAGCCATGTGAAATCCGGCTGGTTGTCCGTGAACACGCCTGTCATCAGTTCAATGTACGGGCCGTCCTCATCTGTCAGGTTCCGGTCCCATGCCTTTCCGAAATCCCCGCATCCCCAGGTCCACTGCTTCTTCCCCGGCGATACATGATGGTCCGCCACATGAAGGACGCCAGCCCCCACGCCGTAGTCATACCCTCCCACAAAGTCAAATCCTGACTTCTCAGCCATATAGGAGGTGGGAACAGGGATGTTCTTATACCTGGAAATGTCAACGCCCTCACTGTAGTCATGCTTGTAATAGACCCCGGTAGCTATGGGGAACCTGGACACATCCCTTTTTCCATGGTCCATGACCGCATGGACATCCGGCGGAAAGATGGACTGGGTGTTGTCATTTACCGGAACAGCGGGATTGGCCCACCAGAGAAATGTCTGGGGCATATTGGTGCGGTTGTATAACTGGCCCGTTATCTCTATATACGCCTTATCCGGGTACAGGGTGAACTTGACAATCCCTTTTGTCCCATACATCTGGTCCACGTCATTGCAGAGCACGGATTTGGAACCGTCCGGGTTGTCTGAAAGCATACGGTCCACCTCCATGAAGGTGGTGGGCCTGTGATGCTGGGGCCAGTTGAATTCAATGCCTCCGCTGATCCACGGTCCCAAAAGTCCCACCAAAGCGGGCTTAATCACGTGATTGTAGTAAACAAAATCATACCCATTGGTTTTATCATAGGCCCGCTGGATACGGCCCCCAAGTTCCGGCAGTATCATGACCTTCAGGTATTTATTTTCCAAATAGACTGCCCTGTATGTCACGTCTTCTTTCTCATCATATATTTTTTCTATTACAGGATAAGGGTATACCTTGCCGCAGCTTCCCTGGTAAACCCTTTTTTCCAGAAACATGGGATTCTTATTGGGTTTCCCCACCTTGTAAGTGGGAATCACCACGGATTCCTCCCATACCTTGACTTCTCCATTCCCAATCATGTATACGCTCCTCCATGTGGTCATTAATCATATTCCATAAACATCAAATATCAAAAAACTTCCAGACCAAATATCTCAGCAACCGCCTTCATCTGGCAGGTTCTCTTACCCGTTGTCACAACCATGTGATGGGAACAGATATCCTCCATCAGTTTATATCCGTCCGGTACGCGTATCAGGCCGCCGTTGCGGCAATCAGAGCCAGGATACTGAACATACTCCTCCAGCACTGCTTTTTCCACAAACAGGCCGTTAAAATCAGAACGGAGTTTGCACAGGGTAATATCCCCTGTTTCCACCTCAGCATCAACCACAATGGAGTTTTCCCCCACTATGTTCCAGGAATGCCACCCCAAAACCGGCGGGCGCAGGGTCCATTTCTTTGCCATTGCCTGGGCCACACAGCCAAGATAACCGCAGTGTACCAGAAGGGCATGGTCATCCGGATCCGCCACATCAGGGAACTCCTGGATTTTTTCATGGGAAAGGGCGGGCATGCCTGACAGGAAGGGATAGATGTTTGTGGTGAACAGGGAACAGTCAATGGTGTTTCCTATGAGATATTCCGTCATAAGGGAGGATGTATCGCTTTCGCATACCCAGAAAATCCCCCGGTCCTGATACAGGAGGCTCCAGGCAAGGCAGGGTGTTGTCTCGCTGAAGAATCCCTCATTCAGGCAGTTGGCGCCGCAGCCCACCACGTCCCCCTCCGCATCCACCTCGTCGCGGATTGCCATGAACAGCTTGATTGCAGACAGGACCGGGCGCTCATAGGGGACCTCCTCATGGAAATCCCAGCGTTCCATCTCCTCCCTGGCCGCATCGTCAGGAATAAGCCTGGCCTTTTCCCCAAGGGCCTTATATGATTTATGTACAATGGTGATACCGAATTTCTCTTTCATGTCGCGGATACACTCATCATTCCACCAATAAAATATCTTAAACTGTTCCGGGATCAGTCCCTCTCCCTTTGAATCGTGGAATACCAGGAACTTCTGGTGTTTCATATCACGCTTAAGGGCCAGGGCCTTAAATACGGTTTTCGCCAGCTCCACACTGTGGGGGTTGAATACCTGAAGGCCCTTCTGCTTCATATACGCCACTGCTTCCCAGTCAAACATCAGCGATACCCCCACCGTGGTGGTAAGCACGATGGACGGCACATGGATGGTCCTTAACAGCTTGTCCATTTCCGTATATACATTGGTCCACATAACCGGGAACAGCACAGCATCCACATCCTCAGGCAGTTCATCGCCAGCCGTCCGCGGCTCCAGAAAGCTCACTTCCTCCTGATATATTTCCTTTAAAGCATCCAATATCCTGTAAAATTCCTTTTCGTCCGCATCCTGGAAACGCAGCGGCACGATATTCGCCTTCATCTTCCTCATTACGGTTTCCTCCTTGCTATGATGATTACTTATAGAACCTTGCAATACTCAACTTTTTCCCCGCCAGGGGAGTACACCAGGAAATATGCAAATCCATTTTCCCAAAATTCCGGCACCTGTTCGATTCCTTCTATGATTTCCATACCGCATGCCTTTGCCTCTTCAAATTCCGTTTCCAGGTCCTCCACCTCATAGGCAATGTGGTCAATCCTGCCTCCATTTTTTTCTATCTCTTCTGCTTCACCGCTTCCCTTGGGACGTTCTATCAGTTCACAGAGTACCCCGCTTTCCGGGGAATATACAAAAATCACACGGCTTCCTGACGCCATGAACTCAGCCTTTTTACGGAAACCGGATTTCCCTGTGTACCATCCGGCTGCCGCATCCACATCCGGCACCAGGATTCCTATATGCTGCAAACCCTTTATCTTAACCATAAAATCCTCCTTGTTTAACCTTATTATCCTTTGACTGCTCCGGCCACGGCGCCGCCCTCAATCTTTTCCTGGAACAGCAGGTAAATGATGAGTATGGGCACGATGGACATGACGATAGCTGCGAACATGGGACCGTAGCTGGTAAAGCGCTCCCCCTGAAGGCCCAGAAGGCGGACGGAGATTGTCTTCATGGCCTTGCTGGTCAGCAGCGTGTTGGCAAACACCAGCTCATTGTATACTGCCAGAAACGCCATGATCGCGCCTGTGAATATACCCGGCTTGGCTATGGGGAATATGATCCTGAACACAATGCCGAACGTGCTGCATCCATCCATGATGGCCGCCTCATCCAGCTCCTTGCTGATACTGGTGATAAAACCAGTTATCAGATAAAAGCTCATGGGGAAATTAATTGCCGCATACAGGAAAATCATGGGCAGGTATCTGTCCCTTAAGTGAAACGTGGTAAACATGGTCACAATGGGGATCAGCATGGCATAGGGCGGGATCATCAGGCCCAGCAGATAATACAGCCGCAGGAACCCTGTACATTTTAAAAGCTTCCTTGCCACCACATATGCCGCCATGGTCACCAACAGTATGACTACCACACAGGCGCCGATGGAAAACAAAAATGAGTTGGCTACCGCCCTGATGATCTGCACATCAAAGACAGCCGAGATATAGTTCCCCCATTCCACGGCGGACGGCATGGCAAACATGGTGTTCCATATCTCATTATTATTCTTAAATGAAGATATCACCGTAAAATAAACAGGATAAATAAAAACAGCGCTGAACAATACCGCCAATATCCAGTAGATAACCTTACCTATGGAACATTTCTTCATGGCCTTACCTCCTAATCATCCTGATTGGCTTTTGCAAACAATCCGGTCAGCAGCACGCTGGCAAGGAATGACGCCACAATCAGGAATGAACCCATGGCATTGGAATAACCGTAGTTATTGTATGTAAAAGCATTCTTGTACAGCAGGGTCCCGAATACCTCAGAAGCATTTCCAGGGCCGCCTCCCGTGGTGACATAGACCATTTCAAAGGTGGTGATGGAACCGATGATGCAGTTTAAGGTAAATATCTGGAAACTGTTCTTCAGCATGGGGAATGTTATATACTGGAACTTCTGCCAGGGCGTAACCCCGTCTACCACGGCTGCTTCATAAATATCCTTCGGGATACCGGTCAGGCCCGCTGAAAATATCAGCATATTAAAACCGGCATAGGTCCATGCGTTAATAAATGTAATGGCGTAGATGGCGTATGTCTTACTGCCCAGCAGGTTTACATTGATATCATGAAATCCAATGGATTCCATAAGGGTTGCCACGGGGCCGCCCTCAGGATACAGCAGGAAATACCACATAAGCGCTATGGCTGTACGGCTGATGACCTGGGGCATGAAATAACTTGTCTTTAAAAAACGCTTTCCCCTGCCTTCTGACTGGATTACCGATGCCAGGAACAGCGAAACAGGAAGGATCAGGATAAAACCGGACAGTACAAAAATCCCAACATTGGTCAGGGCCGTAAAGAACTTCGGGTCCTTGAACAAGGCCGTATAATTCCTCAGCCCGATATACTGAAGCGGTGAATTCGGTATTCCGTTCCATTTAAAAAACGACAGGCGGAACACGGAAACCATCGGATATATGAATACACAAGAATAAAGCAGGAACGCCGGCAGGCTGAGAAGCACACACTCCATCCTGCGCCGCCTGTTTGTCACGCCATTCAAATGCGGACACCCCCTTTTGTAATTTTGACGGGAGGTTTTCCTCCCGTCATACCGTATGCCTGATATAGCTTTGCGCAGATTTTTGGACTCCGGCTACTGCATTGCATCGTAGGCCTCAACCTCGGCCTGGATGCGGTCCGCAATATCGTCTGCGGAATCGCCTGCAAATATGGTCGTGACTTCCGTCCTGACCGTATCCAAAAGGGAGGTCATGGGCGAAAACTGTTCGATTTCACCTATCATATTGGTCGCCCTGGAATAATACTCATTAAATTCCGTTGTCAATGGATCTGCTTCTATTGTCTCGTCAAATTTCACAGGGAATGTTCCGCCGCCCTGCTGTACCTCGTACAGTCCCTGCCAGTACTCCTGGGAAGTAAAGAACTTAAGCACCCTCACGGAAGCCTCATAATTGTCATCCCCTGGTTTGGCTGTCATGGACATGAAATCATCCGGTCCGCCCATCCACTCATCCTTAAATTCCGGCTTGGACTCAAAGTACGGGAATCCTTTGCATACAATGTCAGATGCATTCTCAAACTCATTTACAGTGGCAATGTTCCATGAACCTGAGAAAATGATGGCAGCCTCCCCGCTCTCCAGTTTCGCCAGCTCCCCATTGGCATCATATGCCAGGTTGTTGCTTCCAAAAATCCCTTCATCGTACCATTTTTTCATCATGTCAATTAATACAACCGTTTCCGGGCTGTTCCATGCCGTATCCCCGTTGATTAAATCTGTCTTCAGCTGGTCCCCATAATACTTCATGGAAAGCGCTGTCAGGAAATGTCCTGCCCTGTAGTTATCCTTTGCGCCAAACGCCATCGGGATATATCCATTATCAATCAGGATTGGCGCAGCCTTCTCAATTGCCTCCCAGTTTTCCGGAAGCTCCATATTCAGCTTGTCAAACAACGCCTTGTTATAGAAACAGCAGACCCCATAAGGTGCATTGGGGATTCCATAAATACCTTCCACACCATAATCACTGTAGTCCACCGGTGCAAACAGGGCATCGATATAGTCCTCAGTCCATGCCGGATCCTCATCCATTAATCCGGAAAGGTCCGCCAGCACCCCGTTCTTCACATAGTCCAGGTTTGCCGCGTATCCAAGGAAGTTAAATACCTCGATGGGGTCGCCCGCTGCAACAGATGTCTTAAATAATGTATCATGGGATTCCTCATCTGAAATGGAAACATCCTCTAAAAGAATGTCAGGATTCTCTTCCTGGAATTTTGCGACCATATCCATAAAATATTTTTCACGTACACTATCAGGATTGCTGAACCGTGTCAGGATCCTTACCTTAACCGCGTCCTTATCCGTGGCTGACGTCTGGGCCTCTGTCCCCGCAGCAGTGGTCCCGCCCGCCTGTGTGCCGGTATTGCCTGATGGATCCGCCTTTTGGCATCCTGCTAAAAGTGAGCATGCAAGCGCTGATGCAATGAGCATTCCTGTAATTTTTCTTTTCATATCCCCTTCTCCTTCATCATTGTACACATTGTATTTAACCCTTCTAAATCGCCATGGCTTTTTGTGATAAATTAATAATATACAATTATACATCAAACTTCCATGGAGTATTTTTGTACATTTTGGTAAATTTTTTATAGCAGCCCTTGCGTACAGTTATCTGATTGGTTATACTATATCCATGAATTCTTTACGGCTTCTGCCGATGTTAATAATCTTCCAGCTGTCCCGGAGGTTTTAACAGGACAGTCTTTGGTACCGCATCCGGTACTGTTTGGGCCTCTTCGGCCAGAATATCAGTGTGTTACAAATCCAGCGTGTCAGGGAATGCCTCAGAATACCTATTGAAGATGAGGGGCGTTTTTATTATAATGGAAGGAGAAGAGAATGGATAAAAGGAAGCTTCAATGGCATCCGGCGTTCTTTGCCGTGCTGCAGATTGAACTTGGAAAAGACAGGAACTACCTGAGGTTCTATGCGGAGTATAATCTGACCCGCAAACCACTGCAGATTGATGTCCTGGTGGTTAAGGAAGAATCCTGCAGGGAAATACAAAAGAACATCGGCCGTATATTCCGCCGGTATAACGTGGTTGAATATAAAGCCATGAAGGATTACGTCAATGTTAATGACTTCTACAAAGTAATGGGGTATGCATGTATCTTCCAATCCAACACGGAACGGGTTATGGAAATCCTGCCGTCAGACGTGACAGTGACGCTGGCCGGTGAGCATTTTCCCCGAAAGCTTTCAACGTATCTGAGGAATGCCTATGATGTGGATATGGAGATGGAGTATCCGGGAATCTACTATATCCGTGGCCTTTTGTTCCCAGTGCAGGTCCTGGTCATAAGGGAACTGTCAAAGGAAGATAATATGTGGCTGAGCCGGCTGAGAAGCGGACTTTCGCTGCATGAGGATATCGAGATACTGGCAAATGCATATAAAGGAATGGAACGTAATCCGTTATATGAAACAGCCATGGATTTAATCATCCGGGCAAATTGGGAAACATATCAGGAGGTGCGGGAAATGTGTGACGCTTTAATGGAATTGTTTGCAGATAAACTGGAGGAACGGGAAATACTCGGAATAGAAAAAGGCATCCAGAACGGGCTGCGCCAAGGTGTCATGAAGGGGGAATACACAAAGCTGATAACGCTGGTAATGCGGAAAGTAGGGAAGGGACAGGCAGCAGTCAAAATCGCAGAGGACCTTATGGAACCGCTGCCCGTGATTGAGGGGATATATAATCTGATACTCCATAATCCTGGAATCAGTGCAGAACAGATATATAACAAGCTTACCCATCCGGGGGATAATGGCTGATTCCCTAAGTCCGTATCCTCCTGGAATCCGAAAACTTCCTGATCTGCATAGGGGACAGCCCATACTGGCGTTTAAAGCACCGGCTGAAATAATATTCGTCATGATACCCAACCATCTCGGCAATATCCTTTACATCATATTCAGATTCCAGCAGCAGTTCCCTGGCGCCCTCCATCCTGACCATGGTAAGATACTGGACCATGGTCACGCCCATGGTCTTTTTAAATATTCCGCTCAGGTAGGAAGGCGAAACACACATGGACTCCGCAATCTGGGTCTGGGTCATCCCGGGGTCCCTGTAATTGTCCCTGATATATCCGCAGGTTTTCTCCACAACCGGCAGGCTCCTGCTTTCCAGGGAAAGCCTTATCTCCCCTTCCAGAAGAGTGTAGATCACATTCCCGCACCATTCCTCCATCTCTTCCATATCCGACATATTATCAAGCACCTGTTCCGCCCCATGACGTCCATTGAGAAGGCGCCTGATATCCAGTTCAGAAACCACACCCGCATCCACCATCTCCATGAAAAGCCGGTTCACGTTCATGACCACACATTCAAAGTTCACACAGCGGTCCGTCATTTCCTTAAAGATTCTCCGTATGATTTCCTGACAGCCCTTAAAATTGTTTTTCGTTATGTGATACTGAAGGTCCTTCAGCTCCTGATTGGGGATTTTATAATATATATTCTTCCTATCCTTTACCACCTGGTAGGAAAGGGTTTTTTCCTTCAGGATCTTAGCGTTGTTTAAAGCTGAAAAAGCTTCTGCATACGCATTCCCCATCTGTGCGGTGCCACTATGCAGAAGGCTGATACCGCACTGTACACTGCCTCCGGTATTTTTACATAAAACATCTGTCAGCTTTTCGATTTCCTGTTTCCATATGATTGTCCTTCCGTCATGGTTCGAGGAAAGGATTAAAATCATATAATCCTCATATATATCACAGACAGCCAGGCAGGGCTGATTCCCAATCACACCCCTGCAGCCTTCCTGTACGATTTCTACCTGTTTTGAAGGTTCCACATGTTCCTTCAGGAACAGATCCATGCGCAGCAGTATGATCCTGTATGCATCTTCATCACATATGCCCGCTTCCCCCAAGGACTCCCTTATAAGTTCCTCCAAATCCTGTCTGGAGGCGTCATGGAGATAATCGCTGAAGATCTTGGCCTGCAGTACCGCATCCATATAATCCTTCTTTTTCTCCAGTTCGTTAAACAGGACTGCCCGGCTGTTTTCCTTTTCGATTTTTATGTGAAGTTTCTTCAGGACCGCTATGAACTCTTCTTCATGGATGGGCTTCAGGATATAATCATAAACCCCGTATTGGATTGCCTGCTGCGCGTATTTAAAATCGCTGTGGCCTGTAAGAAAGATAATATGGGTCTGATACTGCAGTTCCCGGATTTTTTTAACCAGGTCAATCCCATTCATGCCAGGCATGGCAATATCCACAATGGCCAGGTCATATTGCTTCTGTGCAAAAAGCTCCAGGGCACCTGCCCCATCCCCTGCCTCGTCTTCAATTTCATACCCCATGGCTTCCCAATCAAATCCCAGAATAATTCGCTTCCGGATCAGCATTTCATCATCCACAACCATTACCTTGAGCATTCCCATTCCCCCTGATTTTACTATTTACCTAAAAGCGTGTTTGTAAATTCATTCCATTGCGGGAAGTTCAATCCTGATTCTGGTTCCCCGCTGCTGCCCCACGATGGATATTCCATATTCCCTGCCAAAATAAAGTTTAATCCGTTCATCCGTATTGGCCAGTCCGAAGCTCTCCATATGGAACCCCTTCTCCCTGTCCCTGTCATTTAAACAATCCATCCCAATCCCTTTTCCGTTATCGCTGATTTCCAGTATCACCTTATGATCCTCCAGCCTTCCTGCAATACAGATCATTCCTCCTGACGGCATCTGGTCAAAGCCATGATGGATGGCATTTTCCAAAATCGGCTGCAGCGTCAGCTTATTGATGCTCTGCTTTTTAACTGGTTTAGGACAGTCAATCACATACTTAAATTTATCCGGATGGCAGATTTTCATGATTTCCAGATAATTGACCGCAATATCCAATTCCTTTTCGATGGAAATAATCTCCTTGCCTTTATTCAGCACCCCTCTGTAAAAACCGGACAGAAGGCTGATGGTATGGATTGCAGTCCGTTTATCATCCATCACGATAAGGCCGCAGATACTTTCCAGGATATTATAGAAAAAGTGGGGGGTCATCTGCATCTGGATCAATGATAGCTCTGATTCCCTCTTTTCCTCCTCCTTTTCAATGATTTTTTCCATGAGCAATTCGGTTTTGTCAACCATCCGGTTGAACTCGTTGGCCAACGTGCCAATCTCCCCGCCATCCTTAACATGGACACGCTGGTTATAATCGCCTTTTCCGATATCAACGATTGTGTTGGTGATTTTACTAAGGGGCTTTGTGATGGATGCAATCAATATCCTGGATATGTACAGATTGCCAAACAGCAGCAGTATGCCTATCATTATATCGATGAATGCGTACAGCTGTACATCGCGCATGTATGTGTATGTCGGCACCTCGTCCACTATCCTCCAGCCAAATTCAGCATACTGTTTCTGAAAGAAAATATTCTTCCTGGTCTTTAATATCTGCATCCCATCCTCCGGCTGTTCCTGATTCAGACGTGCATACCAGTTCTCTGTGGCCAGGTTCCTGTAAAGCATGTGAGGCTCCCCTGCGGACAGGACGCAGTCCCCGCTTACAAGATAAATACTGCTTCCGTTTTCCATGATGGGCCTGTAAAGCTCCTTAATGGCTTCGTTGGGTATCTCCAGTTCCGCCACGCCAATCAGCTGTCCCTTGTTCTTATTGTAAACCTTGCGCAGGTAGCTGATACAGTCTTTAAAATCGTTTTCCTTTTTCTTCCTCCATGGGCTTTTATGGATAAACGCAACAGATTCATTCTTATCTGAATCCAGGAAATCCCTGACCCGTTCCTGCTGCTGCAGAAGGTATCCCTGGGATTCTATCAGACGGTCATCCGCATAGCAGTTTCCATTCAGGTCGTAAAATGCAATGGTATTGTATTCCGGCCTTTGCCCTATGGTGCTCATGATGGTGCCCTGCATCAGTTTGTATTTGCGGTATTGGACCGCGGTGTCTGATGACAGGAATTCTTCGGAATCGGACAGGAGGGTCTGGCAGCTGTCACTGACCAGAACGGACACCGCATCATTGCGGATTCCGTTAAAGAACATCTCCAGTTCCTTTTCAAGCATGGTAATGTCCTTTTCATGATCCAGCTTTGTCTTGTTGAACAGCTGGTTCTTCATGATTACGAATACGCTTCCAACAAACACCGCATTGGACAGGATGCTGAGCATGGTAATCACAATGATGATCCTCTTCGTAATGCTTTGACGGTAAAACCTGTACTTTAGCTGTTTAATCAATCCCTTCATACGCTTTCCCCCGCCTTAAATGCTGTATGTGCAGACCCCGATATTAAATCTTACTATACGGTATTTCCTGGATTTTTACAAGTCCGGGGATGGTCCCACTGCATAAGCCGGATCATAGCAGATGGTTTACGGCGGCCAAATACCATAATACCAAGCTTCACTCCTTGTCAAATAATGCCGTAATTTTTTTACGGATGACCGTTGCGCATGGTCATTAAATTGGTTATACTGTACTCATGGAATAGGTTAATCATTATAATGCTTGAGAGGAGGCATATAATATGCTTAAAGCATTTAAGTTACGGAATTATAAAAATTTCAAGGATGAAATCAGTATAAACTTTGAGGATATCGCCGGTTATCAGTTCAGTACGGATTGTATATCAGATGGTATACTTAGTAAAATGATAATTTATGGAAGAAATGCAACAGGAAAGACAAATTTAGGAAATGCAATAATGGACATAACCAAAATGTTATTTCAAATTGGATATAAAAATGAGGATATCTTTATTAATGCGGATGCAACAGAAGATTTTGCCTCTTTTTCATATTCATTTCAATTTGATAATAACGAAATCATTTATAGATACACCAGGTTTTCAAACTTTGATCTGCGCGATGAGGAGTTAATTATTGATGGGATATCTATATATAAATGCAGCTTTTACCAAGATAAATACAATTTTGATAATCTTAAATTCATTAATGCGGAAACTGCCAGTATTGGCCGTTATTTACAGTCATTGGATGATGGGAACATAACTGAAGATGTAATGGAATTCAAGTTACCATTTTTACGATGGATTATCAATAATACAGCATTAAAAAATGATTCTTTGCTGATTAAAATGTCTGAATTCATCAGACGGATGACAATGCTGAAAGTAAGCAATACCATAATGTTTGGATTCTCTAGATTTAATGACAGTTTTTTTGAATCTTTGGAAGCGAAAGACAATCTGGAGGATTTTGAGCAGTTCCTTAATACAATGGGAATTAAGTGTAAGCTGGTTTTAAAAAAGTTACCAGACGGACAGAGGGAATTATATTTCTCCCATGATAAATTAATTCCTTTTTATAAAAATGCATCAAGCGGTACTCTGGCATTAACCAATTTATATCGCAGATTTGTTTCTACCTTGAGAAGTTCCTCTTTTGTGTATTTAGATGAATTTGATGCCTTTTATCATTATGAAATGGCTGAGAATGTTATTAAATTTTTCAAAAGGAATTATCCGAAATGCCAGATAATCATGACATCCCATAATACCAACCTGATGACAAACCGATTAATGAGACCGGATTGCTTATTTATCTTATCAAGCAGTGGGACACTGACCGCTCTTTGTAATGCTACATTAAGAGAATTGCGGGAAGGTCATAATCTTGAAAAAATGTACATCGCTGGAGAATTTGAAAAATATGAATGATTATACAGGTGAAACCAGAATACGTGGTCAAAGTCTGATTATAGTGGAGGGAAAGCACGAGAAAAATGAGTTGTTTTGGCTTATTTTCAGATGCTTTCCTGAAATCCGGATTGACATCAACGATGTATGGATTTATGGTACAAACATATACATGCTTTATGATGACATTGTTAAGGAATATGGTTTGGAATGGATTGATGACGATATTGATCTGCCTTTTGTAATAAGCAAAAAGAAAAGATTGAATCCACTCCGCCATAAAGAAGATTTTACAAATATTATCTTGATTTTTGATTATGAACGTCATGATACAAACTTTTCCGAATCAAAGATTTTAGAGATGCAGAACTATTTCAGGGATGTTGCCGATACAGGAAAATTGTATATCAACTACCCAATGATTGAATCCTATCAACATCTCATTGCGTTGCCGGATTTGGATTATGCAGAGCGGAAAATACCTGTATCCCTGCAGCCGGGCGCTATGTATAAGGGACTTGTCAGGAATGAAACAGTAATTGCAAAATCAGTTGAGTTTCCTCATAAAGTTATGGAACTTTTAAGCGAACGCTTCGACATAAACAATACGGAGATTTTATATAACTGTTATAATGCGCTTCTATCCATCTCTGATTACAAGAATATTGAGGTGGTATTGCAGGAATTATTACAGGAAGTAATCAAGGATGAAAGGTTACCAACCGCAAAATATCAGTTTTTAGATATCATATCAAAACTTGGATATGCACATAGAGGAGAATCCTACTGGCAATATATGCGGGAAATCTTTCAGCAGATAATTCTACATAATATCTGTAAGGCCAACCGAATCCAGAAAGGACAGTACCAAATAGAAGAAAAAGACTATAGGGACTGTTTTGACAAAATAGATTTTATAGAGATTTTAAAAATACAGAATTCCTCTAGTAAAGATACAATAAACGGATTTATTTGGGTGCTAAATACTTGTATTTTCTTTGTTGCAGAATACAATTTTACTTTAACAATGAGATAGTATCTGATTGGGATTAGGGAGATACCCCTGTCCCAACAGATTGTAGACAAAACGCCTTTCAGAAAGCAAATTCGGAAGGCGTTTTTCCCTCTGGCTTTGCTTCATTTTTGCCACAGCGGTTTGTCCTTTCCTTAAATATTCTTTGGATGATTTCGTGATATCCTTAAAAATTGTTTTCCGTTATTCTTTCTTGACAATAACGCTTTTCCATTATAATATGGTAAATATTACTATATTTACTAATTGGAGGGTATTACAATGAAAAAAAGAACAGTCGCGTTTTTTTTAGCTGCATCACTGATTGCATCCGTATTAGGTGGATGCGCAAAGGGCAATGAGGCCGGTTCCCCGGCAGCCGCCACGCCCCAGGTCCAGGATCAGGAGACTTCTGAACCGGCACAAACCACTGCTCCCGGAGAAAGCAGCGCATCCGGCACCAGCCAGTCTGGCGCGGATACATCCAAAGACACTTCCAAGCCCGCAAAACTTCCCAACCTGCCCGACCTCACAGGCCACACCCTGATGATATACTGCGGCGCCGGAATGACAAAGCCGTTCCAGGAAATCGCCGATGCATTCAAAAACGCCACGGGGTGCGAGGTAAATGCCACCTATGCCAACGCGGGCCAGATCCAGTCACAGATAACCACTTCCGAGGAAGGAGACATGTTTGTTGCCGGCTCCGGGGATGAACTGAAGCCGGTGGAATCCTATGTAGAGAGCAAAAAAGATTTGGTTAAACATATCCCCGTCCTGGCAGTGCAGAGCGGCAATCCCAAGAATATCACGGGATTATCAGACCTGGCCGGGGATGGCGTAAGTCTTATCATGGGGGATGTGGATTCCACTCCCATCGGCAAGATTGCCAAAAAGGCCATGACCGATGCCGGTATCTTTGACCAGGTGCAGATTGAGGCAACCACGGCCACAGCGCCCCAGATGTCCACTGCCCTGGCAGCGGGCGAGGCCGATGCAGCCATTGTCTGGAAGGAGAACTGCGACGCGCAGGGCGTGGAAATCGTGGACACAAAAGACCTGGAACCATACATCAAGACCATCCCTGCCGCTTCCTTAAGCTGCGCTTCGGATAAGGACGCCCTTAATGCATTCAACCAGTACTTAAACACTGACGCCGCCAAAGAAATATGGATGAAATACGGATATGAGATTGTGGAATAGGAAACGCCGTAAACGGTTTGATTTATTCTCAGCCATAACCATCGGGACCGCGCTGCTGGTGATACTCTTCATCGGCAGCGCAATCAGCGCTGTCATGGTCAGCGGGCTTCCCTGCTTTGCCGAAACCATACGTTCAGAGGAAATCTTATCCGCTTTCCGTCTCAGCGTTGTCACTGCCAGTATATCCACTGTCATCGTAATGGCCCTGGCGCTCCCCACTGCCTACGCCCTTACACGGACAGACATGCCATTTAAACGTCTGTCCGGCCTGATGATTGAGCTTACCCTCTCCCTTCCCTATATCCTTCTGGGACTCAGCCTTCTTATCATCTTTTCTTCACCTGCCGGTAAATGGCTGAAGGAGCAAGGGTTCAAAGTGGTTTTCTCACCTGCGGGAATCGTGATGGCCCATATCCTTGTAAACCTTCCATATGCGGTCCGCTTAATCCGGACCGCCTTTGAAGGGTCGGACCAAAGGCTTGAATTCATCGCACAGACCCTGGGTGCCTCCCCTTGGAAATGCTTTCTTACCATCCTCCTTCCCCTGTGCCGGGGCAGCCTGACCAGCGCCTTCATCCTGACCTGGTCCAGGGCTTTAGGGGAATTTGGGGCAACCCTTATGCTGGTGGGCGTGACCCGTTTTAAAACCGAGACATTGCCAGGCAGCATCTATCTGAGCATCTCAACCGGGAATAATCCAACGGCCATGGCAACAGCCATGCTCATGCTGATGATTTCCGGCTGTACCCTGGCGCTGGCCCAGGTTCTTGGGAAATCCCCCTATGGACGTGAAAGGCAGGTGGGACATTAAGTGAAAGAGATCCTTATCCACAATTTTACCGTGAAGAGGGGAAGTTTTACACTGAATCCCCTGTCCCTTACCATTGAAAAAGGGGAAATCTTTGCTATACTGGGACGTACAGGGTCCGGTAAGACCGTTCTGCTGGAGGCCATAGGGGGCATGTTCCCGGGAAACGGCGGTTCTGTCCTTTATGACGGCGTTGACGTCATGGATATCCCACCCTTTAACCGCAGGCTCGGCTTTGTGTACCAGGACCACGGACTATTTCCGCATATGAAGGTTTATGACAACATCGTATACGGCCTGAAAATGCACGGCTTCTCCAAGGACGAGCAGGGCAGGAGGGCAGGCGCACTTATGGAAATGCTGTCCATAACCCATATCAGGAACCAGTATCCCGGCACCTTAAGCGGAGGGGAAAGCCAGCGCACCGCACTGGCCAGGGCGCTGGCCCTTAAACCGGAAATCCTTCTTCTGGACGAACCGTTCTCAGCCCTGGACCCTGCTACCAGGCAGCAGCTTTACCTGGAACTTAAGAAGATACATGAACGTTTCCAGTGTACCATTATCTTTGTCACCCATGATTTCACCGAGGCCCGGATGCTGGCCCACAGGGTAGGTATCCTGCTGGACGGACAGCTGAAGGCCGTGGTCTTGGCAGACAGGCTCATGGATGGACATTATAGCGATGAAGTTGAACAATTTCTTGGGAGGAATCAAAGGATATGATAGAAGATGCAATTACAGCGGATACATTTTACAGGGAATTAAAATTCAGATTCTCAGGACTGTTGGAAAAGGAGGGAATCCTTAAGGAAAGGGTGGAAATCAATACACGTTCCCTGACCCCGGAGGAAGCCATCGGGATTACTGAGCGAAGGGATTTTCCAATCATAACAGGCAAGGACGTGATGGTCCAGGCCGAATGCATGGGCGCCCTTGGGCAGGCATTTACAGATGCGCCTTCTGTTTTTAAGGGGACGCTTCAGGATATATGCGCCCTGGATATAGAGAAGGATTCCCATGACCGCGGATTGTTCATTGCCGCCCTCAACGCCGTGATGAAACACCTGGGGAAGGTGGAATGTACGGTCCACTGCCGGTGCGACGGCCCGGAGCAGTGCGCGGCGGATGCGGCGGAGTATATTTCCAGCGTATACGGACAACCCAGGATTGGACTGATTGGCTACCAACCGTCCCTGTTGGAGCGCCTGTCCGGACAATTTCCTGTGCGGGCGGCTGATTTAAGTCCTGTGAATATCGGTCAGACGCGCTACGGCGTCCTGGTAGAGGACGGAGGGATTCCCTGTGTAAGCCGGTCCATCTGCAGCTGGGCGGATCTGGTGCTTTGCACGGGAAGTACGGTCTGTAACGGAAGCATCGTGGACTTCCTTTACCTGAAGGATAAGATATTATTCTATGGGACGACCCTGGCCGGAGCCGCCGCCCTCCTTGGGCTGCCGCGGCTGTGTTTTGCCGACCGGTATCAGTGACGGCAGATGTGAATGCGACGGCCAGGCTCAGTCAACGCATATGAAACTCAAAACGATTTAAACACCGTTGTCTCAGTACCATACTTCTCCAGCCGCTCCATCTGCCCATCCCCTTTCACGGGGAATTTGCGGCCGTCATACTTTTCCAGTGTGTAAGCCTCAAACCATTTCTCAAGCCGTTGGAACAGGTCCGCCTTAATACCTCTGTACTCCGGGGCATCGAAGCAGTTGTGCTCCTCATCCGGGTCTTTTTCTAAGTCAAACAGCTCATGCGGTCCATAGGGTGTCCTGTATACCAGTTTATAGCGGTCGTCGCGGATCATCCGCACAGGGCCGTATTCCTCATATACCACCACTTCATCCCGTATCTGTTCCTTTTCTCCCCTTAGGATTGGTTTCATGCTGGTCCCGGGAAGGGAATCCATATACTGTTCCACCTGCGGGTTCACGGTATCCGTCACGTCAAGAATGGTGGGGAATAAATCGTACTGGCTTACCAGGGCCTCATTCACCTTACCTCCCCTGACCCCGGCGCCCCAGATAATGCAGGGGACTTTTACGGAACTCTCATACATATTCAGCGGGAAGGTTGCATTTCCCTTTCCCCACACGCCGTGGTGGCCTATATTAAAGCCATTGTCAGCCAGGAAAATCACCATGGTATTCTCATCCAGATGGCTGGCTTTCAGATAATCCATGATCCGGCCGATATTCCTGTCCATGGCCGTCACGCAGGTATAATAACCCTGGATGTACTCCCTGCGCTGCTTCTCATCGTCAGGCTGGGTCCTCCTGGCTTCCTGCCACGGATGGCGGGGCGGGTTGGGGATATAAGAAAACCCACAGTCATTGTAAAGGTCCCATATCTCCCTTGGCTGGTCCTCCTTGAGCCAGGGGTCATGGGGCGCCGTGTAATGGACGCTGAGATAGAAGGGCTTTTCCTTGTTGTCCTCCAAAAACCGCAGGGCGTCGTCCGTAATGATGTCCGTCACGTACCGCTCTTCTATGACCGGCTTTCCGTTCCTCATGTATTCCGGAAGCATGTAATTGGTGCCGCCCCTGGCAATGACCTCCCAGAAGGAAAAGCCTTTTTGGGATTCATAGGAATTGCCCAGATGCCATTTGCCTGCAAGGCCGCAGGTATACCCGCCCTGTTCCAGGATTTCCGTGTAACACAGATGGTCCCTCATGTAGGATACAGGCCCCCGTTCAAAATTCATGTACTTCTGGTAGGACAGGGTTTCCTCAAAGCCCACTTTTCCATCCACCTGCCTGCCTTTGCTGGCCTCGGGGTCTGCCAGGTATGGAACCGCATGGCTGTAGTCAATCTTAAATCCACGGTAGTCTTCTTTGTTGATGGCTCCGCCGCCCAGCCAGTCCAGGACACCGTGCTGGGAGGGCATTTTCCCGGTGAGGATGGATGCCCGGGCCGGCGAACACACCGGACTGGTGCAGAAAAAGTTCTCAAACCGCAGGCCCTCCCCGGCCATCCGGTCCAGCACAGGCGTATGTATTTCCGGATTCCCGTAGCTTCCCAGGCTCCAGCTGCCCTGGTCATCGCTGAGGATCATGATAATGTTCATCTTTTTTGTATCGGCCATAATATCTCTCCTTTTATATAGAAACCTCCCCGGTCAATGCATGTCCGTATATCCATTCCAGCCGTCACACCCTACGCACACACAATCAGCTGATCCATGGCCACCGGGTCGCCTGTCAGCTCCTGCTGTCTGCGGAGCATATCCCGCATCTCTTCCCTCTTAGCCCCATACTCTTTTAAAAGCGCAAGATTCTTAAGTTCGTAAGGGTCATTTTCAAGGTCATACAGTTCATCCAGCCCATGGTCCGTGCACACGTATTTCCACCGTCCGTCCGTTACCATACGCGCCATGATGGTCACACCGTAGCCGTGTCCGTAGGTTTCACACATCAGTTCCTTGCGCCAGGACTTCCTTGCATCCTCTCCCTCCTGTCCCGTGCGGGTCAGGGGAATCAGGCTTTTTCCGTCAATGGGATTGGTGAAGGCGCACATGGACACGTCCGCCATGGTGGCCGGGATGTCACAGGTAAATACCAGCTCGCTGCACCTGATTCCCGGTTCTATCACATCCTTCCACTGCATGGCCAGCGGAATCCGCATCACCTCCTGTGCCATATGGGAGTCCTTATCAAAATGCCCTCCCTGGCAGGCAATGGCGTCGCCGTGGTCCGTGCTCCAGATTATCAGGGTGTCCTCATCCAACCCCAGCTCCTTAATCTTATCCACCACCAGGCCGCCTGCCGCGTCCAGAAGGGATCCATGGGCATAGCAGTGTGCAAGGATCTGCTGCCAGTCCTCCCATGGCAGAGGGTTGGGATAAATAATGTTCTCACCATCGCCCAGGGGACGGTTGGCTTCCATTTTCAGCGTATATGGCTTGTCGTGAAGGTCGTTCCTGAAGCTGGGATATTCCTTTATATCCTCCGGCTTATACCAGTCTAAAAATTCCTGGGTGGGGAAGAAGGGCTGGTGCGGCCCCCAGAAATCCACCCTCAGGGTAAATGGCCGGTCATCCTCCCCTCCCTTCTGCCCTGCCAGCTTCTCTAGCTGTTCACAGGCCAGATTGGCCAGGAAAAACGCCTCATGTGTCTCCTTAGGCGTCACCGTCACGCCCACGGCATGTTCACCGCACCAGAAATCCTCGCACTGGTAAAGCTTTCCCTCCTCAAGCTTGGGGAAATAATGCTTCTTATCGTAGTCGTCCTGGGTAAACACCCGCTCTATCCTGTGCTGGGCCCTTGGAAGTCCGCGGCGTTTCAGGTAATCATCATATTCCTGGGTGTTGTAGGGGTTGCCGTATCCGGTTTCGGATAAGCCCTCGCAGTGATGGTCATAAGCACAGCCCGGGCCTGCGTGCCATTTTCCGAAATAGTAGTTCTTATAGCCCCCGGCCGCCAGGTTATCCAGGTATACCTCATGTTTGTACTCCGGGTCATTTTCATTATGCACCTGGCCATGGGTATGGGGATATAGCCCGGTCAGCATGCTGCGCCTGGCCGGTCCGCACATGGGCGATACACAGTAGGTGTTGGTGAACTCAGCGCCTTCGGCCGCAAACTTCTCAAAACAGGGACGTTTTGGTCCTTGGCTTCCATTTTGGCCATGGCCGTAAAAAGCCTGATGGTCATTTAAGATATATACAATATTGGGTCTTCTGCTCACAATTATCTGCTCCTTAGAATTTATATTTATTCTTTAAAAATGGTTTGGCCAGCGCCTGGGGATTGGTAGCCGTTACAGAGTCCATGGCCAGTATCAGGATGCCCACCACAAAGGGGATGGTCTGGATTAACTCCGGCGGGAAATGGAAGGCATTGTTCATCTGAAGCTGGAGCTGCAGCGCGTCAAAGAACCCGAACAGCAGGGCGATGAGCACGATGCGCTTTGGCTCCCACCTTCCCATCTTCACGGCAATGACAGCCAGCATACCTTTTCCATTGGTCATATCCTCCATGAAAATGTTCAGCTGTCCGATGGACATATAGGCTCCTGCCAGTCCTGCCAGGGCGCCGCAGAGCATCACGCAGCCCATGCGTATCTTCCATATATCGATGCCGGCCGTCACCGCTGTCTGGGGGTCATCCCCAATGGCGGTCATGCGGAGTCCGGCCGTTGTATATTTCACCACATACCAGGAAACAGCCACCAGGGCAATGGTGATATATGCGATTGGGGAAAACTGCTGTAAGAAACCGCCGATTCCCGGTATTCCCTTTAAAACAGGCGTTGTCTGGATGGATGCCACGGCGGGGGACAGGCCGGTCCCAAAAAGGCTCCTGCAGCAAAAGGAGGTAAGCCCTGCCGCCAGCATGTTAAGCCCCAGGCCGCTGATGTTCTGGTATCCGCCAAACTCCACGCAGATAAGCCCATGGGCAAATCCCACCGCCAGGCCGCCAAGCAGGCCGCACAGGACCCCCAGCCAGGGACTTCCGGTGAGATAGGTCCCTGCTACCGCGCCAAAGGCGCCGGATATCATCATTCCTTCCGCGCCCAGGTTCATGACGCCGGATTTTTCACAGTACATGTTTCCGATTCCGCAGATGACAATGGGGATTGCCAGGCGCAGAAGGGATATCAGCATTACGGTTACGATGGAGTTCATGCTTTTTCCTCCTTTCTCCTGCCGGCCCTGGACAGTTGGAAACGGATCAGGGACTCACATGCAATCAGGACCACCAGGGTTCCCTGGATAACGGTTATGATTTCAGTGGAAACGCCTACCTGGGTCTGCATTTTCATGGCCCCCACACGCAGTGCGCCAAAGAGCAGCGCTCCCGCAATCACCCCAATGGGGTTTCCGCCCGTCAAAAGGGCGATGGGGATGCCGTCAAAGCCATAGCCGGGCGAAAAGCTGTCATACATCCTGTGATAATTCCCCAGGATTTCCACTCCCCCTGCCAGGCCGCCCAGGGCGCCGCTCAGTAAAAGGGCCGCCGTCATATAGAATGTCACCTTAATCCCGGAATAACGCGCGGCCTGACGGTTGGCGCCGCACATCTTAAGCTCGTAGCCAATGCTGGTCTTGTTGATGAACAGCCACATAAGGAACGCCACTGCGAACACAATCAGGATTCCAATGGAAAGCTTGTTGGGTTTTGTGATGATATAGGGCAGGAATGCGCTTTCTTCCACCATCTCGGTAGAACTGACCGTTGCATTCTTTCCTGCAAATGGTCCCACGATCAGATATGTAATCACAAGGCTGGCTATGTTGTTCATCATGATTCCCATCACCATCAGGTTGGTGCCGCGCTTTACGAAAAGCAGGGTGGGGAGCAGGGCGTAGGCGGCCCCGAACAGCATCCCCGATAAAAGACAGACCGGTATATGGATGACCGCCGGAAGTCCCTTTAAGAAAATGCCCGGCAGCACGCTGCCAAATGCCCCGAATATCAGCTGCCCCTCGATACCGATATTGAAAATGCCCGCTTTCTTGGAAAGGGCCACTGCAAATCCTGCAAATGCAATGGGAACCGCTTTATTGATTGTGTTGATTAAGCTGGCTTTCGTCCCAAAGGCGCCTGCAAAAAGGTGGTAGAACGCCGCCACGGGGTTAAAGCCCGCCGACAATATCAGCACCGAGGCAAACAGAAAGGCCATGCATATAATGACCAATGGCGTCAGTACATTTGCCATTATTTCCTTTTTTCCTTTATTCATCTTCTGCCATCCTTCCTCCTGCCATTAAGAGGCCGATTTCCTCCCTGGTGGCCTGGTTTCCCGGAAGGATTTTCATGATTTCCCCATCATGCATGACTGCAATCCGGTCTGAAAGCATCATGACCTCGTCCAGTTCCAGGGAAACCAGCAGCACGGCCTTGCCTGAATTCCTGGCATCCACCAGGGTTTTGTGGATCAGTTCAATGGCGCCGATATCCACGCCTCTGGTGGGCTGGTCCGCAATGATCAGGCTGCCTGCATGGCTGACCTCCCTTGCCACGATGATCTTCTGCTGGTTGCCCCCGGACAGTCCCTGGGCCAGAAGCTGCATGTCCGCGGGCCGGATATCAAATTCCTTTATCTTCTCTTCCACATCGCGGCTGACCGCCTTTTCATTGAAGAAACATCCCTTCTGGTTATATTCCTTCTCCCTCTGATAGCCCAGGATCAGGTTATCCCTTATGTTCTGGCTTAGGGCAAGCCCATGCCTGTGGCGGTCCTGGGGAATGAAGCCCACGCCCTGTTTCCTGATGTCGGAGACAGCATGTCCCGTAATCTCCTGCCCTTTCAGCAGGACCTGTCCCGCCGACGGTTTCAGGACGCCTGTTATGACCTCGGTCAGTTCCTTCTGGCCGCTGTTGTCAATGCCTGCGATTCCAAGGATTTCCCCTTTACAGACATTCAGGTTAATATCCTTCAGCTTTTCCTTCTGTCCATTGTGGTAAGAAACGCCTCTCAGTTCCAGGATATCCTCTCTGGACATGACCTCTTTCTTACCGCCGCCCAGACTGACGCTTCTGCCCACCATCATTTCCGTAATCTCTTCCGCGGTGGTCTCCTGTGTCTTCACGGTACCAATCCATTTTCCCTGTCTTAACACGGTTACCCGGTCGCTGAAATCAATGACTTCCTGAAGCTTGTGGGTAATGATGATGATTGTCTTCCCCATGGCCTTCAGCTTCTGAAGCATCCGTCCCAGCTCGTCAATCTCCTGGGGCGTGAGGACTGCCGTCGGCTCATCCAGGATTAATATGTCCGCCCTTCGGTACAGGGCCTTTATGATTTCCACCCTCTGCTGCATTCCCAGGGAAATGTCCGCCACCCGGCTGTCCACATCCAGCTTCATGTCGTACTGCCTGCACAGTTCCAGGACCTCCTCCCTGGCCTTTCCATGGCTGTAACGGATTCCTTTGTGAGGCTCTTGGCCCAGTACAATATTATCCGTAACCGTAAGCCTTGGGATCAGCATAAAATGCTGGTGTACCATCCCCACCCCGGCCGCCATTGCATCGATGGCTGAGTGGAATACCTTCTTCTCCCCATTGATGTGGATGGTACCCTCCGTGGGGATGTAAAGACCGTAAAGAATGTTCATTAATGTGGATTTTCCTGCCCCATTTTCCCCTACCAGGGCAAGGATTTCTCCTTTTTCCACTGAAAAATCCACCTTGTCATTGGCAACCACCTTGCCGAAGCGCATGGTGATTCCCTTCATATCAACTGCAGGATCCATGTATGTTCCCCCTTGCTATGAGCGTTAAATGTCCTTACTTCCCAAATGCATGAAAGCTGTCCTCGTTGGACGGAGGAACGATTTCCCCGCTTACAATCTTTCCCTGTATCTCTTCCAGCTGTGTTTTGATGTCCCCTGGCACTTCCTCTTCATGGAGCGGGTTATACTTGATACCCACAGCGCCTTCCTTCAGCCCAAACTGCCGGATACCGCCCTCAAGGCCGCCCTCGTAAAATTCCATGCATACATCGTAGATTGGATTGCCGGTAAGCTTTACCTGGGATGCAATGATGGAATCTGACAGGTTAAACTGGCCTGCCGCACCCCCGATTGCGTAGACGCCTTCCCCAACCGACTCCGCTGCCTGGTAAACGCCCATCCCGGCCCCGCCAGCAAATGCCTGCACCAGCTTCATCCCATTGTTGTAAAGCTGGAGCGCGATTTCCTTGCCCTTCGCAACATCGGTAAAATTGCCCACATATACAACGATCGCTTCTCCTCCTACATATTCAGCCCCTGCCGTAAAACCGTATTGGGAACGCTCCAGGTCCGGGTTCCTCATGCCCCCGATGAAGGCCGCCTTGTTACCGCCTCCCAGTTCCTGGTTCATCAGGACATTAAATGCGCCTGTCAGGAATGCGGCTTCCTCAGGACGGCAGCGGAGGCTGGTGACATTGTCCTGGCCGTCCACAGTGCCGTCCACGATTACAAAGTGGCTGTCCGGGAACTCAGGCGCCAGTGCCTCGTAAATCTCCGACGTAAAGGAGGTCGCATCTATGATCAGGTCATACCCCTCCTGTGCAAAGGTACGGGCGTTGATCTCGTGGTCCTGCAGCTCCGGCGCTTCCACGGTGGTAACCTTTATGCCGGTCTTTGCCTCAAACTCCTGGATACCCCGGTAGCTCTCATCATTGGCGGCATTGTCCCCCAGCCGGTCCACGATGAACGCGGCCTGGATGTCCGTTCCGCCTGCGCCGGATGTTTCCTGCGCCTTTACCTCGCCGTTCCCGCTGCCGGAACAGGCGGTCGTCATGACCATGGCGGCGGCTGTAAGTAACCCCATTGTAAGTAAACCTATTACGTTTTTATGTAAATGTCCCTTCATCATATGGCTTCTCCTTCTCTGTGTGCTATAGCTACTTCTTCATACTGAATTTTTCTTTAGCTGTATCTTCTTCAATCCCATCATCTGCAAATTACATATTCTCTGTTTATCCGGTTTCCAATTCCCCGCGCCAGGATTACTCCATATTAAACTTCGACAGCAATAAAATCATTTCAAACTCCAGTTCCGCCGCTTCCTTCCTGCCCGCCAGGTTCTTCTGCGCATCCTGTTTCAGGTCGTAAAGCTCCAGCATGTTCCCGCTTTCGTCAAACACTGCCTTGGCATCCCCGGAAAGGATCAGGATGTTGCCCTCATACCTGCACTGAAGATACCTGCCTTCTTCCAGCAGTGAGGTGAGCAGGGATTTAAAATGCCCCTCATCATACCATTTATCCTGTTTTTCTTCGGCCACGGCCAGCGATATTTCCATTATCTTCACTCCAGGTCACCACCTTCCATAAAACTTTCGCATCTTCTGCGTATCATCTGGATCTGTGCAGAAGTCACCACAATATTTCCCCTGACCACATTTAAAAGCCCCTGGTCCTTCATCTCATTCAGCGCCCGGTACAATGTCCTGGTGCTGACGCCAATATCATCTGCAATATACATGTTCTTTACGTCCACCGTGCACTCATTTCCCCCAGTGTGATATTCCTCCCAGTACCGGATGATATACAGCATCAGCTTTTCCCCGGTGGTGTGGAACAGGATATGGTCTGAGCGGTAGGAGGCCCTGGACAGCTTTGCACAGATATTTTTAATGATTTCCAGCCCCAGCTCTCCGTTTTCCTTCAGGCTTTTAACAAAATAATTGGTGTCTATCTCCAATACGATACAGGGTTCAAGGGCCAGGTTGGTGGAAAGGCTTGCCTTCCTTGGATTCACTGCCCGGTCAACGCCCAGGAACTCCGGCGCCTTCTTCCTGGACAGGAGATTTGTCTTGCCCTGTTCAGAGGAACGAAGTTCATAAAAGGAACCTGTGATGATGTAATAAACCCGCTTAATGATGACATCCTCCGTGGTTATATATCCTCCCTTTGGCACAAACCTTGCGCGGATGAACTCATTCAGATACGGCTTTATCATTTCCAGGTCCAGGGTTCCCCTGCTGCTCTCCTGGTTTACCAGCTGTATCACGTTTAATAAAGTACTGTCTGTCTTTTCACGCATCGTATTCTCTCCTTAGACTTCCATATGGCCATATATTCAAGTTCTTAAGTTCAAATCATTACGTTGTCTTAAGCATAGCGGACTTTATGCCATTTTGCTATGACACGTGTCATAGTAAATGATTTTTATGCAAATTATTGAATTTATCTGGTATTCTTTGTGCATATTGCACTTTACGTGCCTGCTTCCCGTGGTTGGTTTGCTATGACACATGTCACATAAACCTTTATCAGATTCAAACCTGTTCCTGAAAAGGTCCTTTGTTGAATCAGCCTTACGATATTTTTGGTACTTTTTCATTGGCAAACTGATTACACCAATCCATACTTTTATATATGGATATTTCTTATATTAAACTGCTTTTATTACTTGAACAATTATCGGCATTGGGATTTATTGGAGTATATAGAGGAAATGATTCCACAAAGATTGAATGAGACAGGCCCCGGCACTTAATTCGGGCAGCATCATGACAATATAATATATTTACCTGGGGAACCGATGGGGCGATATGTCCAGCCGCCTACTCATACAAAAGAAAGGGGCTGGTGCTCATGTATGTTACATATGGCGATTTATTTACCTTTGTAATCATGCTATGTGCAGTAATAACTCCTGTTTACATGCATAAAAAATAGCGTCCTTCACTTCGGTTCTTGTTTTTGTGGATAGGTACTCCTTGCAAAACCCCCGGGCAAAATGCTATAGTATAGTGAGGTTTGCATGTGAAAGGAGACATATCATGGTATCTTTGCCAGGAACCGGGGAAACCGTATCAGGATTCACCGTGACTGAACTTGGATTCATACACATGCTGGGTGCCCGGACCGTGGAGTTTTACCACGCCCGCAGCGGCGCCCGGCTTTTATTTATACAGAACGATGACCCGGAACTGGGGTTTAACCTGATTTACAGGACGCCTCAGTTTGACGAGACCGACACCAACCACATACTGGAACACCTCCTTTTGTCCTCCTGCCGCAAGTATCCCAGCCGGGATATTTTCTTTGACATGGACAGCAAGAGCTATTCCACCTTCATGAACGGGCTTACGGATAATACATATACCTGTTACCCCATATGTACGCTGAGCCAGGAACAGCTCATAAAACTGGTGGATGTGTATCTGTGCTGCATGGAGGAGCCGGATGCGCTGAAGGAGAGGAATTTCTATCTGCGGGAGGCGCTGCGTCTGGAGCTGGAAGACCCGGAGGGTCCCCTGTCCATGCAGGGCACTGTACTCAGCGAGGACTGGGGCCATCTCACGGACCTTCAGGAAAATGCCGACAGCTTCACGGCAAAAGCCCTGTATCCGGGACTTCCCTCTTCCAATCTCCTTGGAAGACTTCATCTCCATTACAGGGAACTTACATTTGAACTTGTGAAAGAGGCATTTAACCGATGCTATGACTACTCTAACTGCCTGATGGTGCTTTACGGGGATATGGATTACCGGGCAGTGCTTGAATTCCTTGACCTGGAACACCTGTCCCATTATACAGGTACGCACCGCTCCCTGTTATCTGCCATGGACCAGATGCCCGTCCCAGGCAAACGTTCCCTTACCGCTGAAAGTCCTGCCTACTCGGACAGTCCCAGGGAACAGGCCTCCATCATTGACTATGCCATCGACCTTACAGGCAGCAGCCAGGAGGAATTGATATATTGGGATTTATTTACAGACATTCTGGACAGCGACACCTCTCCATGGCACCGGTGCGCAAGGGAAGCCGGAATCAACAACGTGATGGAGGTATATCTGGACCTTCTCCTGCCCGGCCCGTCCCTGCGGTTCCGTCTGAGGAATGGGGATGAGGAACAGAAGGAGGCGTTCTGCCGTACCATCCAGTCCGCACTGCAGGAAATCAGCGCCCATGGCGTTGCCCATGAACTGTACCAGGCAGCCATGAAGGAAAACAGGCTAAGCGATGCATTAACCAGGGAAGGTTCCCATCTGGGCTTTAACATTTCCGAGGAAATCGGAAGGTATTGGAGCCAGACAGGCAAAACAGACTATTTCCAGCTCTACGAAACGGCCTCCCGCAGATTCGCCGGTGACAACAGCCAGGACATCCTTAAAATGCTGGCTTCCCGGGCGCTTACCCCTGAAACCAGCGCCGTTGTCGTAACGGTTCCCTGCCCCGGAATGGCAGAAGCACTGGAGGAAGAAAAGGAACAATACCTGAAGGAAACACTGGATTCCATGTCCATGGATGAACGGCGCCGCCTGTGTAAGGACACGGAGTCCTTCCGTCAGTGGAATTCCCTGGACTGGGGCAATATGGATTTCCTCATACATCCAAAAGACCTTCCGGCCCCTGGGCCGGGTGCTCCTTTTCAAAAAAGGGAATTTGGGACCATAACCAGCTACACTGCTCCCTCCAGCGTGGATGCGGTCGGAAGCTACCAGATATACTTTGATTTAAGCCTTATCCCCCGGGATGAGCTTAAATTCCTGTCCCTGTATCAGATGCTGCTGACGGAGCTGGATACAAGCCGGTATACAGTGGAGCAGCAAAAGACCCTGGAACAGGAATACCTCCACGACTGCACCTTTGACGAACTCTATCTGGATTCTGCGGCCGGAGCCGACAGCCGTCCCATGATGACCGTGTTCTGGTACGGACTCACCGCGGACTTTGCCGAAAGCCTGGATTTCCTCCTGGATATTATAGGCGGAGGGGAATACGATGACATTCCCACCATACTGCGTATCCTTGAAAAATATCTCCCTGATTACGACCTGTCCCGGGCTGATATGGCATCCTCCCTGTCCTTCAGCCTGGCGGAAGGCTATATCAGGCAGGAGTGCAGGTTCAGGAACCTGCTCAACAGTCAGGACGTTTATTATTTCCTGAAAGATGTGGCCAGCAAACTGAGGGAGGAACCGGAATACGCCGGAAAGGTAACAGACACACTGCGACATATTTCCACTGCCATATTATCCGGAAGCCGTTTCACATTCATGGCCTCCGCAAACCCGGATGCCTTAGGGGAAGTGGAACAGGAAGCCATAAGACAGCTGGGTATGCTTGGAAGAGATTATGATACCAGACTTGAAAGAGAACATGATACCAAACAGTCAGATACCGCCAGGCCCACGGCAAACAAGGATTCCTGTCATACCACGCAGGCCCGGTACACGGCCTTCATCCTGCCGCCCCAAAAGCAGAAACTGGCCATATGCGTGGACGCCCCTGCCCAGGAAACCCGCATGATGGGGGATTTCCGTGGAAATCCCGGTTTTAAAGGCAGGCATCTTCCCTTCCTCATGGCGTGTGCGGACAAATACCTGAAGCCTGCCATACGCTATCAGGGCGGGGCGTATGACAGCGGGATTGACTTCTACATTCCGGCCGGATATTTTACCTTGTGGAGCACCGCTGACCCTGAAGTCGGATCCACCCTGGAGCTGTTCTCCAATACCGGAAAGGCGCTTATGGACATTTCCCTGACACAACAGGACCTGGACGGCTATATCCTGAGCGCCTACGCCCAGGCCCTGCCGCCTGCCGGAACCCTGAATAACCGCATGCGGTACATGCGCCGGGCCATGGCTGGAATTGACACGGATCAGATTAACTTTATGATTGCAGACATTAAAAATGCCCGGCTGGAGCACCAGGCCGAGGCATCGCAGATCATCCATGACTTACTGGAACAGGGGCCGATTGTGACAGTGGGAAATGAACGGGCAATACAAAGGAGTGCTGGGTGTTTTGATGAAATCATCGCCTACCGGCCATAGACCAGGGACTATCCTTCCCTTCTTTTAAAGTACTCCCTGGGCGCCACCCCATACTCCTTCTTAAAACACCGGTAGTAATTAGAATAATCCCCAAACCCGCACTGCTGGCTGGCGCTTATGAAAGAAACGCCGTTCTTAATCATATCTTCTGCCGCATTTAACCGCAGGTGCAGGATATATTGATAAATGGTCATGCCGGATATCTCCTTAAACCAGTGCATGAAGTAATACCTGTTCATATAGAAATATTCCGACAGCTGTGCAACTGTAATCTGCTGGTCCATATGATCCCTGAAATACTGGTCCACCAGCGCCATGATCCCCATCTCTTTGTTATCCCTGCTGAAGGTGAATATCTGTGGGTCATGATTATGTTTATTCACCTCCACAAAGAATTCGGCCAGGTAACAGCGTCCCAGAACCTGTTTCCCATAGATATCCCCACTGTCATTCAATCCGATTAACTGCTCCAACAGCAGGCGCAGTTTGGAATGGATGGCATGGGGATAATGATACACGCGGAAATTATCATTTGTAAAACATTCGCATAAATCCACCCCGCCGACAGACAATTCCCGCAGCACATCCGGGGACACCTGAAGGGCCAGCCGCTCATATGGAATGGACAGATCCAGCATCTTAGGAAAATGCTCCTGATGGCGGTTGATGAACAGGAAGTCGCCAGGCTGCAGATAAAAAGCAGACCCGGCCGTACTGTACACTATCCTTCCCGATATCAAAAGGTACATTTCAAAAAAATCATGGGAGTGGCTATAGATATTCTGGTTACTGACATCAGAATACACCATGACACGGTAGTCACAGTCCAAATGATATGAGTGTGTTAAAAATGGACGTGTCTTTAATTTCATACCTTAAAATCCCCCTCTTTATTATCTAATTTAACATTAAATCCCAATAAACACAACAAAATATTATGAATATTCAATAATCACAATAGCACTTATCACAATGTATTCCGCATTAATAACTATGGGAAAGGATACCTGCATTTGTTATAATTATGACAAACAAAATGATAAGGTTTCAAAGGAGGACATTTATGAGAAAAGCAGCATTATTGACACTATCAGTTGTAATGGCAGCATCCATGATGGCCGGGTGTTCATCCAAACCAGCGCAGACTCAGGCAGCCTCAGAGCAGACCGGGGCAGCGCAGGCCGGACAGGAGGAGGAAGCGCCAAAAACGAAAACAAAAACGGATAGCAGCAAGGTTTACGAACTGCGCACCTCATCCAATCAGGCCCAGACAGGAACCATTGGCCGCGCACTGGAATTCTTCTGTAAGACAGTGGAGGAAAAATCAGGCGGCAGGATTAAGACCACAGCCAACTTCGGCAATGAACTTGGAAGCCAGTCCGAGCAGGTTGAAATGTGCCAGGCGGGAGCGCTCGAGATGGTAGCCGCCGCGCCGGGGACCGGCCCTGGAGTATGGGTGCCCGAACTGCAGATGTTTGAATTCCCGTTCCTGTTTAAGGATAACGGGGAATACCGCAAGGTAATCAAAGCCATGGAGCCGGAAGTTTCCAAGAGACTGGAACAGCATGGATTCATTGCCTGCGGCGGACAGTCCATGGGCGCCAGGGACATGCTTACTGTTACTCCTGTCACTAAGCTGGAGGATATGAAGGGACTGAAGATGAGAGGCCCTAACAATGTATACATATCCATGTTTGACTGTCTGGGCGCATCCGGAACCACCATGGACTGGAATGAGGTCTACACTGCCCTTCAGACAAAGGTAATGGATGGTATGGAAGCCTCCCCATCCATGATTAACTCCATGAAGTTCCAGGACAATGCTAAAAATCTGGCTGTCACCAACCACTGTATGGCATGTATCATGTATTTCTTCAACAAGGACTGGTATGATGCGCTTCCAGAAGACCTTCAGCAGATTATCATGGAATCCGTGGAAGAGACGGTTGCCTACCAGGCCCGGATTGATGATGAGGATAATGACAAGGCGCTGGAGGACATGAAAGCAGAAGGCGTTGTCATCACGGAGATTGCGGATATTGACAAGTGGAAGGAAGCATGCGCTCCTATGCTTGAAGAATATAGGGCAAAGGGCGATAACTGGAACACCTTTATTGATATGATTCTTGAAGCGCAGAAGTAAAATCCCGATTGCCGTCCAGCCAGAGCATCCATACTCTGCTGCGCGGCAATTTTCATAAGGAGACAGGACATGTTTAAAAAGATATATTGGATTCTGGATAAAATCCGCTCCATGGTAATCATAGGCATGCTGGGGTATATCGTAATCCTGAGTTTTGTACAGATAGTACTCAGATATTTTACTTCCGCAGACTTAAAGCCCTTTGCCTGGGGCGATGAAATCATACGTCTTATGGCTGTCTGGGTGGCATTTCTGGCAGCCAGCGTGGGGGTAAAGCAGGAATCACACCTAAGCGTCCAGTTTTTCCTGGACCGTTTCCTGACGCCGGCCCAGCTGCGCATTGTAAAGAAATGCGCCATCTTTGTGGTCATGGCCGCCCTGGCGTCCGTCACATATGCCGGTACCATGCATGTGATGAAAAATACCACCAACATGCTACAGAATCTTCCTGGTGTAACCATTGCCTGGTTTTATGCATCCATACCGGTGGGATGTTCCTACCTGATGCTGGAATATGGCATCCTGCTGTTTGCCAGGGAAGACAAAGAAAAACACACTGAGAAGGAAGGGGTGGTGGGGAAATGATCCAGGCCTTGCTTGTATTTCTGGTTCTGCTTTTTTTCATATTTCTGGGATTTCCAATTTTTATGTCCACATTGATAACAGCAATCATATTTATCGTGGCTATGGATATCCCGTTCTCATTGGTAATCATCCGTATGTTCGGAAGCGTGAATTCATTTTCCCTGATGGCTATTCCATTCTTCATTCTGGCGGGCAATATCATGATGAAAGCGCAGATTACCGATAAACTGGTGGATTTTGCCAATGCGGCAGTGGGGCAGTTCAAAGGGGGCCTTGGCTATGTGAATATCCTGACCTCCATGCTGTTTGGCGGTATCCAGGGTTCCGGGGCGGCAGATGCATCCGCAATCGGAGGAATGCTGATTCCCGCCATGGAAAAACAGGGCTATGACAAGGATTACGCGGTTGCAGTAACAGCCGGTTCCTCCATGTTAAGCCCAATCATACCGCCTAGTATTGCCATGATCCTCTACTCCTTCTATACAGAAACACCGGTGGCAAAATTGTTTTTAGGCGGCCTGGTTCCGGGTATCCTGATAGGAATCCTGCAATGCAGCGTGAATTATGTATCCTACAGGAAGAGAGGATACAATATACCCATTGAAACGTTTTCACTGAAACATTTCCTTAAAACATTCTGGAATTCCCTGGGAGCCTTAATCATGCCGCTCATCATACTGCTGGGTATTGTATTTGGTATCGTAACGCCCACGGAGTCAGGTGTCCTGGCCATAGCCTACGGACTGGTATACGGCTTCTTCGTATCCAGGAAGCTTAAAATCAGCGACCTCCCCCGAATCATCATAGATTCTGCCGTCACAACAGCGGTAGTATTCATGACCATCTCAGCAGCCGGAGTCCTTGCCAATGTTCTGGTCCGTATGCAGCTGCAGCAGGAAGTGCTGGACTTTGCAGTCAACACCCTTGCCAATCCATACCTGGCAACCTTGTTCTTAATCATTGTATTCATAATCCTGGGCTGTTTCCTGGATCCTACCATCCTCATTGCCATGTTCGCAGGAATCGTGGTATCCGTGGGCAATGCCTTTGGCTTCGACCCAATACATTACGGCGTCATCATGGTGGTTGTCATGCAGATTGGTGCCATCACCCCGCCGGTAGGCACATTCCTCTTCATTGCCTGCGGCGTGGCCGGACTGCCTCTGGAAAAGAGTGTAAAACCATTGATGCCATATATTCTGGTCATCCTGGTTTCCGTGGCCCTGATGGTATTCCTGCCAGGCATAGTTACATTTTTACCTGGACTTTTGAACTAAAGGAGGATGGACATGCAGATAAAAGCAGATGGGCAGAACTATGCACCCAAGGGAATTTCCTCCCCTGTATGCGGTAAAGGAGAATTTCCGGTAGGGGTAATCGGGCTGGACCACGGCCATATATATGGCATGAGCAACGGACTGACCGAGGCCGGGGCCACGATAGATAAGGTATATGACTCCAACAAAGAGAAGCTGGATGAATACTGCCGCCGGTATCCAGGAGCAAAGCCGGCCGCCTCACCGGAAGAGATACTGGACGATGACAGGATAAAAATGATTGTTTCCGCCTCAATCCCATCGGAACGCTGTGACCTGGGATTAAAGGCCATGTCCAGGGGAAAGGATTATTTCACGGACAAACCTCCTCTCATAAACCTGGAACAGCTGGAACTTGCCAAGGCGGCCGTAAGGAAATATAACAGAAAATATGCGGTGTACTATAGCGAGAGACGCCATGTGGAAGCCGCGGTATATGCGGAGAAACTGCTATCAGAAAATGCCATTGGCCGCGTCATCAACATCATGGGCTGGGGCCCCCACCGCGCATCTGTGTCCACACGTCCGGATTGGTTCTTTGACAAATCCAGGTATGGAGGTATTCTTGTGGATATCGGCTGCCATCAGATTGAACAGATCCTCATCTATGCCGGCGCCAGGGACGCGGTGGTGGAAAAAAGCAGGGTGGCAAACTATGGACATAAAAATACGCCTGGTTTTGAGGATTTCGGGGATATGATGCTGACCTGTGATAATGGAACCACAGCATATTCCAGGCTGGATTGGTTCACACCTGACGGTCTGGGTGCCTGGGGCGATGGGAGGACCCTGATTATCGGAACAGACGGATACATAGAGATACGCAAGTACCTGGACGTGGCAAATGACCGGGAAGGAGATCACATTTACCTTGTGAATCACGAGGGGGAGCGCCATATCAAAGCAGCAGGCCTTATTGGATTTCCTTTTTTTGGAAGGTTAATCAGGGACTGTCTAGACAGGACCCATACGGCCTTTGACCAGGAGATAGAATTCAAGGCCATCGAGCTGGCTGTCAAAGCCGAGCTTTCGGCCGAAAAAATTGAGGGGTGAAGCAGATGTTAGGAATCGCAATTGTTGGAGCCGGAGCCATTGCAGGCATTCACATGGATGCGTACAAGGAATTCGGAAAAGACTGCGAAATCAGGGCAGTCTGTGATATCTATGAGGATAAGGCAGCAGTGCTGCTGGAGAAAAAGGGGATAAAAGGAGCCAGTGTCTATAAAAACCTGGAAGAGGCCATCCAGGCCAAAGGCACAGGGGAGAGCGGGATTCACATCGTATCCATCTGTCTGCCGCCATCACTGCACTGTGAGGAAACAATCAAGGCCCTGAACAGCGGCTGCCATGTATTAGTGGAAAAGCCAATGGCCGGTTCACTGGAAGAATGTGACCGCATGCTGGAAGCTGCCGGAAAGAATGCACGTTTGCTGAGCGTTGTGTGTCAGAACCGCTTCAAGACTCCCATGCAGAGAATCCACCAGATGATTAAGACCGGGGAAGGCGGCCGTATAACCCATGCAACCGTCAATTCCCTGTGGTGGAGGGGTGAGAACTACTATGACCTGTGGTGGAGGGGCACTTGGGAAAGCGAGGGAGGAGGCTGTTTCACCAGCCATTCCGTACACCACATCGACCTTCTCCAATGGATGATGGGTATGCCAGATTCAGTCATGGCATGCATGAAAAATGTGGGACATCACAACTCTGAACTGGAGGATGTGGGAGTCGCCGTGTTCAACTATCCCCATGCCATGGCCCAGATTACCACATCCATCGTAGACCATGGTGAGAAACAGGAACTGATTTTCCAGACAGATAAAGGGAAGCTCAGCATCCCCTGGGAACCCGCCTCCTCCAGGGCCATGCCCAATGGATTCCCGGAAGAAGACAGGTCTGCACTGGAACAGTTGGAACGCGCCTATCATGCCATTCCTGAGATGAAACGTGAGGGCCATGCAGCCCAGATTGAGAATTTCATCCATGCCATAAAGGGAGAGGAGGAACTTCTTACCAGCGGTGAGGAGGGCCGCAAGGCAATTGAACTGATCGCGGCTATCTATAAATCCTCTGTATTGGAACGTCCGGTCAGCCTTCCACTAACCCCGGATGACGCCTTCTACCGCAAATCCACCATGGTTCCGGCAATGCCGCATTTCTTTGATAAGACGAAAAACGTGGAGAATTTTGAACAGATAGAGATTACCTTGGGGCGGGATGTCGGGAAATAATGAAGGATGAAATGCTTTTAAGCTATATGAAACGCCGCCTGCCAGGAATTTTTCCCGGACAGGCGGCGTTTTACATATCATTCTTTTTTATTATAACTGAACCACAAAATCCTCAGATGCCTCGCCGTTCACCACATAGTAGGCCGCATTCTGCTCTGGTGAAATATAAAGCTCCAGGGTCTTGATTTCAACATCCTTGTGGGCCACCAGATAGGCCTCCTCGGCTTTCTGAAGGACATCCTTAGCCATTATCTGCTTTCCTGCAAACTCCACAACCACGGTTCTGCCTGCCTCATGGGTGGTGTTCTTCTCCTCAGCCACACAAGCAGTGTTCTTCTGTCCGGACGCGCTGACAGCGCCCTTCTCCCCAGCAGCGCACACGGCGCTTACTTCCTTAACTGCCTGCACTGTCTCCGCTGTATCCACTTTTGCTGCAGCCGCAGCTGTATTCCTTCTTGGTCTTGCCATTCCGTTTCCTCTTTTCGTTTATACATTTTCTATGAAAATTATACGGCCTATCCCCAATATCTGTCAATGACGCGGATATGCAAATTGAGGTTGGTTATGTGTGGATTTCTGGTAGCATTAACGGTTTACTTTTTAATTCGCATGCTGGTTGTACGGCATTTTAGTGAATGAATAGTTATTCATGCAGCTATACTGCCGCTGATTGAATGCAGCGTAATAGATACAAAAATACCGCGGCCCGGATACTTCCCACCCAGGCCACGGCATTCCCGCAATATCCATACAGTAACATCAATCACCCAATTCCGCCATACACAATCCCAAGAATAAACACAATCACGGCCAGCGGCACGTACACATATTTAGACAGCGGGCCAAAGTAGCTTCCAAGCGGCTTTTCCCGGCCTTCCTTCAGTTCCTTGGCTATTTCCCCAAATCCCAGCACATAATAGATGGATACCGCGCCCAGCACGGCGCCAAATGGCACCACTATGATTGTGATGAAATCCATCCAGGAACCTACGTTAGGCTCAGCTTCCAGGAAAATGCCCACCAGCAGCGCAATCCCGCTGCAAAGGGCAACCGCCGTCTTCCTGGACAGGCGGAACCTGGTCTGCCAGGATTCGCTGACCGCCTCAAACATGTTAATCAGGCTTGTGATACCAGCAAAGGCCACGGACAGGAAGAACAGGCCTGCAAACAGACGGCCCATGGGCATCTGCCGGAACACATTGGGCAGGGTGATGAACATAAGGGGCGGACCTGCATTGGGCTTGATCCCAAAGGCAAATACAGCCGGCATGATGGCCAGCGCCGCCATCATGGCCGCAACCGTATCAAAAAAGGCTGTGCGGATGGACGCCTTCGGTATGTCCTCCGACTTAGACAGATATGTTCCATAGACAATCATGCCTGACCCGGTAATGGACAGTGAGAAAAATGCCTGTCCCATGGCCATGACCCAGGTATCCACCTTAAGTAAATCACTCCAGTCCGGTGTGAACAGGAACTTATATCCCTCCACCGCGCCCGGAAGGAATGCCACGCGGATAGCCAGAACGGCAAACAGGACAAAAAAGGAAGGCATAAGAACCTTATTAATCTTCTCAATCCCCTTTGTGGCGCCAAACATCAGGATGGATGCGGCAATGATAATAACCAGCACATGCCAGGGCACGCTTCCGAAATTCCCCGTGGCCTGGCTGAAATAGGCGGCCGCATCCTCGGTCAGGATTGCCCCGGTAACCGAACCAGCCAGTGCACGGACTACCCAGCCAACGATGATTGCATATCCAATGGCGATTCCCAAGGACCCCAGCAGCGGTATCCAGCCCAGGATATAGCCCAGTCTGCTTTTTCCTATCCTGTTCCAGCAATATTCATATGCGCCCAGTGTGCCTGTCTTAGCCCGCCTGCCAATGGCGAACTCTGCAGACAGCCCCACCAGTCCAAACAGAACGATAAATAAAATATAAGGAATCAGGAATGCCCCGCCGCCATACTGTCCCACACGGTACGGGAACATCCATATGTTGCCCATTCCAACGGCAGAACCCACACATGCCAGTACAAACCCAAAACTACTGCCAAAACCGCCATTCTGGTGTACGGGTGCTGATGCAGGCCCCTTACTTCTCTGCTTAATCATAACTTCTCCTTTAGGTGTAAATTTTCATGGCCCATATCCGTTTTGGTATCCCGGATGACAGGCCATCTTTATTATAGTACCCCATTTACACCAATTAGTCAAAGCTTTAAAGTAAAAAAGCCGGTTAGCCAGGGAGATGAATATGGGTTCGACCATACCGGACAGGCCAGCTTTTCTTAAATGTTATTTTATTGACAACCCGTGGCGGCCATTGTATAATCAGGTTAGCAGAGAGGCTTCGGGGAACATTTACGTCCCAGGGCCTCTATTTGTTTTTTTACCTATATCATGGAGTTGAAAGGAGAGTAATATGAGGTATCCGCATTTATTTTCAAAGGGAAACATTGGAAATGTAACACTTAAGAACCGGATTGTCATGTGTGCCCTGGCAATGGGTGTATCGGATGACAGGCAGTGCATTGGGGAGGATTTCCTTGCCTATCTGATGGAGCGGGCCAAAGGCGGTGTTGGGCTGATTGTCCTGGAAAATACCAGGGTGGACGATGAACACGGGGTTGCTGCCCCATGGCAGGCCAGCGTTGCGCGGGATGAACAGATTGCCCCCATGGCCAGGGCTGTGGAAGCGCTCCACGGGGAGGGCGTAAAGGTATTTGCCCAGCTTCATCACCCGGGGCGTGAGACATTTTCCAACTTAAACGGCGATGAGCCTGTGTGGTCTTCCTCCTCCAAGCCCTGTGGCGTCTGTCAGCAGGAAACCCATGAGATGACAACAGCGGAAGCAGAGGCCATCATTGGCAAATTCGTGGCAGGGGCTGTGCGCGCGCAAAAGGCCGGGGTGGATGGAATCGAGCTTCACGGCGCCCACGGCTATCTGATTTCCCAGTTCTTAAGCCCTTATACGAACCAGAGGACGGACCGGTTTGGCGGCTCCTTTGAAAAGCGCCTTCAATTTGTAAAGGAAATCATCCAGGGCATCCGCAGGGAGTGCGGGAATGACTTTGTACTGGGCATCCGCCTCACGGTAGATGAACTGCTGGCGCCAAATGGCGTCCAGGAGTACCTGACCCTGGAGGATGGCGTGAAGGTATGTAAGGAACTGGAAAAAATGGGCCTGGATTTCATCAATGTCTCCAATGGCATCTATGAATCCTTCAACTCCCTGTCAGAACCCACCACCTATCCCCAGGGCTGCCGCAGCCAGCGGATCCTGGCTGTCAAAAAAGCCGTTAATATCCCGGTCATTGCAGTGAACATGGTCAAGGAACCTTGGTTTGCCGAGAAAATGCTGGAAGAGGGACTGGTGGACTTCGTGGGACTTGGACGCGCAGTGGTTGCCGACCCCCAGTGGGCCGTGAAGGCCGCCGAAGGCCGGGAGAAAGAGATTAACCGCTGTATCTCCTGTACATTCTGCTTTGAGACCTTGGTCAGCGACACCATTGCGGGAAAAGGCCCTGTAAAATGTGCGGTGAACCCAAGGGCAGGCCGGGAGCACAGGTATCCGGGCTATAAAAAAGATGGTGCGGGAAAGACGGTCGTGATAGTTGGCGCAGGGGTGGGCGGACTGGAGGCGGCGCGCGTCCTGGGTGAACGCGGCTTCCATGTTGTCATCCTGGAAAAAGAAGGACGTGTGGGCGGCCAGATTAATATAGCGGACCGTCCTCCCCACAAGGAGAAAATGGACTGGATTGTGGAATATGAGCTGTCACAGTTCAAGAAGCACGATGTACAGATAATTGTGAACACGGAAGCCGACCTGGAGCTGATTGCCTCCTATTCACCCTATGCCATCGTTTTGGCAACAGGCGGTACCCCCATTAAACCAGCCTCCATCCCTGGTTCCGGCCTGGAGGAAGCCATCACCTTTAAAGAGGTGCTCTGCAATGAAAAGGTACTGGAGGGCAAAAAAGTGACCGTCATCGGTTCTGGCGCCACCGGCCTTGAAACAGCAGAATTCCTCTGCGCCAGGGGCAATGAGGTAACAATCGTGGAAATGTTAGACACCATCGGACAGGGCGTTTATGTTCAGCACTATCTGGACGCCATGGATAAGCTCTCCAAATATGATGTTACATATAAACCAAAAACCAAGCTGCTGGAAATCAAGAAGGGCGCCGCCATATTGGAACACCTGGAGGATGGGACACAGGAGGAATATCCATCTGACTATGTGGTCCTGGCCATGGGGGTAAAGTCTGTCAATCCATTGGAAGCAGCATGTAAGGAAATATGCGGGAACGTAATGGTTGTGGGCGACGCGGGACAGCCCGGCAGGATTGAGGGTGCGGTGAGAAGCGGATTTGAAGCGGCCTACGGCCTGGAGTAAGCAGGAAGCTGACTGATATTAACCAGCGGTTCCAATTCCAAATATAATAAGTATCCGATGCCAATACTGAATTTCCGGCACCGGATACTTGTTTTTTACAGAAACAGATATTAAGTTCTTTCCATCACAACCTGCCTGTCAAGTATCCCCCTCATCATACCCGCTGCCTGCTTTAAGTCCTCCTCCCACTCTCCTCTGCCCACATCCCAGAATTCAGTCACATACCTGCGTATCCCGCATTCCCAAGCGGTCCTGATTCCATTTTCAAAATCCACATGGCCCCTTCCAAAAGGAACTTCCCTGAATACCCCAGGTTTTGTCTCCTTTAAATGCATGGCGCACAGATGGCCTTTGCCGCTGCGTATATCTTCCTCCACGCCCGTTCCATGTGTTTTCGCGGCATTGGTGATGTTACCCAAATCAGGGTAAACCGTAAGGAAACTGCTGTCAGCCATCCTGACATATTTCATGGCCTTCTCCACTGTGTTCATGAATTCGGTTTCCATTGTCTCAAATCCCAGGACGATTCCATACGCAGCAGCCATCTCCACGGATTTACATATATTTTCTGCAAACCTCTGTCTGGTATCTTCATTCCCGGCTTCATAATACACATCATATCCCGCAAGCTGGATAATCCTTATTCCCAAATCATCGGCCAGCCCGATTGCCTCTTTCATGATCTGCATTCCCCTGGCCTCTGTCTCCTTGTTGCTGCTTCCCAACGGATACTTCCTGTGCCCGCTGAGACACATGCTGCGAAATGCAATTCCCGTGTCATGCATATCCCGTATCACACCCATACGCTCACTGTTTCCCAGTTCCAGCCTGGCCAGCTTCTGGGGCGTCTCATCGATACTCAATTCCACAAAATCATATCCTGCCATCCTGGCGGCTTTCAGCTTATCCCGGAAGGGAAGCCCCATAGGTATGGCCTTTTCATAAAGCCCCAATGAATAATGTCCTAATCTGCACATCTGCCTTACACCTCTGTCACGCCACTGTTCCCTGCAACATCACATCCTGCCCCGGATTTTTGCACAGTATCCCGCCATCTATCCATGGATTGCCTCATATATCATCTTAGCCGTCCCCCGTTTATCCTCAGCCAGCATGATACCGCTTCCCACAATCACCACATCCGGTCCAAAGGATACGATATCGTCAATGAACTCCGCCTTAATCCCTCCTGATATGGACGTCCTGGCCCGCTTTATCACTGCCTTAATCCGGCTTAAATCCTTGGTGGGCGCCTGGTTCCCGCCAGCAATGGTATCATGTGAGGTATGTACGCCGATACAGTCTGCCCCCAGGGCGTCCACCTCTGCTGCACGCTGCACAATATCGTCCACGGAAATCAGGTCCACAAAACACTCTTTTCCAAATTCCCTGGCGGCCTCCACTGCCCTGGCAATCACAGAATCATTGGTGACCCCGGCTACCGTGACAATATCCGCTCCCTCCTCATATGCAATCTTGGCAATGTCATATCCTCCGTCCAGAAGTTTCATATCAGCCAGCACTTTCACGTCCGGAAATGCTTTCTTCATCTCCCTGACAGCCCTGGTTCCCTCGTTATACATAAGCGGCGTTCCCAATTCGGCGATATCCACGTATGGATAGATTTCCTCCATTACCGCCAGTGCCTCTGATAAATCCCTGCAATCAAGTGCAACCTGTAATTCCATGTCCCTTTTCTCCTTTTCATTTTAGAATATGTCTTCCCACAGACCATGAAGCGCGTTCATGGTCTTTATAAAATTGCCATATTTCCCATCATATACAGCCTTCCTGCCCTGGTTGGGCATGACCGCCTTCTTTATCTTCACGGTCCCCCCGGATGCCTCCATGAAATCGCGGTAAAAACCAGCTCCGATGGCAGCCGCAATGGCCGCTCCCTTTGCCCCCAGTTCAGCCCCGTCCACAATCTCTATGGGCAGCTGCAGGATGTCCGCGAACATCTGGAGCCATACATCGGATTTGGTGACACCGCCTGACAGCCGGATGGCCCTTGGTGTTTCCCGTGTCCTTAAAAGCCGTTCCACATGATACCGGTGAGAGAATACAACTCCCTCATAAGCTGCCCTCACCATGTGCTCCCTGGTATCCAGAGGCGACATACCAAGCCATACCCCGCGGCTTCTGCTGCTGTCCATGGAACCGTTTAAGAATGGCAGGAACACCACTTTACCCTCCTCCGGCCCTATGCCCTCCACGGCCTGGTTTAACTGATCATATACACGTTTCCCATTCCGGCTGCATTCCTCTGCTTCATCCTGGTACAGCGCCTTTATGACCCACTCCAGATTCCCTGCGGAAGTGTTGGATCCCTCCTCAATAAAGTAATATCCCGGTATACAGTATAAGGAATTAAGGCCTATGTTTTTGTCTGTAACCGGCTTCCTGCCAAGATATGCGTTAACACTGCATGTCCCTGCCATCATACACAGCTGGTCACCGGACACCATGCCCATGGCCGCAGAACACGCGTCAACGTCAAACATGCCTGCCACCACCCGTGTTCCTGCTTTAAGGCCTGTCTGTACGGCCGCCTCCTTTGTGACAGTGCCGCAGACATCGGCCGGCTGGTACAGGGGCGGCAGTTTTTCATAAACCTCGGATATTCCCAGATACTCCAGGATGCTTTTTTCATACTGTCCGGTAAACAGGTTCATGAAACTGCCTCCGGACTGGTTGCAGCAGTCCGACACAGCCTGCCCGGTCATGCGGTATACCAGGAAATCCTTCATGGAGAATACCCACCGGATTTTTTGGTAATTCCAAGGCTCATGGTCCTTCATCCAGGCCAGGATGGAAACAGGATGGGACGTATAAAGCCCCTGGCAGGTCATGGGCCGTACCTTATCCACGGTCCCATCCTCCGCCCACTGTTTTGTATACTCCCAGCTCCGGTTGTCTGAGGATGTAATGGCATTCCTGAATGCATTACCGCTGGAATCCACTGCATATACTCCTTTACCCTGTCCTGCAAAACCCACACATTCCACTTCCCCTGCAGGAACCCCGCTTTCTGCCAGCACCCGGGCAATACATCTGCAGTTAATGGCCCATAGTTCATTGAGGTCAATCTCCACACGCCCAGGCTCCGGAATCATGGTCCGGCTGGCTTCCCTTGCCAGGGATACCATGCTGCCATGTTCATCATACATGGCAGCCTTTATAAAGGTTCCTCCGTTATCCACTCCGATTACATATCTTCCCATCCTTGTCCCTCCCTATCTCACACAGATACACGGGATGTGCTTTTCTTTATATTTTTGAAAATCTGTTTTGCATTCGCTGACTGGGAGAAAACCACGATAATCAGCAGCAGCCCTGTTACAACCTGTTCCCACAACGGATTCACATAGGACTGCATGTTGAAAATGTTGTTCAGGAAGCCCAAGATCCATGCCCCGGCAAATGCTCCCATAATCTTCCCCCTGCCTCCCGTAAGGTAGATACCTCCCAGGGCGCAGGCCGCTATGGCATACATCTCATAACTGGTGCCCGCCAGGGGGTACGCCGCCTCTGTCCTGGATACCAGAAGGATTCCGGCCAGACAGGCCAGCATGCTGCACAGCATATGTGCCAGAAGCCTTGTCTTATATACATTAATACCCATCATGGTTGCAGCCTCCTCGTTCCCCCCAACTGCATAGATATTCCTGAAGGCAGACCTTTTCTTTAACAGGACCGCAAAGACAACAAAGGTCAGGATGAAAATCACCAGATAGATGCTGATATAGCGGAAAAAAATGATTTTGCCGAATGTGGCAAACCCGGGACTTATATGGACTGCCTTGTAGGTATCCCCCCGCGTCATCATCAGAAGGATTCCCTGTATGCCAAGCTGGGAGGCAATGGTCACAATCCAAGGATGAAAGCCGGCTTTTACAATCAGGGTGGCATTGATGAACCCAACGCCTGCCGCCGCTGCCATGGGTATCACGAATGCCAGCACTGCCGAATAATTGCTGAAATACAGGGACAGGAATCCGCTGAATGCAAACAAAGTGCTGACGCTTAAGTCAATGGAGCCTGACATGATGACCAGCGCCATGCCGCATGCCAAAAGGCCCCGTATGGTTGCCTGCCTCCCCACGTTGCTGATATTGTTGATGGTCAGAAAGGATTCCCCGTTCAGCAGTGTTCCTACCATCATGACAATGACAACGCCCACGATGACTCCATAACCATTGAATCTCTGTCTTATCTTTTTTAGAATACCGTTCATAGCCGCCACCTCTATTTCTTTGTTGCAACACGCTGCAGATAAACCGCCCCGAAAATCAGCAGCGCTTTGATAACAAGGGAAATTGCATAATATATGTTATTCATGTTGACCATGATCACTATCAGCTGCAGCAGCAAGGCGCCGCACAGGGTTCCTATGATATTGGGCTTTCCACCCCTCATGGGCGTTCCCCCCACAACCGTGGATGCGATTGCGTCAAACTCATAGCTCAGCCCCAGGCTGGAACCGTCCGCGCTGGAAACCATGATGCACTGTTCAATACCCGCAAGGGTCGCCAGCATGCCGCTGACCACATATGTAATCAAAATAACCGCAACCACATTGATTCCCGATATCCTGGCAGCTGTCCGGTTATCCCCCGTGGCCTCCAGATACACGCCAAAGGAAGTCTTCTCTATGACGAACAGGATGACAGCCAGGAGCACGGCCACGCAAACCACATGGATTGGCACCACACCGCCTACCCGGTAATAAGATAGGGCTGAGACCGATGAATTGTTGTAGCTGATAGGAGTGCCGCCGGATGCCACCTTGGCAATTCCCCTTAAAATATACATCATGGCCATGGTTGTTATCATGGACTCCACCTCAAACCTGGCAACCATGACGCCGCAGAAGGCCCCTGCAGCCATTCCCACCACAGCAGCCCCGGCCAGGGCAGCCACCGGATTACCTCCTGACTTCACGATAAAGGAAAAGATAACAGAACCAAGGGCCATGCCGGAACCAACGGAAATATCAATATTACCCGTGGCAATGACAAGGGTAAGTCCCATGGCAATCAGTATGACCGGCATGGACTGGATAAACAGGTTCCAGACTGTCTGTATACTAAAAAAGTTATTGGTATAAAAGCAGTTGAAGCCAAACAGCAGGAAGAAGAATATGACCGCCCCATACTTCTGGAGCACCTCTCCCAGGGATAGCTTGTTGTTTTTTACCGCCATGTTTAACCCTCCTCACTCTCAGCCGCTATCATTGCCATGATGCTCTGCTCCTTAATCTCATCCCCCGAAATCTCACCCACATTCCGTCCGTCCCTGAGGACGATGATCCGGTCGCAGTTGCGCACCAGCTCGGACAGTTCGGAGGAAATATAAATCACGCTGATTCCCTGTGCCGCAAAGTCCAGCACCAGCTTCTCAACCTCCTGCTTGGCCCCCACATCAATTCCCCTTGTCGGTTCGTCCAGTATGATCAGTTTCGGATCCGTGGCCATCCACCTGGCAAGTATTACCTTCTGCTGGTTCCCTCCTGACAGGAAGCGTATCCTCTGCCTGTCATTGGGCGTCTTAATCTTCAATGCACTGATATAACTGCCCACCACCTTGTTCTGCAGCTTCCTATTTATCACAATCCCTCGGGATATTTTTTTCATGGATGATACTACGATATTGTTCTTCACAGACATGTAGGGAATGATTCCCTCTTCCCTTCTGTTTTCCGTACAGAATGCCATCCCCTTACTTATGGCATCCTTGGGCGATGCGATTACTGTGTCTTTTCCATTTATCTTGATGGTTCCTGCATCCATCCGGCTAAAGCCGAACAGAAGCTGGGCTGTCTCGGTCCTTCCCGAACCTAATAAACCTGCTATCCCCAGGATTTCCCCAGGTTTGATGCCAAAGGATACGTCCCTGACCTTGGGGAATTTGGCAAGATGTGAAGCCTCAATAAAATAGTCCCCTTTCATCTCCCGGACCGCCCTGGTCCTGCTTCCTTCCACAACCTTCCTGCCCACCATCCTGGTGACAAGCTCTTCCTTTGTCATGTCTGCGGTAGGAAATGTGCCCACATATTCCCCGTCCTTTAAGATGGTAATGCTCTCAGTCAGTTCAAAGACCTCGTCCAGCCGGTGGGTAATGAAAATAACGGATACCCCCTTCTCCTTCAGCTTGTTCACAATCTTAAACAGCTGGGACACCTCATTGCCATCCAGGGAAGAAGTCGGCTCGTCCAGCACCAGAAGCCTGCATTCCCTGCTTGCCGCCCTGGCAATGGAAATCATCTGCTGGGTCGCTGTGCCGAATCCATTTAACTGTTCCCTTACATCAATATCCAAGTCCAGATCCCCCAGTATCTTTTCAGCCGCGGCATACATCTTATCCCATTCAATATTTCCGGATTTATTCCTCGGATACTGCCCTAAGAAAATATTCTCAGCCACGCTCAGGTACGGAATCATGTTTAGCTCCTGATAGACCGGGCTGATACCGGCCTTCTGCGCCTTCTGCACATCCGTTATATGTACCTGCTGTCCATCCATACGGATTTCGCCTTCGTCCGCCTGATAGACACCGGTCAGTATCTTAATCAGCGTGGACTTCCCTGCCCCATTTTCTCCCATCAGCGCATGGATTTCGCCCTTCCTTACGTTAAAGTTAACCCCCTTCAGCGCATTCACGCCTGCAAAGGACTTTTTTATATTCTTCATTTCCAAAAGAAATTCCTTTTCCACAAATCCACCTCTTCCTTTTAGACAGAATAAGGGAACTACCTTCACAATCCCTGTTGTCAAAACTGTTTCCGGCAGTTCCCATATGAATCAGACCATACTGTTTTTAGAATCCTTCTACTTCATACAACTCGTCCACATTTTCGGTGGTGATTGTAGACTGATGGACAAAGTATTCTTCCTCCAGCTCATCGCCTGCAAAGTACTTGTTGATACAGTCAAAGAGGACGTCCCCGCCCTTAGGGGTACATGTGATGATGGCGCCGATTTCATCTGCCTTAATGGCGTCCAGGGCCTCTTTCTGTCCGTCTACCGCCACAATCCATACATCCTCGTTGGGTTTAAGTCCTGCCTGCTTTAATCCCAGAAGCGCTCCCAGCGCCATCTCATCTGAATGACAGTAAATCACATCGAATTTCTGTCCTGACTGGGCAACATTCTGTACAACCTCCTGGGCTGTTGCCCTGGACCACTCCCCGTTCTGCTGGATTACCTTAATGTTGCCGTGGTCAGCCACATATTCATTAAAGCCCCTGGAACGGTTCTGTGCATCGGACTGTCCCGGATTACCTGTGATTTCCAATACCGTGGTGTCCTTGTCCCCCACATGACCCACCGTCCACTCGGCGCAGCCCTGTCCCTGCTGGTACTGGTCGGAACGGATGGTTGTGATGAAGTCCTCTTTCCACTTTCCGTCCAGATACTGGGTATCCATATCAATTACCGGGATGCCGGCGCTCTTACATGCCTCAAAGGCAGGCGCCACCGCATTGGCATCCACGGGAACGATTACAATCAGGTCACATTTTTGTGCAATCAGGTCCTCCACGTCCCCAATCTGCTTCTCAATGTTGGAATCCGCATTGGTCATGATTAACTCATATCCGTTCAGTTCCGCATATTTTGTAACATCCTCAACCTCTGCAACCCTCCATGCCCCCGAGTAGGTGGATTCAGAAAATCCGATTTTCAGCTTCTTTTCCCCTCCGTCCTCCGATGCCTTTGCCCCGGTCTCCCCAGCCGGTGTTTCAGCTGCCGGTGCAGCCGTCTTCTCCTCAGACGCCTGGGCTGCTGCTTCTGTTGCCGCAGGTTTTGCGCTTTCAGTGGAGCATCCCATCAGGGATGTGGACACCAGTGTCACTGCAAGCATTGTACCCCATAACTTTTTTAACATAACTTACCTTACCTCCTGTTGTTTTTTACTGTGTTGCTTGTTTTGCTTGATAACCATATATTACAGGAGTTTCTGATTATAATAAATAAAGTTTTTTTGGCAATTATGTATTATTTTTTAGATTATATGGAAATTTTATTGACATTTGGTATAATATCCCTGAACTCGTATCATATATTTCTACATTTAAAAGAGGAAATATCTACATGAAAATAAAAAATGCGCATTCCATCAACCAAACCCTGTTCCGCTATCTGATAATCATATTCATGGTGTATGTCCTGTTCATCACAACATTTTTAAGCTACATATACAAGACCCAGATAGACTACCTCAATGACATGGAAGTAACCCGGATGTCCCTGTACTACCGCGAATCACTGGATAACCTGCTGCTGTCCTGTGAATCCCTTTGCACTTCCATTGCGAAAAATTATGACATCCAGACCATGCTGAGGACTGATATTGAACGGGAGACTACGGAATTCTACAAAGAGAAAGTGGATATCAACTGTAAAACATCTTTTTTAGTACAGTCTTATGCCGAGGAGGAGCTTCCCCTGGCCATCCTGTTAGATGACGGCAGGAAGTTTAAGTCCGGTAATTTTACATTATTGGAACATGATATCGTAGATAATCCATTTTACCAGACAGCACGCAAAGGCCCCGTCACATGGTGGCACCTTCCTAAATCAAACATATTCCGGCGGCTGGAAACAGACCTCTATGTGGTAACCATGCCCCTGGTCAACATCAGCACCAACCAGGTGAACGGGATCATTGCAATTGAACTGAACCAGACCGCCCTTAACAATGCCCTGAATTACGTATCCTCACAGCCCGCCTATTTCAGGATCACCCAGGACGGAACCCCCATCTGGCGCCTGGGAGACGAGGCACTGGCAGGGACAGGCAGTTACAGCCAGCCCTTAAGCAACGGATGGCAGCTGGAGGTTTACACACGTCCATCCAACCTGAACCTGTCATTCCCGCCTGAGCTGGTATGTATATTCATTGCGATGCTTCTCATCATCATTGTCACATTCGTATTGACTTCCCGGGGAATCTATAACAAAATTTCCTACCCCATATCAATACTTGCCACCAATATGGCCCACATTAAAATGAATACCCTTGATAAACCCATGGAGACCAACACCGAGATATCCGATATCCTTACCCTTTACTCCGGTTATAACACCATGCTCCAGCGTATCAATATGCTCATAGAGAATTCCAAGCAGGAGGAAAAGGAGATACGCAAGGCGCAGTACGCCGCCCTCCAGGCCCAGATCAATCCCCATTTTTTATACAATACCCTGGATATCATTGCATGGCAGATACGGATGAAGGATTCTGAATCCGCCCTTAATACTTTAATGGATTTCTCCACATTTTTCCGTCTGTCCCTAAACCGAGGTAAGACGCTTATCAGCCTTAAGGATGAATTTGAACATATGAGGATTTATCTGGAAATCATGAGGGTGCGCTATGACCAGGGTATTAACTATTCCATAGAAATCGATGACCCCGGGATATTGTCTTATTACTGCTCTAAACTGATACTTCAGCCGGTTGTGGAGAATTCCATCCAGCACGGTATCCTGCAGACGCCTTCACAGAGCGGGAATATCTTTGTAACTGCGGTCAGGGACGGGAATCATGTCACTATACGCATAAAGGATGACGGGATTGGGATCCCAAAAGAAAAAGTAGATGAACTGAATGCTTTCCTGTGTGATATTAATAAGCATCCGGAAAAGGACCAGGGCCTGGGATACGGCATCTTCAACATAAACAGAAGGATAAAGCTCTCCAACGGAAATGAATACGGAATCACCATAGAAAGCTGCTGCCGCCAATACACCCTGGTTACAATAAAAATACCACTGCTTGACAAGGAGGGAACTGTCATTGTTTAAAATACTCATTGCTGACGACGAGCCATTTACACGGCGCTGTATCATAAATGCACTTCCATGGGAAGAAAACGGCTTTTCCGTGGTAGCCAGCTGCAAAAACGGAAAGGAGGCATTCGAGGCCCTGGAACAATACCTGCCGGATATTGTCATCACGGATGTGCGGATGCCCATTATGGACGGCCTGGATTTATTAAAGAAAATCCAGGAATCCTATCCCCATATATGCGTGATTGTCATTAGCGGATTCGAAGAATTTGACTATGTGAAGACAGCCATGGATTATGGAGCCTATGGCTATATGCTGAAACCCCTGAACCCGGATGAACTTCTGACCGTGGTAAAAAAGGCGGCTGCCAGCATTACGGATAAACGGAAGCTGAAGGAACTGATCATCACGGAAAAATCCATCCTCAACAGTGTCCTCAGGGGTGAATATCCGTCGGACCGTTTTCTCGGTCATACGGACCTGATTGACAGTTTGGAGAATCAATACTATACCGCCGCGCTTATGTCCCTGAACGGTTCCCAATACATGCTGGATGCGGAAATTTATTTCCAGGCAATCAAAAAACATCCCGGAGAGTTCTTTTTCCCTAATGTGAACTTCCAGCATGTCTTCCTTTTATGTCATGAGGACATTGAAAAACTATCCAATTATACGGAACGCCTGCATAAAGACCTTGAACACTACCTGTCCGGGTACACCGGATACTGCGTGGCGGTAAGCACACCACACCATGGACTGATGGGAATCCTGGAAGGCCTGAACGAGGCATCTGACACCATGAACCTGCGCTATATTGTTTCTGACAACAGGATATATTATGCCGGTCAGGAATATAATGCCAATTATGCGCTGTTTGACGACCAGATTAAGGAAATGACTTCCGCAGTCCTTTACAAAGACATCCATGGCTCCACCGCGCTTTTGGACGCCTTCCTGGCAAAAGGACAGATGAATATGTACAGTATCAAGGATTTTGCCAATCACCTGATTTACAAACTGTCAAACCACATACACACCGATGAATTCAAGGTCCAGGCCGCCTCCTATGCGGTGAAGATTTATATGAGCCATGAGATTCCCGAGATTAAGGACCGGCTGTGCGGCTTCCTTGAAAACTGTATTAAGCATCTGAATAAGGAATCCCAGTCCAACACCTCCGTCATCCTGCACGCTGCCATGGAATATATAGAAGCCAACCTGTCCAACCCCAACCTGTCCGTGGCGGATATTGCAAAGCATGTACACTTAAACGCAGCTTATTTCTCTACCCTTTTTTCCAATAACTGCAAGACAACCGTCATCAACCATATCATCCGGAAACGGATGGAACTTGCCAAGGTGAACCTGGTTGGTACGAACCTGAAGATTGCCCAGATAGCAGAACAGTCCGGATATCTGAATTCCACCTACTTCTGCCAGCTGTTCAGGAAGAACACGGGGATGTCGCCCCTGGAATACAGGAACCTGAACAAGGTCCCGCCTACGCCAGATACGTCACCAACGGAATCGTCACCACCGACAGTACCGAGGTAAGCGCAATGCTCTTCGCGGAAATGCTCCCGTCCGTTGTCCCATACTCCTTTTCCACCATCATCACCACGCTGCCCACGGGCATGGCCATGAGAAGGATGAATATGCCGTAGGACACCGGGTCCACGGGAATCATCTTCATCAGCGGGATACAGAGGGCAGGAATGACCAGCAGGCGGATGGCGGAAAGCACCAGCTGCTTTTTATCCGTCACCAGTTCCCGAAGATCGGACTGGGCCACCATGATTCCCACGGTCATCATGGACAGCGGTACTGCGGCATTGCCCACGCTGTCCACGAATGTTCCCATCACCTCCGGCACACGGATATGGAATGCAAAGATAAGGATGGCGATGGCACAGGCACCTGTCCCTATGTTAAACACCTTTTTCCATGGCAGCTCCCGCTTCTGTCCTTCAGCTGCCGGGGCATTCCCCATAGCCAGGAGGATGCCGTAGGAATAGACCAGCAGGTTATATCCCACAATATAGAATGCCACAAAGATGACTGCCTCCTCACCGTAAAGGCTGCGTACCAGCGGAATCCCCATGAATCCCAGGTTGGGGAATATCATCATCAGGCGGTAGCAGTTGACCTCTGCTGCGGAAAGCCCCATAATCCTGGCAAATACTTTGCTGAGCAGTATCAGCACAACAAAAAAGACAGCCACCAGAACCAGATTCTCCGTAACCATGGCCGTACTGTATGTAATTGTCTTGTTCAGGACCCCTGAGATTATCAGGCATGGATTAAAAATGTTGATAATTGCAGATGAAAGGCTCTTGGCGCCTTCCCTGGATACAATCCCTCTCTTATATGCGGCATAGCCGGTCAGCATCATAAGGAACAGGATCAGCATCTGCTTTGCAATAATTCCTGCATTCATTCTTATACCTTCTTCATTTACATTGATTCATCCATTGTATCTGATTCCTTACGTATTTTCAATGCATTTTCAACGGTTCGCCCAAAAACCCCCTGAAAATAGGTTGAGCCGGTAGAAAAGGCCTCCTGCCAATCCCACCGGCTTATATATATGTGCATCTATATGAAAAGCTCTGACTGCTTGTTTATGGTTAAAGTATACCTGGGATTTGTGACCTAAGTTTGACCAGTTACTAAATAGTTTATAAAGAGACTTAAGAAAATATGACATTATCTTTTGAATATCTTTTATTTTCTTTTATTGACATATAATATTATATGCTGTATAGTATAAATATATTATACGACATATAATATGACGAGACAAATAATATTTAACCAACAGAACAGAGGGGTGCTTATGATATTCAACACAGGGTCTGCACTTTTGGACGCAATCGTACTTGCTGTGGTCTCAAAGGATGCGGATGGAACATACGGATACAAGATTACCCAGGATGTGAGGTGCGCCATTGACATATCCGAATCCACCCTATATCCCGTGCTCCGGCGCCTTCAGAAGGAGGACTGCCTGGAGGTTTACGACATGGCCATTGACGGCAGGAACCGCAGATATTATAAGATTACGGAAAAAGGGAGGGTACAGCTGAATTTGTACCGGGGTGAATGGGTAACTTATTCACAGAAGATATCCCAGATATTTAAGGAGGCTAACCTATGACCAGGGATGAGTTTATGAAGGAGCTTGCGTATCTCTTACAGGATATTCAGGACGAAGACAAGGAAGACGCGCTTCAGTATTACATGGATTACTTTGATGAAGCCGGGACGGACCGTGAAGCCGATGTGGTACGGGAGCTTGGAAGTCCTGAACGGATTGCCTCCATCATCCGCTCCGATATCGCAGGAAATCTGGAGGACGGAGGTGAATTTACGGAAAGCGGCTATAAGGATGAGCGCTTCAGGGATCCCAATTATCAGGTTGTCAAGCGGTATGACCTGCCTGAGGGCAGGGAACCGGAGTGGCAGGAATCACGCCGGGATGGCAGGGAACGCCAGGATGGCTGGCAGGATAGTGTCCACGGCGCACAGGGCAACAGCTGGCGGGATAACGTCCACGGCTCACAGGGCAGCAGCTGGCAGGATAATCCCCACGGCACACAGGACAGCCACGGCAGCTGGCAGGATAATCCCCACGGCGCACAGGGAAGCCACGGCAGCTCCCGTCCCAGGACCAGCGGTCCCCTTAAGGTAATCCTGTGGATCATCCTTATCATCGTAGCCGTACCCGCACTGCTGGGCATCGGCGGAGGCGCACTGGGGATTGTGGCCGGACTGATTGGCATCCTGGTGGGTGCGCTGGTACTCATCGGTGTCCTGACCATCGCCATGCTCATAAGCGGTGTTGCCATGGTGCCCTATGGAATCGTGCATATATTCATGCACCCGTTAAACGGATTCCTCATATCAGGAACCGGCCTTATATTCCTGGGCGTGGGAGTGCTTTTACTGGCCCTTGCGGTGTTGTTTTACGGAAGGTTCATCCCTTTCCTCATACGCAGCATTGTCAATAGCCTGAACCGTCTGCTTCACGGAAGGAGGAAACCATGAAAAGATTTATCAAGATCTGCGCGCTGACCGGACTTATACTCCTGCTGGCAGGAATCGGCATCACCTCTGTATCCGCGGCCCTGGGAGGCAGGTACTCAAGCTATCTGCCCCGGCGCATCTGGTCCATGGTATGGGATGATGACGATTATATGGATCATGGATGGAATGATGATTTTTCCGATACCTGGAATTCCGGTAAAGGCTGGGTCAGCTGGACCGAGGACACCCTGCGGCCGGACGGGAATCATGACCAGGATCCCGGTGCATTTTCCTCCACAAGGAAACTGGATATAGACGTGGATAAATGCATCCTGCGCGTATATGAAAAGGAAGACATTTCCCAGATAGAAGTCAATGTAAATGATAAGTACAACGCCACCCAGTGCTACATGGATAAGGACACCCTGAAAATCAAGCGGGAACAGAAACACCGCCGGGGCGAGGATATCCGCATAGAGGTCCTGGTTCCCACGGACTATGAGTTTGATAAGATTTCCGTGGACATAGGCGCTGCCGAATGCCAGTTCAGCCAGATACACACCAACAAGCTGGATATTGACACAGGCGTGGGCGCTGTTACCTTTACCGGAACAGTGGCCGGGGATGTGGAACTGGAAACCGGGGTCGGGGATGTGACCCTGAACCTGGCCAATCCTGAACAGGATTATAATTACAGGATTGAATGCGGCGTTGGCACCATTCGGGTGGGCGGTTCCAGCTATACCATGCTGTCCCACGAAACCCATATCAACAACAACGCACCCTACAACATGGAACTGGAGTGCGGCGTTGGCTCAATAACTGTTAACTTTAGCGATAGCGTATAGATAAAGGAGAATTACCATGGAGAAAAAATTATACCGTTCCAATACGAACAAAATGCTGTGCGGGGTATGCGGCGGAATCGGGGAGTATTTTAACATTGACCCCACCATCGTGCGCCTGATATGGGCCATCTTCATCTGTTCCGGCCCCGGTATCCTGGCCTATTTCATCGCGGCCCTTATCATACCCTTGGACGAGGGTTAAGACGCTGCCTTATCCAGTCCAGTATATACTGGAACAAAAGGGGCAGGGTGATTGCCCACAGCAAATAAAATACCCTGAACTGAGGCAGGTCTTTTGGGAAATAACAATACCAAAGGTCTGCCTTATATTGTTCGAAGCTGAACCCGGAAAACAGCGGCGTATATTTGGCAAATGCCGCAAACACGGTCTTCAGGGCCATCAGCGCCATGATGTGGTGCATCATCACCGCGTATGTATGGCTTCCGAAATAGCGGACTGCCGGGCTGTCCTTCAGCGCAGCGGCCGCTGTGCGGGATACCCTGAGCCAGAATGCGGTTCCCGTGGCAGCTGTTATGTAAGGGAGGATATATCCTGTAAAACCGTTGCAGAAAGCCACGGAGTAAATCAGGGGACGCCCCCATACGGCCAGCCCCAGCTGGATGGTCATAAGGACCCCGAAGTACCATATGCCGGGCACCCGGTCCTTTTCCTCCAGCTTCTGCCTGTACAGTGTGCCCCACTGGTAACAGGGAAGCAGGAACATCATCCGTACCAGGGTCAGCCAGCCCTGCCCATACCTGCCGCTTAAGGCCAGGCTGATGCCTCCTATACCAATCCCCATATACACAGCCGTAACTGCATATTCATTCCCCGCCGCCTTCCCAAGGATACGCCGCAGGAACACATTGGCCATCTCCACCAGGAACAGGGCCGGAACAAACCAGGCAGCCAGGTTATATTCAAACTGGTGTCCTGTCATGAACGGTTCTATGAACAGGTTATACAGGTTCAGGCTTCCCCCAAAAGCAAACCCGGCCCCGTGAAGGAACTGGGTGATGATTCCATATACCAGGTTATAGACCATGTAAGGCCCCAGAAGGCGGACCGCCTTCCTCTTCGCATACGCCCTAAGACCGGCCTCACTGCCCGGCCGGAAAAAGTAGCCTGATATGAAGGCGAACAACGGCATGTGGAAGGAATAGTAGGGGAACAGGCCTCCGATATCCAGGTAGCTGTTATTTAAATGCCCGTCCACCACGAAAAACATGCCCAGGGCGGACAGGACGGCAAACTGCATGTTGATGGCATTTCCTTTTATCTGTTTCCCGGAAGCGGGAGCTGTATTTTTCATGTCCGGCATAGGTTCCTCCACTGGTATTACGGTTCCATATCATTCTTTGTAGGATAGTATAATTCATATATTACGTGAATGCAACCTGTCATGGTCACCGTGGCCCACCTCATGGTCACCGTAACTCATCCTCTCCCCTTTATCCCCTCCATGAACCGCCCGAAATCCGGGCACCGTATACTCTCCTCAATCTTCTCCTTATGGCGGTACCATTTCCCCAGGAAACTGTATATCCCATTCCTGAACTCATAGCTGCCGTCCGACACATTCATGAATATGATGACCTTCACATACTGCCGTTCCCACAAAAACGGTTCCTTTGTGAATGTCACGTGCACGAACGGGGTCAGGAAGGGGTTCTCCGCCCTTATAAGCGCAACCTGGTTCCCCAGTTCCTGACCGAACCGCTCCACATTTTCATATAATATCCTTGCCTCCCCAAAGTCCATCATCTGCATCTCGCAAAGGGTGTCAAACAGATATTCAAAGTACGTATCCGGCGTGTCCGCCTCCGCCCCAGTCACCCACAGGCTGGGGTCCATGAACTCGTCAATATTAAAGGACTCCAGGGGCAGGGATGTAAGGGCCTCCATGATATCGGAAAAGCTTTCCACGATGTTACAGCCCGTATGGATCCATCTGACATAGCCGGGAAGGAAATGCAGTGGTACGGTTGAGACAATCACCTCATTGCCGGTAAACTTCATGGACTTCAGTTCATCCACCCTGCATGTCAGGAGCGTGTTCACATAGTTTCCAAACAATGCCTGCAGTTCTGTAAAATACATCACCGACTCCGCCCTGCTGCCGGGACAAACCAGTATCAGCGTCTTGTTCTGCCGTTCCCCGTACGTGACGATACACATGTTAAAATAAACAGCCAGATAACCGAACTCATTGGAATTCACCTTAATGTCAAGTTCCTGTTCCAGCATCTGGACAGCCACATTTGCCACATCCACTGCCAGCGGGTAGTTGCAGAAGGTATCATTGAGCACCGGATTCTCAATCAGGATACGGTTCCTGCACCGCTGCGCCATACGCGGCAGGTGAAGCTTTAAGTAATGGGCCAGCTGCTCCTGCCCTGAGAAACGCAGGCCGAATTTCTCCTCTATCCTCTGAAACATCCTGCGGATCACGCAGTCAAACCGGTCATCCTCCGGCCCTGTCTCTTCCTTAAGGCTTCGGAACTGGAGCATGCAGGCCATGTTATGGATTTCTATATCAGGCATGGAAATGCCCATTGTCTCCCGCAGCCCGTCGCTGATACTGACCGCCATGTCCATGAACCGGCGGGATACCTGAAGGGAGCTGTCAAATTCCACCTCCTTCCTGAACCGGCACCTCTGGGCCGCTATGTAAATCTGGAGGGCCAGCTCCCTTACCACGGCTTCGGGATAACTGACGCACAATGCGTCCGCCCTGGACTTAAGGATGTGCTGTATCTGGCTGATCCGCTCTTCACCGGGGCCTGTACCCGGGGTCTTCTCCCATTTCCCCTCATTCCGGAAAAACAGCTCTGCCATACAGCGCCTGAGCGCTGTCTCAGTCCCCTGCAGGCGTATCCCCTTGTGGGATGCGTGGACCACCTTCAGCCCATAAAGCTCCAGCAGCCTGCGTACCTGCCTCATGTCCTGGTTTAAGGTGGAACGGCTTACATAGAGTATCTGCCTCAGTTCTTCCATGGTGATATAATAATCCAGCGCCAGCAGCTTCCCCGCAATATACTCCACCCGTTCCGGCCCGGTGTCCGGTATACGGTCAGACCGCTCATACTGCATCTGTTCCATCAGCAGGCTGAGGGGCTTTAACCCTCCTCCGTCATTGGGGGCAAGGCGGTAGCCCGCGCCCGGTTTTGACATAATGCGCACATCATAATCTTTTAAAAGTTCATTCAGCTTGGCCATATCCGTTTTAACGGTCCTCAGGCTGACACCTGTCTCCAGGGCCATTTCCCTGCTGGTAACAGGTCCTTCCCTGTCCATCAGCAGGTGCAGATACTGCTTATGACGCTTCATCAAATACATAGCCTGTTACCTTTCCGCTATTCCAGCCGGACCGGGACATCCTCCGGCAGATCGCGTATCTCAAATTCCATGTCCTGTTCCCTCAGTTTTTTTAACGCCTGCAGTTCATCCGAGGAACTCTCCCTCACGCTCCCCACGTTCACACGGACCAGCCCCTCCAGACTGGGCGCCAGCTTAAGAAGCTGGGAAAATGTCCCAGCCACCATGATGACCGGTTCCCGGGAGTTCCTGTACTGCACGGCCGCAGCCCTGGCCTCCTCCACATCCATGAACACCAGCTCTGCCTGGGAAGGGCAGGCCATGTTAAGGAGGCTCTGGGCAAAATAATCGAATCTAAGGCCATTGTCAATTAAGACAATGACCTTAGCACGTGTTGCATTTATCCACAGTAACGCTTTTTTTCCATAAAGGAAGCTGTCATCCACACGAAGAAGTCTTATCATCCGTCATACATACCTCAGGGTCTGTTTGAACCTTCATCCGCATCCAAGTAACCCGTTCACCCACACCATCTGTTCCCTTGAGCGTTCCAGCATATCCTCCATGCTCTCCCTGGATGGCATGGAACCGCTTAGGATTGTCTCTATCACAAAAGGAAGGTTAACTCCTGCAAATACCTGGAACTGTTCCCTTCCGGCCCATAGCTCCATAATCTTCTGGGTCACGCTCCCTCCCAGAAGATCCGTAAATACGATGACCGGTTCCCCGGGCGCAAAGGAGTTTAAAAGCCGCTCCATGTCCTCTGGAAATTCTGAATCTTCCATGTAGGCGCACACTGCATGAAGTCCCTCCACCTGGGTTACCAGGCGTATGGTGTCCACATATCCCAGCGCCAGCCTGCCATGGGTTGCTATTATATACTGCATATTCCGTCCCCCATGTTAAGATTCAAACCGCACATTCAGCTCTTTGCCCGCATTGTCATGATTGGCTACCACGGAACTTAACCCCATATCCCTGGCAGCAACATGGCTTAAGACCTGGAACGGGATTAGATACTCAATGGCTGTCAGGAATTCACATTCCACAAAATCACTGACAATGGAATGCCCGTCCGTCACCGGGTCATCCGGGGACGCCACCATGAAGCAGTTACGGGTATGCCTCCTGCACCACAGGACAAGCTCATCCATCCGGTCCCTCTCCGGTTCCCTGGGACACAGGAAGAACAGCACGGTCCCTTCTTTTACAGGCTGGTTCTGGCCATGCATGAACTCCTCGCACTCATAACTCATACAAGGCTTTAATGTGGTCTCCAAAAGCTTTAACCCGCCTTCCACCGCAGTGGCATAGTTGGCCCCATATCCCAGGAAGGTGAAGCTGTCAGCTTCCAGTAGGACCTGTTTATGGGCTTCATACCATGAAAGCGTGCGTTCTGCTGCCAGCGCCACACTTTGGGGCAGGGCTGCAAATGCTTCCAAATACCCGTCGTACTCACTCTTCACGATCCGTCCAAGGGCATATGCCGCTTCCACCACGCAGAGCATCAGGATGGCCATGGAAGCCACATGTCCCTTTGTCTCCGGAAAGCTCTCCTCATCCCCGCTCCGTTTCTCTATTACTATATCACACTCCCTGGCCAGTACGCCATCCCTTAAAAGCGTTGTACATATAACCGGTATTCCCATTTCCCTGGCCTTCCTGGCAACATACACCGGACCTCTGGTGCGGCCTGACTGGGCCGGGCATATGACCAGCATTTCTTCCGGACTATACATGCCGTTGACATTAAATCCGCTGTGGTTCATGAACAGGGTGGGGTAGCTTGTGGCTGCCTCCACCTTAAGAAGCTTTTCCATCATGAAGCCCACAACAACACCTGCATTATATGGGGAACCGTGGCCGCTTAGATACACCCGCTTCACCGGGTGGGTCATGAAATGCTTCACAAAATCCCCGCAGTAATACTCCCTGTTGTCCAGGATTTCCTTTATCACATCCGGCTCTGCCTTAATACAATCCATCATCGCGTTTTCATTCATATCCATATTACCTTTCTTATCACACAATCAGGAATCCTGCCGCGCCAAGGACCAGCCCCACAACAACCGTCACCAGGATGACAATGGCGGGTTTTACGTTCCTGCTTCTCATGAGCCAGGCCATGAACAGGGTGACGCCCAGGGGAAGCAGCCTTGGGAAGATGCCATCCAGGATTTCCTGTATATTGATGACTGATTCACCGATACTGAATTCCACACCGCAGGTAACCCCCACATAGGAAGCGGTCATGGCTCCGATTACCGTCAGTCCCACAATATAGGCCGCCTCTGTCAGTTTCTGCAGCAGCCCTCCTTCCTGCATGAAGCTGATGAAATTCTCGCCCAGCTTATACCCCAGTGTCAGGCCATACCAGCGCACCAGAAGATGCGGGATATTAAACATCAGCACAAACAGCACAGGACCCAGCAGATTCCCTTTCAGGGCCAGGGTTGCGCCCACGGACGCTGCCACGATACGGAAACAGCCCCAGAAAAAGGTATCCCCAATTGGCGCCAGCGGTCCCATCAGGGCCGACTTAACCGCGCTGATGGTCGGTCCCATGTTCTTATCCTGGCTTTTGGCATTCTTCTCCTCAAGGGCGGTCACGATGCCTACCACAAAGTTGGTAATCTGCACGGTCAGGTTAAAAAACTCGGTGTGCCGTTTACAGGCTTCCACATACGCCTCTTTATCATCCTTATACAGTTTCTTTAACAATTTGGTCAAGGTAAATGCAAATCCAAGGGCCTGCTGGCGCTCCGCGTTATAGGATGCCTCATGGCAGAAGGAACGCCAGAATATGGTTCTAAGGTCACTTTTCGTTACAGATATCTCTTCTACTGCCTGGTTCATCTTCTGCTCTGCCATCAAAAATCATCCTCCTCACTTACTTCATCTTTGGTTGTCATGAAACGGAATGCCGCAAATGCCACTGCCAGCACGGTAACTGCCATGATATCGACGCCAAAATACACTGCCAGTGCAAAACCTATGAAATAAAACGGAAGGAACCTCCTGTCCCACATGATATTAAGCAGCATTGCAAAACCAAGTGCGGGAAGCGCTGCCGCCACTACATCCAGGCCGCTGAGCACAGCCTGAGGCAATGCATCGACCACTGCCCCGATTGTATCTGTCCCAAGGGCCACTGCCAGGAACACGATCCCGCTGGTGATGACCGCCTTAATAATACCTGCCCCTATATGGATTGCATTAATGCCCTCAATATTACCCTCTGCCGCAAACTCGTCCACCTTATGCATTGCAAAACTGATGGCAACCTCACAGGCCGTAGCCACATATGCACAGAGGATACCGGTAGGAATGGACACGGTCAGGGCCACCGACACATCCGCGCTGCTGAGCACGGCATAGGCGGTGCCTATGATTGCGCCTGCCGCAACATCCGACGGCATGCTAAGCCCCAGATACATGATCCCCATCCATGTCAGTTCCAGCGTACCCGCCATAATAAGGCCTGTCTGCAGATCCCCAAGCACAAGGCCCGTAAGTGTGGCAGTAACCAAAGGCCTGTTTACCATTGCATCACCCAGGAACTTATTGCTGGAGTATGCAAAAAATGCTACCAATGCTACCAAAAAAGCTTGAAATACCATATATTTCCCCCTCCTTCATCTATCTGAACCATCCCCTACAGATACTTTGTAATATTAACAGATTTCTCAGTCGGCACCGTATAACAGCCAATCTCAACCCCCATGTCCAGCATTTTCTTAAAGTTCTCAATATCCTGGTCGCTGACAGCCAGATATTTGGTCAGAAGCTTCTTACCCGGCTCAGTCTTCATAAGCGCTGCGTTGAGGCTGCGCAGATACGGGACCTGTTCCGCCAGCGCAAGGGCATCGTCCGTTGTCTCCACCAGAAGTTCAATGCTGTACTTTTTAACATTCTCACTGTTTAAAAATGCAGCCGCCTCAGCAATCGGCACAATCCGTGTCTTCACAGACTTAGGCGCCGCCAGCTTAATCAGGTTCTTGCGCATATCATCCGCCGCCACCTTATCCCCGGCCACCAGAATCATGTTCGCCTTCAGCTTCTGTACCCACAACACCCCTGTCTGCCAGTGGAGCAGACGATAGTCAATGCGGAACAGCTTTACATTGTCCATAAACCTACCTTCCTTTCGATAAATTGCATAACAAATCCTGTTTACACAAGAAATTATACAGCAGTTTGTACAGTGTTTGAATTGATATTTTTTCACTAGGGATGGTGCAAATGGGTGGGATTTAAGGGCGGGATTTAGGGGCGGGGATGGGAGGGGTGCATCCGTTCGTGAGTAGAATGGGGCTGGGGGGAGGGAGGCGGCTGCGGGGCTAGCAGCTCTAGAGCTCTGGGAACCGGCTAAATACAAGAGGCTTCTGCCCAAACTCACGCTTAGATACTACCTTCCATCAGTTACTGGGTTCAGACAAAGGGCGCCAGCCTCTTAACGCCGGTTCCCACAGCTCAAGACCTGCACGCCCCTGTAGATGCCTCCCTCCCCCCAGCCCCATTCTACTCACCCGCTACGTTTTTATCGCCTCCACGCCACCTAAACCAAAAGTAAAAAATAATAATCTCCTGCCCAGTCTATTCCATACTTATGAGTCCGTACTTATAGAATCCATGCTTATGGCTTCCGTATTTATGGTTTCCGTACTTATTGGCTTCCGTACTTATGGCTTCCGTACTTATGGTTTCCGTACTTATGGCTTCCGTACTTATGGTTTCCGTACTTATAGGTTCCGTATAATAGCCGCACCTAGCTCTTGACTGGTTAAATCAAATAGCCATGCCTCCCTCCCCGTCTGCATCTCCCCTTACGTCCGCGCCCAATCCTCAAGTGCCGGGTATTTGGCGCATGTAATGGTTGGAGTATGCAGTCCGGGGAGGGGGACAGGGCGGGGTTGGGCTTTAGGGGGAGCGGACGGTGGCGGGGGGATTCCTTAGGGCGGCAGGGGTGCGGACGCTTAGTGGAGGAGGGTGCAGCTTCTTAGGTCCTGGCAATATAGAAGACGGGGGTGGACGAATGCATCAAAGCATAAGTCCAAGGTGCTCTGAGCTGAGAAAGTCCTTCAGGATTTCTCAGCGAATAGCACCGGTCCCCCGTCTTCTATATTGCCAGGGCCTTAGAAGCTGCCCCTCCGGAACTCAGCGTCCGCGCCCCTGCCGCCCTAAGGAATCCCCCCGTCACCGTCTGGTCCTCCTAAAGGCAAAGCCCGGTCTGTCCCCCTTCGCGGACGTAGCCCTCACGACCTACCCACATCCGCCAAACACCCCAACCATCCCACAACCGTCCCCATCCGTGCAATCCGCTCTGTCATGCTGTCCAGGCACAGATATTCCTCCGGGGAACACATCATGCCGCCCACCGGGCCAAGGCCGTCGATGGTGGGCGTGCCGATGTCGGCCACGAAGTTTCCGTCGCTGACCCCTCCGGTGACAGCGGTGAGATATGGGATTCCAAGCTCCTGGCTGGCTTCCTTCACCAGTCCCTGAAGCATCGCGCTTCCCTCCACCTGCACAAGGGGCGGACGGTTCCTGGTAAATGTGTACTCTGTATGTACCCCATCGATTTCCACCTGTTCCAGGATATCCCTGACACGGCGGATAAGCATTTCCCCGTCCTCCTTGGTCCTGTAGCGCAGGTCGATATCCATCTCTGCTGATTCAGCCACCACGATGCGGTTCTCCCCGCCTTTTATGGTACCGATGGTCACGGTGCTTCCTTTGTCAAAATCATTGAGCGCCCTCAGCTTTACAATTTTCAGGGCCAGTTCCTCTATGGCATTGCGGCCCTTCTCCGGTTCGATGCCTGCATGGGCCGCGCGGCCCGATGCATGGACGTGGAAATAACAGTTGCCTTTGCGCTCAATCACAATGGCTCCATTTTCCCGGGCGCCCTCTGTTACAATGCACCAGTCCGCTTTCCTGCCCTCTTCGATGATCCGCTCCTGGACCGCATGGCTTCCTGCTTCCTCGTCCCCGCTCATGAGCACTGTCACCTCCGGCACATGGTCCACGCCCAGGGCGTAAAGCGCCTTAAACGCATACAGACAGCCAACCAGGCAGGCCTTCATGTCCACGACTCCCGGGCCTGTGACTATGTTTCCTTTTATTGTAAATGGATTGGCCTTGGCAGACCCTTCCGGAAATGCGGTATCCAGATGGCAGATCATAAGTACTTTTCCGTGATTCCTGCTGTCTCCGGTCTGGGGGCTTTGACTGTTGCCATTTTTCAGGCCTGTGCCGGATTTCCTGGCGATTACGGCGTTTCCGCAGTTTTCGTGTTCCAGGATTTCCACCTGGAATCCTTCTTTTATGTATTCCTGGGCCATGATGGATGCAACCCTGTCAATCCCTTCCTTACAGGCGGAACCGCTGTCTATGTTCACCAGGCGTTCCAGCAGTTTAAGCATTTCATCATAGTTTTTATCCAGATATGATTTAATATCCTTACTCAGCATTACCTAGTCTGCCCCTTTCTTTTTCTTTTCTTCCTGCTCCAGCGTCATGATTCCAAACCCAGTGCCCGCGCATACCAGAGACATGATTACGCTGAAGAAGCAGAAAAATGCATATGGCAGGTAATCAATGGTGGCAATCCCCAGCGCGCCGGACGCATATGCGCCTGCCGCTGACCATGGAATCAGTGCCACCACACATGTGCCTGAATCCTCCAGGGTGCGGGACAGGTTCCTGGCGGCCAGGCCCATTTTCTTATAAACCGGCGCGTACAGCTCGCCCGGGATCAGTATGGTAAGGAAATCACTTCCCGTTGCAAGGGCCATGGTGATGGTGGACACGACCGTGGCCGCAATCAGCGTGAACCGTGTCTTTACAACATGCATCAGGTGTTCCAGTATCACATCCAGACAGCCTGCCCTGGCAATGATCCCTGCAAAGGAAAATGCGCACAGGATTAAAAGGATGGTCTCCTGCATGGAGTTCATGCCTCCTCGGCACAGAAGCTTCTCAATCTCCGGCAGGATAAGGGATGTATCCGTGCTTTTCACCATTTCCATGCTGAACCCGCTTACGGACGAGGCAAATACATCCGTAAATGTAAATCCCTGATAGAACACGCCTATAAGACAGGCAACCGCGCTGGATATGAGCATGACCGGGATGGTCGGTTTCTTGGTAATGGACCCGTAAAGGATGATGATGATGGGAACCAGCAGGAGGATGTTCCAGTGATAGATGGAGCTTAAATTAGCCATCATCATATCCACCTTTTCAGAGTTGGCAAGTCCGGCCGCGCTGGTGTTAAGCCCCAGCACCGTATACAGTATGATGGCTCCGATGGCGGCCGGGACCGTTGTGTAGAACATGTGCTGGATATGCTCATACAGGGTGGAACCAGCTGCCAGGGGCGCCAGGTTGGTGGTGTCTGACAGAGGGGACATCTTGTCGCCAAAGTACGAACCGCCAACCACTGCGCCTGCTGTGATGGGAAGGGAAAGCCCAAGCCCCTGGGCAATGATGACAAGGACCACGCCAATGGTTCCCATGGACCCCCAGGATGTTCCTGTACAGGTTGATATGACTGCGCAGATAATAAAGGATGTGACATAGAAAAACTTGGGATTCACAATCTGGATCCCATAATAAATCATCATGGGAATGGTTCCCGAAAGCATCCATGATGATACGATGATACCCACTGCCAGCAGAATCAGTATGGTGGGCATGGCCTTGGCAATCTTTTCAGAGACACCTTCAATCATATCGTCCCAGGTCACACCCAGATGGAATGCGACCATTGCCGTGAAAGCCGCCGACATGACAAGCATGGCCTCCTTGGGAAAGCCGAAGATCCCGTATCCCACGGTAAGGATGAGCAGCATGGCAATCAACGGAAGCAGGGCTTCTGCAAATGTAGGTTTCCTTTGTTCTCTCTTCTTCATACTCTTGGCTCCTTTTCTATTTTCCCATCCAGGTCCTTATTCCAAAAAAGGGCATATTCCAGCCGCCAAAACTGAATTATGCACCTTTGCAATAACCACCTGATTGAGTTTCTTATGGTTCAATGTTATACTATAACAGACACCAATACAATTGATAATTTGCCAATCTGTTATAGTACAGACAGAAGAAATGAATAAGAGGACCGTGTCCATGCTGAAATACGAAGAGATTGTCTCCTACATTGAAGAACATATTGAAGACCAGACATTCAAACCTAATATGAAGCTTCCTTCCCTCAGGGAAATGGCGGAGCATTTCTCCACCAGCGTGGGCACCGTCCTATCAGCCTACAAGTACCTGGAGCAGCGGCACAAAATCTATTCCATACCCAAAAGCGGCTACTATATCGTGGGAATCATGGACAGCCGCGGTTACAAGAAAAACTCCATGATTGACTTTTATTCCGGCGCGCCGGACAGCCGGTATATCCCATTCCATGACTTCCAGCACTGTATTGATAAGTCCCTGGACCTGTGCAGGGAAGTCATCTTTACCTATGCCGATGTGCAGGGCCTCCCCCTGCTCCTTGACACCCTGGAAAAACAGTTCAAGCAATACCAGATTTACACCAGGGCTTCCAATATCGTGGTCACCTCAGGTTCACAGCAGGCGCTTGATATCCTGTGCCGTATGCCTTTCCCTAACGGCAAAAAGACGGTCCTGATTGAACAGCCTATTTACTATGGCATGATTAAGAGCATTTACCTGTGCAATACGCCTGCCATTGGAATCAGCCGTGGTTTTAACGGGGTGGATTTTGAGGAACTGGAGCGCCTGTTCTATTATGGCGACATCAAGTTTTTCTACACCATACCAAGATACCATAATCCCACGGGCCATTCCTACACCAAAGGGGAAAAGCAGGAACTGCTGCGCCTGGCCGGCAAATATAATGTCTACATCGTGGAGGATGACATCGCTGCTGATTTTGACACCAATTCCAGGAATGACCCCCTGTTTTACTATGATTCCTCAGACAAGGTAATCTACATCAAAAGCTTTTCCAAGGTCCTGATGCCGGGCCTGCGCGTATGCGCCCTCATCCTTCCTGACCTGATTAAGAACACGTTCCTGGAATATAAGGAGTGGACCGACACCTATACCTCCATCCTGTCCCAAGGCTCCCTGGCCGTATATCTGGGAAGCGGCATGTTTGATAAGTATCAGGACAGCATCCGCCGCCTTTACATGAATCGCATGGGCATACTGAAGGAAACCGTCCGTGAGAACCCGGCCCCTGGCCTGGAATGGAACATACCGGATTCCGGCTTCTTTGCATGTGTCAAACTAAAAAAGGACACGCCCTTTGACAAAATACAGCCCATGCTGTTCAAAAACAATATACGCCTCATGGACACCAGCAAATTCTTCCTGAAGGAATTCCGCAACAACCACTATTACCGGGTCAGCGTCAGCAAGGCCAATGAGGATGAAATACGGGCCGGGATACCTAAGTTAATCCGTATACTGGGGCGGTATAACTGAGGGGCGGTGAATGGTGGCTCCGGACCCTGGAGGACGGCTTTGGTATCCGCATAAAGAATCATCCCTAAACCTCCCCTCACGCCGCCCTTCAAAACAACGTCTGCTGCTCATACTCACAGGACTTTGAAAGTCTGGCTGGCACCTGCTCCAGCATTCCCCGGAAACCGTCCTCATCCATTATCCAGTCCCGCACCTGGTCCCGCTCCAACACCAGAGGCATACGGCTGTGGACCGGGGCCATGGACTGGTTAGCCTGTGTGGTCAGAATCACAAAATGGTCCCCATCCTCATATTTACTGTAAAACCCGGCTAAAAACAGCACCTGTCCGTCTTCCCTGGTAAAGGTGTACTTTTCCTTACTCTGATTCCACTCATAGAACCAGGAAACAGGCACAGCCACACGTCTGTGGCTCACGCTGTCCCGGAACATACGCTTTTCAAGCACGGACTCCGACCTGGCATTGAACACCAGCCCCTTGCCGCCCGGCGCCTTAAAACCCCAGCGCATTTTTTGGATTCCAAGAAATACCGGGGCCGGGGAGACATTTCCCCGTTCAACATTTCCCCGTTCCGCACTTCCCCATTCCACACTTCCCCGTTCCGCATATCCCTGCGCCGTATGATCCCGTATTGTGATGACAGGCGCCACATCCCCCGGATGCATGTCCTTCTCCAAAAGCCCCAGTTCCAGCTTCCAATCCCCAGGTTCCACCAATTCCCTGATTTCATCGAGTAAATCAACGCTGAAATAATATCTTCCGCACATCCTGCCGCCTCCTGTCCTGAATCGGATACCGATATATGATGCTTCTCTGTAGTATTATATATCCAAATCCGTCAAAATCAATGCACTTCCATAAAACCCCTGCCCCAACCCTGCCCCAACTGTTACGGTCCCCTGCGGTTACACACCGGAACATACCATATCCAATACAATGAAACATAAGCAGTACAAGTCAAGACCACCGGCTTAGCCGGTGGCTTGTTCTGCCCCTATAAGGGGCTGTTACCTGCTTGCGCCCGGAAGGCGCACTGAAAAGTCTGCCAGCTGCACCACATTCTCAGCTGCCCTTAAAAGGGCATGTTCAGTGCTTCCTTACTCCGGCTTAGCCCCAAAAGGGGCTTGCTGGTTTGCTTTGACTTCCTACTGACTCTTAAGAGTCTTACTTCCTGTTTTTCTTCACCGGCTCACCCGTAAACGGGTCTATGTACTCTACTAACGACATCTGGTCATATTCCAAGTCCTCTTTTATCTGATTTTGAATATATGCCTTTATTGCTGCCGTATTCTTTCCTACTGTGTCCACGTAATATCCTCGGCACCAGAAATGACGGTTTCCGTACTTATACTTTAGGTTCGCATGCTTCTCGAATATCATGAGTGAACTTTTTCCTTTCAGATAACCCACCACTTCTGACACGGAATATTTCGGCGGAATGCTTACCAGCATATGGATATGATCTGGCATGCATTGTGCCTCGATGATCTCTATCCCTTTTCTTCGGCATAATGTCCCAAGTATTTGCCCTACATCTGCCTTGATATCTTTATAGATTACCTGTCTACGATATTTTGGCGCAAAAACCAGATGATACTTGCAATCCCATTTTGTATGGGCTAAACTATTATTGTCCATCTTGGACCTCCTGTGTTTTTATATTTGTGGTTTGCAGACCTACATTTATTCTAGCACAGGAGTTTCTTATATCTAAAGATCTTCCCTCCACCTGCAGAGCAGGTGGTTTATTTTTACTGTGACACAAAAAAGGAAGGCCGTCACGCATATCCGTGGCAGCCTTCTCCTTTCTACTACAAATTTCCTGATACGATTTCCTTAATACAATTCCCTTAATACAATTCCTTTAGTGCGGCTTTCTTAATACAATTCCCTTAACCAAAATCCTTAAATCAGAACCCTTTAATCAATTCGCCATTCTTCGGCTCAAATCTTCCGGTAAAGAAGCGGAGTACTTCCGGCTCATACACCCATTTAAGTCCGCTGATATCATGTCTATTCTGATACAGCTGGATGATTGCGTCAGCCACATAGTCCAAATGTGCATATGTATAAACCCTTCTCGGAATGGTCAGGCGGATGGTTTCCAGCTTCGGGACATGGTTCTCCCCGGTCTTTGGGTCACGGCCTGCGGAAATGATTCCGCGTTCCATGGTCCTTACGCCGGAATACTCATAAACAGCTGCTGCCAGGGCCTGGGCCGGGAAGTCCTCTTCCTGGTTCAGATGGTCAAGGAATGCGCGTGCATCCACGAAGATTGCATGACCGCCGTAAGGCTTAACCATTGGCACGCCCGCTGCATCCAGTTTCTCTCCCAGATAGCGGATCTGATTGACACGGTGGCTGATATAATTGAATTCCATGGATTCCCTGAGGCCGATTGCCATGGCCTCCATATCCCTTCCGGCCATTCCGCCGTAGGTAGGCATACCTTCAAACTGTACAACGGTACCGCAGGCTTTGACATATAAATCCTTGTCATTCATGCACAGGAAGCCGCCGATGTTGGTTAAGCAGTCCTTCTTACCGGACATGGTGCAGCCGTCGCCGTAGGAGAACATCTCATGGACGATTTCCTTAATGGTCTTGTTCTCGTAGCCCTTTTCCCTTATCTTGATGAAATACGCGTTCTCAACACACCTTGTGGCATCGAACATCACCTTGATGCCATACTTGTGGGCCAGCTCGGAAACAGCTTTGATATTAGCCATGGCAACCGGCTGTCCGCCCGCCAGGTTAACGGTCACTGCGAGACAGATATATGGAATCTTATCAGCGCCCACTTCGTCAATCAGGGCCTGGAACTTATTCAGGTCAATATTGCCCTTGAAATCAAGGATTGCGCTGGGGTCATGGGCCTCGTCGATAATCACATCGCGGAAGGTTGCGCCGTTACGCTCCTGATGGAAACGTGTGGTAGTGAAATACATGTTGCCTGGTACATAATCCCCCGGCTTGATGGTAAGCGTGGAAAGGATATTCTCTGCGCCGCGTCCCTGGTGGGTAGGCACCACATACTTAAATCCGAACAGCTCCTGTACCGTTGCCTCAAGGTGATAGAAGTTCTTGGATCCGCCGTAGGCTTCATCACCTAACATCAGCCCTGCCCACTGTCTGTCGCTCATTGCATTGGTTCCGGAATCAGTCAGAAGGTCGATGAAGCATTCCTCTGATTTAAGTAAGAAGGTGTTATATCCTGCTTCCTTTATGGCAGCCTTCCTCTCCTCCTTGTTCAGGTTACCCATGTGCTCTACCATTTTGATTTTAAAAGGCTCCGGTGCAAAATTCATCATATCCATATTTAAATCCTCCTAATAATATTATAATATTGGTTTATTTAACTGCCGGACAGCCAGAGGCTTCCCCAGCACGTTTTTTAATGTAATTTTCTTCATAATCCTTTAAAGCCGCGATTGCCTGCCCTGACAGCGGGATAATGGCAATCATGTTGAATATGGTCATCAGGCCAACCCCCAGGTCTCCCAGGTCCCATACAAAGGAATAGGCTGCAACCCCGCCTGCAAAAAGCATAAGCAGTGCAAATATCTTATAGCAGGTCTGGACCGCCCAGGTATCCCCAAACAGATATGCCACATTGGACCTGGCATAGAACAGGATACCCACGAAGTTGGAAAGGCTGAACATAAACAGGATGACCGCTATGAAGATAACCCCGACTTTCCCCAGGTGGTAGTTCATGGCCGCCTGAAGCAGATCCATGCCCACCAGTCCCTGTGTCACCTCACTTGGCGCCAGCAGCATGATGAATGCAGAGCAGCTGCAGATGACCAGCGTGTCAATAAATACGCCCAATGACTGAATCAATCCCTGTTTCGCCGGATGGTTTACCTCTGCCGCCGCGGCCGCACATGGCGCTGATCCGCTTCCAGCTTCATTGGAAAACAATCCCCGCTTCACCCCGTTCATGACCACTGCCCCAAGTCCGCCGCCCATAATGGGCTTAAGACCAAAAGCCTGTGAGAAAATGCCGCCAAACACGGTCGGCATATATGTAATGTTCTTAAAGATGATGAACATTGCAATGATAAAATAACTGCATGCCACAACGGGGACAATCCTGTCTAAAACCTTCACCGTTGCATTTCTCCTAAGGACAATCAGGGCTGATATGGCCACCAGTACCACAGTGGTGGTAACCTGTGGGATGTTAAATGCGTTCTTAAACGCAGAGGTTACGGAATTAGCAACCACCTGGCTGATCCCGGCCCAGCACAAAAGGCCTGACAGGGCAAATGCAATGCCCAGAAAAGACAGTCTGCATCCTTTTGTATAATAGGTCTGTTCATCACTGGCAATGTATTCCGCTTCCCTGTGCACATCCTGTACAAAGGCGTCTTCCCGTTTTATTTTTGTGATGATCCGGATACGGTCCATGAAGTATGCGGGGCCGCCCCGGTATCCACCATAGAGGGGATCCTTTTCCTTGTAAATCTGCGCCAGCGTCGATTCAATGAAAGCGCTGGATGAACCAATCAAAGCTGTAATCCACATCCAGAACACGGCTCCCGAGCCCCCGAAGGAAATCGCTGCCACCACGCCTGCCAGGTTCCCCATACCTACCCGTGTGGCAGTGGCTATAATCAGCGCCTGTACTCCGGAAATAGTGTCCTTATCCTTACTGCTGTCCTTCTCCAGCGTGGCCCGTATCATCTCGGGAAACAGCCGGAATGGTAAAAATCTTGTTTTAAATGTGAAGTAAAGGCCTGCCGGTATCAGCAGAAGTACCAGAAGCGAAATGCCAAACTGGGTTTCACCGTTTGAAAACTGTAATATGAATAAGTCACCCCACAACAGTTCATTTAACGATGTCACTACCTTTACAAACACCTGTGTAATCCGGTCAACTATAACCATCCCCCCTACCCTCTTTTATATTAGTTTTTGCTGCTGCATCCTGCATCTGGTCCCCGGTCCTTCTTTGATGTATGATGCGTGATGTGTTATGCATCACTTGTGATTCTTATTATACAGCATTTTAAACAATAGTCAAGGGGGATTTTAAAATAATTTTGAAATTATGCACATTCCCATAGTTTTATTGCATTTGACCCAAATGTGTAGTAGAATAAGCATAATTATGAAGGGAAGTTGGTGGATACTGAAAATCTATGGCTGAGAACATTATAAAACTCACATTAAGTGAACAGATTTACAACATCTTAAAAGAGGATATCCTTGCAGGGACCATACCGCTTGGCGCCAAACTCACGAACCGGGAGCTGCAGGAACGTTTTCAGGTTTCCTCCACCCCCATAAGGGATGCCATCAATAAGCTGAACCAGGATGGCCTCATTGGCGAAGTGACCAAAACCGGCGCCCAGCTGATCAGTTTTGATTTTGAATACTCCGGTGAACTGAATGAATTCATCCTCGCCCTGTCCTGCGAGGCCGTGGCCCTTTCATCGCGCAGCAACCACACCCGCCAGGTAACGGAAGAGCTTTACCGCAACTTAGAGGCCATGACCGAGGCCCAGGATGACGAGGCATATTTTGACGCGGACTACCGCTTCCACAAGGCGTTCTTCGATTACTGCGGCAACCGTTTCTTAAAAGAAACCTACAAAAGGTACAACCTGATACGGTTCCTGCTGATGCGGCACGCAGTCCGCACCCTGGAGCACAGGACTTCCGCTATCCAGCAGCACAGGCTGATTACGGAAGCATATGAGGATGGGGATTATAAGCTGGCGGAGAAGCTGACGGAAGAGCATTACCGGTATGGTGTGCATCTGATTGATGAGAACAAAGGAGAATGATGTTCTTGCCTTACCATTGACCCAATCGTGCACACAGTGTTCTGTCCGGAACATGGAACTTTCCAGGCCAATTGAATTGCATATGAAAATGTCCCGGTACAGGATGAAACACCTCATCTTATACCGGGACATTTATGTTAACATTCAAAAGAATGGCTGCATAAACCGTCCTCCATCCTGCTTCTTACAATCTCACAGCTTCCAGTATCCCTTCACTAAATGTGGGATGCGGGAATATGACCTTTGCCATATCCTCCAGCGTCAGTCCATTGACAATGGCGGCCGCAAACTGGCTGATCATATCCGTGGCCCTGGCGCACATCATCTGGGCGCCCAGGATGCAGTGGGTTTCACTGTCCGCAACCACCTTAATGAAGCCGCGCTCCTGTTGGGAGAGAAGGGACTTCCCATTGGCTGACATCAGGTATTTCCTGGTGATGACGGATATGCCCTTTTCCTTTGCCTCATCCGCGGTAATCCCCACACAGCCGATTTCCGGGCTGGTGTACACGCAGGAAGGGACGATATCCAGGCGGATGGACGCCTCCTCCCCCGCCATATGGGCCACAGCGCTGCGCCCCTGGGCCGTGGCCGCGTGGGCCAGCTGGACGCCTCCGGTAACATCCCCTATGGCATATATGCCTGGAACGCTGGTTTCCTGATTTCCATCCGTCACGATACGGCCGCGTTCCATTGCCATATCCCTTATCTCCTGGCTGCTCTCCTCTGATATAAGCCCGCCCGTATAGGCCCTGCGGCCCGTGGCAATCAGGATGCCGTCGGCCCTGGCTTCACATACCTTGTCCTTTTCCACGAACCGGCAGATCAGGCCTTTGCCGTCCTCATCCCTTAAGATTTCCTCCACCCTGGCGCCTGTGTGGATGTCCGTGTCCCGCTTTTTCAGAATCATCTTAAGGTTCTGGGCTATTTCCTTATCCATGCCGGGCAGGATGCGGTCCAGGGCCTCGATTACGGTAACCGGATGCCCAAGGGAACTGTAAAGCGAGGCAAATTCCATTCCAATCACACCGCCCCCTATGATGATTAAATGCCCGAACATGTCTTTCTTATCCAGCAGTCCGTCGCTGGTCACCACCCCCGGCAGGTCTGCCCCGGGAATCGGAGGGCAGGCCGGCACCGAGCCGGTGGCAATCAGTATGTGGTCTGTCTCCAGAAGGACCGGTCCGCCGCTTTCCGGCCGGACTGATACGTGACAGCGGTCCACTATGGTTCCTGTTCCATCATACACCGTAATTTTATTCGTCTTCATCAGGGCGGCGATTCCGGCACGCAGCTGCTTAAGGACCTCCTCCTTGCGCTGCTGCACCAGGTCCATATCAACGGCCGCCTGTTCTGTCCTGAGGCCGATGGACGGGCCTGCCTGAAGTTCATGATACAGTTCCGCTGTATGAAGGATGGTCTTCGTGGGGATGCATCCCCGGTTCAGGCAGGTCCCGCCAAGTTCACGGTTCTCCACCAGCGCCACCTTCATGCCCTTTTTGGCCCCTTCAACCGCGGCCTCATATCCGCCCGGCCCTGCGCCTATAACCACCAGATTCCATCTGTCTGCCATATAATTACCCCCGCTTCCAACTATTTACTTTCTGTTACATGGATTCCTTTATAAGGGACAGGATGTCCTGCCTCATGCTCTCTTTGGTTCCCACCTTTTCAACCGCCGCACACATGGCATTTTCTTCATACGGGCAGTCCCTTAATTTCTCCGCCAGATTCCCAATCAGCTCCTGATCCATGGCATCGGAAAACACATTAACATCCTTTATCCTGCCCTCATCCACATGAAACTGCATCTGGATCCCGCCCCAGGCATACCGATGCTCCATCTCATGTTCAAAGGGGATCTTCCTGCCGTATTTCCACTGCCAGGATTCAAACTTTTCCGTCAGCGGGCCTATGGCTTCCTCTGGAAGCTCCTTCTCCTCCATCTTCCCAGCCCTCTGACCATATACTTGGGAAAATGCCTCCACCAGGGCGGCCTTCATCCTGTCCACCGTCAGTCCCGGACAGAACTCATCCAGGTTTGCCACCCGTGATTTCACAGAGGAAACGCCTTTGGACGCCAGCTTTTCCCGCGGCACATTCAGATATCTTGACATATTATCCTTGTCCGCATGTATCAGCAGGGTCCCGTGATGGTAACAGCAGTCTCCTGACTGGTAAAATGCATTGCCGGAAAATTTTCTTCCTTCAACCGTAATATCATTGCGCCCTGTTTTCTCAGCCTGGATTCCCAGCATCCTGACCGCCTCCAGTATGACCTGCAGCTGCCGGTCCACGTCATAGTCCGGCTTTCTTACAATAAATGTAAAATTCAGGTTGCCCAGATCGTGGAACACTGCCCCGCCGCCAGAAAGCCTGCGCACCAGGTATCCTCCTTCTTCCTCCAGGAAATTCACCCTGCATTCCTTCCAGCAGTTCTGGTTCTTGCCAATCACCACCGTATGACGGTTCTGCCACAGGAAAAGGATACAGGTCCCATCGGGCACATGGGCTGTCATGTATTCCTCCATGGCCAGGTTCCTGTAAGGGTATATATTATCTGTTTCCAGCCAGATCAGCCTGTTAATCATTCTGCCTCCTTCTGCGGAAATACTTCGTACGCCGTATTCCCCCATGACCTTCTTCTGCCGGTGATGCTTCTTCCGGTGACGCTTCTTCCGATGATGCTTCTTCCGGTGATGCTTCTTCTGGTGATGCTTCTTCTGGTGATGCTTCTTCCGGTGACAAGCGTTACCCCAGATTCCAGAAAACCTGCCCGGACAGCTTTCCCGGCTGCCCAGGCAGGTCCTCTATATCGTGCCTTTAGCTCTTCCGGCTATCCAGGCAGATCCTCTATATCGTGCCTTTAGCTTTCCCGGCTATCCAGGCAGATCCTCTATATCGTGCCTTTAGCTTTCCCGGCTATCCAGGCAGGTTCTCTATATCATGCCTTTAGCTTTCCCATGTATACCGCAATACCGGCTTACGTGCAGCCGTTACCTCATCTGGTCTTCCGATGGGCGTGGTGTGGGGGGCGCTGTGAAGCTCTTCCGGCGATGCCATGGCTGTCTCATATATCTTGTGGAACACTTCGATTGCCTCGTCCAGTGTTTCCTTAGACTCTGTCTCCGTGGGTTCCACCATCAGGGCCTCGTGGACAATCAGCGGGAAGTACATGGTAGGCGGATGGATGCCGTAATCCAGCAAAGCCTTGGCTATATCCATGGCCGTGACACCATTTTTATGCTTCATATCCTCCAGGCTCATGACAAACTCATGCATACAGGTCTCATTGTAGGCCATGTCATATACATCAGAAAGCTTTACCTTCATGTAATTTGCATTTAATACCGCATTGGAGGACGCCTCCGGTATCCCCTCCCTGCCAAGGCTCATGATATAGGTCAGGGCCTTTACCACCACCAGGAAATTGCCGTAGAACTGCTTCACATCCCCGATGGATTCAGGCGCCCGCTCAAAAACATACCGGGCCGGGGCCATATCCCCTGTCATATCTCCTGAACCTTCTCCTGCCACATCTATATCCGTATCTCCTGCCGGATTCATTACTACCCTGACCCCCGGCAGATACGGCATCAGGAATTCCTTACATCCAACCGGCCCGCTGCCCGGTCCGCCGCCGCCATGAGGCGTGGAAAATGTCTTGTGCAGGTTCAGGTGCACCACGTCAAAGCCCATATCTCCCGGGCGCACGATTCCCATGACCGCATTCAGGTTTGCGCCGTCATAGTAGCACAATCCGCCTGCCTCATGGACAATCCTTGTTATCTCCAGGATATTCTTATCAAACAATCCCACTGTATTGGGGTTGGTCAGCATAAGTCCCGCCGTGTCCTCCCCCACCGCTGCCCTCAGCTGTTCCAGGTCCACACATCCGTCCTCCCTGGATGGTATGCTGATTACTTCATAGCCGCACATGGAAGCGCTGGCCGGATTGGTGCCGTGGGCTGAATCCGGGACAATGATCTTGGTCCGTTTATCATCTTTCCTATGTACATGGTATGCCTTGATTAACAGCAGCCCGGTAAACTCCCCATGGGCGCCTGCCGCGGGCTGGAAGGTCATGGCGTCCATGCCCGTGATTTCGCAGAGATACTTCTCCGCCAGGTAAAGGACTTCCATGGAACCCTGAAGTGTATGCTCCGGCTGCAGGGGATGGACGCTTCTGAATCCTTTCAGGGCAGCCGCTTCCTCATTGACCTTGGGGTTGTACTTCATGGTACAGGAACCCAGGGGGTAAAACCCATCGTTGACGCCGTGGGAACGCTTTGCCAGCTGTGTGTAATGGCGGCTGATTTCATTTTCCGACATTTGGGGCAGACGGGGAGCCGCCGCCCTTTTATGTGACCCATCCAGGGATACCCTGGGGACGTCACATTCGCGGATGAGGTTTAAGCCTCTTCCGGCCGAGCCTTTTTCAAATACAAGTTTCATGCGCCGCACACCTCCTTATGCCTGCATTCACCGTGGAGCACATTTCGGACAATGGATGCGGTTTCATCCATTTCTTCCCTGGTATTGACTTCCGTTGCGCACCAGAGTATCTCCCTGTCAGACAGCTTAAGGCCCCCAAGGATTCCGTGTTTTTCAAGCGCACGGAGGATATGCCCGCTGTCCGTGCATTTACCCTCGGGGCTGACTGTCACGAACTCATGGAAAAATTCCCCATCATACTTCGGTTCAAGCCCGGCTTCCTTTAACACGTCCCTGAGATAATGTGCCTTGGACATACACTGTGCGGCTGCCTCCGCCATGCCGTCCGCGCCCATGGCTGTCATATACACCGAAGCAGTCAGGGCGCACCATGCCTGGTTGGAGCAGACATTGGAACTGGCCTTCTCCCTGCGTATATGCTGTTCACGGGCCTGAAGGGTCAGTACAAATGCCCTCTCTCCCTTGTCATCCTTTGTCTCTCCCACAATACGTCCCGGCAGCTTTCTTGCCATGGCCGCGGTAGCTGCCATGAATCCCAGGTAGGGACCGCCAAATGCCAGGGGCATCCCCAGCGGCTGTCCGTCGCCCACCGCGATGTCGGCGCCGTACTCAGCAGGTGTTTTCATGACCGCCAATGCCATGGGATTGCATCCCATGATATATTTGGCCCCTGCATCATGTACGATACGGCCCAGTCCATCCCCATCCTCCATATTGCCAAAGTAGTTGGGCTGCTGCACATAGAAGCAGGCTGCATGGGCATCCGCCTTCATCATGCCGGCCAGGGCCTCTGTATCCGTGACCCCGCATTTCTCCGGCACAATGACCATCTTGGCATTGCTGCCGAAGCAGTATGTCTTAATCACCTCAATGACTCCGGGATTGGCTGCCCCGGAAACATAGACCGTGCTCCGCTTCCTGTCCCTGCACATGGCGGCTGCCTCGGCCGCTGCCGTTGCGCCGTCATAGATGGATGCATTGGATGCGTCCATGCCTGTCAGCTCGCATATCATGGTCTGGTACTCAAATATGGACTGGAGGATGCCCTGGCTGATTTCCGCCTGGTAAGGCGTATAGGCCGTGACAAATTCCTCCTTGGATATCACACTGGACACAATAGCGGGTATGTAATGGTTATAAGCCCCTGCTCCCCGGAAAATGTGGCGGAACACCACATTCTTCCCGGCTATGTCCTCCATCTTCCCGATTACAGCCTGCTCACTGAGCCCCGGCATAAGGTTCAGGCCGTCCTTCAGCTTTACCTCTTCCGGGATATGGGAAAACATTTCATCGAAACTGTTGAATCCTATCTCACGAAGCATTTCCTGCTGCTCCTGCTTCGTATCAGGCACATAAGTCCCCATAAGCTACACCTCATTTCTGGCGGAATGGATTGTTTTATTCAAGCGTCTTAACATATGCCTCATAGCCCTGGGCATCCATCAGCTCTTCCGTGTCCGTAATATGCTCCACCTTGACGAACCATGCCTCATAAGGCGCCTCATTGATGGACTCAGGCGCATCCAGCAGTCCTTCATTGACCTCTGCCACGGTGCCTGTTACAGGTGAAAATACATCCGACACAGCCTTGACGGATTCCACATCCGCAAATGTTTCCCCGGCAGCCACCTCGTCCCCTGCCTCCGGCAGGTTCACAAACACCAGGTCCCCCAGGGCGTCCTGGGCATAATCGGTCAGGCCGATCAGGGCAGTCTCCTCATCCAGCATCTTTACCCACTCATGTGACTTTGCATACTTTAAATCTTCCGGAATATTCATCTTTAATACCTCCTCATCTTATATGGTCCTACTTTTTATTTTCTGGTTTGACATTCTCAAATGCCTGGTATGACATCCTCAATTACCTGATTTGCATGATTCAAATTATAGTTCCTGTCAGCGCTTATAAAATGGCAGCTTCACTACCTCCGCGGCCACCCGCCGTCCGCGCACTTCCACCTCCACGGCAGTCCCCGGCTCCTTATACCCGATATCCACAAGGGCCATGGCCGCCGGATACCCAAGATAAGGACAGTGTGTGCCGGAGGTGGTCATCCCAATCTGCCGGTCCCCGATATAAACCGGCTGGTGCTCCCTGATAATGCCTCTGCCAGTCACCTTCAGGCCCACACGCTTCCTGGTCAGGGGCCCCTTTTCCTCCAGGGCCTTTTTCCCGATGAAATCTTCTTTATCCATCTTTACAAATATTCCCAGTCCTGCTTCCTTTGGCGAAATGCTGTCGTCCATCTCGTGTCCGTACAGCGGCATGGATGCCTCTAGCCTCAGGGTATCCCTGGCACCCAGTCCGCATGGAATCAGACCTTCCTCACGTCCGTTGTCCATGAGCAGCTCCCACATCCCCGGGGCATCCTCAGGCGCCATGTAAATCTCCACCCCGTCTTCTCCTGTATATCCCGTCTTGGAGATAATACACCGCACATCCCCAATCATGCAGTCGAACCGGCAGGTATAATACTTATCCGGGATTTCTTCCTCTTTTGCCACCTTTTTAAGGACATCCATGGCCTTCGGCCCCTGGAGCGCCAGCTGGGCCACGCTGTCGGAGATGTCCTCGAATACCACATCCCCGGACTGGTGGGCCTTCATCCAGGCATAGTCCTTATCCTTATTGGAAGCGTTCACAACAATGAAGTAGCAGTCATCCCTTACCTTATAGACAATCAGGTCGTCCACCACGCCCCCTTCTTCGTTGCACATGGGACTGTAGCGCGCCTGCCCCTCTGCCATGACCGTATAATCATTGGTCAGCAGCATATTCAGGTTCTTGAGCGCATCCTTGCCCTTACAGATGATTTCCCCCATGTGTGAGACATCGAACAGGCCGCACCTGGTACGTACTGCCATGTGTTCCCCGATTACCCCTGTGTCATACTGCACTGGCAGCAGATAACCTGCAAACGGAACTATCTTTCCCTTGTATTTCACATGTGTGTCATAGAGCGGCGTCTTGCGTTCAACAATCCCCGTCACTTCTGTGTCCATAAATGATTCCCCTCCTTTTTCTGATTCCCTGGCGTAATTTCCTGGCACATTTTCCAGAATGACTTCCCGGTATCATTACCCGGTACATTTTTCTGGTATAACTTCCCAGCAACATTCCCCGGCACAATTTTCTGAAATAACTTCCCAGCATCATTTCCCGGCACAATTTTTCGGAATAACTTCCTAACAACATTCCCCGGCACAATTTTTCGGAATAACTTCCCAACAACATTCCCCGGCACATTTTTCCGAAATAATTTCTCCTGCAATATTTCCCGGCATGATTCCCCGGACTCCCCCAGCCTTTGACGAAAATGGATTTTAATCCACTCCCTCATTGCCCTTCCCCCATTAAATGAAAACAGGCCCTTGGCTTAACAAAAAAAGCGCACAAACAAAAACCTTGTTCATGCGCTCTGTCTTTGGACCTGAAAGATTGGGCTTCGTCGGTGCTTCATCGCTTTCCAGAGTATCGTCCGGTATCCGGTCCTTTTGCCTGAGAGTTCTCCGCTTCCCCTTCGGCGCTGTCCAAAAACTATAGGAAATTCATTCCCAGCCCCGGACAGTCTCTCCCGAATCCATCAACCGATGGTATGCAGTTGTCTGCAAAAGCTGATGCTGCGCTGCCGCGGCGCCCTTGCTAAGTTCATACTAACACAGGTGACATTGTCAGTCAATAGATAAAAGATGTTTAAAATTTAACGATAATTCCTGGCCATACCCATGCTTTTCCGGTCCCGCCCGGCATTTACACACAATAACCACCGCTGCGGCACCTATTACTGCATTGCATAAATTCCTGTGAATAGAGCACCTGCCATCTACGCCATGTGCACGCCCCTTCCATAGGACGCACATCCGGCGAAAGAGCAATCATCGGACACGTGTCAGGAGAATGGTCTTTATCTCATAAGGTTTAATCGTGAACCTCACCTGTCCCTTTCCTACCGCCAGCGGATGTTCTGTCTGCTCCAGCATGCTGCACTCATACGCGTTTGCAATCTCCATGCCGGACCTCAGGGTTACCTCAGACCTCCGGTTAAAGCATTCATACAGCCTGAGGATGATTCCCTCCCCCTCCTCCTGTTTCTTAACCGCCTCAATCACGACATTGGGGCAGTCGGTTGAAAAGAAGGAAAAGACCGGGTCCAGGACCCCGCCGCCCTGCTCCTTTACCACAACAGCCGGAGGGTTGTTAACCTGGTACGCCATATCAACGCTGCCCGCTTCCTTCCAGCTCCCCTTATGCGGGTAGATGGAATACGTAAATTCATGGTATTCCTGGTCAGCCTGAGGATTGGGGAAGGTTCCTGACTTCAACATGGACAGCCCCACCACCGAATCCCTGACGCCGCACCCGTACTTGCAGTCATTGATGAAACTGACTCCGTAATCATCTTCTCCCAGGTCCAGCCACTTGTGGACACATACCTCAAACCTGGCAAAATCCCAGGAAGTGTTGGCATGGGTGGGCCTTTTGACATTTCCGTACTGGATGTCGAATACGGCTTCACTGGTATGGATATCCAGGGGGAATAAGGTCTTAAGGAAAATCTGGTGTTCCCTCCACTCTATCTGGTTCCTGATGTCTATCCTGGGTATATCATGATACAGGTATATGGACTGCCTGATTATGGAATCGAGATACCTGCGTTCTACGGTGACACAGGCCCGCACAGGCCCATTTTCAGTTACCTCAATGCATTCGACCTGATCCACTTCCCAGGATTTCTCTTCATAGTAATTGTTAATATCCCACGCATCATACTTATGGGGCCGGTCTTCATAGCTCATGATTACATTGCCTGCTTTTCCCGGCATAAGAAGTTCCCGCCCGGCCGTCTTATCATAGATGCCTGCAAACTGCCCCTTGGCGTTAAGCCTGATGGAAAAATATCTGTTTTCCATATGGTGTTCCGATACGGAGGACACAGGCTCCCCTCCGTTCCCGGACCCCTCCTCTGCTTCCCTGACGCCATACGTCTTATACCCGCACTCCGGGAGGCCGGATGCCGTGAATATATAGGTATGTTCCCCTGTCTTCTGGACACGGACCTGCCTTTCCCCGTCACGGACCTGGGGACAGCCCCCGTCATAGTAAAATTCCACTGTCTCAGCCTTGATTTCCGGCCCAAAGTTAAATACGGCCAGCGCGCCCTCCGGCGCGTCTATGACCGATGCCAGACGCTTTAGGGAGGCGTCCGTAAGCTGTCTGTCCACTGCAAGGAGTTTATCGTATTCCTCCTTTGAGTCATCATATACTTCCTTGATGGAGGAGCCTGGAAGGATGTCATGGAACTGGTTCCTTAACACAGCTTCCCAGACAGAATCAAGTTCTGCCCCGGGATAGGCGGCTCCGGACGTAAGTCCATCACACACAGCCAGGAATTCCGTGTTCTGGGTGGCAAATTCAGCTTTCCTGTTATACCGCTTATTCCTTGCCATGGAAGTATAGGTACCCCTATGGTATTCCAAATACAGTTCCCCTGTCCATTTGGGAAGATAGGGACTGCCTGACACACGTTCCTCCAATGTCTCAAAGAAGTTCCTGGCCGTGCTCATGACCGTGGCATGACAGCCCGGTATTCCCTCTGAAAGCCGCCTCTGGTTCTCCAGCATCTGGCTGGTTGCCCCGCCGCCGCCATCCCCGTACCCAAAACACATCAGTACTTCCTTGTTCAGGTATTTGGGATTATACCGCTCCCATCCCCCTTTTACCTGGGAAGGGGACAGGAACCCGTTATAGGTGGTATAGTGGCTGTTCTCATTCCCGTCCTCCTTCCCCCCTGTATGATAATCCCTGGTTGGGGAAAAATGGGTGAGTATGGCCGTACCGTCAATTCCCTCCCACATGAACGTGTCATAGGGCATCTTGTTAAATTCATTCCAGCTAAGCTTCGTTGTCATGAAGTAGCGGATCCCGCATTTCTTCATGATCTGGGGAAGGGCGGCGGAGTATCCGAACACATCGGGCAGCCACAAAATCACATTATCTGTTCCGAATTCCCTCTTAAAGAAACGGGTTCCGTACAGGAACTGGCGGATCAGGGACTCGCCGGACGCCAGGTTGCAGTCCGCTTCCACAAACATCCCGCCTTCTGTCTCCCACCGTCCTTCCCGCACCCGTTCTTTTATCTCCTCATAGATGACCGGGGCTTCCTCTTTTACATACTGATATAACTGGGGCTGGCTGGACATGAATATGAATTCCGGGTACCTGCGCATCAGTTCCAGTGCCGTGGAAAAACTGCGCACCGCCTTATCCCTGGTCACCTTAAGGGTCCACTGCCAGGCGCAGTCAATATGCGTATGCCCCACGCAGTACGTATGCACCTCTGTTTCACCACACTGTTTTTCATATAAATCCTTCCTCAGGAAGTCGTGGGCTTTGGCAAGGCTGGCATAAAATGCATCCGAGCCTTCCTTCCTCAGATCCAGCAGGTTAAGGGAGTCATTCAGGCTCTTTATCACCGCCATGTATTCAGGGTCTGACCCATCCAGCATCAGGGCCGTGTCATAGGGCACCTTCAGGTCATAATAATATGCTTCCACTTCCCGGTCCAGGACCTTCAGCCTTGAATCCAGCTTCAGGTAAAAGTTCCGGTCCCCGGTAAATGCAGACAGCACAATGTGGTACCGCGCCCCGCCCCTTGCATGCTCTGAAAGGACGGTCTCCCTGTGGTTCACATCAAACCCCTGTTTTAAGCGTCCATCCACAAAGACGGAAAACTGGGGATTCACCGCGTCCCATTGGCCTTCCCTGCCTGTCATCACCTCATAGACAACACATCTGCCGTCCCACCCATCCGGCACCGTGATAAAGGTCTCAAACCAGAAATACTCCTGGTTCCCGCCCCATATTTCTTCCCTGTGCAGTTCCTCCCAGTCCGATGTATCTATCCTGCTGATATCACGAAACCGCTCCCGGGTCTTTTTTATTTTATAGGAATCTATTTTGATTTCGTCCGGATAGACCAGTGCTTCCACATCCTTTATGAGCCTGCCAATCCTCTCCTTAATAAAAATCATACGCTTCTCCTTATTCTGATGGATTCCTGCTTTTATGCTTAAAGTATATTTTACGGAAATACTCATAGTTTGAATATCCCACCATCTGCGCCACCTGGTATAATTTGAATTTGCCGCTGGCAATCAGCGCCTCCGCCTGTTCCAGGCGTATGGCTGTCTGGTATTCCTTAATCCCCATGCCCATATTTTTCTTGAATAACGTGCCCAGGTAGTTCGGCGATATATAGAACTGCTCCGCTAGTTCATTGAGCGTGATTTCTTCCGTATAATTCCGGCTGATATATTTGGCCGCCGCCTTACATAGATGGGCATTCCTGCTGTTTGCGTTGTTCGATGCCAGAAGTTCAGACTTGACAAAGGAGATGACTGCTTCCTTTACGGATTCACAGTCCCCTTCCCTGACAGACTGGTACAGGTTGCGGATTTCCTGGGAAGGGATGCTGTTTTGCAGGAAAACAAGGCTGAGGTTATAGAGAAGACGCTTCATCATACGCCACCTGTGTTCCGGCTCCGTGTCATCCACCTTTACCATCCAGTTTTTCAGGCTCCACAGCACAATCTGCTGGTCCCTGTCCTCTATGGCCGCCTTCAGCACGGCGTCATTGCCCAGCTTAAAGTAAAGCATCTGCACGGAATCCGGCATATCCAGCCGGAACAGCCGGTCAAGGGAGGAATCATACGCCTTTTTAATCATCTGGAAATCCCTGTAAACATTACTTTTCGCGCTGATCAGATGCTCCCCTGTGTCCCGCCTCAGTTTGCGCTTCATACTTTCCGTCAGGTTGTCCGCCACCTCCTCGTCGTACCCGGAAAATACAAAGGAGTAGGAGAAAAGGTTCTTAATCAGATATATCCCCTTATTATGGTGTTCCCGGAATTCCACCGCCATCTGCCTCAGATATTCAATGGTCCGTACGTCCTCCTCTGTGGGCATCTGCTCGGATATGGTGGATTCCAGGGCAACCGAGACAACCATGAACGGATTCCCATTTTCCCGCTCCACAAATTCAGAATACAGGGTCATCAGCCTTTCATACCCGGCTTCATTCCCGCTCATTATATGGTTATATACCGCGTCCTTAAACACCTGCACCCCGGCCTGTACCAGCCCGGTAGCCGCCTGTTTTTCCTTTTCCCTCTCCCGGCGCTCGTCCAGCCGGTTCTTTATCCTGGTAAATACCTCTATGATCTGTTCCGGCGCAGAAGGCTTTAACACATAATCCACTGCCCCCAGCCTCAGGGACGACTGGGCCAGTTCAAAATCATCGTATCCGCTTAAAAATACAACCTCCAGTTCCTTAAGTCCCGCTTCCCTCAGCTCCCTAACAAGGGATATCCCATCCTGTATCGGCATCTTAATATCGGTAAGGATGGCATCCGGAGGATTTTCAAGCAGTGCTTTTTGCGCATCTCGTCCATTCATAAACGCTCCGGTTACCTGAAAACCGATTTTATCCCATTCAATGGCATTCTGCAGGCCATCCAGAATCCAGTCTTCATCATCCACCAATGCAAGCTTATAAAGCATGTCCATCCTCCTTCTTTGTTTCTATATCTGCTGTCCAGGTACATTGTTCAGTATCTTCACCTCTATGGTGGTGCCCACCTTCTCCTTCGACTGTATGGTAAGCCCGCACCCGTCGCCGTAATACAGGGAAATCCGTTTCATCACATTTTTTATGCCATGCCCCACATCGGACTGCATGTCGCATATGCGGCCCACTAATTCCTCCGGCATACCGCACCCGTCGTCCGTGACCGTAAAATAAATGTATTCCTCCTCCATATAGACCTTGAGCCATATCTGTCCCGCCCCGCCCCTGAAATCAAAGCCGTGCAGAATGGAATTTTCCACCAATGGCTGGAGCAGGAGTTTTATCATGCGGTAATCCAACGCCGCCTCGTCGATATCGGACGAGAACAGGATTTTTCCTTTGCAGCGTATGTTCTGGATATCCAGATAGCATTTCAGGTGGTTCAGTTCATCCCTGACCATGTATACGTTCTTTCCTTTGTTCAGGCTGAGCCTGAGGAAGCTTCCAAGAAGGACCACCATGTTGCTGATTTCCTTCTGTTTCATGCTTAGTGCCATCCAGTTGATTGCTTCCAGCGTGTTATACAGGAAATGCGGGTTGATTTGAGCCTGAAGGATTTCCAGTTCCTTTTTCTGTTTCAGCTTCTCCTGCTTCAGGACGCTTCCGATGAGCTTGTCTATCTCCTCAGTCATATGGTTGAACTGGGTACAGAGCACATCAATCTCATATATCCGGCTGGAAATATGAATCCTGCGGAATTGCCCTCCTTTACAATTCATCACCTCACGGGACAGGCTCAGTATGGGCTTTGATATCTTATAAGCCAGCAGTCCGCTGATGACGCTAAACAACGCCATGAACAGAAGGGAGCAGATAAGGACCACGTTCTGGGTCTGCCTGATGGGGGCCACAACCCTGTCATAATCCGTAATTGCAAGCACGTAAAGGTCCCTTCCCTGCAGTTTACGTTTACTTACAATCTTGTGTCCGTCTTTAACCGTAAGCTCTGTATGGCCGGATGACAGTTCCCCATAAGCACCGTATTCTGTCCCACTTAGGTCCATCCCAAGGATATCCCTCACGGTCCCGCTGAGTACCGTGCCGTTCCCATCCACAAGAAGGATATCGGAACCTTCCTCCTGGCGATACTTCTCCATCTGTTTGTAAAACATATCCTCGTTCAGGTTAATGACCAGATGTCCGATTGCGTCCCCATAATACATGCCGGAATAAATGCGCTGTACATAGGACGTGATGTATGGGATATACGGCTGGATTGGCAGATTGTTCTTCCTGGTGGGGATCCATCCCTCGGACAGATTGCGTATGCCTTCCAGCCCGCTTCCGGTCACATAGTGCCCATAATCGTAGACCCCGTTTATCTTGGTTGTCTTAAGCCCCTCATCCTCCAGCAGGATGTTAACGGATATGATGTCACCCAGGGAATACGCAACGGAAGACAGGTTCTGGTTCATATTATTCTGGAACACCATCTGCTCGTAGGAATTCCTATTCTTTTTGTAGTTAAGGATATTATTGATGATGCTGTAATTGTTCACCGTTGACCTGGACAAAAGTTCAATGGACTGCATGGACTGCTCCAGCGTATCGCTGATATAGACCAGCATCTGGTACTGTTTTACCTCAAACTGCTGTTCCAGCACCTTTTTATAACTGCTCTGGCTGAAAAAGGAATTCAAAGAAAAAAAAGCAGCCATGATCAGACAGTTGCTTATCACCCATAACCTGTTGATAGAAATTTTAAATGGCTGTCCCTTCACGGCGTGTCCCTTCATGGCATACTCCCCTTTAGGCAGCGCGGCGTATCTGCCCGCGGCGCGCTGTCTCTTTGTATTAGAAGGTGCTGCAGCACGGACCTGCAACACCTTCCAAAAGTATATCATATTATAGAATTCCCAACTACCTGCCGGATTTTATTTCGCGTTATTGACGGATTCCAGTATTGTCTTATAGGCGGCAGCCCCTGCTTCCTGAGGCGTTTTCTGCCCATATCCGGTTGCATACTGTTCGTCCATTATGGTATTCTCAATCACCGCGCTTCCCGGGACAAGCCATTCATAATCAATCCTCTGCGTATTTTCAATCAGGAGGTTCACACCATCCACCACAAGGAGCGCATCCCCTTCCAGTAATGGCGCGATTGTCTCACGGACAGAATCCGGTGCCGGAACGCCGCGTACCGTCATAAGTATCTTGGCCGCATCCTTGTCGTTGATAAGGAAATTAATTAATGTGGCTGCTTCTTCGGGATGCTTGGAGCTTTTGCCAAGGGTCCATGGCATGGATGCCAGCATATAGGCCCCTCCATTCTGTTTGGTTCCGGGAACCAGTGATATTCCCAGTTCCGACTGTTCAGCCATTGCCGCATGGTCCTGTGGCATTGTTGCAATATGGTTTACCTCGCATGCAGCGTCACAGCTTAAGAACAGGTTATCCTGCTGGGACTCCTGCCCCACCGTCATGTCCAGGGGCGGGAATACACCTGTTTCCCTCCACTTGTTGTACTGCTCATACACGCCCCCAAGTGCGGCTGAGAAATCCTCCAGGTCACCTTCCTCGGTTGCAAACCACTGCCCGGCCTGGCGCACCATTGTCATCGTAAGGAAGTAGGACGGCTCTTTCATGCCATACTTGCCTGTCTTATCGTAAATCTCCTGGCATGCCTTCTCAAAGTCTTCCCATGACCAGTCATTGGTGGGATATTCTACCCCTGCCTCATCAAATATCTGCTTATTCCAGATAAAGAGCGGTCCGTTCAACCCGCTTGGCACACCGTACTGCACGCCGTTGTACTGGGCCCATGTCAATGCGCTTTCCGGGTAGTCGTCCAGCTTCAGCTGGTTCCCGATATAGGGCGTCAGGTCACCCAGCTTATCATTGGCTGCCAGGCTCGCAAAATATACGTTGTTGTCCAGCTGGTACACATCCGGCTCCGTGCTGGAAGAAATCTGGGTCATCAGTTTGTCGTGATAACCGTCAAATCCCTGATATTCCGCAGTCACCTTGATGTTCGGATATTTTTCCATGAACAGGTCCAGCGCCTTTAACGTGGCCTCATGTCTTGCATCGCTGCCCCACCAGGATATCCTCAGTTCCACCTGTTCCCCTGAAGCTTCCTTCGTGTCCGCGGCTGCTTTTCCTTCTGTTGCCGCCGTGTCCGCGGTGGTGGCCTGTGTGGATGGACCACACGCTGATAATACCATTGCCGCTCCGGCTGCCATTGCTGCTGCCTGCAGTTTCGACCATTTCTTCATAACCCCAACCTCCATTTTATTTATGTTTGCATGTTACTTTATAGGTTTTTATTTCATACGGATGAATGGTAAACCGTATCTGCCCGTCCGTTACGGGAACATCCTCCAGATGCCGCTCCAGCAGGTCCGTCTCCTCACATGACGCCACAGGGAATCCCATCGTGAGAACCACGTCATTGACCGTATTGTATGTCTCGAATATCCTGAGCACGATTTCCTCCCCGTCCTCTGATTTCTTAACGGTATCAATGACAATATTATCACAGTTGGTGCGGATATAGGAATATTCATCCCTGGCGGCTTTTCCGGCCTGGACCAGAAGAGGGACATTGACCTCATATCCGGCCTGGGCCACCCTGCCTTCTTTTATCCCGCCGTCATGTGGATAGAACCAGTAGGAGAATGTATGGACTCCCTTATCACATGAATCCGATGGGAAATCCGCACTCCTTAAAAGACTCAGCACCATATCGGAATCCTGGATGGTATAACCGTATTTACAGTCATTCATCAGGGCCGCGCCGTGGCTTCCATCCGAGATATCGCCCCATTTATGTCCGCACACCTCGAACCGCGCCTCATCATAGCTGGTGGTGGAATGGTTTGGATGTTCCACATTGCCGAAGGCAATATCATATCTGGCTGTCAGCGTATGTATATCCGCAGGGAATTCCACCCTGAGCATCTTCTGCCTTTCATCCCAGTCCACCCTGGTCCTGAATTCCATAAGCGGGGCATGATGGTACATGATGATATCCTGCTCCACCGAAGAATGATGGACCGACTTCCTGACGGAAAGGACCGTATATAAGTCATTGTGTTCTTTTATGCACTGGCTGGTTCCGGTAAATGGGAACGGGGCCTTGTCCTCCCTCTTTGTGGTTACCTCCCATGCAGATCCCCACTCCACCGGGATGTCTTCCTGAAGTTTAAGACGGTTGCCCTTCCTTCCATCCTTTAGTATCTGGCGTCCCGTTGTCTTATCAAATACAGAGACAAGTTCACCGTCCCCGTCAATCCCTACCTGAAGCCAGTCATTGCTTATCTGCGTGATTCCATTTTCCTGTGTTAACGCGGCCTTTGACTGTGCGGCCAGGCCGTCTGTCCTGTGGGTGAGGTAATATACCTTGTACCCCAGGGCCGGCACATCCTCTGCCAGGAAGTCAATGGTACCGTCCTCTTTCAGGGTCTGTACCGGGTATGCGCCCTTTCCATCCACCACAGCCTCATATCCCCTGCCGTCAATGGATACCACCTGCCTGCGGTTCCAGGACAGGGTATTATATACGGTTACCGCCGCTTCATCCGGCTGGGCCATACATCTGAGGTTCTGCCGGATGCTCTCCTGCCCGATTCCTGCAATCTCCCCATACTCCCGGTCGCACTCCTCATAGACTTCGCGTATACAGGTTCCCGGCAGGATATCATGGAACTGATTCAACAGTATCTTTTTCCATCCTGCCTCCAGGTCCGCGCCCTGATAGGCACCATTTTCCAGATACTGGAATACAGACACGATTTCCGCATCGCGGAATAAAAGCTCGCTCTTACGGTTGTTCTTTTTATTGTTGGCGGCAGTGGTATAGGTACCCCTGTGTTTTTCAAAGTATAGTTCCCCTGCCCATACAGGATAATCCTTTTCCTTGTCCAGCCCGTCAAAATACTGTTTTACGGTCCCAACCGTAACTTCAGGCATCATGGGAACCCTGTTAAGCCTTGTCACGGACTCCAGCATTTCCTTTGTGACGCCTCCGCCTCCGTCCCCATGTCCATAAAGGTAGAGAAGGGGGTCTCCATTTTCCTTGTTCTTAAAATAATCCATGGACTGCCTTACGCCGTCCGCGGATAAGTCACCGTTGTACAGTCCCAGTCCCCTCTGCGTGCACATGGACATCATCCCGGATAAGACCTCCGTGCCGTCCAGCCCCCTCCATTTGAAGACGCTGTATGGGAATTCATTGGTCTCGTTCCAGGTCAGCTTCGTGGTAAAGAAATAATCCGTGCCAGCCTTCTTGAGGATCTGGGGCATTGCAGATGAATATCCGAATACATCGGGCAGGAAGCAGATATTGGAATCGCTCCCCAGTTCCTTCTGGTAGAACCGCTTTCCATACATGATCTGCCGGACAAATGATTCGCCGCTTATAAGATTGCAGTCCGGCTCCAGATACATGCTTCCCAGCGTTTCCCAGCGCCCCTCCTTTACCCGCTCCTTTATCTGTTCAAACAGCTCCGGGTAGTATTTCTGGGCCATCTCATAGAGGACCGGCATGCTCTGGCAGAACTTGAAGCTTTCATATTGCTCCATCAGGCGCAGCATGCTGGAAAATGTCCTGCTCACCTTTCGGACTGTCTCCTTTAAGGGCCAGTGCCATGCCACGTCAATGTGGGAATGCCCTGCAAAATACATCCTTACCGGTATCTTAATCTGCCCATACCTGGCAATGGACTCCACATATTCACTAAGGGCCTGTTTCACGCTCTCATCAAAGGTATCCTGTTCTGAATAATCCAGTTTCAGCAGGGATTGGTAAATCACATGCAGGACACGCTGTTTTGTATACTCCTCGCCGCAGCCCACGATAAAGTCAAATCCAGTCTTAACCTCAAAGTAAAAATCCCATGCCGGCCTGTTAATGGCGGCAACCTCTGACTGGGTTATCACAACATCTGTCTTAAACGCATTATCGCTGTCTAAAATCAGGTCCTTACAGTATGTCTCAATCTCAACCTCATATTCCTCCCCGCCCTGGGCGCAATCGGACAGCAGGATCATATTCCGGTTAAAATCCAGTCCGTTATAATGGTTCCCGTTGACGGAAACACAGCCCTCGCCCCCGACCTTAAGCAGCAGGACAGCTGTTTCGCCTTTATAGCCGTCATCCAGTACGATCCGGTTCCTGAGGAATACGGTCAGGTCCGGCTTACCAACATGGATTCCCTCCGGCAGTTCCTCCCATTCCCCATCCATCATCTCATATTCTTCGGGATGGCGGTAATAACCTTCCTTTGCCATCCATCCTTTCACAGGCGTTTTGTGCCTGTACAGCATCTGTTCCAGACGGTTAAGCTCTGACTGGATCTTCTTTTCAACCTTTAACATATATGCCTCCTCTTTTATCCTTTTAGTCCTGATGTGCTGACCCCGTCCACAAAGTACTTCTGAAGGCAGAAGAACATCACGATTGCCGGAAGCACGGAACACAGTGCCATGGCCATGACCGCCCCCCAGTTATCGGCCCCGGTTGCGTCAATGGTGGTGCGCATTGCCAGGGCAACCGTATACAGGTCAACCTTTGTCAGGTAAATCAGCTGGTTCTGGAAATCATCCCAATTCCACATGAATGCAAAGATGGCAACTGAGAACAGCGATGGTTTGCACAGCGGGAATATGATCCTTACAATGATACTGAAGGTGGAGCATCCGTCTATCTTGGCAGCCTCATCCAGTTCCTTTGGTATCCCTTTGATGAACTGGGCCACCAGATAGATGAAGAAACCGCCTCCGTTCCCAACCCCCAGGGCCGTCGGTATGATAAAGGGAAGATATGTATTAAGCCAGCCTATCTTACTGAACACCACGTACCGGGACACAAGGGTGGTGGTGGCCGGAAGCATGATTGTCAGGAATAAGACGCTGAACCAGAATGACTTAAACCTAAAGTTCACCCTTGCAAAGGCATAGCCCACAAACAGGCTGATCACAAGGCTGCACACCACACAGCTGATGACCACAAAGAACGTATTCATAAAAAATTTCCCAAAGGTATATGGCCTGACTAATTTCCATCCTGCTGCAAAGTTGTCAAACCGGAACTGGCTTGGAAGCAGGTCCGGGCTTGACAGCACCTCCGGGGAGGGCTTGAGCGCCGCAAATATCATCCATATCAGTGGATACAGCATGATCAGGCCCAGAAGGCTGATCAGGACATATATAATAATTTTTGTAAACGTACTCCGTTTCATTGCGATTCCCCCTCCTCCCCTAATCATCATAATTCAGGAACTTCTTCTCCAGCAGGTGCAGGATAAGCGCGGTGCCTGCAATCATGACCAGCAATGCCCAGGATAAGGCAGATGCATAGCCCACATTGAAATATTTGAATGCATGCTGATACAGGTAAATCACGTAAAGCATGGTGGAATTTAAAGGACCGCCTCTTCCGTTGAAGATGGTATACGGTGCCGCGAACATCTGGAACGCGTTGATGGTCTGCATCAGGATGTTAAATGACATCATCGGCATGATGCCCGGCAGCGTTATATGGATGAATTTGGCCATCCTGCCCGCGCCGTCCACACTTGCCGCCTCATACAGCGAAGATGGAATCTGTTTCAGTCCGGCCAGGAAAACCACCATGGACGAACCGAACTGCCATACCGTTAACAGGGAAATGGTAAACAGCGTGTATTTGGGATTCCCCAGCCACGATACCCCCTCAATCCCAATCTGTGCCAGCAATGCATTGATTACGCCGTCCTTTACAAACAGGGCCTTCCACAGGATTGCAACCGCAATACTGGATCCAAGGATGGACGGGATATAGTAAACCGTCCGGAAGATTCCAATCCCCTTAATCTTCATGTTCAGTATCAGGGCAATACAGAGGGCAAAGATTATCTTGGCCGGCACCGCTATGAACACATACTTGAAGGTAACCTTGACCGACTGGTAAAACACGTCATCCTTAAACATTTTCCCATAATTGTCCAGGGCTATGAAGGACGGCTCGTTCAGCAGGTTATAATTCGTAAATGACATTAGGAAACTATGTACAATGGGCCAGAGCTGGAAACAGATAATCCCTATGATCCATGGTAAAATCAGGATATAACCTATCAGGTTGGCCCTGGTCTGAATTTTTTTCTGACTCATCAGTCGCTTTACCCCCTTGTCAATTCTCTTGCTGTTATTTTAGGTTTTTTATGGCAGTATCACAACGGTACAAAACCTCACTTTCTCTTCTATTTCTACAAAGTTTATATATTTGTTTTTATTTTGTTTAATTATTGTGCAATTTATACAATTGCAGGTCATCATCGTGGATATCCTCCTATTCCGGGCCTCGCATCGTGGATATCTACCTATTCTGGGCCTCGCATCATCAACAGGGAAACCGGCTCATTGCCAATACTGGTTATGGTGTATTCCCCGGAGGCAGCCGGTATGAAGAACTGGTCGTTCCTCCCAACTGTATATTCATGGGTGCTGCTCTTTAATATGCCTTTACCCGAAAGTACATAAAGGCACCCATATACCCCGTCCCCTTTAAAGCTGCATGTGCCATCCGCCTCCATCCTCTCTATCCGGAAACATGGCGTATCCTTATATCCGATGATGCTGCGTTTAATCCCCTGGCTCCATTCCACGTCCTCCGCACGGATGCAGAACTGTTCCCTTACCTCCTCCTCACTCATGCCGCAATAGGAAAAGCAGTCAAACATCGTCTCAAAGCCCAGACCCTGATGGCACATCCTGTCATCTATCCGGAACCCGGACGGCGTTACCTTCTCAACCCTTATGGTGTAATCCGTGGGTTCCTGGACTTCAATTATCATACAGCCGCTTCCGATTGCATGGGGAACCCCTCCCTTTACAAGATACGTTTCCCCGGGCTTTACCTGGATTCTGTTCAGCAGGCTTAACATTTTATCATAGTCCTGCCGCTCAAAGCACCTGACCCATTCCTCCCTGGTGATTCCTTCCTTAAAACCCAGATAGATACAGGCCGGTTCCCGCCCGTCACTTCTGGCCCCCAGTATGTACCAGCATTCCGTCTTGCCAAACCGGCTGTTGAAAAGACGTCCGGCCGTCACGTTGTCCGGATGGACCTGTATGGTCAGCCGCTCCTCACTGTCTATCATCTTAATCAGGACTCCCGTTGACGCACCCCATCTGTCCACGTGGTCCTTTCCCAGCATTTCCTCCGGATTGGACAGGATGAGCTGTTTCAGGGAAATTTCCCTGTCTTCATCCAGACAGCAGATTCCTTCCTCAATGTCCTCCCTCCCCACATTCAGCGCCCTTGTTGTGGAAAACATCCATTCCTCCGGGAAATGGTCATCCTCCGCGCCTTCCCCGCCGTGAAGGCGTCCGATTTCCCTGCCCCCGGTATAGGTCCTCCACACCCGCTCGCCCCTGAGTTTCAATGGCTCATATGAATTTGACATTTTCTGCTTCCCCTTCCTCCATCATTGATTATTTTACTGCCAGGGCACATGGGGACCTCTGTTTTGGCCCGTAATCCCCCGGTTTATTTCCAGCATAAAAGATTCTGCTTTTTATGCAACGGTGCAATCCATCAAAAAATCCTCAATTCTTTTAATTCCGCGGATAATTTGGCCTGTCCAAAGAAAAAATACTGGTAATCTGCTATAAAGTAGTATATAATGGGCAAAGATGATGAGGCGAAGGTGTTCCTTTTGCCTCTTTGTTGTCTGATAAACAATTTTGCTTATGATAATAGATTCAGGAAAGAAGGTGACAACATGCATAAGTTTATGCGGACCATTGGATTCAGTATGTACCAGAAGAAACAGGATATGGAAAAGCTGCTGCGGCGCCTGGCAAAAGAGGCTGAGCGCATAGGACAGTTATCCGAACGGGAAGGCAGTACGTTCTGCGAACTGCGGGCAGAGACAGCCCCTGGCATGGGTGTTGCCATGGCTGGTGAGATGAGCCCCAAGGGAACCTTCAGCCGGGAATACTACTATCCTTACGTTACCGGAACAGATATAAGCTCTGATGCGGAGTGTTCCATCCAGCGCCATACGGAACGGGAGACATACGCCGGGCTACTGGATGAATACAGGGTGGGGATTTCCCTGATTTTCTATATAGAAAATTCCATGGAGTACCGTATGCGGCATGCTGGGCGCCAGGCAGTCCTTCCCCACGGCGCAGCCCTCACAGGTCTGTGTGTCCAGGGCAGGGTCCTGCTTCCCATCCAGAAAACCGAACAGCAGGCCGAGGATTCCAGACAGGCTGCCCGCAAGCGCAGCAATCTCCTGGAAGCAGCCAAGCGCGGGGACGAGGACGCCATCGAGACGCTGACCATTGAAGACATTGACCTTTATTCCATGGTGTCCAGGCGCATTGCGCACGAGGATGTGTATTCCATCATAGAAACCTGCTTCATGCCCTGCGGCGTTGAGTGCGACCAGTATTCGGTCATTGGGGAGATTACAGCGGTTGCCCTGAACAAAAACAGGATTACAGGCGAGGAGATTTACAACCTGACCCTGGACTGCAACGACATGGTTTTCCACGTGATAATCAACAAACAGGACCTTTTAGGAGAGCCTAAAACAGGCCGCCGTTTCAAAGGACAGGTGTGGATGCAGGGAACTGTGAAATTTGAGGCTTGATTTTTTTTCAAATATAGGTTATTATATATTGCGGACCGTATGAATTACGGCCCGCAGTAAAATGCATGTGATGCATATGTTTCTGTAGCTCAGCAGGATAGAGCGTCCGCCTCCTAAGCGGAAGGCCAGCGGTTCGAATCCGCTCAGGAACAGGAAAAAGCCGGAAACCTTGTTTTTATCAGGTTTCCGGTATTTTTGTTTTGTAGTTTTTTCGCAATCTACGAATTTTCCGCAATCTTCGGACAACATTGTCCCAATTAAAACTTATGGCGGGGAATGATACAGTCATTCATTTATCCTATGGATTGATGTGAGGTAAAAATAATATGGAGTTTAGAAGATTAACCACCAGTAAGCATGATATGTATCATAAGGCGATTGCTTTATACAAAGATAGTTTCCCAATTCATGAACAAAGAGAAAGCGGTTTACAAATCGGTATCATGGACTTTCTGCAATTCTTATGTTGTCTGCATGCATAAAACCTTGAAAATCCCCGGCATCAGATTCTAGGGTGTGCTTTGCCCTAAGGGGGGACTTTGGGCGGATTCCTTAGGGCAGCTGGCGGGAATGAATTTTCAAACACATCCTAGGATATTATGACGGTCTTATCACAGGTGTATGCAAAATAAAACAGCACATAAAAAGCCGGGAACCTTGAAATATCAGTGTCCCCGGCTTTACTGTGTTATCCAGAGCCCTTCTTGCCAATCAGTCATCCAAATCACTGCAGAACGGATTCAGCCAATCCCAAACAGGCCAGCTATGAATTTCAGCACCCAGGAATAGAACAGGCTCATGGAAACGCAGTCCACATCCGTCATTGTATAGGCCGCCAGGGACGGCAATCCCTCAATAAAAATCTGGCCCAGATACGGTGCAACCAGTGCAGGCAATAAAGATATAAATAAACCGTGTACAATACACGCAATAATCGTACCGCGCCGGCCGCCTGTTGCATTGGCAAAAATACCGGCCGTGCCTCCGGCAAAGAAATTGGACATAATTCCCGGAATAACCATGGGTAATCCAAATACAGGCCATAGGAACATCCCCACTACGGTGCCTATTGTCGTGAATACAAAGCCGTACACAATGGCATTAGGTGCAAAGGTAAAAAGTACCGGGCAATCCAATGCGGGACGTGCACCAGGTACCACCTTCTCAGCAATTCCTGCGAATGCGGGAACCAGCTCCGCAATAAGCAGGCGGACTCCAGTAAGGAGGACAAAGAGACCTGCACAGAACGTAATACCTTGTATGATGGCAAATACAATGTAATTTTTATCTCCAGCTGCTTCAGCAACCACTTCTGGTCCGGCCAAAGCCGCCATGATGACATATAATGGAATCATCACGGATCCCACTGCAAGATATGTATCCTGTAAAAAAGAAAGTCTGGCTGGGAATTTTATATCCTCAGTCGATTTTGAAACATCACCTGTCAGCTTTGAAACACCTGCACTTAGCAGATAGCCTAATGTACAAAAATGCCCAAGGGCAATATCATCGCTGCCTGTAATCTTACGGACAATGGGCTGTGCAAGCGCCGGAAATAGAATACAGCATATCCCGCCAAGTACAGCGCCAATAAGAACGGCACTCATATGGCTAAATCCACACAGACCAACACCAAACAATATACTGGCCATAGCCATATAGATTGGGGCCTCTCCATTAAGGAATACATACTTCCATCTGGTCACGCGCGCAATAACCAGATTAACAACAAATATGCCTGCATATGCCAAGGCAATATCACGGCCTATCATATCATTCTGCATTGCAACGGCCAGCACCGCTTCAATGGATGCCACCGAACCCTGGATTCCAAGTCCCGCCGCAAACCATGTGCCAAAAGGTTCCAGCGCCCCCACGATAACGCCTGAACCAGCAGACAGGATCATAAATCCCATCATTGTCTTAAATGTGCCGCTAAAGCAGGCGCCAGCGGATTTTTTTTGTAAAATCAGCCCCAGCAGGGCAACAAGCCCCAATACCATTGCTGCATTTATCAGGATGTTATCAATGATAAATGTTAATATACCCATACTTACCTCCTTTTGTCCATACAGGATACCTTCTAAACTACTGCATATTTATAACCAGTCATTCTCTTGCAAAACCATCTGCAGCTTTTCCCGAATCTCCTGTCTGTTAACCAGACTTTTTAGATAGATTTTATTGGGGAACAATTTAAATGTATCGAATTGGGTTTTAAAGTTGATTCCAGCTATCAGGATATCCGCCTGCTTAGAAGCAGCGGACAGCATGTCACTATGATCCACATGTGCCTGCACCCCCAACTCTTTTAAAACTGCCTCTACCGCCATCTGGCACACTAAGCTGCTGCCGCAGCCATTGCCACAAACCATCAGTATATTAATCATTGTATCTTCACACCCCCTTTCCATATAAAATCAAATTGCATATCTTGCTTGAAATTGCAAAATATTTGTTTCTTTTAACAAATATACGATTTTTTATTTCAAAACCAATCATTTCCTTTCTTTTATCATAAACCTTTATTCGAAAATGTCAATATATTTTTAGAACAAAAGAGCATTTTTTTCAACACCATGAACAAAACTTCACAAAAATCCCCCTGGCTGCCAGCAAAAAAGCAAATTACAAAAAATATTTCTTGCAATATCTTGCAATTATTCACAAAAAAGTTTATAATGGCCTCATCAAATGTTAAAACTTGAGTGAAAGGAGAAAAGTACCATGCTTTTTAAAGATATTGTAGATGCTAAACGCTACGCTTTTTTTAACAGTGCCGATGACTGGCGTGATGCCATTCACAAAAGCTGCCGCCCTCTTGTAAAGACAGGCTGTGCAACAACGGATTATGAAGAGCGCATCATCCAATGCGTAGAGGAATTTGGTCCCTATATTGTAATCGTACCCGGATTGGCTATTCCGCACTCAACAAAAGGCTCTCCGGGTGTCACCCGGACTGCCATTGCTTTTACAAAATTTGAACAGCCGGTATCCTTCGACCCGGCAGACAGGGAAAAAGATGCCACGCTTTTCTTCACGCTCGCAGCTGTGGATGATGAAAAACATCTGGAAAATATGCGTCAGTTGTTTACCATCCTTTCAAACGATCAGATACTGGAACAGCTATCACATGTAAAAAGCGAAGACGACCTGCTGGAATTAGATAAAGCCCTTAGCCAGATGCCGTTCGTATAATAACGCAAAAATTAATTTAAAAGGAGGATTATTTATGATTGACACAAGCGGTTCCATTTTCTGGAGGGAAATCTTCCAGCAGCCAGAGGCTGTCGCTGACTGTATTGCGGCAAACCGTGATCTTTGCCGGCAGATTGGCGAGGAGGTGAAAACCCGCGGTATTAAAACAGCGGTATTGGTAGGACGCGGTTCCAGCGACCATGCAAACCTGGTCGGGCGCTATCTGCTGGAAACAAAATGCGGCATGATAGCAAGCATCAGTGCCCCCAGCGTTGTCACAGCTTATAAGGCATCCCCGGATTACTCCAACGTCTTGATGATAGCCGTATCCCAATCCGGCGCGGCTCAGGATATCTTTGAAGTAATGAAAGCATGCGACAGCCAGGGCGGTGTCTGTGTGAGCATTACAAATGTGGAGGATTCCCTGATGACACAGGCCGGCAGCTACAGACTCAATAACCATTGCGGCCCGGAACAAAGCATCACTGCGGGAAAGTCATATATGACGCAGGTGACCATACTCACCATGATTGCCGCATACATATCCGGCGATGAAGAATTGCTGGACACCTTGGACAAAGCCCCGGAAATCGTAACCGCCGCCCTTACGGGATTGGAAGCACAGGTACGCGATGTTGTACGTTTTTACAGGGAAACCGAACATCTCCTGCTGGTGGGACGCGGGTTAATGGATGCCGTGGCCAATGAAGCCGAATTAAAGATACAGGAAACAAGTTACCTGGATGCACGCTGTTATGGTTCGGCCGATTACCGGCACGGCCCCATTGCCACTGCCCAGCGGTTCACCCCATATATGTTTTTCCTGGCAGACGAAAAAACAAATTACTGCGGCGAGGCATTACTTAAACGCCTGAAGGAAGAAACAGGTATCTGGTGTACGGTGATAACAAATAAGCCAGAACTTACCGTCCTTGGCGATACAAGCGTGCTGCTTCCTCCGGAATACGATGGCATAAAGGCTGTATTTACGGCCGCCGTATTCGCACAGATGTTCTCCTGCCTGTGCAGCCTAAGCCGCGGCTTTGACCCGGACGCTCCCAAGGGAGTAAGCAAGAAGACCGTTACCATTTAGTTTCCCTCCGCAGAAAACAGAAAGGATTGAAAATCATGAGCACAACAGAGATTTCCATGCTGCGCTATATCCAGGAAACCCCCGCCCAGGTACGTGCCAATATTGAGGACAGCAGGCATCTGACCGGACGCATGGTGGACCTCTACCTAAGCCGCCCGTACCGGACCATATGGTTAGTCGCCTGCGGTTCAAGCTGTAATGCCTGTCATTGTGCACGCTACTATATGAAGAGCCGGCTTGGCGCAGAAGTAAAAATTGTCACTCCCTTCACATTCAACCACTATGAACATGACATGACACCAGAGGATTTCGTGGTATGCATTTCCCAAAGCGGATGCAGCACAAACACAATCGAATCACTGCGCCTGTGCCGGAAACTGGGCGTTCCGGCCATAGGGCTTACAGGCAATATCCACTCTGATTTCAAGAATGAGGCGGATGAAGTCATTGATTTCGGCCTGGGCGGTGAAAAACTGGATTTTGTCACAAAAGGAGTCGTAACCCTGACAGCCTTTTTAATGCTGTTTGCCCTTCATGCGGCCCACGCACAAAACATACTCAGCGATGAGGACGTAATGGCGGACAAAAATCAAATGATGGCCTGCATGGACAGCTACGATGCTCTGATTGCAGCATATCCCGCCTATTTTGAGGCAAACAAACAAAAGCTCCTTTCCATGGAACGTGTATATCTCATCGGCGCCGGAGCAAATTATGGCACCGCTTTGGAAGGTGCAGTAAAAATTGGTGAAACCGTACATATCCTGGCTGTGGGATACGAGATAGACGAATCCATCCACGGCCCCCAGATCCAGTTAACGCCCAATTATAATCTTTTCTTTTTAGACCCGGGCGACGAAACAAGCGCACGTATCCGGCAGGAATGGCAGGCCGCGCAAAAAATAACAGACCGCGTATTTGCCCTTTCCAACAATCCCGCCCTCAAAGGGGCAGGAGTAATGCGTGTACCTGCAGTGGAAGACGAGTTGTTCAGCCCGCTGTACAGCCTTGCATTCGTACAGCTGACCGCCTATTATGTTGCCGAGACAAACTACACCTGGCATCAGCATCCGTTAATGCAGGATTTTAAAACGATGCTGTCAGGCAAGTCCGACACATATAAGGCCTATGACTGCACTTAATAATCCTTATCCCACGGCCTTGGCCGCACTGCATTCAAAAAATCCACTTTAAGGAGGTATGATTCATGGAAGCAACAGAGCGTAAGATACTAAAAAAATTCTCGGCACAGCTCAGGATTAATCAATTGGAAATGTTTAAACAGCGGGGTATGGGACATATCGGCGGATGCCTGTCCGTTACGGAACTTATCAGTGTACTATATGGGAAGCAAATGAAATATGATCCAGACAATCCTGATTGGGAGGGCCGCGATTACCTGGTCATGAGCAAAGCCCACGCAGCTCCCGCGGTGGAGGCTGCATTGGCTGAAAAAGGATTTTTTGATAAACAGCTTTTACTCACAATGGATAATATCGGCACCCATATCCCAAGCCATGTCGACCGTCTGTTAACCCCCGGCATTGATGTTACCGGAGGTTCCCTGGGGCAGGGCGCCAGTATTGCCGCAGGAATTGCCTACGGACTGAAACATGATGGTATTAATGACCAGTATGTGTATGTATGCATTGGTGACGGCGAGCTTAATGAAGGGCAGAACTGGGAGGCCTTCCAGTTCATGGCCCACAATGGTTTAAATAACTGTATCGTATTTATTGACAATAACAAACGCCAGCATGACGGATACTGTAACGATGTACTTAAGCCTTTCAGCTATGAAGAAAAAATGAAGGCATTCGGATTTTGGTGCAAAACAGTAGACGGAGCCAGTGAGGAAGCCATAGACAATGCAATCGAAGAAGCTAAACAGATAAACGGCAAAGCTATCTGCATCGTTCTGGATACAATCAAAGGCCAGGGCGTAAAATACTATGAAGACATGCCGGACAACCATTCCCCTAAGGTATTTGAAGAAGGACGCGCCATGATTGACGCAGCCATTGCAGAACTAAAAAAATCACAGAGGAGGAGTAAGGGCTATGCTGAAACAAAATAGAACAAAAGAACTGGGCGGCGAACTGCGCAACCAGTTTGGGGCCACCCTGAAAGAACTGGTCGAAAAGGATGACCGGATCATGATACTGGATGCAGACCTTGGCGGCGCATCATTTTTCCTCAGATTTAAGGAAAGCCATCCCGACCGCTTTGTAGATACAGGCATCTGTGAGGCGAATATGTTTGGTGTGGCTGCCGGACTTTCATTGCGGGGATTCACACCGTTTGTACATACAATGGCCGCATTTGTAACGCGGCGCGCCCTTGACCAGCTTTATATCTCATGCGCCTATCAGAAGAACACCATAAATATCTTCGGGTCTGATCCCGGTTTCTGTTCCGGATTTGACGGGGGAAGCCACTCCTGCTTCGAAGATCTTGCCGTCATGCGTACCATCCCCAATGCCATTGTATGCGACCCCTGCGACCAGGTACAGCTGGACTGGATGGTCCGTGAATGCGCATCCCGCCGGGACGGCGCCATACACTACATCCGCGCATACCGCAAAAACGTGCGCGAGGTATACGGGCCTGATACAAGATTCGAGGTAGGAAAAGGCCAGATACTGGTACCTGGTTCTGATGTATTGTTAATAGGCAGCGGATATCTGATGAGCGATGCCCTGGATGCAGCCGAATCCCTGAAGGAAAAAGGCATCAGCGTGGAAGTCGTGGACCCGGTTACCGTAAAGCCCTTTGATGAAGATCTTATCCTTAGGGAAGCCCAGGGCAAAAAGCTGGTAGTAACTTATGAAAACCACAGTATAATAAACGGAATCGGCAGCGCTGTGGCTGACGTGCTGGCAAAGCATGGTGCAGGCGTACCACTGTTAAAGCTTGGCATAAATGATGTATTCGGACAGGTCGGCATAGTGGATTTACTGAAAATAGAATTCAAACTCACAAGCAATGATGCGGTAAACGCCATCTTAACCGCGCTATCCAACTAAAGATACATGATTGTACTACAGTAAAAACCGTCAGGACAAGGTATTGAGATTCTTGGTCCTGACGGTTTCCTGTTTTAAGCCTCATAAAAATTCCATACTAATCATTCTGAACCACGATAAAATTGGGTGGAAGCAGTATATCCTGCTCCTGAGGAGGACTGACTATTATGCTGTCAAATGCACTCAGGTTCGAAAAACGGCAGAAGCTTGTTTTCCCAAGTTTGCTCGAATCAGCCAGAAGGTAGTTCTTATTCGAATACTTCATTGCAACTTCCTTAACAGGGACAGTGTCAATATCATCATTGTAAACCATCTGGTGTACAAGTTCAATTCCCGAACACCCAAAAAAGGCATGGTCGAAATGAAATTGCGACACCATCTTCTCAGTGTATACCCCCATTGTACTCTCATGAAATTGTGTATAATGACCGCCAAGGAGGAAAATATCTACATTCATCTTCTTTAGCCTTCGCGGTATAAGAAGATTATGCGTGACAATCTTAATCTTCTTATCCTGGATAAAATCAATCATGGGAGCAATTGTAGTACCTCCGTCAAGAAACACGCAGTCCCCATCATGGACAAAACTGGCTGCAAATTTTGCAATGGCGTTCTTTTCCTCTGTGTATTCAGCAAGCTTTTCACTGGTCACAAGCGGCGTAACATGATCTGGCACAATCGGTTCCACGCGCTTGGCACCAGAGCGGACACGTACAACAAATCCCTCTTTATCAAGCCGTTCGAAATCACGGCGGACCGTTGCTTCTGAAACATCCAGTTCGGATGCTATTTCCTTAAGTGAAACAGTATTTTTATCCCGCAGCTTATTTAAAATATAGCTGGCGCGTTCTGTTGCAATCATATTATGCACCCCTCACAGTTTAATACTTGCAAATTATTACAAAAAATTGCAAACTCTGTTTGCATTTGTCATATATAGAATAACCTATTCCGCAACAAATTACAAGATGTTTTCTATAAAGAAGTATGCCTGACAGCAAAAGAAAGGAAAACCGCCAACCAGCTATCAATCCCTTAACGCATCCCCTCCTCCCCACCCTCATAATCCTCAACCCGCCCCGACGGCAGCATCAGCACCCGGTTAATCCCAATCTGCTCAACAAACCTCACATTGTGGCTGACCACCAGGATAGTCCCTTCAAACAGCCTGAAGTTCCTTCCGATAACCTCCTGTGTTTCAGGGTCAAGATGATTGGTGGGTTCATCGAGAATAAGGAAATTCGCCTTTTGCAGCAAAATCTTACATAGTGCAATACGGGCCTTTTCGCCTGGTGACAGGACCTCAGCTTTTTTATAGATATCGTCCTCAAAAAACAGAAAATTGCTCAATACGGAACGCAGCTGTTTCACCGGACATCCCTGGGTGCTGACATTTTCCAGGACCGTTTTTTGCAGATCCAGCTGTTCAAGTTCCTGGGCATAATAGGCCACATCTGTTTTGGGATGGAACCGGATTTTTCCTCGGTCCGGGGTATGGATACCCATCATCAGCTTAAGCAGCGTGGACTTTCCAACCCCGTTTTCGCCAACCACCAGGAAACGTTCCTTTCCATTGATATGAAAACTCAGGTCTTTGTACAGATAGGGCTGGTTTGGATAATGAAACCACAGGCCGTCCACCTCCAGAGGGATACCGGCGCCCTCCCGCAGGGGATGGATATCCATTTTCACACGCCTGCAGACCCCTTCGCGTCTGTGCAGCGCATCCTGTTTCTTCTCCAGGCGCAGCGCCCGCTCCTGGCCCATGCGCTTTATGGCATGATTGGTGCGGCTTGCCTGTCTTGCCCGCTGTACAAACCCTGCCAGTTCCTTTATCTCCTTTTCCTCCCTGGCAATCACAAGTTCCCGCAGACGCTTTTCCTGTTCGTATTTCTTCTTGTAAGTATCATAATTTCCATCATATACGGATATCTTGTGCGTGGATTTATTAATGAACAGGACTTTATTTATAATTTGGTTCAGAAAAGCTATGTCATGGCTGATAACCAGGACCATGCCTTTGTAATTCCTTAAAAAATCGGTCACAAATCCCCTTGTCCCAGCGTCCAAATGATTGGTGGGTTCGTCCAGAAGCAGGATTTCCGGCTTCGAGTACAGGAGGCGGGCAAAGGCTATCTTGGATTTCTGGCCCCCGGACAGCCGGTCAAGCGGCATATCCAGCAAATCAATATCAATCTCCATACGTTCAATAATCGTAAGCAGGATACTTTCCGCCTCATAACAATCATAATACTCTAAGCGCGACTGCAGCCGTTCCATCCGTTTTAACAGGCTGGTCTGCTCTAAAGCCTCCGCGGTCTCCAGTTTCTGGTAAACCAGGTTCAATTCATCTTCCAGCCTGCCTACCGGACGCCCTTCCTGCAGATAATCCAGGACCGTACGTGTTTCCTCCTCAATTACGATTTCCTGGGGCAGGTAGCCCATCCGTAAATTTCCTGCCATGATACTGCCGCTGTCTAATTCCTGCTCACCCAGCAGGATACGGAACAGGGTTGTCTTTCCTGCTCCGTTGATGCCAACGATGCCTGCTTTATCGTATTGATTAATGCTAAAATCCGCATCATCGTATATTATTTTATTTCCAAAGGCCAGGTTCATTTTACTGCCTTTCATCATTTTACTGCCTTTCATCATTCTATCCTTTAACCTCCTCAATCTATATCCGGCCCGTCCTCTGCGCCATACGCCGCATCCTTCTTCTGCCCTATTTCCTCTTCCATTACCCGCCCTATTGCCTGTTCCATTTTCTTCCTCATTTTCCGCCCTATTGCCTGTTCCACTTCCTGCCCCATTACCTGTTCCATTTTCTGCCCCATTTTTTGCCCTATTTCCCGTTCTATTTCCTGCCCTATTTCCTGCCCTATTCCCTGCCCATTTTCCTGCCCTATTTCCTGCCCATTTTCCTGCTCCATCTCCAGCTCCACCTGTCCATAAATCAGTCCTCTGCCCTCCCATCCCCTGCTCTTAAAATAAACCCATCCAACCACAGCAGGTATCAAAGGCGAAAGCGCCTGTCCGATATACACACCGGGAAATCCAATCCCGGCAGTAAATGCCAGCAGCCAGCTTACAGGAAGCCTGACAATGACCGCGTCCAACAGGGCATTGATCATGGCAATATTGGCGGAACCGATGCCGATGGCAAAGGAATCAAATGTATACATGACTGCGTATATCAAGCTGTTTACCCCACAGCATATCCTCAAATAAAGGATTCCGTCTTCAATCACATCCGTACTGACCGGGTCAAATAACATGATGATTGGCTTTGCAAAAATCTGTACCAGGATGGCTGCAATGAGGGTAATTGACAGGTTCAGCCCCAGTCCTGCCCTCGTTGTTTCCTTTACCCTTCCTATCTTTTTGGCTCCCATATTCTGGCCCGCCATGGCTGTCACAGCCTGCCCGACTGCCCAGCAGGGCATGCCGGCCAGTGTATTGACCTTTAACCCAACGCCGGAGGCCGCGGCAACTGAGACACCAAAATTGTTAAGCATGCCCGTAATCAACAGATAGGAAATATTGACAACAGCCATCTGAATGGCGGCGGGCAGTCCAACCTTCAAGATAGCAGCCGCCTTATCTCCCTTAATGGTAAAATGATTGGGCCTGAAATCAAAAACAAAGTCTTTTCCCTTTAAATGTACGACAGATATCACAAGGGAAATGCCTTGCGAAAAAACAGTGGCATAGGCAGCGCCTTTTGTCCCTAACCCCAGCGGCCCCACCAGGATGATGTCCAGCACAATATTAACCACGGCGGCAGCCGCAACAAAATAAAGAGGGCTTTTAGAATCCCCTAACCCTTTCATGATGGAACACACAGCATTATAACCAAACACAAATACAGTTCCCCAGCAGATGATCCTCATATATCCGCAGGCGTCCTCCATTGCCTCCAAAGGAACATTCAGTACCCGGAATAGCGGTTCATATACATGAAGCCCCATGACAGTAACAAGAATCGAGGCAATAAAAGCAATTGAGAACAATGTCCCCACGGTCTCCCTCTGTCCCTTTTCATCACCCGCACCTTTATATTGGGCAGCCACCACCGTGCCTCCCATGGTAATGCCGATACACACAGAGTTGATGATAAAGCCAATCATGGACGCATTGCTCACCGCGGCAAGTCCGTTTTTGCCCACTACCCTGCCCACCACCAGCATATCAACAATGCTGTAAAATGATTGCAGTAAGTTAGCCAGCAGTAAGGGAAGCGCAAAGGCAATCAGCTTGCGGGGCACGCTTCCTGTTGTTAAATCCTGTTTATCTTTCATTATTAATCCTTCCTCTCAAAACAAAAAAACAGAGGGACTGCACCAATCCAGTGCGCCCTCTGCTTTCCGGCTAAATAATCTTATCCATAACAGAAGGCGGCAGACCAAACATTGTCTGCCGCCCAAATAACCAAATAGATAGTGATGAATCTCTATTGGAAAACACGAAAATGAAATCCCAAAACTATTGTTTTGGAACAATATCCCTGCCAAACATCATTTTCGTATTTTCAGGCTCCGTACAATGTTTCATACTGTTAAATTGTGCGGAGCTATAATCAATGCAGAACTTTCCGAATAACATTGCACTCACCCTTTCCTTACATATTACATCATATTATAGCCACTCCCCGAAGCGCTGTCAAGCTGCCTGAATGACGGGACATGCCTGCTCTTGGATAATGGGATATGACCGCATCAGCGGGACAGGTATCGGTCACTGCAGGGAATCCTCATTCTTTCCCATCAGGAAATTCCTCTCATACTCCTCTACCTCCATGGGTTTCCCATACAGGTATCCCTGTCCAATCATGCATCTGCATTTCTTCAGATACGCTTCCTGCAGTTCCTCTTCTATGCCCTCGGCAATGGTCTGTATCTTCATATCATGGCACATGGATATGATATGCTTGACAATCTGGCCGCTGACCTTATCCCGGTCAATCTTATCCACCAGGCTCTTATCCAGCTTCAGCACGTCAAATTCCACATCGGAGAGGATATCCATGTTGCTGTATTTGGTGCCGAAATCATCCAGGGATATCCGGTAGCCAAGCTTCTTAAACTCCGCCAGGGCCTTATATACCATGTCCCGTCCCAGCTCCCCTATGCTCTCTGTCACCTCTATCTCCAATTTATTGGGATGCACGTCATATTTTTTCGCAATGGATGCCACGCTGGATACAATATCTGCATTGAGCAGGGTCATCCTGGAGAAATTAAATGACAGGACCTGCTCCCTGTACCCTATCTGGTCCCACTGCTCCAACAGACGGCAGCACTCCTCAAACACGAACAGGTCCACATAGCTTATCAGGTTCTCCCTCTCCAGTAAGCCGATGAACCTGGAGGGCATGATGATTCCCTTCTCTGGATGGTAATACCGTATCAACGCCTCCGCCCCCGCACAGGTGCCGGTCTTCAGATACAGCTTTGGCTGCAGCACCACCCTGAACTCCCTGCTTTCAATGCTGTGAAGCAGGCGTTTGATTAAATCCAGGCGCCCGGAACCGGTAAGGCTGGGTTTTGTCTCATAATACCGCTGCTTGTCAATCCGCATCAGTTCCCCTGCCTGCTTCATGGCCCAGTCCAGATTCTTCTGCCTGTCATCCCACACCCTTCCCACGGAAACAGACAGATTCTGCCTGCTGTTCATTTCCCGGATAAGGGCGCCAAACCTGTGCTCGAACTCAGAGTAGGATATATTTTCCATTATGATATCAAACTCATTGCTGTTCAGGCGGAACACCGCACAATCGCCAAACTGCTTCTCTATGATGCCGGCTGCCTGGCGGATCAGCGCATCCCCTGCCTCGGTCCCCCTTGTATCGTTAACCGACTTCAGGTCATTGATATCAATTATGATGACGCCGATGGAAACAACATTGTCCGCCTTAAAGGACCTGCGGAACCGGTCATAGCTGCTCCTGTTGAGAAGCCCGGTCAGGGAATCATTATAAATGCTGTATTCCAGCTTCTTTGCATCCTGCCGTTTACTGATTTCCTGTGCTATAAAATACAGAAGCATATCAACCAGATCCAGGGAGTCCTGAACCTTGCGCTCCAGCATCACTATATAGCCCAGTTCCCCCTTTTTACAGACTATGGGGAATACAGCCATATTGGAAACCTGTTCCCGCTCCATATCCTGATAAAGCTCAAAGGACTCGGGCAGGATATCCTGTGGTTCCTCAATATCCCTGACACCGCCCTGATGGTTCTGGTCCAGCCACGCCTGTATATGGCTTTCCATGTCCCCGCTGACAGGGGGACAGTTACTTTCGTCCCTGCAGCAGGCGCACTCATAACCGAATTCATTTTCCTTCTGAAGGTATATAAGGATATGTCCGGCCTTATAATGGTCCGCCAGCACATCCATCAGGCGCCTCATGGACTCCTCCAGGGTCCTGGCCTCTATCATGGCATAGATACAGCTTATCACCTTATTAGCCACCTCTGCCCTGGCATCCGGCCCGCTCTTTAAGGGTTCTGCCTCCCCGCCATCATAGGCAGCCTCAACCCCAATGGTGAGGACAGCAGGCATTCCTTTCCACTCCACCATGCGTGTCTTCATCAGACGCTTTATGCCCTGCCTGGCATCTGTGTTTTCCCACAGCGAGAAACGGTCCCATTCCCAGTTAAAGCCATTGCAGAACATACATGGCCTGTTGTTTCCATAAAACAGTTCATAACATTTATGGCCGCGGCAGTCTTCCTCTGCCCTGCCGATCATCCTGTAATATGCCTGGTTGGCTTCTATCAGTTCATATGTATCAGGGTCAATAAGACAGGCTGCATCGCCTACTGCTGATAAAAGCTGGGCAAATTCATCCTCCTGGGGTTCCTGTCCCTCCCTGTCCCGCGCTTTATCACTGTCTTTCCTTCCCTCTTTATCCAACAGGCAGAATACGCCGAATATGTGATTGCTTGCAGGTTCCTGATACATATATACAGCCAGCTGGACACGGCGCAGCCTGTCTCCTTCAAAGAGCCGCCTGTAATTCATGGAGACCCTGTGTCTGCCTGCCTCAAACCTTGCCAGAAGGCTTTCCCTGTCAAAGTACAGTTTAAAGTCCTTCCTGTCCTCAGGCTTGACGCTTTTATTCTCCAGCAGGTTCATCAGCTTGCTGTAACTGTGCTCCTCCAGATGCCCCAGGTAGCGTTTCCAGGTCCCGTAAAGCCGCATCACCCGGTCCCCAGTCAGGTCCACCTCGGCATGGGCCAGGGAATCTTCTAAAAGCAGCTGGTTGACCCGGGCCTGTCTGATATAGGCGTTCTCCAGTTCCTTGAGCCTGGTGATGTCCTCAAACCGCCCCAGTACAATCTCCGGGCAGCCCTCCTCATATGACAGGACCTCCAGCTCCATGGCAAACCAGCTGTATTCCCCATTCCGGTTCTTAAGCTTTACCTCACAACGCGCGTGGTCCCCTCCTGTGCGCAGGACGCGGAATGCCTGCAGGAATGTCTCCTTGAACCCGGGATGGACCATATCGGAGTCCGCCCATACCTCGGGAAATCCTTGTATCTGCTTCTCCGTACCGTATGTGACCTTGCGGTCCGTATAGATAAGGGCCGTCCCGCTGGTCATATTATACTCAAAAACTTCTTCCCAGCTTACATTCATGGACCATCGTTTCATCTGCTCCAGGTTAGCCATATTCTGGTGATATCCGGTTATCAGGATTCTCCCGTCCTGAAGCTGGCGGGACCTGCCTGCGCACCGCACGGGAATATCCCCCCACTCAGGGTGGTTCCATGTATACTGGACCTCACACAGCTTGCCCGTATGGACAATCCGGTTCATGACATCATTTACATAGGCATGATTCCCCCTGTTAATCCGCTTGTACCAAAACTCAAAGCACGCCTCAGGGGACAGGTCCTCCTTCAGTCCCAGAAGCCTGGCCATGGTTCCATCAATATAAAATTTTATATTCCGCATATCCCTGTCTGTCACCATGTTCCACAGCCCCAGATCCGACATATGCAGGATATCCTGTACCCAATCCATATCGTGAAATACAAAGCATTTGGTGAAATCCCTATGTTCCATTCTTTTTTCCTCGTCTGTCTGCAATATTCCGGCAACTGTTTACTGTCTTTTATTATACCATCACTTTAAAAGCTTACCATCCGTTTTTTATGTTTTTTCCGTCTGTAATCAGAAATCCCTGCTTTTATCCATCTCAGGCAGTCCGGCTCCTCCTTTGTCCGTGGGCGCGCATCCGAACATCTTCTTATATGCGCGGAAAAAGCTGGAGTAATCCCCGAAACCCGCATTGGAGGCCGCTTCCGCCGCCGGTATCCCTGCCGAAAGTTCCCCCCGCACCACCGCCATGCGCTTGTATAGTATATAACGCGCCACCGTTGTTCCGGTTGCCCGCTTGAAGATGGAGGTCAGATGGTTCTTACTCATGTAAAATGTCCCGGCAAGCCCTTCCAGGGTCAGCGGCTCCTTCAGGTGTTCATTGATATAGCGGATTATCTCCCTGGCCTGGCCTTCCTTTCCCCTTAATGTCCCGGATGCGTCCTGGCAGATTGCAAAAATCTTAGTCAAAATGGACAGCAACCGTGCGCTAATTGCAATATCCTGTAAATCTTTCCCATAGGAACCGCACTCCTCAAGGGCATGGAAATACCACTCCATCTGGAACTGTTCCTCATAGCAGCACCAGCCCGGGGCAAACGGCTTCAGCAGCATCTCCTGCTCCCGTTCCCCCAGAAGCTCCCTTACAAAATGCACGCGTATGCGGTGGTACTCTTCCCCGTCCAGCACCTTTAAGCCGTGGAAACATCCGGGAGGGATGACGATAAGGCTTCCGGGCCTTGGAATATAGGACCTCCCTTCCAGAAGATACTCCACATTACCCGTTATCATATAGTAGATCTCATAGCTGTCATGGCAGTGCATCTTATACTCCATATCCGCCTCATCACTGCGTGTATGGGCATACATCACCCCGCTGGTCCTAAAGCTTTCCTCCTGGTACAATGCGCGTCCTTTCCGCCGTTTACACATGGCTCCTTCACTGTTAGGTCCATTGTACCAGATAATGTGCGGATTGCAATATTTTTTTGGCGTATGACAATGGTTTTTGCAATATAAATATCCTATAATATGTCCTGTAAGCAAGAGGACATACAGCAAATGAATTGTTGCGAAAACCGAAAGGGCCCTCCCCCTTTCACACATTTTATCCCCCTTTATACACAATACAATACAATTACAAAAATGCCAGACATCCCCAGTGTCTGGCATTTTTGTGCTGTATGGGCCTTTTCTTTATCAGTTCCAGCAATCTTTAGCTCTTTTGCCCATCTAATCCAACTCCTCCGCACGGTCCTTCCCGCCGCCGGCATTTCCCCCCATCTTATGATACTCCACCAGATGTCCCGGCTGTGTCATATCCTTAAGATTAAGGCACTGGTCCAGCTGGGCTTCGGTCATCAGCTTCTCGTCCAGCACAATCCGCCTTACAGGGACTCCCGTTTCCATGGAGCGCTTGGCGATATCCGCCGACTTTCTGTATCCCAGGGCCGGGCACAGGGCGGTTGCAAGGGCGGCGCTGGACTCCACCAGCCTGCGGCAGTGCTCCCTGTTGGCGGTAATCCCCAGGATACAGTTGTCAATCAGTGTCTCCACCGCCCCCTTGAGGGTGTCGATGGACTCAAATATCTTATAGAATATCACAGGCTCAAATGCATTTAATTCCATCTGTCCTGCCTCGGCCGCCATGGTCACGGTAACATCATTGCCGATGATGTTAAATGCCACCTGGGATACAACTTCGGGAATCACAGGATTAATCTTTCCCGGCATGATGGACGAGCCATTCTGCCTGGGCGGAAGGTTAATCTCCCCCAGTCCTGCCTTTGGCCCGCTGGACAGAAGGCGCAGGTCGTTGCATATCTTACTAAGGTTCACGGCGCAGATGCGCAGGGTGGACGAAGTATGTACGAAGCAGTCCAGGTTCTGGGTGGCGTCAAACAGGTCGTCTGCCTGGACACACTCGGTCTGGCACACCAGATTGATGTTACGGATGATATGGAACAGGTACACAGGGTTCACATTAATGGCCGTGCCCACTGCGGTGGCGCCGATGTTCAGGTATTTAAGCTCATCCATCTGTTCCCTGATCCTTCTGATGTCCCTTCCGATCACTGCCGCATATGCCTCAAAGGACTGCCCCAGGCGGATGGGGACCGCATCCTGAAGCTGTGTCCTCCCCATCTTCACCACATCATCAAATTCAATGGACTTCTGGTGAAGGGCTTTCTGCAGCCGTTCCAGTTCATCCAGCAGGCCGGGCAGCAGGCCCAGGATGGTCAGCTTGCCGGCGCAGGGTATCACGTCATTGGTGGACTGGGCCATGTTCACATGGTCATTGGGATGGACAATGGAATAGTCCCCCTTTGTCCCGCCCAGGATCTCAATTGCCCGGTTGGCAATCACCTCGTTGGCATTCATATTGGCGGAGGTCCCGGCCCCGCCCTGGATGGCGTCCACGATGAACTGCCCGTGAAGCTTCCCGCCTATGATTTCATCACATGCCGCCACGATGGCATTCCCCACACGCTCATCCAGCACATGGGCTGTCATATTGGTAAATGCAGCCGCCTTCTTGATCCTGGCCAGGTTCCTGATAAACTCCCCGTGGAGCGGTCTTCCCGTAATATGGAAATTATTCTTTGCCCGCAGCGTCTGCACCCCGTAATACGCCTTTACCGGCACCTCCATCGTGCCGATGGAATCAGATTCCTTCCTGGTAACCATTTGATACCTTCCTCCCGCAATCTTGTATTGACAGGCGCCCGGCCCATGCCTCCCCTTGACGCCCATCTGTATACCTGGATCATAGCACGTTCCGGTTCAAAAGAAAATACTTTGGGAAACTATTTGTTTTGTTAACTATATTAAGTTAAAAATTAATTTTAATAATATATTTGTCTCGTTTCCTTAATTTAATAAGGTATTCAAATTTCCATACCGCTTATTTCTGGTTATACTGTCATATTTTAATGGCTCTAAAAATCCGTTTCATGCCCATACTAATCATGAAGCCAGAAAGTGGCTGAACCATGTCTTCATTTTTTTTAACAGAAAGGAGTGTTATTCATGAATTTATGCAGCTGTGGATCAAACGTACCTGCATCCGAATGCGGATGCGGCAAGGAACTTCCTGCTCCAGGCCCCGGTGTCCAGTTAGCAATCGCCACCGTTCCCATGCAGCCCTGGGAAACACCGTATGAGCCGGCAAAAGCCTTGAAACAGGGAACCATCTTCCCATGTCTGGACCTGCCATTCTTCTTAGTAGGAGGTGAAAAACATGTCTGACCGCTGTACCCTGCTTCAGCAGATTAATGAAATCAGTTTTGTTGTCAATGACTTAAACCTTTATCTGGATACCCATCCGACAGACGCCAGCGCCCTGGAGGAATTCAGCCAGGCAATGGCAAAGAGAAGGCAGCTTTTGGACACATTTGCAAAGGAATATGAACCCCTGACCTTAAACTGTGTCTGCCCTGATACCAATAACAAATCCGAATCCCACACAAAATACCCCGGACAGAAACATTTCACCTGGTCTGACGGACCTCTGCCCTGGGACATCCAAAACAATTAAGGAGGTGCCATGCCATGTGGACTTATGAAAAACGGTTACAGTTTCCCGTAAAAATCACCCAGACCTGCCCTAAGACAGCGTCTTTAATCATCAGCCAGTTCGGCGGCCCTGACGGAGAGCTTGCCGCATCCATGCGTTATCTTTCCCAGCGCTACACCATGCCATGCAAGGAGGTAGGCGGACTGCTGACAGATATTGGTACAGAGGAGCTTGCCCATCTGGAAATGATCTGCGCCATTATCTATCAGCTGACCAAGAACCTGACCGCTGAACAGGCAAAAACCGCTGGTTTTGACGCCTACTATATTGACCATACCACGGCCCTGTGGCCAACCGCCGCAGCCGGCGTGCCGTTCAATGCCTGCGAATTCCAGTCCAAGGGCGATGCCATCACGGACCTCCACGAGGACCTGGCCGCGGAACAGAAGGCAAGGACCACCTATGATAACCTGATCCGTGTCATCGAAAACCCGGAAGTACGCGAACCCCTTAAATTCCTGCGCGCCAGGGAAGTGGTTCATTTCCAGCGTTTCGGGGAGGCGCTGGAAAAAATCAAGTCCAAACTGGACGAAAAGAACTTCTATTATTTTAACGCTGAGTTTGACAAGCAGTTTGTAAAAGAATAAAAGATACCGTTTCAGATAAAAGAAAACCAGGCCGGCCGGCAGATAATATAATTACCTGCCGGCCTTCCCGGTTTATCAGGGGTTCAGGATGATTTCACAGTCAAAGTCCGGATGGAATATGGAGGTGGCCTGCTCCTTCATATAAGTGACGAAGGTCTGCACCGCAAAGGACAGGTACTGGTTCTTCTTGGTAATCATCACGACCCTCCACAGGGAGGAGGAGTGTTCGATATCCACCTGCGCTATACTTGGCTCCGGGTACATATCTAAAATACGCCGCGGGATGATGGAGATGCCCATGTTAATCTTAACCAGCTGGACGATAAAGTCCCACTGGGATGCCTCTACCAGGACGCGTGGCTCGAATCCCGCCTCCCTGCATCCGTTGATGATGTTACTGTTCAGCATATACTCCTCACCCAGCAGCACAAATTTTTCGTTGCGCAGCTGCTCGTATCTGACACTGTCACATCCGGCCAGCTGGTGCTGTGTGCTCACCACCAGGACATTCTTATCCTCCACAACCGGCACCACGTCAAATGCGCCGGTGATGACCGGACAGATGGTAAAACCCACATCCAGTTCGCCCTTATCCACCAGTAACTGGATATGCTTTGCACCGTGCTGGTCAATCTGGAAATCAATGCCCGGATACAGTCCTATGAATCCTGCAATCAGGCTTGGGAATACGCAGGTTCCTATAATAGGCGGGATACCCACACGGATCACGCCCTTCTGCAGGCTTGTCAGGTCATGCATGGCACGGAAAATAGAATCATGCTGTTCTATCACGCCCTTCGCCATGGCATAAAGCTGTCTGCCGCAGTCAGTAATCTGCACTTTTTTTCCTGACATGTAAATCAACTGCACTCCCAGGTTTTCTTCTAAGTGCTTCATGGCCTTACTGAGAGTAGGCTGGGAAACATACAGTTTTTTCGCTGCTTCGGAAAACCCGTTCGCCTCTACAATACCAACAAAATACCGGAGTTGTTTGATATCCAAATGGCCCACCATCCTTATCTTGCATCCATCCTAACATCTGACCTTTCATTTGTCAATGAATGGCTTCAGAAAATCCCCCTCCCGCCAGTCAGGCCATCCGGCTGGGCAGCCATAAGCTGATTGCCGGAACCAGATTAACCAGTACCAATATGAAAAGCATCATGAATATATACGGCCACAGAGGTCTTACCACACGTTCAAATGGACGGTTAAAGGTTCCCACCGACACGAAAATATTCAGTCCGAACGGCGGCGTCAGCATGCCGATTGCGCAGTTTAATACAATGATCATGCCCAGGTGAAGCGTATCAAGCCCAATGACCTGTGCCATGGGAAGCACCAGGGGCGTCAGCACGATGACAATGGAATTGGGATCCATGAACATGCCGGCTACCAGGAACAGCAGGTTGATGATAAGGAGGATAACGTAACTGGATGTCCCTGAGGTCAATGCCACAATCTTCTGAGGCACCTGGGCCGCGGTCAATATCCAGGATAAGAGGGAACCCGCTCCAATCAGGATGAATATCATGGCAACCATCCGCCCGGATGTGATGCCGATTTCAAATACATCCTTAAGTGTGATGGAGCGGTAAATGAATAGTTCCACTACCAGCACATATGCAACCGCCACCGCGGCCGCTTCCGTAGGCGTCATGACCCCTGCATAGATTCCTACCAGGATGATGACCGGAAGCCCCAATGCCCAGAACGCTTTCCCGGTTGCCTGTAAGACTTCCTTGAAGGTAGCCGGCTTTTGCCGTGGTATTTTGTTACGGATTGCATCGATACAGACATAGACGCTGAAAACAATGGCAATCAAGACGCCCACCGAAAGCCCTGACATGAACAGCTTTCCTACCGAAGCGCCTGCCGAGACACCATAAAGGATCATTGCAATCCCGGGAGGGACCAGCATTGCCAGCGTACTGCTTGCAGTAATGCATCCAATGGCGGAATCAGGGTCATATCCGTCCTTGCAGAGCGCCGGATAAAGGATTAAGCCGATTGCTACGATAGCTGCCGGTCCTGCGCCTGAAATAGCGCCGAAAATCGTACATGTGACAACCGTGGTAATTGCAAGCCCACCTGGCAGATGTCCAACCAGCTTATTTGCAAAGTTGACCAGCTTATGTCCGATATCCCCCTTGGACATGATATCAGCCGCATACATGAAGAACGGGATGGACAGCAGGGAAAATGTATCAATCCCGCCCACCATACGCTGTATGGTAAGGCCCATGTCCATACCCGGGAAATTCATATGCAGGGCCGCCAGACACGGGATTATCATGGACATGAATATAGGTACCCCAAGAATCAGAAGTCCCAAAAAAAGCACACCGCAGACCGCTAACATTCCGTTTCCTCCTTTCCTGCCCTGAAGCCGCTGCATAATTTCATGAAATTACGCAGATATACATACGACATCAGGCCAAATCCAATATTCGTGGACAGATAGATCAGCCAGATTGGAATCGCAATGGCAATACTGGTATTGCCGCCTTTATACTGCATGATGGTAAACCCAATGCTGATATACGTCATATAAACAGACAGGCCCACACTGATCAGGCAGATAAGGGCCTGATAAGCCAGCTTTGCCCTGCCCTTCAAAAAATTAGACAACAGGTCCACGCCCACATGTGTATGATACCTGGCGCAGGAACTGATTCCAAAGAAGGTTACCCAGACCACCACATACCGGGCCAGCTCCTCAGACCATGCGAATGCGGTCTGAAAAAAATAACGCGCAATCACATTAGCAAACACAATCCCGGAAATAGTAAGCAGACCCAGACTCATAACTACATTTTCTATTTGTTCTGTGGCACAGTCAATACGCTCCAGAACACTTTTTTTCTCCAGAGTGTCCATTCCCAATTCTCCCTTATTTTAAAAAACCGGGCAGCATTTTCAGATGCCCGGTCATATCATGTTTACTGTTCCCCGGTAATTTCTTTTCTGGCAGCCACTATGGCGTCATAAATCTTCTCGCCTTCCGCGCCCTGGCTGGTGCGGGCATATTCCTGTACCGGAACCATGGCTGTACGCCATGCTGCTTTCTGCTCATCGTTCAGCTCATGGATTGCTGTTTTCCCGGTATCCGCAATCAGCTTTTCATCCTTTTCAGCCAATGCAAGGGTTTCCTCAAGACAGACGCGTCCGCCCTCCCTGACGCCTTCCGTGATTGCTTCCTGTATATCCGCATCCAGTCCGTCAAACCATGCCTTATTAATCAGCACAACCTGGTCCAGACCTGAATGATTGGTCTTTGTAATATCCGTCTGCACTTCATGGAACTTCATATCATAAATGGTATCGATAGGATTCTCCTGTCCATCCAGCGCCTTATTCTGAAGGGCACCGTAAGTCTCCCCGAAATCCATTGTGATGCCGGTAGCGCCCAGCACTTCCGCCTGTTTAAAAAGAATCGGCGAGTTCATCACGCGGACCTTAAGCCCCTTCATCTCAGCCGGGTCGAGCAATGGCTTGTTGGCGGACCACACCTTATAACCGGTCTGCCAGATTGCCATGGTCAGGATGCCCTTTTCCGTGGTGGTGTCCCTAAGGGATTTGATTGCATCGGACTGGTAAAGCTCATAGAGCTGTTCCGGGTCATCCGGCAGAAGATACGGCGTATCCAACAAGGTCATCATGGGGCAGGTACCGCCCAGATAAGCGGTGGGAACAACCACACACTCAATTGTGCCGAACTGCGCGCCCTCTACCTGGTCCCTCTGTCCGCCCAGCTGGGAGGATGGGTAAATCTGCGCCTCCACCCTGCCGCCTGTCTTCTCTTCCACCACCTCTGCCAGCTTCTGGCATCCCAGGTCGCGGGCGCTGCCTGGTGAGGATACGTGGCTGATTTTCATGACAATCTTATCTCCGGACGGAGCCTTTGTCTCAGCGCCGCCCTCAGCAGCCGTTCCCTGGGATGCCGGTGCTTCTGTCTGCGGTTTGGCGCTGCCGCCGCATGCGCCCAGGAAGAATGTCATTGCTAAAGAAACTGATAAAACTGCCAAAACCCTTTTTTTCATTGTAACCCTCCTCATGTTATATTAATTTATATGTGACTATTTCATACAGGATTGAATGCGCCTTACAAACCTTCCATAACCCTTCTGGCCTACAAAGGTCCCGTTATCCCCAACCAGTCTGCCGCGCACAAATACCAGCTCCGGGAACCCCTTAAGTACCTTCCCGTCAAATGGTGACCATCCGCACTTTGAGACAATCTTATCATTGCTGACCATTTCCGCCCTGTCCATGTCGAGGACCACCATATCGGCATCAGCCCCCACTGCAATCTGTCCTTTCTGCGGAAAGAGCCCATAGACTTTTGCAGGGTTCTCACACATGCATTCCACGACCCGGTTAATGCTCGTCCTGCCCTCACTGACACCGTTAAGCATCAGGCGCAGGGATGTCTCAATCCCGGGAATCCCATTGGGCGCATCCCATATATCCGTTTCTCCCGGCACCTTCTGTTCCTTGGGATAAGGACAGTGGTCAGAACCAATGGTGGTCACAAAGCCCTGGTCAAACTTCTTCCATAGAAGCGCCTGATTCTCTGCCGTATTCATAGGCGGGGTAAACTTTGCCCACGGCCCCTTTTTCTCCAGGTCCTCAACCGTGAGGTTGAAATAATGGGGGCAGCTTTCCGCATAAATCTCATACCCCTGCTCACGGGCCTCCCGAAGCTGGGTCAGAAGGTCCGGCTGGCTTACATGGGCGATGATGACCCTGCAGCGGGTCTCCTTTGCAATGGAAATAACGGTCTGGACCGCTACATATTCCGCCAGCTTGGAACGCCATTCCCATTGGGAATGATAGTCTGTCCGGCCTGCCGCCTTTAAGACCTCCTCATTATACTGGCAAATGCCGTCATCCTCACAGTGGATCAATACCGTGCCGCCCATGCGTGCAACCTCGGTAAAGCTGCGCATGAGGAACGCCGTGTGCATGGCCTTTACCCCATGGAGATTGCAGGTAAATGTCTTAAATCCTGTGATTCCCGCATCCCACATTGCCTGCAGCTCTTCCACATTGTCCGGGGAAATGCCGCCCTTCAGGCCAAAATCCACACATGCCCTTTCGTTCAGATAATCAATCTTCTCAAGCAGGGGACCCACGGAATACACGGCTGGAAGCGTCCGGTGATGGTCCACGATGGTCGTGATGCCCCCTACCGCGGCAGCCATGGTGCCTGTCTCAAATTCTTCACGGTCCGTATAGCCGGGATCCATCATGTGCGTATGTCCGTCCACACAGCCAGGCATCACATGGTGCCCTTTTACATCAATTACCTTTTCCGCCTCACAGCCGCTGCCAGGCGCCAGCAGGGCCGCTATTTTCCCATCTGAAACCAGGATGTCTGCCGGAGTGCAGCTTTTTGATGAAACCACCAGTGCATTTGCAATTAATAATTCTCTGTTCATATTGTTAACTCCTTATAATAGTTTGGATTTCTTCCATAAACAATATTGGTGCCGGGTACCACTTCCTTGGATTTACTGAGGGACGTATGGAGCATGCCGGAAGCAGTCTGTTCCACGGTGCAGAAGGTGGTAAACAGCTTACCTCCGTCCGGGTTCACACCAAGGCTTACGTCCATGCTTCCAGCCGGGGTGGTCCGCAGGACAAAGACCTTATTCTCAGCTGCCCTTGTCTGCATCATCTTCATGGTATCCGCAGTGTTCTTCCTGTCAAACCAAATCAGTATATCTGCTCCTTTTAACATGGCAACGCGGGCAATCTCCGGGATTTCCATTTCCTCCCCGAATACGGCGGCCACACAGCAGCCCGGGAATAATTCCAGCACACGGATTTCATCCACATCCTCACTTCCATTTACATGGGAAGCAGGAAGCTCCCCCTTGATGCCATCCGCGCCGAACACCACTGCCTTCCGTCCCCCTTCATCCGTGCCATACGCTGTTACGGCACAGATATCATCCGGCATGTGGCTGCAAAGATACTTCAGCAACCCGGCGTTAAACCTCATACCTTCCTTCAGTTCCGGCAATACCGCCAGTCTGGAATCCAGGATGGCGGCGCGCCTGATCCCATCCACGGCCCTCTCCGCGTAATCGGCTTCATCCGTACAGTCAAACCGGATGACGGCCGTAAAACACTCCAGGTCCGAAAGCCTGTAAGGACGCTCAATCACAGCCGTGACCGGCAGTGTGCGGACCGGTTCCGCCAATATAGGGTAAAGCTCCGGCCTGCGTCCTCTAAGGGGCGGCACTTCCTCCAGCTCCAGTTCATACGTCAGCATTTCTTCCTTATCCGGTGAACACTCAGCCGCGATATCACCGTCTGGGGTGACAATCATGCTGCGGCCCAGGCAGGTGACGGTGCTGCTTTCGATTCCTGCTTTATCACAGACCGCTATGTATACACCGTTTTCCTTTGCCCTGGCCTGCAGCATGAACTGGTACTGCTGGTTTGTGAGCTGGTCCGGGGTACTGGCAGATGCAACCAGGTTCACCGCGTCAAGAATCAGCCCGGCGCCTTTTAACCTCAATATCCGGGCAATCTCCGGGATGCGTCCGTCCGCGCAGACCATGACTCCGATTTTCCCAAACTCCGTCTCAAATACACAGCCTGGTTCCCCTTGGGAAAACCACTTTCCATCAAAATGCCAGAGGTTGGATTTATAAGCTTTTGCAATCATTTCCCCGCTTCTGTTAAATACGGCAACCCCGTTATAAAGGGAACCGCCTTCAGACATGGCCGTCCCAACCGCAAGGTACACCCGGTTTTTTGCTGCAAGTTCCGACATCCTTGTTAAAAACCCGGGTATATTCCTCAGGGACTCCGGCTCTTCCTCCATGCCTATCATGTAAGCCGGATATGCACATTCCGGCAAGAGGATCAAATCCGTGCCGCTCTGGCATGCCTCCCTGATTTTCTGCTGAATCCTGTCAGATGTGTTACGAAAACGGTTGATATCATCTGCCAGAAGTTGTATGATTGTTAGTTTCATATCCCCCTCCTTTTTTACAATTAATAACTTTTTTCTATGGTTTAGTTATTATTTAATTAAAATTATAGCTATATAGAATAGTATTGTCAATATAGATAAATGAATATAACAATTCAATTATTTTATCGTTATAATTACCAAAATTCATAGTCTAAAGCCCATGTCTTTTTTCTCTTCCATGCATCCAACGTACATTTACATGAAAATGGGTTATTATAACATGGACAAGGCATCTATTTTGTTCTACAATAAGTATCCGACTATATTTAAGGGAGGTAACAGGTGAACAGCACACAAAGAAACTCAGACCCGGGACGGGATTCCTGGAAATCCAGATGGGGCTTCATCCTGGCCTGTATCGGCTCGGCCGTGGGCATGGGCAATATATGGATGTTTCCCACCAGGGTTTCCAGATATGGAGGCGGGACGTTCCTTCTCCCCTATTTCTTTTTTGTCATCATCATCGGACTATCAGGGGTAATCGGGGAAATGTCCTTTGGAAGGGCGGCCCGTTCCGGGCCCATAGGCGCGTTTGGGGATGCAACGGCCAGACGCTGGAATAACAGGCGGTTAGGGGAAGCCATTGGTTACATCCCTGTGATCGGCTCCCTGGCGCTGGCCATCGGCTATTCTGTGATTGTGGGCTGGATACTCAGATACTGCGCCGGCGCATTTACCGGGGCCACCCTGGCGCCCGGCAGCGTAGATGGCTTCAGTCTTGCATTCGGGACAATGGCCTCTGCCTTCAGCAATAATATGTGGCAGACAGCAGGGCTTGCCATAACGTTCATCATCATGGTCCTGGGCATCTCTAATGGAATTGAACGGATTAATAAAATCATCATGCCGCTGTTCTTCTTCATGTTTTTCGGGCTGGCCGTGTACATGGCCTTCCAGCCCCATGCAGCGGAGGGGTACCGGTATATCTTCCGGATCGACATGAACGGGCTTTTGGACCCCATGACCTGGGTGTTTGCCCTTGGACAGGCTTTCTTTTCCCTTTCCCTTGCAGGCAACGGCACGCTGATATACGGCTCTTATCTGGAGGATACCGAGGATGTTATGGGCGCTGCCTGGAAAGTGGCATTATTTGATACCCTGGCGGCGCTCCTGGCGGCCTTTGTCATCATCCCGGCCATGGCAACCGCAGGCTCCCAGCTGGACCAGGGCGGTCCCGGTCTGATATTCATCTTCCTGCCCAACCTGTTCCAGTCCATGCCAGGAAGCAATATCCTGATTACCGTATTTTTCGTGGCTGTGCTTTTTGCAGGGATTTCATCCCTGATTAACCTGTTTGAAGCGCCCATCGCTACCATGGAACAGCAGTTTGGCATGAGCCGGAGGACCGCCGTAACAGTCATGACAGCAACTGCGTTCGTCATAGGGATCTGCATCCAGGGCATGGTGGCTGGATGGATGGATTTTGTGTCCATCTATATCTGTCCCCTTGGCGCGGGTCTGGCCGGCATCATGTTTTTCTGGGTATGCGGATGGGATCATGTCCGGGATGAGGTGAAAAAAGGGCGGAAAAAGGAGCCGGGGAAATGGTTTTCCTTCATGGCCAGATATGTGTTCTGCGGATTAACCGTACTTGTATTCATTCTTGGTATTGTATTTGGCGGGATTGGATGAGGAGTTTTGGAGCCTCCTCCAATCCGTATCTTTTCCTTCCATAACATCTTGACTCTATCTCAAAAAAAGTAGTATACTCCTTATTATACATGTGACTCCCTGTCACCTGCTTTCTGACAGGGGGTCTTTTATTCCTATGGGGATACCGGCATGATGCTGCTCCATTTTCCTGCCAATATCCCCGACGAAAGATGAGGTAACAAGAATGACATCTGCACCAACAGAAAAAACAAACAATAATCCCCTGGGTTCCGTGCCCATCAACACCCTTCTGGCCCGCTTCGCCATTCCCAGCATCATCGCCATGCTGGTCAGCGCGCTGTACAACATCGTGGACCAGTTCTTTATCGGAAGAAGCGTGGGCATGCTGGGCAATGCGGCCACCAATGTGGCATTTCCCCTGACCATCACCTGCACCGCGGTTTCCCTTATGTGCGGAATCGGCGGTTCCGCCAACTTCAACCTCGCCATGGGACGCGGTGAAAAGGAGGAGGCCCGGCGGTACGCGGGCAATTCCATCTTCATGCTGTTTGCCATCGGCCTGATCCTCTGCCTGGTGGTACGGCTTTTCTTAAAACCCATGATGGTCCTCTTCGGTGCCACCCCGGAGGTGCTTGACTACTCCCTTACCTATACGGGTATCACAAGCCTTGGATTCCCCTTCCTGATCCTTGCCACCGGAGGCTCCAACCTGGTGCGCGCGGACGGAAGCCCCAGGTACTCCATGATATGCACCCTTGCAGGCGCTGTGATCAATACGGTTCTGGACCCCCTGTTCATATTCGGCTTCCATATGGGAATGGCCGGGGCCGCGCTGGCAACCATCATCGGGCAGATTGTATCCGGCCTTATGGTCATCGGGTATCTGACCCGTTTTAAGACCGTGCACCTGTCCCTTGGCTCCCTCAGGCCCCTGCCGTCCCATATAAAGGCCATTGCCGCACTGGGCATGGCTCCCTTCTTTAACCAGATGGCCATGATGGTGATACAGATCGTAATGAACAATACCCTTCGCTATTACGGGGCACAGTCCCATTATGGCAGCGAGATCCCCCTGGCCTGTGCAGGTATCATTACCAAGGTAAACATGATATTCTTTTCCCTGGTCATCGGCCTTTCCCAGGGACTTCAGCCCATTGTCAGCTATAACTACGGGGCCAGGAACTATGGGCGTGTGCGCGAGGCTTACCTGAAGGCGGTGTGCATTGCCACGGTCATATCAACTTTTTCCTTTTTATGTTTCCAGCTGATACCGCGCCAGATCATCGGTATTTTCGGTTCAGGAAGCGAGGAATACTTCCACTTTGCGGAGCAGTACTTCCGGATTTTCCTGTTCTTCACATTTTTAAACGGGCTTCAGCCCATTACAGCCAATTTCTTTACCTCCATCGGCAAGGCGGCCAAGGGTATCTTCATCTCCCTTACCCGGCAGATTATCTTCCTTCTGCCCCTAATCATAATCCTGCCCCTGATTTTCGGCATTGAGGGCGTCATGTACTCTGCACCAGTAGCTGACCTGATGGCCGCTGCCCTGGCTCTCCTGTTCGTGGTCAGGGAGCTGTCCCAGATGAAGCTGCTGCAGCAGAAGGAAGGATGACATTTACCTGTAATTAAATGTGCCGGTCATCACCAGGATAACCAGCAGCATAAAAAAGAAAGGACGATACAGCCCCCACCAGGCCATTCCCGGCCATGGGACTGCATACGTCCTTTCTTTTTTCACACTGTCTTTATCAGGTTCCCAGCCAATATCCTATCTGCGGACGGATTCAAAATAAGCAAATAACCCTTCCGCCAGCACCGGGTCAATGACAGGAATCCCCACCTCGTCCTCAATCTCCCTGGCAATTCCAATGGTGGTAAGTCCGGTGCATCCCAGCGCAATGACCTCTGCGCCCTTTTCCTTCAGCTCACGGGCCGTCTTAAGGCAGGATTCCCGTCCCTCAGGCGTCATCAGATCCAGGGTGCTGTCCACGCCTTCCGGCTTGCCCAGGGCAACAATCTTTTCCGGGATCATCCGCAGATACGCCTTGGGGGCATAGTCCACAATCCCAAGGACAGCAATCTTCTGCCCGTACCTCATGGCCAGGGAAACCGTTGTCTCCCCGCCTCCTGTCACCTTCATTCCCGGAAGCGCCCTGCGGATTTCCTCCACCCCCGGATCGTCGGCGCAGCTGACAATGATCATGTCCACATCCTCAAAGGACCTGGCTGTCTCCACAATCTTAGGCACTGCAATCCGCTCCAGCTCATGGCTGTGGATTCCCTCAGGCTGGTCCGGGATGCATTTTGATATGCACTTGATTCCCGGATAATGCTGTTCTATGATATTGCCGTGCATGTCCACAAATTCCTGGTCCTCCGAGGTCAGCACCCGGATGACACCAACCCGGAATTCCTTTCCCTTCTCCATATCCATCTCCATTCTGCCGCCAGCGTACGCGGCATGAAACCCATATCAGCAGCCGGATCCATATCCGTATCCAACCGGTATGATCAGACAACAAACCTTCCTTTATCAATAATCATCTCATCATCCAAATACAGGGTCGGCTCCAGAATGATGCCGTCCATATGGCAGTCCGCCTTGTTGACGCCGCCAAATGAAGTATTGGTGCCAAAAGCAATGTGTACGGTGCCGTAAACCTTCTCGTCCTCCAGGATCACACCGTTCAGCACAGCGGCCTCATTGGTGCCGATTCCCAGTTCGCCGATGGTGGCATTGCGCTCATTGGCCAGCAGTATGTCCAGGTTTTCACTCTTATCCCCGGTGACTTCCTGAAGCTTTCCGTTCTTCACCACCACATGGAGGGGGGAAGCCAGCTTCCCGATTCCCACCATAGAACCGTCGATGATCATTTCCCCGTCAGCCCCGTCCTCTAACGGGGCAATGTATGCCTCACCGGAAGGAAGGTTGCCGCACTGTCCGGGCTTCCTGTAAACGCCCGGGCTTGGAACCCCTTTCCTTCCCTCCAGGTTCAGGGTAAGGACACAGCCGTCCTTCTCAATCCTGGCTGTCCTGCAGGCCGTCAGCATCCCTGTTATCCTGGCAGTCAGCCGTTCCACCGCGCCGTAATCCGCTGTCATGGCTCCCTGGCTGAACATCTTCTCTGTGATTCCCGGCATGGTAGCCACCCTTGTGCCTGCCTCAGCCGCGCGTATCCTGGCATTGGTATGGGTCAGGGACTTGGCCGTGGGACAGATGACAATGTCCGCTGCCTTCATGGCTTCTGCCACTGCCTTTGGCGGCTCCTGCCCATTCAGCTCCCGCTCCTTCATGACCATCATCATGGCCTCACAGCCAAGGTTCCCGGCCCCTTCATACAGGGCCTGGGCAATGTCCACCCTGCTGTCATCTGTTACAATCAATACTTCCTCGCCCTGCTTTGCATCCAGGCAGTCCCTCAGGATATTCTGGGCAATCTCTATTAAATCCATCTTCCATCTCCTATTTCACATCGGTCAGTTCGGAAATGACCCTGGCCAGCAATGTCCTTGGAAGGACCACCAGCTTGCCGGTTTCCTTTGCGAACATGTCCTTCATTTCCTGGGTAAATCCGATGCAGTCCAGTACGACCAGGTCCGCATCCATATCCTTAATTGCCCCCGCTGCCGCGGCCAGGTCTTCCCACGGTCCATAGGGGGAGGCCGGGACAGCCTTTACATGGTCCACAAAATTGGACCATTTCTTCTCACACTGCCCCACCTGCAGCGGTGAAGGAGTCACCGTGACAATGCTTGACTTCTTGGTCAGCAGCGGCACTACCTTGTTGAGTATGTGGCATGGATAAACCAAAGGGACATTGGATGTAAGGCTTTCCGGGAAATCCCCTGTACAGAAAAACATGATCAGCCTTGCGCCTTCTGCCTCCAGCTCATTGATGCACTCCTGCAGCCTTGGGAGGATATACCGCTCCGCAAATGTCACCGATGTCCCGTCTGTAAGCCGTGACACCAGCACATAATCCTCCTTGTCCGGTTTAAATTCAGCTATCTGTTCCACGGTCAGCCCATCCAGACCGCCTCTTTGGGACAGCTCCACCCTGCCGTCAAAAATATGCATGATATCCGATGTCACATCGGTCCTGGGCGCCTGTCCAATGGTTACTGCTCCTATCTTCATTATAAGTCCCCTTTCCGGCGTCTGCTTTCCTGACCGCATCTGCCGTATACGCGTTTCGCGGACCAGCTGACCTTAATCCGCCTTTCCCAGTGTCTGCAGATGCTTCATTGGCCCGTATAATTTCTTCAGAAGCTCATACTCCTCTTCATCATAGAACTTAAGGTCGCCCTTGCCAAAGTACTTGGCAACTTCCAGCATGAACCTGGCCGCTTCCTCCACGTCGGCAAAATGGCTGGCGCCAGTGGCGCATCCCGGAACCATGACCTCGGTGGTGATGGCAACCCCCACAACCGGGGCATCCGTAGCCGTACATGGCTGGAGCACGCTGTTCAGATGGTGCACGTTATTGCCGTAGGGCGTGATATCCTGTGTAGCCAGGGGGAACACATAGGGAAGGCGGCCAGTGGTAATCTGCATCTGCTCCAGAAGATCCTCGGAGGTGCGCAGTATGTATCCCTCTTTCACGGTTGGGGAAATGGCAAATCCTCTTGTATTGATGACCCTGTTTCCCTTGGTGGTATCCACGGACAGGATTGCATCCAGCTCCGGTGACACCTCTTCCCTGTTAACCTGGGACATTTCCACAGGTGAACCCATGAACGGAACCGGCTTATGGGGCGCCGTAGGCGCATGAGGACAGATCTGTGTGGAAATGAACACGTCGCCCTCCAGATAATCGCCCTTATTCTGCATATCCAGAAGCTTGGCCGCAACCGCAATGGCTGCCAGCGCGCCGTCCCCGTCAGATACAAAGCCAATCATCTCAGGCCTTGCCCCGATTCCGCCCAGACGGCCCAGAAGACCGATGGTGGGTGCAGTGCCGCCGTTTGCCTTTCCCTTTGTGCCGGGAATCCGCACCTTAACCATGTCCGTGCTTCCTTTAGGTCCTTTCAGCTCATATACTTCAATATCAGCATCTGCCTTAATTCCCTTCAGGTAATTTTCCACGTCTTTCCCTGTTACCGTGCTGCTGTCCAGCACATCAAACGTCTCGATAATCTGTTTAATTAGCATAAGGTTTACCTCCAAATTTTTATTTAATTTGATTATAATGTGTTTACCTTTTAGGCGCAACCCGTTTTTAAACTGAAATATTTAATAGAATTTTTATTTTTATTTGACATTTTTTATCTTTATGTATAAAATCTTAATAAGAGTTGCGGATGGCCGTACAGTTTTCGGGGCCATCTTATTTATTATCTTAATAATCACACAAAGGAGAGTGGATTTATGGAAAAAGAAAAAATCCCACAGGAATTAATCATTCCCGCATCTGAGCACCCAAAAGCATTTGAACCAGCTGTATTGATCCTCAATATCGTCATGTGCTGCCTGGGAGCCATCATCGGCCTGGAACTGATTGTGCGTACAGGTGTTACTCCTAACACCTCCATTGTGGGGGCGCTGTTTGCCATCCTCATATCCCGCATACCCATTGCGTTCCTCCAGAAGTACCGCAGCGTACACCGCCAGAACCTGATACAGACCTCTATCTCTGGCGCAACCTTCTCCGCTGCCAACTGTCTGATCCTGCCCATCGGTATCCCGGTTGTCATGGGGCGTCCCGAATTAATGTTCCCAATGTTAATCGGTGTTTTCCTGGCCACCTGTATCGATGCAACCATCCTCTACAAAACCTTTGACTCGGAAATGTATCCAGCGGAAGGTGCCTGGCCTCCGGGCGTTGCTGCCGCAGAATCCATCCTGGCTGTTGTGGAGAAAGGCCGCAAGGCATTCCTTTTAATCATTGGTATTGCCATTGGCTGGGTCGGTAAGGTTGCAGGTATCCCCACAGACCTTCTGGGCGTTTCCTGGTTTGGCGATTTCTTTGCCATGCTGGCCCTGGGCGTTGGCTCTATCGTCATCGGCGTCATCAAGAACAACGGCATCATCCTGTCCCTGTTCGGACACAGCGCAGCCTTTGTAACCAACATGTTTGGCGCTGACTTTGTGTTCAGTGATTATGCCATGATTAACTACATGCCTCACGGTGTCATGATTGGAGCCGGAGCCGTCTCACTGATCCAGTGCGCCCGCATGCTCTTTAAAAAGGGCAGTGACGAGGATACCGCCGCAGGCAAGTTCTCAAGCAGCATGAAGACCTTAAAGAGGACCCTGGGCTGGGGCTATGTAGCATACTTCGTGACAGCCTTCCTCCTTGCCCTGATCTGCGGCATCATGAGCGACATGAGCGCCATCACCCTAATCATATGGCTGATTTTCTCTGCATTTGCAGCTATTTCCTCTGAATTGATTGTAGGTATCTCCGCCATGTACTCAGGATGGTTCCCGGGCTTTGCAACCGCCCTTATCTTCCTGCTGGTAGGCATGCTTCTCGGCTTCCCTCCAATGGCCCTTGCCGTCATGGTAGGATTCACCTCCGCCACAGGCCCGGCCTTCTCTGATATGGCTTACGACTTAAAATGCGGTTATATCTTAAGAGGTTCAGGACAGTATCCTGAGCTGGAAAAAGAAGGAAGGAAACAGCAGTATTATTCAGAAATGCTTTCCTTCATCATTGCTTTCATCATGGTTGCCCTTCTGGCCAACAAGTACTTCAGCCAGGATTTATTCGCACCTGTAAGCAAGACCTTTGCAACCACCATTGACGCAGGCACCAACTCAGAAGTTGCCAAATGGCTGTTCATCTGGGCCATCCCAGGCGCCATCATCCAGTTAATCGGCGGCAACCGCCAGATTGGTATCCTTTTTGCAACCGGACTTCTGGTTGGAACCACCATGAACGGTGTTACCATCATCGTCGGACTCATCATCCGTTTCATCGCAGTAAAACGCAACAAGGCCAACGAGCAGATCCTCAATATCCTGGGCGCTGGCGCACTGGCAGGAGCCGCGGTATACAGCTTCTTTACTGCAACCCTTGGTCTGGCAAAGAAAAAGTAGCGTAAAAGGAGTCATTACATATGGATGTTCTTGAGGCCATCATGCAAAGGCGCAGCACCCGGTGTTTCAGCAGCCGGATGGTACCTGACGAATTGTTAAAGGAGCTGGTAAAGGCCGGTGCGCTGGCCCCCAGCGCCAGCAACCTCCAGGCATGGCAGTTCTATCTGCTGACAGACCCTGCCCTTGTGCGCAGGGTAGACCTGTTCAGCCCCGGACTCAGCGGCAATCCTCCGGTCATCATGGCAATCTGCTCCGACATGGAATACGCCGCCAAACACGGCTCTCCCAACTCTGAAGTCTATGGCTGCATCATGGACGCCTCCATGGCAGCTGAAAACATCATGCTGAGGGCAGTGGAGCTTGGACTGGGTACCTGTGCAATCAAATCATACAATGAAGCCGCAGTGAGAAAGCTTCTGAAGCTTCCTCCCCATTACCGCATGGAACTGCTCATATCCATCGGATACCCGGAAGGGGCGCCCAGACAGCGCCGCCTGCGGCCCATGGAGGAACTGCTTCATTACAACGCAGACCAAACGGAGGCTTCCAAATGAAACAGGATAAATACTTCGAACTTCTGGTTTACATGATTACCAGTGCAGCCGGACTTGGAGGCGAACCACGTATCTATGGCCCCCTGAGGATGATAGAAGCATCCGAACGCCTGTGCATGCTCATGCTGGAAGAAGATCCTGATAATCAGGACTTAAAGGAACTGGCTGAAATCATCGAAGCCGGTAAACATAAGACAACCTCGGATGAAGACGGGTTTTACCAGATGCTCCAGGATGCGGCGGCCAAGCTGGTTGACCTTTTATAGCAGGGAACGGGTGGTTAAGGCCGGATCGGGGTTTCATAGGTGCTTCGTGGGTTCTGTGTAGATTCTACATAGGTACTGTGTGGGTATCTGCATAGGTACTGTGTGGGTGTCTGCATAGGTACTGTGTAGATGTCTGCCTATAGTCCAGTAAACAGGATAGATGATTAAAAAACCGGAAATGTTTCATGTGTATGATATGCTTTAGCATACCATAACGTAAACATTTCCGGTTTTATTTATTAAACTATCGTTTTATTCATTCTACCATCGTTCTATTCATTTCACCATGATTCTAATCATCCAACTATGGTTTTATTCTTTCCATCATCTTTTTCACCGCCATAGTCCCATACCGCAATCCCATTAACGGAACAGATCCTCATTATATGGCACAAGTTCCTTCTTAAGGATTCCTTCCACTTCCTCCAGAAGGCCTTTCTGATACATTCCTGCTCCAAGAATCAGGCGGGCTTTGGGGATTTTCAACATGATTACGTCCATATCGTCATCAATCTCTGCGCTTGAAAGGGCAAGTCCTGTTGCCGCGTCCAGGGTACACAGAAGATCCGGGAACGTACCCATTCTCTGGCCGTTCTTTTCCATGGTCATATATTCATTCCAATAAGTCAGTTCATAATCATCCCCATCCGCCTTGACATGGACAGAACCAACATCATATCCGCCATCCATGCACAGGGTATAATCACAGGTTGTGCCGCGGCAGATAACCTGGGCATCATAATTCTTTTTGAGAAAGTCAAGGAAGCCTTCCACATTATCCTTATTCTCCAGATAGCCTTTACCGATATCCATGGCCTGGGCAATGGCTCCCACAGCAGCCTTTTTCTCCGCATACTCGGCTGTTACCGGATTACGCAGCACACAGCACAGTCCGCCTGCCGCAACCGCGGTCTGACGGATCAGATGGGAAGTGGCATTCATGGAACCCTTTGCAACGGTTTCCACATATTTATCGCCTTTGCCGCCGCAGGCCGCCTGGACAGTCATATAGTCAGGACACAGGTTCAGCCCGATGCTTCCCATGGGACCTGTGGGATGGGCGCGTCCATTGCTGGGGGCATCCACCATGGGGATTCCGGTAAGCGAGGAAATCACCCACCCGTTGGATGTTGACACACCGCCGTTCTCACAGGTAGTAAATCCGGCAATCTTAGCGCCGCTGCTGTTCTCAAAATTCTTCAGGACGGTCTTCCAGTGGTCCACCGTACAGCAGGTGTCCTTGGCTGACGGCGCGCCTACCATGGATACATTGACAATGGTCTGCTCCGGATTCAGCTCCGTTATATCCAGCATGGTAATGGCATCCGTATGCCGGAACGCTTCCTCCACAGCATCAAGCCCCATCTTCATGCTGCCGCCTCCGCCTCCGCCCAACAGCAACCCGCCGTAAAGAGCCTGAATACAGTCATCTTTTGTTAATTTAATCATGCATATCCCTCCACATTATATGAATTGTTAAATAAATACCCTGTATTTAGTCTAGTGGGAATATTGTATTTTGTCAATAAAGTTCTTGGATTGGTTTTTTAGGATACATAATACAAAAAGGATATCCCAAAAGTCATAAAATGACTTAAGGAATACCCTCTTAATAACCGTCTTCCCAAACCTCAGGCTCCCAGCCACCCCCCCTTTGGGAATGGACGTTTCCAGGTTTAGCTCTTGAGATTCATAGATACCGGCAGACATAGGCCTTACACCTTTACAGGAAATACATATGTCCTACACACTTACAGGCAAAGCATACCCCTTACACAATCCCCTGTCCAAGCATGGCCTCAACCACCTTCTCAAATCCGGCGATGTTGGCGCCTGCAACATAATTGCCTGCAACCCCGTATCTTTCAGCGGCATCCGCTGCCTTTGCAAAGATGTTGACCATGATGGTGTGAAGCTTCTCATCCACTTCCTCAAAGGACCAGGACATCCTGAGGGCGTTCTGGCTCTGCTCAAGTCCTGAGGTGGCTACGCCGCCTGCGTTGGCCGCCTTGCCTGGCATGAACAGGATTTTCTTCTCCACGAACAGTTCGGTTGCTTCCAGGGTGGAAGGCATGTTAGCGCCCTCTGCCACTGCAAAACATCCGTTAGCCAGAAGTGTCTTGGCATCCTCCAGGTTCAGCTCGTTCTGGGTTGCACATGGAAGGGCGATGTCACATGGAATGGTCCAGATACCCTTGCCCTCTGTATAGACAGCAGTTGGGACAGCATCCACATAATCCTTGATACGTCCTCTGCGCACTTCCTTAATCTCCTTAACAACATCCAGCTGAATGCCGTCCTTATCATAGATATAACCGTTGGAATCACTTAATGCAACTACCTTGGCGCCTAACTGCTGTGCCTTCTCCGTTGCGTAGATTGCCACGTTGCCGGAACCGGATACAAGCACGGTCTTGCCTGCCAGTTCCTTGCCGTTGTGCTTTAACATCTCATCCAGGATATATACCAGGCCGTAACCCGTTGCCTGTGTCCTGGCCAGGGAACCGCCAAAGGTCAGGCCCTTTCCGGTCAGCACGCCTTCGTATAATCCGGTAATCCTCTTATACTGTCCGAACAGGTATCCCACTTCTCTTCCGCCTACGCCGATATCGCCTGCAGGGATGTCGGTATCCTTGCCGATATGGCGGTACAGCTCTGTCATGAAGCTCTGGCAGAATGCCATTACCTCACGGTCAGATTTACCCTTGGGGTCAAAATTGGAACCGCCCTTGCCGCCGCCCATGGGAAGACCGGTCAGGGAGTTCTTAAGGGTCTGCTCAAATCCCAGGAACTTAAGGATGCTCTGGTTTACAGATGGATGGAAACGTAATCCGCCCTTGTAGGAACCGATGGCGCTGTTGAACTGTACCCTGTAGCCCTTGTTCACCTGTACCTTGCCGTTATCGTCCACCCACGGTACCCTGAAGGAAATGATCCTCTCCGGTTCAACGAAGCGCTCCAGGATACCGGCCTTGCGGTACTTTTCCTCGTTGGCGTCAATAACCAGCCTCAGGGAATCCAGAACTTCTTTGACTGCCTGATGGAACTCGGGCTCGCCCGGGTTCTGCGATACTACTCTCTCGTAAATCTCATCAACATATGACATTAATTCGCCCTCCTAGGTTTATGTATGAAGTGTTGGGGATGCCTTCATTTTCCAGACAAACACTTTAACAAAAAGTATAACAAGTTAACTTGTTAAAGTCAATGTTTTTCTGTTCCGGCCAGCTCTGCAAGCTGTTCCAGCACCCCTTTCCCTCCATTCAGGGAAATATTCCCAACCTTATCGCAGATGCGCTCCAGATATTCCATCTCCTTGAGTTTGAACAATGTCCTGTTCTCATCCATGAGTTTTGCCGTGTTCAAAAGGCTTCTGGTGGAAGCCACCTCCTCCCTTCTCATGATGACATTGGCCTGGGCCTTTTTCTCAGCAATCAGCACCGTGTTCATGATTTCCCGTATTTCCCCGGGAAGGATGATATCCTTGATACCGGCGCCTGTAATCTCCACACAGTACTCCTCCTGATACTCCTTCAGACGCTCCAGCACGTAGGCGCCGATTTCCTCTTTCTGGGCCAGAAGCTCATCCAGACGGTATCTTCCCACATACTCCCGCAGCTTCAGCTGTACGCAGGTATAAATCTGGGACGCCGCTCCCTCCACCTGGCGCACCAGCTTTTCCGGGTTCACAATCCTGTAATTGCAGATGACATTCAGGCGCACCGCCACCTTATCCGCCGTAAGGATTTCCTGGCCGGATATATCCAGCTGCTGGATCTTCATATTGAATATCTTACAGGTCACCTCTTTCCCATAATTCCAGAAATAATAGGTTCCCGTCTCCAGACGTTTCTCATACCTGTTATCATAATAGAGCAGTCCTGTCTCACCATCCTTGATGATGATTTTCTTATAGTATCTGGCAGGCATCAGGTCCATATAGAACCTGGGCAGGCTTTCCTCCATGCACGGCCTGGTGATGTCTATGTTCCGGAATTCATTTTCCTCAAATACATTCCAGAACAAGGATTCCGGCTTTGTCAGGACCTCCTTGTACGCCTTATTCACGAACCGCAGGGCAATACACTCATCCGGCAGCACATTCTTCACCACCCGGTCCGCAAACTCCTTATCGCCCATCAGTATTTCCTCGGGAATACCACAGGTCCTGACCTCTCCGGTCATGGGGACGATATCCACCTCATACCCCAGGGCTTTTACAAAGGAATATTTACCTGCGGTCAGAAGCTTTATGAACTTACCGTTTTTTGTAAGGTAACCGCATTCCTGGTCCTTAATTATATATTGTCTGATAATACCCATCTTACTTTATCCTCCCTTCAGACGCTGATTATCACGGATGACATGTGATTTAACATGACAGTTATTGAATTAGTGAAAGAAAAGGCCGTGCCTGGTCCCATATCCATGTGCAGCGGGTCCGTCCTTGAGCAGGCAGCCGGATAAGGGCAGGCAGGGATGGGACTTACCTCCCTGTCCTGGTCCTTAAGGGGCTGCCTCCGGTATCCGGACAGACACTGGCCGGACATGGACTGCCTTGCCCGGCGCTTACATGTGCATCCACATGCAGCCCCCGGGTGCGGCAAGGCCCAGGCATTCCTTTTCCCTTTGGGTGAGAAACACGTTTTTTGTGTTTTCCTAATGATTGCTATACCACTTAGCTATGCAGCGGAACAGTCCTGCCCCGGTGCAGCGGGATTTGAACCCGCGTCACATCATTTTATAATGAACAAAAGCAGATTGACGGCATACCCTGCGCCAGGGGCGCGGGCACCGGCGGGCGCCGGGGCAGGTTCGCTGCCCAACGGAATGCCCGGCCTGATATCAGCCTGCCTACCCTTTAACAACTCCAATGGTCTTAAGCCGTTTGACCGGAACCACCAGATCCTGCTGGCAGTCCATGACCTCTTCTATATCCTTGTAGGCAAAGCGGCTCTCTTCCGCCACGTCCGCCTTACCTTTCTTCCCCAGGATGACGCCCTGTTTCTGCAGATCCAGTATGACCTCCTCACAGGAAAATGCCGCCATGGCACCCTTTCTGGAGTAGCGGCGTCCGGCTCCATGGGAGGAAGAGCAGAAGCTCTCAGGATTCCCTTTTCCCATGACCACATAGCTGTAGGAACCCATGGCGCCCGGAATCACGGCCATTTCCCCGTTCCCTGCCCGTACAGCCCCTTTCCTGTGCACCCATACGTCCTTATCGTAATGGTGTTCAAGGGCGGCATAGTTGTGATGGCAGTTGATATCCCCGGAAAACTCCAGATTGAAATCCGTATACTTGCCAATGTATTTCTCCAGCACCGCCTTTACGGCCAGCATCATCTTTTCCCGGTTCTCCCTTGCAAAATCCATGGAAAGCTGCATCCAGTTCAGGTACTGCTTTCCCTCATGGCTGTCCGTTGGCAGGAAGGCCAGGCGGTATTCATCCGGCACATCGCTGTGCCATCTCTGGTTCAGCTCCCTTGCCTTATTATGGAAATAATCGCATACGGACTTTCCTATATGGCGGCTTCCCGAATGGATCATCACACAGAGGTATCCCTCGTTGTCCTCCTGAAGCTCAATGAAGTGGTTTCCGCCTCCTAACGTCCCAATCTGGTAAAATCCTGCTTCCAGCTGTCCAAGTAACTCCTCGTCCTCCTCATAGCGTTCCAGCTCATTGTATGCATTTTCCATGGTATAACAGGGCATCTCCGTCTTATGGTGGGCAAATCCCACCGGAACATTTCTCATGATATCCCCTATCATGGCCTGGATTAAGGAACCGTTTCCGGTCATGATCTCCTTTATATCAGCCACCTTTATGTTGGTCTGCGTATAGGCCATGCCGCAGCCGATATCCACGCCCACCGCATTGGGTATCACCACGCCCTCAGTGGCAATGACGCCTCCTATGGGCATTCCCATGCCCGCGTGGGTGTCCGGCATCAGGCTGACCCACTTATGAAGGAACGGAAGCCTTGACAGATGATATGCCTGTTCCATGCAGCTCTTTTCCAGCGAATCGCGTTCCTTTAACCACACCCTTACCGGAAACCTCATATTTTCTTTCTCATACATCACAAACATATATCTCACTCCCTTCCAATTTATATTTGTAATCCTCATATATTTGCGTATGTATTCTGCTTACACCCATATGATATCCAATCCAGGCCCGGAAATCATTTAAAAAAAGTTGCGAACTTCCAGTTTTACCATTTATAATCATATTAGTAAAATGTTTCAGGCCCTCGGCGCAGGGGGCATTTCCCCGCGCATACCGGGCAGAAGGGGCGCTATGGCTGAATTTCAGGAATTAATCAAGAATTTTGACAGGATACGTGATTATATGCGCCAGTTCTATGTATATGGCTTTAAGGTCAGGAATGATTTCCAGGACAAAAGCCCCAGGACATATGACAATGAACGGCGCAGGATTGAAAGCTGGCTGGCGGATTACACCCGGTCGGACTACACCTCAAAGGGCAAGCATGTGTATATCAATGTGGACAGCAAGACCATTTCCCAGAATCCCCTTTACGCTGCGTGGAAGTCCAAAAGCTTTACGGACAATGACCTGATGCTGCATTTCTTCATCCTGGACCTGCTGCACGATGTCCCTGAGGGCATGACGGCAGCCGCGCTCTGTGATGAGATATCCAGATCCTACGGCGTGGTGTTTGACAGCCAGACCGTCCGTCTTAAATTAAAGGAATATGAAAACCTGGGAATCCTGCGCTCCGGGAAATCAGGCAGGAACCTGGTTTACACCCTGTTCCCCCAGCTTCCCATGGATGATACGGCATGGTCCCATCTCATGGACGCCATGGAATTCTTCCAGGAAGCCGCGCCCTTTGGTTTTATCGGAAGCACCATCCTGGACCGGGAAGACCGCCGCAACAGCCTGTTCCAGTTTAAGCACCACTTTATCGTCCACACCCTGGAAGACGGCGTCCTGGCCGATATCCTTGCCGCCATCCACAGCCAGCGCATGATTACATATGAAAATAAAAGCAGCCGCAGCAACGCAGTAAGCATCCACACCTGCGTCCCCCTTAAAATCCTTGTCAGCACCCAGACCGGCCGCAGGTACCTGTGCCTCTACCACCCTGAACTGCGCAGGTTCAGCAACGCCCGCCTGGATTCCATACAGAAGGTGGTCCCAGGGGAACCATATGAAGCTTACAGCAAGGTACTGAGGGACCTGGAGCAGAATCAGGAAAAATGCTGGGGCGTATCCTTTGGCAGCGGCCGCAGCCGCCTGCAGGAAGTCTGCATCAAACTCTCCATTGACGAGGAAAAGGAACCTTATATCCTGAACCGCCTCTACCGCGAGGGCCGGGGCGGCCAGGTCATGAAAATACGGGAGAATGAATACATGTACAGCGGTATGTTCTTTGATACCAACGAAATGCTGTCCTGGATCAAGACATTTACAGGAAGGATCCTGGACATACAGGGAACGGATGAGTTCTCCATCGCTAAGATAACCCATGACTGGGAAAAGATGTACCAGATGTACTGTGTGGAAGATGTCCGGGAGTGAGGATGTCCAGCAGTAACGATATCCTAGCAGGCCCCAATCCATCAGAAGGAAGGTGAAAGACTTGGAACTATTTGATAAAATATACGGCTGTTATTACCATATCATCCGCCGAATGCTGAACCAGGCCGCGGACCATCCCCTTACCAGGCAGGATATGGAGGACATATGCAGGACCCTGGGATTTCAGGAAAGCGCCCTTTCCATCCTCCCCAAGATAAAGGACGGCACATGGCCCTTATTCCAGGAAAATGACCTCCGCACCTACACGTCCCGGCTCCACACCCCGCCCTGCCCCCTGCCCCTGACCAGTCTCCAAAAAGCCTGGCTGCGTTCCCTTCTGTCAGACCCCAGGATCCATCTGTTTTTAAGCGACGCGGAATCAGCCGTCCTGGAACAGCTCCTCGCAGACACCCAGCCCCTATATAATGAAGGGGATTTCTATTACTTTGACAGGTATAAGGACGGGGACCCTTACGGTTCACCGGAATACAGGGAACATTTCCGCATAATCCTGACCGCACTGAGGGAACACCGGATCCTGTTAACTGCCTATGAGGGCAAAAAAGGGCGCACCCACACCTTCGAGGTACTCCCTTACCAGCTTCAGTATTCTTCCAAGGATGACAAGTTCCGCCTATGCTGTCTCCAGCACAGCCACGGCCGTTTCTGCCGCAACACCCTGTTGAATCTGAGCCGCATCAAACAGTGCCGCCTGTCCCCCGAACCGCCTGTCACTGTCCCTGACGGCGTACATGCGCTTGAATCATTCCGTTTTAAGCCCGTGCAGAAAGCCCCGGAACCAGTCCTTCTTAAAATCAGCGGCGAGCGCAACTCCCTGGAGCGGTGCATGCTCCACTTTGCCAACTATGAAAAGCACACAGAATACGATGAGGACTGCAAATGCTGGCTCTGCTCCATTTACTATGACCTGGCGGATGAAACAGAGCTTCTTATCGATATCCTCTCCTTCGGCCCGGTGGTACAGGTGATGGGACCGGAATCCTTTGTGAGGCAGGTGCGGGAGAGGGTGGGGAGACAGCATGAGTTGTTTTATGGGGTGATTGGGAACGAAGGTTGCGGAGAGTGAGGTGCATCCGTCCGTGAGTGGAATGGGGATGGGGGATTCGGATACGGCTTTGGGCTTAGCTGCTCTAAGCCTTCGGCAACCGGCGCTGGACAAGAGGCTGGCTGCCAAAACTCGCGCTCAGTCTCTTCCAACTGTTTTGAGATTGGGCTCAGACAATGGCGCCAGCCTCTTAGCACCGCTTCCCGCAGGCTAAGACCAGCACAGCCCTACAGAAGCATCCGAATCCCCCATCCCCATTCCACTCACCCACTATGTATCGCATTTGCTCCGCATCTCTTGCATCCGGGCGGGTAGGATGGGTCGCGGGCTTGGGTGTGTCTGGATCTTTTACTGGTGTACTTGATTTTTTGGAATTGTTTTTTAGACTTTATTTTTATACTTATCTGCATGCGCTTTTAATAAAGAATCTTCCTTTTTGCACATAAACCAAGGACTTATAATAAAACCGAAATTATATGAAATGTACTGTATTTTTTAAAAATTCAATCAGCTCAATTTCTTGTTTAGTAAGTGTAGTATCAGAAAGAAAAATCGCACATATATTCATTTTGAACTCATTATCTATTATCGGAATATAATAAAATTCTGGATTTTTTGAATTAGGTGTAAGGGTTAAAAGAGAAAAATGTTTGTTATTTTTCAGTACTAAAAATAATTCATCTCTATTCTGTACTTTTAGAGAACGCTTAGAGTCATATATAGTTCTAAGTACGGATTTTTCAGGTACTGCTGTATAATAAGTTAAAGGATATTCAAGGGTTTCACTGATAGAAATACTTTTTTTGTCAGCAAGGGGATGAGTCTTACTAACAATAGCGTATATTTGTATGGCTTCAAAAAGCATAAGATACTGCAAATTATACTGCTTTATTTCCTCTGCAAATCCGTTTAAATCTGCTTGATATACTGGCATCATCCCTATACGGACTTTTTGACATATGACATCATTTATTGTTTCAAATGGCACTGTCCTGCGAAGCATATCAGAAAGTAAAAATCCCTGGTCTTGAAATTTAAGAAGTGCTTCAAGAATATATGATAAAAAAATAAATGAAATAGAAACCGCTTTATTAGTGGAGGACAATGCTTCTATTTTTTTATATTCTTCAATAATATTTTGAGCTATTTCAATAAACTTCTCCCCCTTTTCTGTTAATTTAACTCCTTTTGGTGTCCTAATGAAAACGATAAATCCTAATTCTTGCTCACATCGTTTTACGATACTGTTTAGTGAGGGTTGAGAAATGTACAGTCTTTGTGAAGCACTGTTAATTGAACCGCATTGAGAAATAGTAATAAGTTGTTTAAAATGATGTATTTCCATATTTTGATTCCCTTTCAGTTATAATGTATATGTTATAACAGATATAAAACTATACTACAAGACAAACATATGAAAATGGGATAAAATAATTATCGTAAGAATTTCAAGAAAGAGAGTGAAAATATGTATTCTTCAATTTATGCTGAAAGCAAAGAAATGTGTGATGAACTTATAGAATGGCGCAGAGAACTTCACAAAGTACCTGAATTGGGACTTGAACTTCCTAAAACAGTTTCTCTTGTGAAAAAAAAATTGACAGAATGGGATATTCCATTTGAAACAAAAGTCAACGGAAATTGTGTTATTGGTCATCTAGGTACTGGGGATAAATGTTTACTTCTTAGAGCAGATATGGACGGACTTCCTATGCGTGAAGAAAGCCAACTGTCTTTTGCTTCGCAAAATGGTAATATGCACGCTTGCGGACATGATATACATACGACCGCATTGTTAGGAGCTGCCAAAATATTAAAAAAGCACGAAAAAGATTTAAAAGGAAGAATAAAACTATTATTTCAGCCTGGAGAAGAAACGTTCGAGGGAGCCAATGCGGTTATTGCTGAAGGGGCATTGGAAAATCCTAAAGTAGACGCAGCTTTTGCAACTCATGTAGCGTCCGTTATTCCCGTAGGAACAATCGCTTATGGAACTATGACAGGAACATCTGTCTTTGGCTTCAAGATAACAATAACAGGAAAAGGTACACATGGTGCTATGCCCCAGAATGGAATAGACCCTATCAATGTTGGGGTTCATATTTATCAGGCCTTGCAGGAGCTCATTGCACGCGAATGTCCCCCTAGTAAAGAAGTAACTTTGACAATAGGACAATTTAGCTCTGGAACAGTAAATAATATTATTCCGGAAACAGCGGTTTTACAAGGAACACTCCGCACATTTGACAGTGAAATAAAACAACATTTAATTACGAGAATTGAGGAAATTGTAAATAATATTTCCAATGCTTTTCATGCAGAAAGTAAGGTAGATGTCTTAACAGATATACCCGTACTCTGCTGTGATGAAAAAAGAAATATGAAAATTGCTACGGCGTTAAGTTCTATGAATACCGAATTTAACATGGTATCTGGGTTACACACAACTGGTTCTGATGATTTTGCAGTGTTTGCAAATAAAGTACCATCTTCTTATTTTATGATAGGAGCTAAAGTCGATTCGGACAATATCTATGCACATCATAATCCTAAAGTATGTTTCAATGAACAAGTTTTACCAATCGATACTGCGGTATACGCGTGTGCAGCTATGGACTGGAAATAGCTTAGAAAATAATAATCATGATAAAATAGTTGTTTTTTTGGTTCCTTCATGATTTACCATAAATCACCGTCGAAACCTCATCCTCGGTGATTGTGTATCGTTCAGGTTCAGTCTTACTGTTCCATATTTCTTCATATTCGGACTTGGCCGCCTCGTTAACAATCACCTTGCTTCCATCAGCTCCCCTGAACCCTTCTGTACAATTCCATCACTATCATAATTGGCATATTTACCTGAATCAATAGAAAATCCTCTGATTAGCAGTTCAGGAATCCCATTACTGTCAATATCACAAAGAAAAAATCATTGCCTGACGAACCTCTTAGCTGCTCTGCATATGCGGCCTGCCATATTTGAGTTTTCAAAGACGGCCGTGTATTATCCGTACAAGTATTGTCATATCTTACCAGCTTGCCATAGCACGGATGTCCCATCATCCCGATAGGAAAATTCTATCTGTACCAACTTCTCCTTCTGCGGATTGCCCCATCCGGTTATTATTCCTTCTGAATAGAAGCTAGTTATCTGCCCCTGATTATTATCTTCCCATACCCCCGGTTGCCAGCTATCAATATCAAACTGCCACTTATCTTATCCCGCAGAATCCCATTTTGCTCATAAGAACCAAGCCATCCTCCAAGTAAATCCGGTTCAGGTAAATCAAAATTTCCTATTTCCGGTTTAATCTTATTACTCTGCCGGGCGCAGTTACAGCAGGTCATGGAAAAAAGCCAGCAATAAAACAATGTATATCTTCTTCAATTCCCCTCCAGTTCCTATATATTCTTACATATATTTACTCTATCTCCTAGATATAGCCACCGTATAGCTTAAAGAAGCTAACAATAGCAACTGCTTCCTCTAAAGAATAAATACCATGTTATGAGATATTTTGTAACCGTCAAATAAGATAGTGGTTATGAAAACAGCCAGTCCCAGGCTATTATAGATGGGGATGCATAGGAATGCTGGATGACAGGATAAGGCATTGGGGATGTCTGCTTTTCTGTATGCATGACCTGTCATAACCTTTGCTTTTTCCTGTTCCCAGTATAATACACAAGTGCCAGAGCCTCCAGTGAATATGGGAGATTCTGACACTTACAGGACACTTTATGGTCTTAGTTTCTTTACTGCTTTTGGCTGGTCGATGGATAGCCCTTCCAGAAGCCAGCGGAATTCTCACTCAGAAATCCGCCGGACTTTTTCCTGTAATCGGAGCCATTGAAACAGACATTTTATTTATCCACAGGGTTATTCCGCTCATCTAGCGGTCGGAATACACAGTCCGGGGAGCGGGGCAGGGCGGGTGGCGGCGGATAGGACGCTGAGTTCCGGAGGATGTAGCTTCTTAGGGGGTGGCAGGCAAAAAGGCGGGGGTGAGTTAGTGTTGTCTGGCTTAAAAGGTCCTGCAGCCAGTGTCTGATATCTGCATCAGGAGTGCGTCTGTAAAGTGACGGCGTAGTGGTTCTACGGCTAGCTTTACAGACGTGCTCCTGGTGTAGATAGCAGGTACTGGCTGTAGGACCTTTTGAGCCAGGCAACACTAGCATCAAAGCCAGAACTCAAGGTGGTCTGAGCTGAGAAAGCTCTTCAGAGTTTCTCAGCGAATAGCACCGATCCCCCGTCTTTTTGCCTGTCAGCCCCTTAGAAGCTGCATCCTCCGGAACTCAGCGTCCTATCCGCCGCCGCCCGTCCTGCCCCGCTCCCCGGACGTCCCCCTCACCAAAAAACAATCTAAACATCCCTCAACTTCTTAATCAACACCTCCACTGCCTCCCCCCCAGACCTGCATTCCAAATCCTCCCCCAGGATATACCGGATGGCTTCCCTCCACTCATCCAGGGAATAAGAAGCTATATTAATCCTACGGAGTGCATACAGCACATCTTCTATGTAAAAACTATTATGGAGGTCCGATAAATACTGGCAGCCCGCTAATTCCTGCAGTCTGATTAACAAACCCCCCTGGTTTTTCTCCGGCTTCATTCATAACTCCTATTCCGCATTTCAGCATCTATATTTTCAATTTCTCCTGTGCAACCTATACATTGCAATTATATACGACATTTATCGTAAAATCAAGGAAGTGCAACCTATTTCTTGCATATTATGGAGGGTGCCATGGAACAAAAAATAAAGCAGGATTTCAGGATCGGACCAAACATCCGCAAATACCGCCTGCAGTCCCACATGACCCAGGAGCAGGTAACAGCCAAGATGCAGCTCATGGGCATCAATATTTCACGCAGCATATACTCGCAGATTGAGGGCGGTACTTATAATATCCGAGTTTCCGAGCTGGCCGCCATGAAGGAAATATTTAACATCAATTATGAATCTTTTTTCGAAGGAATTTCCGTGAATACAAAGGAATTATAGAGACTTGAATAAAAGCATGAACAGGCCGCCTGTCATATGACAGACGGCCTGTTCCAAACACAAAGGATAAAGGTATTTACCCATGATGGGTACGAATTATTTACCGTAGTAAGCTTTTAAGTACATTTCTTTAATCTCGCTCATAAGAGGATATCTTGGGTTGGCACCAGTACACTGGTCATCGAATGCCTGCTCAACCATGTCATCCAGCCTGTCTAAGAAGTCTTTCTCATCAATGCCGTAATCCTTAATGCAGGACTTGATTCCAACGGCTTTCTTAAGTTCCTCAGTCTTCTCAATCAGCTTCTTAACTGCCTCAGCATCATCCTTGGCCTGGATTCCGCAGAATCTTGCGCACTCTGCATACCTTGCCTGTGTATGTGGATACTGGTACTGTGAGAAGGTGCCCATCTTGCGTGGGTTCTCAGCAGCGTTGAAGTCGATGACCAGGGAGATTAACAGTGCGTTTGCAACACCGTGTGGCAGGTGGTGGAAAGCGCCCAGCTTATGTGCCATGGAGTGGCACACTCCCAGGAATGCGTTGGCAAATGCCATACCAGCCATGCAGGAAGCATCAGCCATCTTCTGACGTGCCTCTACGTTAGTCGGCTCATTGTAAGCAGTCGGCAGGTAGTCAAATACATTCTTCATGGCCTTAAGTGCAAGGCCGTCCGTGTAATCGGTAGCCATGACGGAAGCGTATGCCTCAAGTGCATGGGTCAGGACGTCAACGCCGGATGCGCTTGTCAGTCCTCTTGGCTGGCTCATCATATTGTCTGTGTCCACAATTGCCATGTTGGGCAGGAGGGCATAGTCAGCCAGCGGATATTTGATGCCAGTCTCCTGGTCTGTGATAACTGCGAAAGGTGTAACCTCGGAGCCAGTACCGGAGGAAGTCGGAACAGCGATGAAGTATGCCTTCTCGCCCATCTTCGGGAATGTGTATACACGTTTCCTGATATCGATGAAACGCATTGCCATGTCCATGAAGTCCACTTCCGGATGCTCATACAGAACCCACATGATCTTAGCAGCATCCATTGCGGAACCGCCGCCCATTGCAATGATTACGTCCGGCTCAAAGTCCCTCATAAGCTTTGCACCAGCCTGTGCATTGGCCAGGGTTGGGTCTGGCTGTACATCGGAGAATACGGTATAGGTAAGTCCCATATCATTGAGACGGTCTGTGATAACATGGGTGTATCCATTCTTATACAGGAAGGAGTCGGTTACGATGAATGCCCTCTTCTTGCCCATTACATCCTTTAACTCATTTAATGCTACAGGCAGACAGCCCTTCTTAAAGTATACTTTCTCAGGTGCACGGAACCACAGCATGTTCTCTCTCCTTTCAGCAACGGTCTTGATATTCAGTAAATGCTTCACTCCAACGTTCTCAGATACGGAGTTTCCGCCCCAGGAACCGCAGCCCAGTGTTAAGGATGGAGCCAGCTTGAAGTTGTACAGGTCGCCGATGCCGCCGTGGGAGGAAGGTGTATTGATGACAATACGGCAGGTCTTCATCCTTAAAGCATGCTTCATGATTTTCTCTTCTTCGTTGACATTCACATACAGGGAAGCAGTGTGGCCGTAGCCGCCGTCTGCCACCAGACGCTCTGCCTTATCCAGGGCCTCGTCGAATGTCTTGGCCTTGTACATGGCCAGTACGGGAGACAGCTTCTCATGTGCGAACTCTTCGCTGATATCCACGGACTCAACCTCGCCAATCAGGATCTTGGTGTCTTCCGGAACTTCCACACCGGCAAGCTTGGCAATGGTAACAGCCTTCTGTCCAACAATCTTGGCATTCAGCGCGCCGTTCACCAGGATGGTCTTGCGGACCTTCTCAATCTCGCCTGGCTTTAAGAAATAGCAGCCTCTGTATTCAAATTCTTTCCTGACTTCATTGTAAATGGATTCCAGGACAGTCACGGACTGCTCGGAAGCACAAATCATACCATTGTCAAATGTCTTGGAATGGATGATGGAGTTAACTGCCATCTTGATTTCGGCTGTCTCGTCAATGATGACCGGTGTGTTGCCGGCGCCAACGCCCAGTGCCGGTTTTCCTGAAGAGTAAGCAGCCTTAACCATTCCAGGTCCGCCTGTTGCCAGGATTAAGTCGGCATCCCTCATGACCTCGTTGGTCAGTTCCAGTGAAGGTACGTCAATCCAGCCGATGATTCCTTCCGGTGCCCCGGCCTTTACTGCTGCGTCCAGGACAATCTTAGCAGCCGCAATGGTGCATCCCTTTGCACGCGGATGTGGGGAAATGATGATTGCGTTACGTGTCTTCAGGGCAATCAGTGTCTTGAAGATAGCGGTTGAAGTCGGGTTGGTGGTAGGGATGACAGCTGCAATCAGGCCGATTGGCTCTGCAATCTTCTTGATTCCGTATTCCTTATCTTCCTCAATCACGCCTACAGTCTTTGTATCTTTATATGCATTGTAAATGTACTCAGCCGCGTAGTTGTTCTTGATGACCTTGTCTTCCACAATACCCATGCCGGTCTCTTCCACTGCCATCTTTGCAAGAGGAAGACGCATCTTATCAGCCGCGCTGGCAGCTGCGAAGAATATTTTGTCTACCTGCTCCTGTGTGTAAGTAGCAAAAATTTTCTGTGCTTCGCGCATTGCATTCATTTTTGCATTCAGTCCGTCCACGCTGTCGATGATTTCCGGAACAACCTGCTCGATTTTCTTTGCCATTTCCTTTTCCTCCATTTTTCCTTCATTTTTCCTTGTGTTTGTGATGCATTGGGGCTGCATCAGCCTGTTTGGGTTGGGGTATTTTTTCTTATTGATAATTAATTAACAATCTCACTGTTTGCATTATAACCTTTCGTTAAAAATATGTCAATATATATTTTAAATTTTTTTCTTTTTTAATATTTGATTGTTAAAGATAAGACAGAGACAGGTCTGCAAGCAAAAAGAAACGGCCCCGGAACTTCCCGTTCCAAAACCGCTTCCTTCTATATAATAATACCCTGCTTTATTTCACAGGATAAAATCCTGTTGGGGCTTCACTAAGATTAATCATGATATTCTTCATCTGTGTATAATGGTCCAGCATGACCTTATGGGTTTCACGTCCAATACCGGATGCCTTGTATCCGCCGAAGGGCGCTCCCTCCGGGATGGCATTATAGGTATTCACCCACATGCGTCCTGTCTCAATGGCCCGCGACACCCGCAGGGCCCTGTTGATGTCCCTGGTCCATACGGCTCCTCCCAGGCCGTATTCGCTGTCATTGGTCATGTCAACCACCTCATCCTCGGTCCTGAACTTGAGGATGCAGGCAACCGGCCCGAAGATTTCCTCCTGGGCAACCCTCATGTGGTTTGTGACATTTCCCAGGAGGGTGGGCTTAAGGAAGCAGCCATTTTCCAGTCCCTCGGATTTGAGCTGTTCACCTCCGCAGAGAACCGTTGCGCCTTCCGCCTTTCCGACTTCTATGTACTGAAGGATTTTTTCCATCTGGGCCTTGTTGATCTGGCTTCCCATCTGGGTGTCTGCTTCCCACGGAAGGCCCACCTTGACCTGGTTAAACCGCTCCACTGCCTCTTTGACGAATCTGTCATAGATGCTTTCCTGGACAAATACCCTGGAGCCTGCGCAGCACACCTGGCCCTGGTTAAAGAGGATGCCCATCTGCAGGCCGTCCATGGCCATCTCCCAGTCACAGTCCTCAAAGAAGATATTGGCTGATTTTCCCCCCAGTTCCAGGGTGGACGGTATCAGCTTCTGCGCAGCCGCCAGGGCAACATTCCTGCCCACTTCCGTGGATCCGGTAAATGCCAGTTTCCTGAAGCCCTTATGCTCCAGCATATATTGTCCGGACCTGGAGCCGGAACCGGTCAGTACGTTAAACACGCCCGCCGGAAGCACATCCTGGATCAGCCTTGCAAGTTCCAGCACGCTTAACGGGGTGGCGCTGGAGGACTTAAATACAGTACAGCAGCCGCTTGCCAGCACCGGGGCCAGCTTCCAGGCAGCCATGAGGAACGGGAAGTTCCAGGGCACGATCTGCCCAACCACTCCGATTGGTTCCCTGAGAATCAGGCTTAAAGTGCTTTCCCCAAGCATATTGGCGCTTCCCTCATCCGCCATGATGCAGCCTGCGAAATAACGGAAATGCTGTGCGGACATAGGTATATCCACGGCCATGGTCTCCCTAATCGGTTTGCCGTTATCCAGGGATTCCACCATTGCCAGGTGTTCCCGATTGGCGTCAATGATATCTGCAATCCTGTTTAAAATAACAGCTCTTTCATTGACCGTTACGTGCTTCCAGGACTCAAATGCCTTCCAGGCCGCCTTCACAGCCTCATCCACATCCTCCTTTGCCGCCTCCGCACACTCTGCCAGCACGCTCCCGTCTGCCGGGCAGTATGTCTTAAAGGTCCTGCCGTCAGATGCATCCTTCCACTGTCCTCCGATGAACAACTGGTATCTGGCCTTAAGCTCTACATTATGCATTGTAAACTCTCCTCTCAACACTTGGTACAGCATCGGGACAGGCTTATAAAACACACTTTAGGACACAAAAAAAACATGTATTTTAAAGCCAGCCCATCACTGTCCTAAAACACCATGTTTCCAGAAAAACCCTCCTTGGCGGAAGATTAATACGGTTGTGTTACCCCTCTGGCCACTATGATATATCATAAGACAGGCAATAGTCAACAAAAATCTTTTATTTAACAAACTCTTTTTGTTAATATTGCATTAACATTTGTCCCCTCTACTCCCCAACATACGCCTGGCGGTAAATCTCAATGACCTGTTCCCTGGTTGCGGTCCTTGGGTTTGTCAGCTGGCAGACGTCCTTCTTGGCATTATCAGCCATGACTGCGAAGTCCTCCTCCTTTACTCCCAGCTGCTTTAAATCCGATGGGATTTCCAGCTGCCTGCTCAGCTTCTTAATGGCCTCGATTGCCTTTTCAGCCGCACAGGTTACGGAAATGCCTTCCACCTGGACACCCATTGCCTGGGCCACATCCCTGAACCGGTTCATATTGCCGATCAGGTTATAACTCTCAACATAGGGCAGAAGGATTGCATTGCACACACCGTGGGGCAGATTATAAAAACCGCCCAGCTGGTGCGCCATGGCATGGACATACCCCAGGGACGCGTTGTTAAATGCAATTCCCGCCAGGTACTGGGCATAGGCCATCTTATCCCTGGCCTTCATGTAATTGCCGTTGGCAACTGCCTTTGGTAGGTAATGGGCAATCATCTTGATTGCCATGATGGCCGCTGCGTCTGTCAGCGGATTGGCATCCGTGGATACGTAAGCCTCGATGGCATGGGTCAGCGCATCCATCCCCGTGGATGCGGTCAGTGACGGCGGCATCCCCTTCATAAGCTCCGGATCATTGATGGCAATCTGGGGCGTGACCCGCCAGTCCACGATGGCCATCTTTACCTTGCGGGAAGTATCCGTGATGATACAGAACCTGGTTATCTCTGACGCGGTTCCGGCAGTGGTGTTGATGGCCATAAGCGGAACCATTGGTTTTGAAGACTTATCGACCCCCTCAAAATCAGCAATCCTTCCGCCGTTGGCAGCAACCAGCCCAATCCCCTTTGCACAGTCGTGGGAGGAACCGCCGCCCAGGGAAATGATGGAATTGCATTCATTTTCCTGATAAAACCTGGCTCCGGCTTCCACGTTCCTATCCGTTGGGTTCGGCTCTGCCCCCGCAAAAATACATGCCTCAATCCCTGCCTTTTCCAGGATTTCCCGTACCCTGTCCGCCATGCCGATTTCTCCCAGATACCGGTCCGTTACAATCAGGCATCTCTTTGCGCCTAAACTCTTAACCAGGTCCCCGGCCTCCTGAACCGCGCCTTCACCAAAAACATTGCGTGTAGGTAAAAAATAATATGTAGACATACTGCTACCCCCTTATATTCTTGCATCCCGCCCCAACCGTCCAGGCCAGGACCGGTGCCTAAACCTGATTATATCCGGGCATTTTAATCTGTCAATTAAAATAATATTTTAACATTTATTTGATAATATTTTGATTAGTATCGATTTTTTATTAACATTATCTTTATAGTTCTGCTTGTTAAGTTTTTTGGGCTATTTTTCTGTGATTATGGAGCCTGAAAAATAGCAGCTACATTAGATGGATGAAAAATACTTGTGTATTATTGGGTATAATATGGGGAAATAGAGGGTGATAGTTAAGGAGCTGGAGAAATTATAAGAATATAGCAAAATATGGCTAACACTAGATTGGTTTTGAAAATAACACGTTGGATATCTAAACAAATACCTAAATAAATACCTAAATAAATATACAAACAGACATTAGAAAAATTGCATAACTGACAATAAAATTCAATTTAATAAATGATATATTTTTAACAATTTTTGTGATAACATATTCATTATTCACTCATAAAGCATTGAAAGAGCGGCAGGATTTTGTATATTATTTAACAATAATATAAAATCCTACCGCTTGATTTCAAAAAAACCATTTTGTTTTTTTGTGATACCGTCAATAAAAATATCATAAAATTCATAAAAACCAGTTGTACGTGAATCTATTAACAATCGTTCCGGCCTGTGATATCTGCCTGAATCCGTGCTTTTTTCCTTTTATGTAAATCTCCATCGTAATCCATATGCTGTAATCCATGTTCCTACATAGGACATATCCGGTTTTTCCAGATAACTGTCACTGAAGAACACGGATGCGTCACGTACAAAAAGCGATGCATCGTATATATCCGCCATGTAATTGTCGCCAGGCGGACGCAGGTTAAGGGCAGTCACCCCCTCAAATATCATCTCAAAATCCTGACACTGCTGGCTCTGGATCTGGATGGATACACGCCTTACGTCAGCAAGGGGTTTCATGCATTTATCCGCAGTTACATAAGCCCCGCTGACATAACCCAGTCCACGGATGACCGCATCATGGAAACCGCACACACTTCTTTGAAATGCATCTGCGTCCTCCTGGGTCTTAACATAGTTCCACCCTTTAAGGGCTGTATCCGAATACAATCGATCTTCGAACATGCTGTCCTTTATCAAGACAGATTCCCCGCGCAGAAGCGCGCCCAGGGTATCTGTATCCTCCCACAGCCAGGGGAATCCTCTGTATTCAAAGAACAGGATACCATGTTCCAGCACATGCCTGTATTCCTCAAACTGCCGTCCTGCATCTCCTGTCTTCTTATAAATCCATCCTTCTGGCCCTTGGGGAGTAACCATGTTCACAAGGACCGGAAGCTTCTTATCCGATTTGTCCAGATAGTCGTATAGCTTCATATACCCGCCATTTTCCGAGGGGACCGATACCAGATATTTTTCATAGTATCCTGTGTTGATTATGGCATACACTTCTGACTGGAAGTAGCTTCCCAGGTGTTTATCATATACACGTATCCTCATACTATCACCTTTATATCCTCCCTAAAACCCAATCATGGCCCCGCCATCCACCACCAGGCTTGTCCCCGTAACAAACCTGGATGCATCTGAAGCAAGGTATAAGGCGGCCCATCCAATATCCTCGGGCTGCCCGAACGTTCCCATGGGGGTCCTGCTGATGATCCGTTCCGCCCGTCCGGGGTCGTCTGCATTGGAATACCTGAGCATGGGCGTATCGGTCCATCCCGGGACAATCGCATTGAACCTGATGCCTGTGCCTGACAGTTCTGAGGCAAAGGAACGCATCATGCCCAGCGTACCGGACTTGGCCATGGAGTATCCCAGTACGCCGGTTACGCCGATGAATCCTGTCTCTGAGGAAAGGAATATGACGCTGCCCCCCTTCATGTGGGGTACGGATTCCTTTGTCAGAAGGTAGCCTGCCTTTAAGTGCACGTCGAACAGCCTGTCAAGGTCTTGAGCCTCAAAGGAAAGCGCAGGCTTTTTTATCTGTATTCCTGCATTGTTAATAAGGACATCCATCCGTCCAAACCTGTGCATAATGGACTCCACCAGTGCGGGAATCCCCTCAAAATCAGTTATGTCACAGCGGATATAATGGGCGCGCTCCCCGATTTCCCGGCACGCATGTTCCAGCTCCTCCTCCCGCCTCCCAATCAGGACCACCGTGGCATTGGCCCCGGCCAGGCACTGGGCCATGGAAAAACCAAGGCCGGTTGCCCCGCCTGTGATGACAGCAACCTTTCCCTCCAGGTTGAATATGTCGATGTATGAGTTCATGGCGCCTCCTGTAAATAGAATTTAATCAGTGGATGAAACATTCCGTCATTACCACTGGCAAACATATTTTCAAATTGTATATTGACACAATTATACAAAAGACCGCCTGCCAATGCAAGCGGCCTTCTGCGGTTATACGCGTATATTGCTGTTATCCTATACCAGTCACTGATCCGTATTCCATAAGGATAGTCTGAAGTTTTAAGCACATCCTAACCAGCCATCTCCCTGACGGCTTCTGCAACAGCTTCCCTTGTCAGTCCGTGGTAAGCCAGGACTTCCTGGTAATTATGGCCGCTGCAGCCAAATGTATCTTTAATCCCCACCATCTTCATGGGTATTGGGTTTTCACATAAGGCCTCTGCCACAGCGCTTCCCAGCCCTCCTGCCACATTGTGTTCCTCTGCCGTGACAACGGCCCTGCACCCCTCTGCCATTTTCCTTATCATCTCTTTATCCATGGGCTTGATTGTGGATACATTAATCACCCTTACAGAGATACTGCCTTCCAGCTCCCTGGCTGCCTCAAGGGCCACCCCCGTCATATATCCCACTGCAAACAGTGCAATGTCGGTTCCATCCTTCAGCAGCTTTGGCACCCCAATCTCAAACGGCGCTCCTTCTTCAGTCACATTGGGATAATCATTCCGGTTCAGGCGCAGATAGCAGGGGCCATCCATTCCCGCGATTGCTTTCACTGCTTCCCTTGTTTCATTCGCATCAGCCGGGCAGATGACCGTCATGTTGGGCACGGCCCGGAAAATAGCCATGTCCTCCACGCACTGGTGAGTGGCTCCGTCCCCAAAATCAGACAGTCCTGACGATGAGCCGCATATCTTCACATTCAGTTTTCCAATTGCAATGGTCTGGCGTATCTGGTCATAGGCACGGCCGCCTGCAAATACGGCAAATGAATTCGTAAACGGAATCTTACCGGTCTGGGCCAGTCCCGCGGCAACGCTTGTCATATTGGCTTCTGCAATTCCCATTTCAAAGTGACGCTCCGGAAACTCTGCCTCAAACAGTTTGCCCATGGTAGATCCGCCCAGGTCTGCGTCCAGAACCACAATCCGCTCATCCTGTCTTCCCAGTTCCACCAATGTTTTGCCGTAAACCATCCTCTGATTCGTATCGCTCATCTGTGCGCCTCCTGCCTCTCTTCCCCTGCCCCGTCCTGTGCCGCGGCCTCATCCTGCACCGTCAACTCCTCCAGGGCCTGTCTGTAGGTTTCTTCTGTCAGCATACCATTGTGGTAGCCCACCACATTCTCTGCAAAGCTGACCCCTTTTCCCTTAACCGTATTGGCAACAATCACCGTGGGCACGCCTTTGACATGGCCGGCCTGGTTAAGGGCGTCAAGGATCTGTTTCATATCATGTCCGTCTATTTCTATCACATGCCAGCCAAAGCTTAAAAACTTTGCAATGATATCCCCTGTATCAAAACGGTCCTTTGTCCTTCCATTGGCCTGGAGTCCGTTCCTGTCCACGATAGCCACCAGATTATCTGCCCGGAACGCCCGGGCCGCCATTGCTGCCTCCCATATCTGCCCTTCCGCAATCTCCCCGTCACCTACCAGCACATATGTCTTACTGTTGATTTTATCCAGCCTCTGCCCCAGGGCCATACCCAATCCGATGGAAAGCCCCTGCCCCAGCGAACCGGTCCCGGCCTCAATCCCCGGTGTCTTCAGCACATCCGGATGTCCCTGGAGATATGAGCCGATTTCCTTTGTGTGCTTCAAATCCCCTACCGGGAAATATCCGCATTCCGCCAACGCCGCATACTGGAGGATTCCCACATGCCCCTTGCTCAATAGGAACCTGTCCCTTTCCCTCCATCCGGGATTTTCCGGCTTATGCTTCATTTTGTAAAAATAGAGGGCCGCCACAATATCTGCCGATGAATTGGATCCCCCTATATGCCCGGCCACCCCAACGCCCATGCTGATGACCACATCCCTTCTCAGCCTTTGGGCCTGGCATTTTAACCCTTCTATTAATTTATCATCATATTCCATCTTCCTATCCCCTCCTTCTGCTCAATTGACAACAACGACCTTTATCATATCGCCGGGCGCCTTTGCCAGTTTTTCAAAATAGGCGGGCGCCTCTTTAAGGCTGATTGTTTTACTGATTAATGGCTCTGGGTGGATTTCTCCCCTGTTGACCATTCCTGACACAACCTTAAACTCATCATAACCATATAGGAATGACCCCTGCACGGACAGCTCCCTTGTGACGATTTCCTGCATGTTAACCTCTATCATCGGTCTGTTATTGCCTATCCACACAGCCCTGCCTCCAAATCGCAGTGCGGTCATGGCCTGCTGTACCGTTGGACCTGCCCCCACTGCCTCAATGGCAGCATCCACACCCTTTCCGCCTGTCTCTTCCAGGATTCTGGCTTTAAAATCTTCGCAGCCCGGATTTATGACTGCATCCGCGCCCATTTCCCCGGCAACCGTTAGGCGGTGGCTGCTTAAATCAGAGAGAATGATCCTGCCGGCCTTCTTCCTTTTCACACATGCCAGCGCCAGCAGCCCGATGGTCCCAGCACCCACGATCAATACGGTTTTTCCTTCCAGTTCCCCTGCATGCTGCACGCTCCTGTACGCAACCGCCAACGGTTCAAACAGGGAACCCACGGAAAAGGAAACCGTATCTGATATGGAAAAACAGCACTTTGCCGGAACACAGATATATTCTGCAAATGCCCCATCCACATCCAGCACACCGAATGCACGCTTATTCAGGCACAGGTGGACCTGTCCCTTTTTACACATCTCACAGTCCCCACAGAAGTCCACCGGGTAAACAGAAACCCTGTCCCCAGGCTTCCATCCTTCTACATCCTCCCCCAGCTCTGCGATTTCCCCTGCAAATTCATGGCCCATTACCATGGGCGCTGTCCTTCTTCCAGTTATCCCCAGGTATCCGTGGACATCGCTGCCGCATATCCCGCAGGCCCTTACCCTGATTTTCACTTCTCCCCGCTGGGGCCGCACATCCGGGACATCCCGGTAAATAAGGGTACCCGGTCCCTCGTAAACAATTCCCTTCAATTTACATTCCCCCTGTCCGCCTTATCCTCATACTTACCATCCACTTTCCCGTGGTCCATATCGGGAATATGGTTCATCCATACGGTCATCGCCCCGGTTCCCCGGTTGGCCCAGGTATAGTATGGGACAGCCTTCAGCTTTACCGGTTCAAAATAACTCCCGGACGCGGGCTGGTATAATCTGCCCTTCCACTGTTCGCGGTTCCTTCTTATGCCCTGTGCCTGGATGGTACAGATTCCTCCCAGGAGACTTTCTTCAAACCCGGCCTCCAACCGGCTGTCTCCAGTCAGGATACAGTCAAATAAATCCGCATCATTGTCTGCTTCCTCCACACAGTAAACCAATGGGCCATATTGAATGGCTGCTTTTCCGCAATCCATCCTGACCCCGGGGTGTGCCTCCATTAACACTGGCTGCATGGGCAGGCTTAAATGCAGATGCCCATTCTTACTCCAGTCCTTCCTCACATAGAGGTATCCCCTGTCTTCCCAGACTTCTGCATCCTCTGTCTCCAGTACGGGCTGTCCGCTCCATTCCGGTATCCGCAGGGCCAGGGTCCACGCCCCGTCCAGGTCCGTGCCTACCGTAACCAGGATATCCCCCTGCCATGGATAGTCTGTCTCCTGCCGGATGACAACCTTTTTATCCCTGACCCTGATATCCGCCGTACCCTCCTGATAGAGATGCACGTATACTGCCTGGCCACCATCCTCCAGTTTTCCCTGGGTATATTGATACCCGCCAAGGGATTCCAGCAGCCTGGCCAGATTCATGGGACAGCAGGACACTGCAAACCAGCGCTGGCGCTCCGGGAACATGCGTGGATTGCGTATGATCCTGTCCCGGAACATTTCCGGATGGGCAGCCAGATGATTCGCATAAAAGAAACGGTCCCCGCTAAGGGATACCCCGCTGAGCACCCCGTTGTACAGCGCCCGCTCCATCACATCCCCGTATCTCCGGTCCGGCGCTACCTGAAGCATCCTGAATCCCCACATTACCATGGCAACCGATGCGCAGGTCTCATGATAGGACTCCTCGTTGGGAAGCTGGTAATCAAAGTTGAACCTCTCACACCCATCCTGGGAGCCGATACCTCCAGTGATATACATCCTCTTTGATGTAACATTGTCCCAAAGCCGGACACATGCCTGCCAAAGGCTCTTATCCCCGGTCTCTGAGGCCACATCAGCCATGCCTGCCCCCATGTAGGCCAGCCGGACCGCATGGCCTTCTGCCGTCATCTGTTCCCTAACAGGCAGATGGGCCTGGAACAGGGCATATGGGCCCTGGGCTAAAAAGCTTTTTCCTAAAATCCCCTTCGGGCCGCCGTCTTCCGGGTCCCTTCCCTGCTGTCTCGCTTCTTCTTCAAAGAAATACGGCTGTTTCCCCCTCTCATTGAGGAAATAAGCTGCCAGCTCCAGATACTTCTTTTTACCTGTGAGACGGTACAGCTTCACCAGGGCCAGCTCTATCTCCTGATGGCCCGGATATCCATGGATCTGATGATCCGCCGGACCGAATACACGGTCAATATGGTCGGCATAGCGCTCCACGATATCCAGTAATTTTGCCTTTCCCGTGGCTTCATAATATGCTGCCGCGGCCTCAATCAGGTGTCCTGCGCAGTACAGTTCATGCATACGGTGGACATTGGTCCATCGTTTTCCGGGTTCAACCACCGTATAGTAGGTATTCACATACCCATCCGGCATCTGCAGTTTCCCGAAATCATCTATGATCCCGTCAATCACTGCTTCTGTTTCCGGATTCCTTTCATACCAGAGGGCGTAGGATGCCCCTTCAATCCACTTTGCCAGGTCGGAATCCCAGTAATGATGGGGTCTGGGGATGGTCTCCCCATCCGCCATATTCTCCTCCAGCACACCGTCTATGGTAAACACACCCTTTTCGGGTCCGCTGTTTTCCCGCGGCTTATAAATACATTTTACTGAATCCACCCTGCCGGAGCTTCTGCACTGCTCATACTCGGCGGGAAGGGTTACCTGTTCGTTGATTTCCTGTCTCTTCTTCCAGAACCCGCCTGTAAACCTTACATTTTTCCAGCTTACAGGAAGGGATTTCTGCCATCTCTCATCCATAGTTCCATCCTTTCAAACGCCATTCCTGACATCAGCCTTTTACTGCGCCGGCCGTGATACCGGTAATCAGATACTTCTGAAGACATATGAATATCAAAAGCACGGGTATGGTCAGGATAACGGCAAATGCCATCAGGCTGTTCCATTCAATCCCATATTCCCCGATTGCCTTATACATATTAACCGTCAGGGGATACAGACGGTCCGTCTTAATGAAGGTCAGGGCTCCCATCAGATCCCCCCATCCCCAGAGAAAGGTAAATGCAGCAGAAACCACGATGCCGGGGTAGGTGATGGGTACCATTACCCGCCAGAACACCTGGAACCGCCCGCACCCGTCAATAATGGCAGCATCCTCCAGCTCTTTGGGGATATCCAGGAAATATGGCCGGAGTGTAATGATACAAAAAGGAATGCTGTGCAGGCAGGTGAAAATAACAGGAGCTGCCAGGGTATCTAAAATCGCAATTTTCTTAAATGTCATGAACAGCGGGGAGAGGAACAGTACGGTGGGCAACATCTGTGTTATCAGGATTGCCAATAGTACTGCCCGGTTGATGCTCAATTTAAACCGGGCCAGTCCATATGCGGACAGGGTGGCCAGCAGGGTGGATATGACCGTGGTGGCTGCCGCTATGATGAAACTGTTCCTGAAGCTGACCCAGATGGGCACGCTTCCCCTGACAAACAGCTGTGATATATACCCCTCCAGTTCAATCTTCTCAGGAAAAAAGGTGGGGACCTCAGCAAATATTTCTTTTGAGGATTTAAGGGAGGTAATCACCATCCAGTAGATGGGAAATAAGAACAGTATGAGAACAGCAACAGCAATCAGGTTAAACAGTATCTGTTCCCTTTTTTTCCGTTTATCCATCTCACATCACCTCCTCTTTCTCCATTAATTTAAGATTAAATATGGCAACTACCAGCAAAAGCACCAGCATGATATTAGCCACCGCAGCCCCCTGTCCAAATTCAAAATTGGAGAACGTCAGTTTATATGAGGCGGTTGCCAGTATCTGCGTGGAATCCAAGGGACCTCCGTTTGTCATTATATATATCAGGTCAAATGCCTTAAACGTATAGATGAATCCAAGTGTCACCACACTGAGGATGGTTGGTTTAAGCAGCGGGAGCGTAATGTGGCGGAACCGCTGAATACGGCTGGCCCCGTCAATGGCGGCCGCCTCAAACAGCTCCTCAGGCAGCGTGGTCAGCCCCGTGGCCAGTAACAGCATGTTAAAGGGAACGCCTCTCCAGATATTCGTAATGATAAGGGCGGTCATGGCCCCCCGCTCCGTGGTCAGCCAGGAAACCGGAGCCTTGACAAGATGCAGCTGGGTCAGGAAATAATTCAGTATGCCGGAACCATCCCCTGCAAAAATCCATTTCCATACAGAGGCAAATACAATAACAGGGACCAGCCAGCACACCATCAGCAGTCCCCTGGATATCTTGCTGAGCCTGAATACCTTGGAAAACAGGAGGGCCAGGGCAAACCCTATGATGAACTGGAACAGGATGGACATTACCGTAAAATAAACCGTATTCCATATGGCTTTCCTGACCATGGGCATGGCCAGGACCTCCCTGTAATTACCCAGCCCGATAAAGGGCTGCTCCCCCCGGAAGGTTTCCAGCGTCACTTCATGGAAACTCATACTCAGGTTGTATATCAACGGATATATTACAATCAGCGCCAGAAACACTGCCGCAGGAAGGATAAAACAATATCCGGCTATGATTTCCCGCTTTGTATACCGGTTGTGCATGGGACTTTTCTTCTTAATTTTCATCAACAATCACCGCTTTCCAACTCATTTCACCTGATTTTGGGCATAAAAAGTGCTGCAAAGCACAATTGCCATGTGTTTGCAGCGCTTTGTCCTATATCCTGTCTGGTTATAATCCTGCTATGGATGCTCCTGCATCCTTGGCCGCCTGTTCCGGATCCTTGGCTCCAAGAATAACCGACTGCCACATTTCAATCAGGATATCACTGATTTTATTATAATTCTCCACCGGCATCGCCACTGCATACTCCTGCATTTCCACAAATGTGCTTATGGGCTCCTGGCCGAAATACTCAGATCCTGCAGCCACGTCTTTTCTGGATGGAATATAGTTTTCTGCCTCGCTGTACCTGACCATGACTTCAGGCCTGTTCATATATTTTACAAATTCCCAGCTTAAATCCACATTGCCCGTATTGGAAATCGCAAAATTATGGCCGCCCAGCACTGTCTTAAATCCAGCGCTTCCCTCAGGAACCTTGGCCACGCCGAATTCAAAGCCTGCATCAGCCTGGATGGAACTAAGACGCCATGGACCGTCTATGATCATTGCTGTCTTGCCGGCAATAAACTGGTTGGCATTGTCTCCGGAATTATAGTTTACCACCTCCGTACTCATATACTGGTTTTCCACCATTTCCTGATAGAATTTAAGCATCTCCACTGTCTCAGGCGAATCAATACGGTCTACATCAGAACCTGCTCCCCATATAAATGGCCACATCTGAAACGTGGTATCGGTTGTCTGGCTTCCCGCCACCCCGAAGCCATTGACCCCGATTGACTTCAGTTTGCCACATGCCTCAAGAAGCCCGTCCCAGGTTGCCGGAACCTCTGTCACACCTGCTTTATCAAGTAACTCCTTATTGTAGTAAAGGCACAGGTTATTCGATGTGAACGGGAGTCCATAATATTTTCCCTCATACTGGTTCTGTCCAAGGATACTGCCATAATACCGGTCCAGTTCCAGCTCTGAATTAACGCGGTCCGTGATATCCGCCAGGATCCCCATCTTTGCATAAGTGGCTGTGTCCGTATTGTCCACATCCATCACATCCGGAAGGCTGTCGCTGGCCACCATGATATTAATCTGTTTTCTGGAATCCGCCAGGGGCATGTACTGAATCTCCACCTGTATTCCGGTTTCAGCCGTAAAATCCTCAATGCATTGATAGAGCACTGCTTTTTCCTTAGGATAAGTTAAAAGTAACGTAATCTTCTGGTCTCCTTCGGCCTGGGATGCAGCTGTCTGTCCTGTGCTTTCCTCCTTGGCATCCGCCTGCTCTGCAGTGGTCTGTGCTGTCCCCCCGCCAGACCCTGCGCCGCACCCCATGCAGATTCCCGCCGCCATTGCGATTGCTGCTGCTGACCATAACCACTTGTGTTCCTTTCTCATTGAAATCCCTCCCTGTTTGTTTTCTGATTAAAGGATACCACCTCCTTATCTCTTTTCCCATTCCACATTTCTAAGAAAGGTGTCCAAAACAAACGTTACATCTGGATATATTCCTTAGGGCTTTTTCCCGTATACTTCTTAAACACCTTACAAAAATATTTTACATCCATGTACCCGCTCTGTTCAGCTACTTCATAAATCTTCATGTTACTGTTTCTGAGAAGCTTTTTTGCATGCTCGATTTTGACCTGGGTACAGTATGCAGTGTACTTAATCCCTAACTCCCGCACAAACAGCGTACTTAAATACTCAGGGGTAATGTTAAAACGGCGCGCCATTTCCTCCACAAGGATATTTTCTTTATATTCCTTCTCAATGATATTCAATATCTCATTAATGACCGGATTATTACAGTGGTGTACATTATCTTTATAACGTTTGAATTCACCCAGGATATTCAGCATCATGGTTGCATAGGCATCCGTGGAAATTCTTGTCTTTACCCACTCCAGGACGTTCAGATGGCTGATTTCCTCATATATCCCATAACTTGTCTTACGGATTTCATACAGGATGGCAACCGTCATACACAGCATTGCCTCACGGATATCCGCATAATGGTAAACCTGTTTTTTCAGATATGCCTCAAATTCCCGCAGATCCTCCCGGACCGCCGCCATATCCAGTTCCCCGATATGGCGGATCATATTTCTTTCAGTCTCCATGGGATAGATGAATTTATTACATTCTACTGCCTTAAGTTTTTCCTCGTTTATTATATCCATCTGTATGACAGACAGCCCCCAATTGCTGTTATCCTCCATCACCTTAAGCGCCCTGTAAAATTCTTTTAACACTGGAAGGAAATAGGATACCGCCACAACAGGTTTGTGGAACAGGCTTTTCCCACGTTTCAGCCCTTCCCTTATCTGTCCTTCCAGGCGTGTCAGCTCCTCTGATTCAACTGCAAAAAACAGTTTATGCCTGCCGCCGGAAAAAAAGTGGAATGTCATACCTGACAGATAGTATTTCATGATTTCCTTCCACTTCGTTTCTTCTGAAACCGTGAAACCCGCATCCCCTTTAAGCATCAGCAGATATACCCCTCTGCCCGCCATCCTGGATTCCAGCTCCTTCAGGTAGCTTTCAGCCGCATCCTCAGGCACCGAATACAGCCGTTCCCATAATTCCTGTTCCGAAAAGGTGGATGGCCTTATCTGATGCTTTTCTTCCCTGATTTTCTGTTCCACCCGTTCCAGGACTTCCCTTAATGTCTTTTTTGTCACGGGTTTCAAAAGATAATCCACGCTCCCCAGCTGAATTGCTTTCTGGGCAAATTTAAAGTCGGCAAACCCGCTTAAAACAATGAATTTGCACTCGTTCCCTTGGTTTAGTACTGCCTCCATCATTTCCAGGCCGTCCATCTGCTCCATCATCACATCTGTTATGACCACATCCGGCTGTTCCCTGGCAATGAGCCGCACACCCTCTTCTCCATTCCCAGCCGTCCCCACGATGTCCCATCTCTCTTCCAGCTGGCCAATCAGGGCAGTCAGTCCCATTAATGACTTTCTTTCATCCTCCACAATTATGATTTTCATCTTCTCGCCCTCTTTTACATCACATCTTCGGTATGGTAATCTTAATGGAGGTTCCCCTGTTTTCCTCCGAATGTACCTCCATCCTGTAGCTGTCCCCATAATAAAGCTTCAGCCTGGCTAATACATTCGACACGCCGATAGACGGCGTACTCCCGCCTTCACCAAAAACTTCCCCCACTTTCTCCGGTGACATCCCCCGTCCGTTATCCGTTATGGAAAAACAGATTCCGCTTTCATTTATATGATAAATCTTGATTCGCAGGAATCCTCCGTGGCGGATATTCGCATATCCATGGATGATTGCATTTTCAATCAACGGCTGGAATATCATCTTATGGATATGGCAGTCCAGGATTCCCTCCTCACAGTCAATGGCATATTCAAAGTTATCCATGAAACGGATTTTCTGAAGAAACAGATACTTTTTCAGGTACTCCATCTCCTCCTTTATTTTAACGACGTCATTGCTTCCGCTGATCTGATACCTGAGGATCTGGGCAAATTCACTGAGCATTTCACTGATTTCATCTTCCCCGTTTTCGATGGCAAGCCAATGGATGGAATCCAGGGTGTTGTAGATGAAATGAGGGTTAATCTGGGCTTCAAGCGCCCTGATTTCCGCATCCTTCTTCATTTCGCTGACCTGCTTGATCTCATCCATCTGGTTGTTGATCTGTTTCATCATCTTATTAAACTGGCTGGCTATGATGGATATCTCATTCTTGCCTTCCATCTCCATGTGGGCGGACATTTCCCCGGCCCTTACTTCCTTCATGGTGTTTACCACCTGCTTAACGGACGCGGACAGCCTGCGGGACAGGATCCATATGAAGAAACCGCCCAGCACCATCAGGCAGATGGTTATCATCCATATTATCCTTTGGAAATTCCGTATCTCCTTCAGTATATAATCATTATCCAGAACACCGGCCAGACGCCAGGATGTCTTTGGGATATCCACCAGCACAACTGTCTTGTCCTCATGGTTCTCCTTCACCAGATGCACATCCTGGCTGCCGCCCATAGTCAGCTGTTCCCATCCGTCCATGTCAGAAATGTCCATGCCTATCCTGGATTTGTCATAATGCGAAACAATCCGGTTGTCCTGGTCCACAATGAAGTTATAATTCGTGTTCCTGTCCGGTGTGATCTGGGCCTCCTGACAGATATCGGAAAGTACCAGCTCATTCACGCCCATGAGGAAGGTCCCCACATACCTAGCTGTATAGAAATCCATCAGCCGCTTCCGGTACGTGAAAAGATAATAATCCGAGGTTCCCTGCCTGTCGTAATACTCAGCCGGTATCCATTCCCCCTTAAGGATTTCCTGTTTTTCCACCTGTGAAAAATACAGGTCATATAACTCCGGGCTTTTCTGGTATAAAGAATCAATCTGAAGCCTGTCCGAGCTGAATACCTTCCCGTTTTCAGTCTCCACGGCCATACACCACACCTGAGGACGGTAGGACATGAAGGTCCGCATCTGCTTCCTCAGCTCCTGCTTCACACCCAGTTCCTCCTGTCCCCGGGCTTCTTCAAATTGCTGCATGTAATCAAGGAATTTTTCATCTATGGTCATCTGGTTAACGGCTTCCTCATACCCATTCAGGGTTGCTGCAATATTGGATGCTGCCTGTTCCACCGCTATCCGGAAAAATCCGATGATCTTCTTTTCAATAATATCCGTTAAATATGTATTGCTTATACCTGCCAGAAGCACGATCTGGGCCGTAAACAGCAATATAAACACAACGGATATCTGTTTTGTAAAGGATTGTCTGCTCCAGTATTTCCGTATCCCTTTCATATGTCCCCCACCTTTTCCCAACTGTATATGACGTGTGCCTTGCTGAATGATTCACGTCCTGATATATCCCCAGAATAACATTTATACGCATAAGATAAAAGAGGGCGGGGAGGATTTATGAAAATTGGGGTCATTGGCAGACCATGGATAATGTTAAAAGCCCAGTGCGTGGGCACTGGGCTTTCATTTGGAATCATATCTGAAATTGTATCTGCTGTGTAATAAAAATGCCTCCCCAGCGTCTTCCTATATCCCTGCCAATGACTTCAGCAGCTCCACCTTATCCAGCTTCTCCCATGGAAGGTCCAGATCATTGCGGCCAAAATGTCCATAAGCAGCTGTCTGCTTATAAATCGGACGGCGGAGTCCCAGCATCTTGATGATGCCGGCCGGGCGGAGGTCAAAATTGGAGCGGATGATTTCCACCAGCTTTTCATTGCTCAGCTTTCCTGTACCATAGGTATCTACCATGATAGAGGTCGGGTGGGCCACGCCGATTGCATAGGACAGCTGGATTTCACACTTGTCGGCCAGTCCGGCTGCCACGATATTCTTAGCCACATAACGGGCTGCATAGGCAGCGGAACGGTCCACCTTGGTGCAGTCCTTGCCGGAAAATGCGCCGCCGCCGTGACGTGCATAGCCGCCGTAGGTATCTACGATGATCTTACGTCCGGTCAGGCCGCTGTCTCCCTGAGGTCCGCCGATTACAAAACGTCCGGTGGGATTAATGAAGAACTTGGTGTTCCCATCCACCATATCCTGAGGAAGGATTTCGTCAAAGATGTATTTCTTAACGTCCGCATGGATCTGCTCCTGGGACACGCTCTCATCATGCTGGGTGGAAAGCACCACTGCATCCAGGCGCACCGGCCTGTCATTCTCATCGTACTCCACCGTAACCTGGGACTTGCCGTCCGGGCGGAGATATTTTAATGTGCCGTCCTTGCGCACCTCTGTCAGGCGCCTGACCAGCTTGTGGGCCAGGGAAATGGCGTATGGCATGTACTCTTCTGTCTCATTGGTGGCAAAACCGAACATCATTCCCTGGTCGCCGGCGCCGATGGCGTCCAGTTCCTGGTCGGACATCCTGTTTTCTTTTGCTTCCAGGGCCTTGTTCACGCCCAGGGCAATATCCTGGGACTGCTCGTCAATGGCGGTTATCACGCCGCAGGTGTCGCAGTCAAATCCGTATTTTGCACGGTCATATCCAATCTCGCGTATTGTCTCCCGCACAATCTTCTGGATATCCACATATGCATTGGTTGTAATCTCACCCATTACAAGTACCAAGCCTGTTGTGGCAGCTGTCTCACAAGCCACGCGGCTCATGGGGTCCTGGGCCATAAGCGCGTCCAGGATGGCATCGGAAATGGCATCGCACATTTTATCCGGATGTCCCTCGGTTACGGATTCAGATGTAAAAATTCTTCTCTCCATTTAGTTCACGTTCTCCTTTTCTCTGAAATAAATCATTCTGTTACCTGGTTCCTGCAACATATATCCTTTACAAAAAATAAAGTCCGCAGCAATTGCGGACTTGAAAATAACGAAAGATCTTCAAATCCTCTTATTGCTCGATCAAGCATGCATGAAACAGTGCACACTCCTCGCTCAGGCTGGCACCTTCCGGCCCTTTTGCACGTCAATTCTGACATACTCAACCGGGGTTGCCGTGACTTCACAGGTCCTTTGTACCTCCATCACTCTGAATAAGGGATATATACGAACTATATAATTGTAAATAATGTTACCTTCCATATATTAATCCATTTATACATGCATGTCAACACCTATTTGTGATAAAATAAATCAAATTAAATAAGGTGGAAAAATATAGGAAACTGCACTAAAATATACATATATCAAAAATAATCCAAGCAGGAGAAATCATATGGCAATTATCGGTATTGACCTTGGAACCACCAACAGCCTGGTATCAATCTGGAGACACGGACGGGCGGAGCTGATTCCCAATTCCCTGGGAACATTCCTGACCCCCAGCGTGGTCAGCATGGACAAGGACGGCACCCTGTGGACAGGCACGGTTGCCAGGGAAAAAATGCATACCCAGCCGGAACGCAGCGCTGCCTCCTTCAAGAGGCAGATGGGCACTGCCCATGATTTCCGGCTTGGGAACCATATATTTAAAGCGGCAGAACTCTCTTCCCTCATATTGAAACAGCTTAAACTGGATGCAGAAGCGTATCTGGGTGAACCGGTGGAGGAAGCTGTCATCAGTGTGCCTGCTTATTTTAATGACGAGCAGCGCTTTGCAACCAAACAGGCCGGGCAGCTGGCCGGACTTAAGGTGGAACGGCTGGTCAATGAACCATCCGCAGCAGCCCTGGCCTGCCGGAACCAGACCGGGGAAGATGACTCCCAGTTTCTGGTAATTGATTTTGGCGGCGGCACCCTGGATGTATCCGTGGTGGAGTGCTTTGAGCAGATTATCGAGATACAGGCCGTGGCTGGCGACAACCATCTGGGCGGCAATGATTTTGATATGTTGATTGCAGAATATTTCTGCGGACAGCACGCGCTGGATTTTGAATCCATGACCATGTCTGAGCAGAACCTGCTGCTTAAAAAGGCGGAGCAATGCAAACGGGAACTTACGGTCAGCCAGGCCGCCATGATGAATTATCTCTACAGGGAGGATGAGCTTGGGCTGTTCCTGACAACAGCGGACCTGGTGCGGATCTGCGCGCCCCTCTTTAAACGTCTGGAACAGGTGGTCTTCCACGCCCTTTCCGATGCGGGGAAGACCATGGAGGATATTGACCAGATCGTCCTTGTGGGCGGGACCTGTAAAATGCCCGCGGTCCAGCAGTATATCGGACATTTCCTTCACAGGGAACCGTTCCTTGCCGGACAGCCGGATGAAATCATTGCCCTGGGCGCCGGAATCTATGGTGGCATTAAGGAGCGCCAGTCCGATATAAAAGATATCATCCTCACGGATATCTGCCCCTTTACCCTGGGAATCGGGATCATTGACAGGAATAACGCCAGGGACCATATCATGTCACCCATCATTGAGCGGAACTCACCCCTGCCCACCAGTAAAAGCGGTTTTTATGTCACCACAAGGGACCTGCAGACAGACATCGGCATCCTTGTGTTCCAGGGCGAATCCATGCATTGCAGTGAAAACCTGTTTTTAGGCGAATTGAACCTGACGGTCCCGCCTGCCCCCAATGGGCAGGAAGGCGTGGTTGTCCGTTTCACGTATGACATCAACGGTATCCTGGATGTGGAGGCTGAAAACAGGCACGGGGATGTGGTGAAAAAACTGATCATGAATGAACATATCCGGATGGACAGCCAGGAACTGGAACAGAAAATGCAGGAGCTGGAACAGCTGAAACGCCCCGCCAGGGAACAGGCCGCCAACCAGCTTGTATTCTCCAGGGGAGAACGGCTCTACATGGAGCTGCTGGGTGATGACCGCCAGGTAATCCTGAACCTGTTGAACTGGTTCTCAGGCGTCCTGGAGGCAGGAAGTCCCGCAGCCATAGCCGCCGCCCGCAAAAAGACAGACGACACATTCAACTACCTGGAAAGCAAACTATACGGAGGCGTATGATGGCAGAAACCATATGGGACATACTCGGTATTCCCCCCACATCCGATAAACGGGCAATTAAAAAAGCGTACGCTGCCAAATGCTCCGCCTGCCACCCAGAGGAACATCCGGAAGAATTTGACCGGCTTCACAAGGCTTATACGGCGGCGGTTAAGATAGCGGCGCGGATTCCGGCGGGCGCGGAAGCGGCGGTTCCTGCGGATGAACAGGGGGCGGCTCCCGCCAGCAAGCAGGCAACAATCCTCCCCAGCAATCACCCTGCGGCTCCTGCCATCCCAGATATCTCCCATCTGGTGGAACAGGGCATGGAGCAGGAGTTAAACGCCTCGTGCAGCAAGCTTTTAGAGAGCCTTAAGAAACTCCATGACTCCTTTCCCAAATCCGTTGACACCAATGGGGAGGAGTTCACAAGGGCGCTCCGGCGTCTGGAAGAATGGTATGAATCCCCACGGTTCAAACTGGCTGGATGGGAACCTGATTTCCTAAAACAGCTGGACCAGTGGCTGAGTGCCAACAGGGGAGGGATTAACCGGGCGGAGGCGGTTGCCCTGTACAGGGCTTACCGGTTCAGGCAATACAAATCCCCCTCCTATCCAGTCATCCCCTATATGGATAATATCCATTGGGAAATCATGCAGCATGCATACCGCTATGAGAAGGATATGGTTGCCATGGCAGACATGCCTCCTCTTCCCAAATCCGGGGAGAAGGGAACCAGGTCCCGCAGGAAGCCCTGGACCCGTTCCCAGCGGATACTGTCCAGCCTGATACTTCTGTTCGTGGCCGTCATGATAAGGGGTATTTCCATGGCCCCCAGCCGCACCAGCAATCCTTCTGATGTGCAGAAAATCATAAATGAAATGAAGAAAAATCCACCCCAGACCCTGCCAGCCCATGATTCATCAGAACTGGTCAGGGAGATTGACAAGATGCTGATGGAAACAAAAGCCTCCGACATGCGCCCTTCCATTAATATCCTTTCGGACAGCGGTGAAACCTCCCAAAGCATGTCCCAGTCCTCATCTCCCCAAAAATGGATATACGATGGCTTCGGTCCCATTACGCGCCCGGAAAATCTCCCTGTAAGTCCTGAGGAATACGAATTTTACGGTAAGAATACCCTCACGACGCTTTATAAGGGAACCTCGGCCAGTATCCATATCTTCCCACCCGCATCCCCACTGACTGCAGCCATGACCGGGATGGTGGACATTCATGTGGACAGCTCTTACTTCGATCAGGAGGATGAGACTGACGGGGTATATTTCTACAATATGAAGTCCTTAGGAGAGGCTGAGATACCATTTCCGGTCTGGGTAGTTCCCGTCCAGTCATCCTCTGATGATGCCACCCGCTATACCGTCGGAGGGTGCGGATATTGGGCAGAAGCCCTTTTATACGCCGCATCAGGCCAGGGGATTTCAGGGCGCACCTGGTACGACCAGGACTACGCGTCCCACCTGGTCCTCAAATGGGACTCTATCGATACCCTTCCCGAACTTGCGGAACGCCTTCTGAAGACATGTGACAGTTTCTATGGATACGTAGGCGGACATTCCCCGGACATGGACCTTACCATTATCATCGGACCAGACGCGGACACAGCCGTAAGACAGCTGCAGGCAGTCACAGCGCCTTTAGAGGAAGGGCTTACCTCTGTAACAATCACAGAAGAAGAACAGCTTACCCGGTGCGGGGCGGGTCCGGTTCCCATGACAGGGGACGGCGGCATTTCCCATGACCTTTCCCTTTATGACAGTTCCGCGCGCTGGGTGGTGCGGATGCACATGGAAAAGGATGGAACCAATGAAGGATTCCATCCCGGACTGACCAGCCAGGAAGCACTGGACCAGATATTCAATCATATCAACGGCCTGGACTGGGTGCTGTCCCGGTATGAAATTAAGGATACCTAAACCATATGGCTATTTGCTGTGGGTCATACCAGATTACCCATTTTGCCAAAAGCAGTCTGATTCATTTTCTGCCGCAGGTCTTCCCTGATCTGCCGGAAATCCTGGGACACCAACTGCCTGTCCTTTACCAGACACCGGCCTGCCACGAACACATCCCTTACATTATCTGCGCGCGCACTGTACACAAGGGCCGAATAGGGGTCGTACACGGGAAACATGTTGGGTGAATCCGTTTCCACCACCACCAGGTCGGCCTCTTTTCCCGGTTCCAGGGATCCGGTCACATGATCCAGGCCCAAAGCCCCGGCTCCCCATATGGTTGCCATTGAGACTATGTCCTTTGCAGGAAATGCACTCCTGTTCCCAGTCTCATTTTTGTGGAAATTAGCGCAGAACCTCATCTGTGTAAATATGTCCAGCGTGTTGCCGCTGGCCGGCCCATCCGTGCCAAGCCCCACTGCCAGCCCCTGTTCCAGCATGGAGCTTACAGGCGCCACTCCCTTGGCCGCCTTGGTATTGGAGCCGATGCAGTGGGCCACGCTGCCGCCGGACTTTGCCATCAGGCTTATATCCTGTTCCGTAAGGCGTATGCTGTGAGCGGACAAGGTATGGCTGTCAAGGATCCCAAGCCTGTCCAGATATTCTATGGGCGTACATCCATACTGTTCCTTCAGGTACGACATTTCATAATCCATCTCAGCCACATGAAGGGTAAACGGCATGCCATATCTGTCATTCACCTGATGGATTGCCTGAAGCGTACTGCTGCTGCATGTTGTTGTTCCGTGAGGCGCAATACAGCCCTGAATCCGCGGGTGGTTCCTGTAACGCTTAATCAGTTCCTCCCCCAGCGCAATGGCCTCCCGGGGCGTCCCCGCGTCACAGGAGGCTTCCTCCATCACGGTCTCTCCGGCAATCCCCCTGATTCCCATCTGATCCATGACCTCTGCCACCGCATCCTCAAAGTAATACATATCCATGACCGTGGTGACACCGCTTAAAAGCAGTTCGCATATGGCATATCTGCTGGAAAGGCCGGCCAGTTCCCTGTCCATTGCCCTGGACTCCATGGGCAGAAGGAAAACCCGAAGCCTGTCCTTACAGTCATCCCCCAATCCCCGGAAGGGAACCATGCCCATGTGGCAGTGTGTATTCACCATGCCAGGCATGACAATGCCATGTCCTGCGTCCATGATGGAAATGCCCTCCTGCCTGCTGCTTTCCCACTCTGTGACCCGGTGCGCCAGCGCCGCCATGGGGCCGACCTCCGATATCCTGTTATCCTCCACGATTACATATCCCTCCGGATACATATCCATATCCCGGTTCATGGTAATTATGATGCCGTTCGTGATGACTGTCTTCATCTGATAACAACTCCCTTATTCAATATACGCCTCAATAAGAGGACGCGGTTCCTGGCTCCTTACGTCCAACAGCCCGTAATCAGTCAGCTTCAGTTCCGGTGATACCGGAAGCCCAAGGGTGGACATGGACATGATTTCATTGTTGTTTTCATATCCCAGTTCCCTCATGACCTGCCTGACCCTGCCCAGATCGGACGCCAGCTCTTCCACCGGTCCGTCATACAGGATGCCGCCCACCGGAAGCCGGGCCTCAGCCGTCACGCACCCATGTTCAGCCGCCACATAACCGCCCTGCAGCTCTATGACCCGGTTCTGGGCCGCCGCCATATCCAGCTCACAGGTTCCCAATACCAGCAGGTTGTGGCTGTCATGGGACCAGGTGGTTGCAATGGCTCCCGGCTTCCTTAACGCGCCCTCCACCAGTCCAAAGGAAATATTCCCGTTCTTCCCATACCGCTCAAACATCACTGCCAGGGAAAGGCCTGCCTCCTTCCAGCATATGACGCCGTCCTTCACATCCAGCTCCCTGATAACCCTGGAGGTGAAGGTGCCTTGGGTCTGGATTTTCATCACATTTACTTTGACCCTGGAACATGGTTTATCCGTTTTCAAGCGGAAGTCTTCTTCCATGGCCCTGTTACAGTTTACGGAATGGTAAAATGCTTCAGGTATGGATGCATAGTCCGTTCCCAAACGCTCCCCATACACCAATTCCCCCCGCTTAAACACCGCCGCCGGCTGAAAGTGTTCCAAATCCCGAAGCAGCACAAAGTCCGCCAGCTTTCCAGGCCCGATCATCCCCCGGTCATCCAGGTGCATCCGCCTTGCCGGTGTAAATGTTGCGCAGTAGATTGCCTTTTCCACAGGCATTCCATTCTTGACCGCATGAGCCACTATCCGGTTTAACTGTCCCTTTAAAAGCTGGTCCGGCATGGTATCATCCGTGATGAGGGCCACATTTTCATAAAGGCCATAGCGGCATACCGTATCCACCACCTCCGGCGTCAGGGACTTGTGCTGCAGTTCCAGGAACATGCCCATATCTGTTTTTTCCAGCACGGACCCCGGCGTCTGCTGGGTATGATCCGCGTCCACCCCTTCATAGATGAAACGGCAAAGATCCTCCCCGCTTATTTTGGGACAATGGCCCTCAATCCGCATGCTGCCCCGGATGTCTTTCCCCTTGCAGATGCCCACCAGCCTTTTGATTAACGCATCCCCATCCGATGTCAGGTCCTTAAAATTCATGACTTCCCCAAGGCACAGCACCCTGCTGTCACGCGCCAGTTCCCTGACCTGCGCCTCCCCAATCCCTGCGCCCGATGTCTCCAGGCTGTCATTGGTGGCCGGCACGCTGGAAGGGATGGCATAGAATATATCCAGCTTTGTCTCCTGCCCCATGAACCACCGGATGCCGTCCATCCCGAACACATTGGCAATCTCATGGGCATCCGCCACCACGGTTGTAACGCCGTAAAGCAGGGTGATACGGGAAAATTCTGCCGGGTAAGTCATGGAACTCTCAATATGCATATGGATATCGACCAGCCCCGGAATCATATACATTCCGCTGCCGTCAATCGTTGTCACGTCCGGATAGCAGATTGCAGGGGAAACCGCGTAAATCTTTTCCCCTGCAACCGCAACATCCCTTTTCTCAAAGCACTGCCTGTATGTCATGAAGACCCAGGCGCCCTTTACCACGAAATCAACCTTCATAGCCACTCTCCAGGGATTTTTATTCTTTTAGCAAAATTAATTATTAATGATACGGTTCCACTGGTCAATCCAGCTGTTTAACTGCGGGTTCACAAAAGAGTAATCCAGCACCTTTGCATTGGCAGCCTTGTCGCCGTATGTCATGTTCTTAGACTCTTCATCCGTGAATTCAACCTTGCTGTTGGTGGGCGCCTCGTTCAGGGCCTTGCCTGTCTTGGTCTGAAGCTCAGGACTTAAACGGTAGTTGAGATATTCGTAAGCCAGATCCTTATTCTTACAGTTCTTGGTAATGCTGATGGTATTAAAGTTGGCATACGTAATGTCCGGTGTCACATAAACAAGGTCAGGGTTGGCTGCCTGGATGGTAGGAACACCAAAATCGCCCACAATGGCAACCGCCACTTCACCGGAAGTAAACATGTTAATCAGGTCTGCGGACTTGGCGTATGTCTTAACCAGATTCGGCTTTAACTCTTCCAACGCCTTAAACGCAGCCTCTGCGTTGTCGCTCTTAATATCCACACCTGCATGGTCGCTTGCCATATATACCATGGCCGGCCCAAAGGTGGTGGTGATTTCCGGGATGGATACCATGCCTTCCAGTCTGGAATCCCACAGGTCATCAAAACCCTTTATCTCAAAATCAACCGCCTCAGGATTGTACATGATGCCGATGCTGTTAATGGTGTATGCCACGCCCTGGCCTGCATCCGCCATGGTTTTCGCAGCTGCAATCATGTCAGATGCGTTCTCAATCTTACTTAAATCAATATCCTCGAACAGCCCTTCCTCAATTCCCTTTGCGGTCATGGCCTGTGACAGTTCAATCACATCAATGCTGGATTCACTGTCAGCAGCCAGCTTGGTATAACGGTCATTGGTGCCGCCTGTCTCTGTCACGATTTCACAGTTAAATTCCTGCTCAAAGGGAGCATATACCTCTTCCGCGGAAATATCCTCGCTCAGTCCATAGGTGGAAAGTACCAGCTTCTGCTTTCCGTCCGAAGCCGCCTTCGTATCCCCTGTGGCTGCGCCGCCTCCGCAGGCAGTCAGTGTCATTGCTGCACAAAGTACCATTGCAATTGTCTTTTTCATAATAATCTCCTTTTCTTCCTTATTCCGTTCGCCACGGCATTCCCTATCTGCGTACCAGCACCAGCTTATCCTTTGGCAGATACAGCCTGATTTCCTGACCTTCCTTAAACAGGTTGGAAGTATCCATATTGACCTTCAGCACCCCGGCTGCCGTGTTCACCTCATACTGGTAACTCTTCCCCAGGAAGGTGCGCACGCCCACTGTCCCTGTGAGGACATTTTCCTGCTGTCCCTGCCCTGCCAGACGTATATCGTCGGGCCGGATGGTGCCTGCAAATGCTTCCTCCCCGCAGTCCATGTCCACCTCGAACTGGCTGCCGTCCGGCACCCGGTAGATGTGTACGCCGTCCCGTTCCATCTCAAGGAAATTCTCAAACCCGATGAACCTTGCCACGAACTCGGTTGCAGGCCTTCTGTAAATATTCTCAGGTGTATCAAACTGCTCTATGACGCCGTTGTTCATGACCGCCACCTTATCGGATATGGAGAAACATTCCTCCTGGTCATGGGTGACGAACAGGGTTGTGATACCAAGCTTTTTCTGAAGGCGTTTAATCTCCACCCTCATGCTGAGCCTCAGCTTAGCATCCAGGTTGCTTAAAGGCTCATCCAGCAGCAGGAGCTTCGGCTCAATCACAAGCGCCCTGGCCAGGGCCACCCTCTGCCTCTGTCCGCCTGACATCTGCTTTGGAAATCTCTGTGCAAACTCAGTCAGCCCGCAGACCTCCAGAATGTCCTTTACCTTTTTATCAATGGTCTCCCTGTCCATTTTCCTGGTGCGCAGCCCGAAGGCCACATTATCGTACACGCTCAGATGGGGAAACAGGGCATAGCTCTGGAATACCAGGCCAAAATTCCTCTTGTGCACAGCCACCCTGGTCATGTCTTCCCCGTCCAGGGTAAAGGTCCCGCCCTGAGGGTCAATGAATCCGGCCACCACCCTGAGGGTCGTGGACTTGCCGCAGCCGCTTGGCCCCAGGAGGGATACCAGCTCCCCCTTTTCCACTTTAAGGTCAAGGCCTTTTAAAATCTGCTTCTTTTTATCATAGCTGACATCAATCTGATTAAGGGTCATAAATGCCATTTTCGTCATCCTCCTATTTAGCCAGGGCTGCAATGCCCAGTGTCCTGTCAATAATTACCATGATGATTACGGTTGCTGCCATGAGAAGCACGGATACGGCAGAAACAGTAGGGTCATAATTATATTCGATATAGTTCATGAGGGTGGAAGGGAAGGTGCTGACTCCCGGCCCTGACAGGAACATGGATACAGGTATGTTATTAAAGGAGTTGATGAATGCAAGCATGAAGGCGGATGAGATTCCCGAAGTCACATTGGGAAGCACTACCTTGAAAAATGCCGCCTTCTTGGGGCATCCCAGGCTCCAGGCCGCCTCCTCAATGGAGAAGTCAAACTGTTCCATGGAAGACCCCACCACGCGGATGACATAGGGAAGCGTCACCATGAAATGTCCGGCCAGAAGGCTTACAAACACCGGAATCCTCAGTGTAAGGATCAAAAACTGGTACAGGATGAAACCAATGACGATTCCCGGCACAATGGTCGGGGACAGGAAAATGGACTTAAGCATCTGTTTTCCCCTTACATTGGAACGGGCCAGCGCATAGGCTGCCGGGATTCCCACCAGCAGTGCAATGAGGGTTGCCAAAAGCGCCACCTCCAGGCTTGTCAGGAAGGAACGGCGGAAGGATTTCAGCGCGAACACATTGGCAAACCATTTAAAGGAAAATGATTCAATGGGAAAGGTAATGGCGCTGCCGCCGCCAAAAGCCGTAATGGTAATGATTACAAGCGGAATCACCAGGAATGCAAATACCAGGACTGCATATGCAGTGAGCAGTTTATTCTTACGCATAGTTCTCTCCCCTCCGGTCCAGCCGTGACGCCAGGGCATTAAAGCCCTTGATGACGCCCAGTGTCAGTATGATCATTATGAATGCAATCACGGACGCCCCGGTCCAGTCTCCCACGGACATGGCCCTCTGGTATATCAGGGTAGCCATTACCATGTTGCTGTTGCCTCCCAGAAGCTGGGGCGTGGTGTAGGCTGTCAGCGTCCCTGTGAATACCAGGATGCCGCCCACAATGATTCCCGGAAGGCTCATGGGGAAAACCACCTTCATGAACGCTTCCATCCGGGCCGCGCCCAGGCTCTGCGCGGCTTCCATCATATCATCGTCAATATTTTCCATGACGCCTGTAACCGTCACGATCATCAGCGGCAGGAACAGATAGATGGAGCCGATGATGATTGCGAAATCCGTGTACAGAAGCTTGGCAGGTTTATCCACAAAACCAGCTGCCAGAAGAAACTTATTCACAATTCCATTGCTTCCCAGTATGTTTATCCACGCAAAACTCCTGATTACAGAGTTGGTCATCATGGGAAAGATGGACAACGCCAGCAGCAGTCCCCTGTACTTCTTGGGACAGCGGCTGATGAAGTACGCTGTGGGGATTCCGCCCGCCATGCAGAAAGCAGTGGTAATCACGGCAATCTTAACCGTGCGCAGGAATATTTTCAGATAATACCCGTCCCGGAAAAACTCCGCGTAGAAACTGAACGGATAATCTCCCGAGAAAATACTTGGCGCCAGTACCCGCAGTAATGGGGTGGCAAGGCACACCAGCAGGATGACAAGGCCGGGTACCAGCATGATTAATGCACTGCTCTTTTTCATGATTTTCACGCTCCATGCTGAATCAAAAGATTTATTAAGGTTGCTTATTTTAGGCTTTACGTTTATTATAAAAAGTAATATAATATACGTCAAATATATAAATTCTATATTCTTTATGCAGTAAAGCTATATTCACCTGTTTTTTTACAAATCATTTCCGTATATTTACAGAAATGACCTGTCAGGAGGATTTTTATGGAATTAAAAGAAGCACGCTACATCCTGGCCATTGCCAGACAGGGGAGCATCGGCAAGGCCGCCGAATCCCTGTTCATTTCCCAGCCATCCTTAAGCAAATATCTTAAGAACCTGGAAAACCAGCTGGGAGGGCCGCTCTTTTACCGAAGGGACAACTGCTACACCCCAACCTATATGGGGGAACGCTATCTCCACTACGCGGAGCAGATTGCTGCTTACGGGGAGCAGTGGGACCGGGAGTACGAGGATATCAGCCACAGGAAATACGGCCGCCTCAATATCGCCATACCCATCATGATGGGAAGCACCATCATCCAGCCCACCCTGATGGAATTCCACAGCCGGTACCCCCATGTGACCATCAATGTGATGGAAGCCGTTAACTTCATAGCCGAGACAAGCTTAAAAGACCATTCCATTGACCTCACCTTTTATAATGTCCATGTATTCCCCAAATTATTGGACTATGAGGTCATGCAACGGGAAGAAATTGTATTAATCTTATCTGCAGGACATCCGCTTGCGTCCAGGGCAGTGGATAAACCGGGCTTCAGGCATCCCTGGATTGACTTAAGCCTGTTTTCCAGGGAGAACTTCATCCTCCTTTATCCGGACCAGAACACGGGAGGCATTGCCCTTAAACTGTTTGAGGATTATAATATGAACCCGCCCGTGCTCCTGCACACACGCAACAGCGAGATGTCCATCAAACTGGCCATGGAAGGGCTTGGGATTGCATTTGCACCGGAAAGCTATTATCACATGGCCGCGTCCCATGGCAGCCATCCCTCCCTCTGCCTGTCCATCGGAAAAAGCCCCATTGTCACAACCACCATTGCGGCGTATCCGAAGGGGCGGTATCTGCCGCAGCATGCACGGGATTATATGGAAATCATACGGGAGTATTGTGCGGGGAAGTTGTAGACTATAGGCGGACTATCTTTCATCATCTCTGTCGCGGCTGGTGTGGTATGCTATTACATCAGTAAATGGCTGGACAGAAAATAAACATCAACAGTCAGCCTGGGTATTCTACCCCAAAAAGAACCCCCGGAGAGTTGCCGCTCTCCGGGGGTTCCTTATGTGACATAATGCACATACTATCTTCTTTTCACTTTCATGATAAATCAACCATCAGGTTTTGTCAAGGTCAATCCACCAAAACAGGTAAAGGGAATCCCGGAGAGTAGCGGCTCTCCGGTGATTCCTCTTATGTGGCGCATTGCACATAATTTCCTTTTTCTGCTACTCTTATGATATTTCTGCTGCCAGTTTTTGTCAAGGCCGTTTTCCTATGATTGAAAAATTCACGTCTTCCATATACTTTCCTTGTAATTTAAACTGGAAAAAGATATAAATATCATGGTTCCGGAAGAAAATCAAAGAAATAAATTTAACGGCTATGTATCAGGCCATGCAGACCGGGGATTTGATTGTGTTTCAGCATGAATTATCCAACTGCTTCAGATGAGCATCCATTATATGGATACAAAGGAAGCATTTTACCATGGATTTTTACCGGGAATACGGAGGAACGTGAAGGGTTTACGATACTGTCCGGGACTTGGACCCCCAACAAAGGCTGTGCTATATATTAAGCCTGATTGGAAGCATAACCCAATCAGGCTATTCATATTCACCCTTTCAACAGCATGGTATAATAGCCCAGGACTTTATAAAAGGCTGTCAGTTCCTCCTCCGTGCAATACTGCGTGAAGAAGTCCAGTGTATTCTTTAAGTTCCTGGCATCATACATCTTATGGGCCAGGCTGAGTTCTACCCCCTTGCTGGTAGGATACAGATGGACATTCTTATTATTATTGCCTTCTTTTTTCTTAATGATATAACCATTCTCATCCAGGTTCTTAATCACCTGGGATATGGATCCCTTGGTCCTGACCCACTCTTCTGCCAGTTCCGTAACCGTGATTCCAGGATGCTCCTCTATGTCCGACATGATATGTACGCTCAGCATATTGACCTTTTCACCTGTACCGTAATCCCTGGGCGCATTGGCATAGTCATTATATATCTTGACAAACTTGTATACCTGATTGGTATGCTCTGTCATTTTATGAAAAAGTTCTTCCGACAATGCTGGATTAATATTGCCGGATTGATTGTCATTCTTCATTACATTACCTAAACCTTTCTGTCATTAGTATTATTATAACTAAAAGATAAGTCTTTTGTCTATGACATTATTTTTCCTATATAGTTAATTATTTAAACTATAATTCTACACAAAATATCATTAATACTTTATACTAAATACACAAATTTATTATTTTTTAACATTATATATTGAACTTTTATCTAAATAGTTATATAATCCACCCATAAGATAAATAGTTTAATGTTTAAACTATATAGGAGGAATAAACATGAACAAAGAAGAAATTATTAGGGAAAACTGCCCGGACAGGCACGGCACGAACTGTTCCAAATGGGATATCCTTCCAACCAAGTATGGGGATCCCGACCTGATATCCATGTGGGTCGCCGACATGGATTTCAAAGCACCCAGGGAAGTAACTGAAGCCTTACGCAAAAAAGTTGATTTCGGCATCTATGGATACTCCCTTACACCAGACAGTTACTACCAGTCTTTCATTCAGTGGGAAAAAGAGCAGCATGGATGGGAGATTCAGCGCGACTGGATCCGTTTTGCACCTGGTGTTGTCACTGGTATCTTCTGGTGCATGCATATGCTTACAAAGCCAGGCGACGCGGCCATCATCAATATGCCCGTATACTATCCCTTCCATCATGCAATTGAGGATATTGACCGCAGGCTTATTTACAGTGAACTGGTTAACACAGGTGGAATCTATACAATAGATTTTGAGGACTTTGAGAAGAAGGTTGTTGACAACGATGTGAAAGTCTTTATCCTGTGCAGCCCCCACAACCCGGTGGGCCGTGTCTGGACTGAGGATGAACTGCGAAGACTTCTTGAGATATGCAAAAAACATCATGTGACTGTTATCAGCGATGAGATACACCACGATTTAATCATTGGAAAACATCCTCATATCCCCACTGCTTCCATTGATGGAGGTAAGTATTCAGATATCATCATTACACTGACCGCTGCATCCAAAACATTTAACCTGGCCGGAATGAAGAATTCATTTGTCATCATACCAGGGGAGGACCTTAGGAACCAATTCGACAGACTGGCTGTAAGCCTGCATGAGGATACCGGCAATATGCTGGGGTACTATGCAATTGAAGCAGCCTATACATATGGACGTGAATGGCTGGATACTGTAATATCCATCATCCGGGACAACTATGAATACGCATTAAACCGCATTCAGGCGGAACTGCCAAAAGCCATCCTCTCCCCTTTGGAAGGCACCTATCTTGCATGGCTTGATTTAAGCGGGTATCTGGGAAAAGCAGAAGAAAGCGGTATGAAAGACTTTGTCCAGGAAAAGGCACGTCTGGCAGTGGATTATGGCCAGTGGTTCGGAGCCGGAGGGAACGGTTTCATCCGCCTGAACCTGGCCACCTCGCCTGAGTGGGTGGAAAAAGCAATTGATGGGCTGGTAAAAGCTTCCCAGTCATAACAATAATACATAGGAGGGTCATTATGAGTGAATCAAAAACATTAACAAGTACCAAAGATCTTGACCGCGTTCTGGGAAAGAAGGATTTCTTTGCCATTGCTGTCGGACAGATCATAGGCGCAGGTATCTTCTCTCTTCTTCCGCAGGCCATCGGACTGACAGGACGTTCTGCAAGTATTGCATTTGCAATTGCCGCCATCATCACACTGCTGAAACTGGCCCCCAGATTATTTGTCCTGGGAACCGTCCGCATGAGAGGCGGCAGCTACACATACATTGCCCTTCTCTCCACCAAGATGCTGGCCGGGGCTTACCTCATCATACACATCTTAAGTAATATATCCCTCTCCATGTATGCACTGTCCATCGGTGAATATTTTGGCCAGGCCGTGCAGGGAATCAATGTCCGCGTGGTAGCAGTCATCATCCTTACCCTTGTGATGATAGTCAACATAATCGGTGTTAAAAACGCATCCATTGTCCAGCAGGTACTTGTTGTATGCCTCATGATTGCCCTGGCCGTATTTACTGCATTTGGTATATTCCGCGTTGACTTTACGGCCTATGTACAGCCACAGGGATTTCTCACGGACGGCCCCTTAGGCTTCTGCAGCGCGGCAGCCATCCTGACCTTTGCCTGCGGCGGCGCACAGAATATCATCAATTTCTCTGCCGAGGCAAAGGATCCCACTAAGGACATGCCATTTGTAATCATACTCTCAACTGTTGTTGTGGCTATCTTCTATGCATTCATGGCAGTGGTTGCCACCGGTGTGCTTCCCATTGATGTAGTACAGGGACAGCCCCTTTCATTGGTAGCTGCCGAGATACTTCCAGGGCCTCTCTATGTGTTCTTCCTGATTGGCGGCGCCATGTTTGCCCTTATGACCACCTTAAACGCCCAGATGGGCTGGTGCACAAAGCCATTGCTTCAGGGCTGTGTGGACGGATGGCTGCCGAAAAAATTCGGCGCAATCAACTCCCGTTTCAAGACACCCCACAACCTTATCCTGTTCTTCTACCTGGTTGGACTGCTGCCATTGATTTTCGGTTTTAACATGAACACCATCTCAGGTACCGCTGTCTTTGCATCCAATATCATGGACGTACTGCTGGCAATTTTCGTGTTCCGCCTTCCTCAGGTCATTCCCACGGAGTGGAACCGTTCACGCTGGCACACTTCCACCAGTGTGCTTTGGTTCTGGACCATTGCGGGTACCCTGGCAAGTATCTTCGGGGCATACATGAGCCTTCGTACCATGACATGGCCCAAGATGGCTGTGAATCTCTGTGTATGCGTGGCTGCCCTCCTGTTTGGATATTTCCGTGAGAAGAGCGGAAAAGTAGATATGGAAGTAAGTTACGAAGCCCAGTAACCCTCCAAAGACATATAAGACAAATGGAGCATGACTCAGATGAGTTTATGCTCCATTCCTATGGTAAAATTATAATCTAACGAATTGAGGAATAAACGTGCTATATACTTTAACCGCTATCCTGTCAGGTGCCTTCATCGCTTCCCAAAGCAGCTGCAACGGCCTGTTATTCCCTGCCTTGGGAATCATCGGCGTGGGCTTCATAAGCCAGTCACTTAATGCCCTTACCATCTTTCTGTATCAGCTTATGGCAAAAGGCAGATTCCCCTCCTTTAGGGGAATCCCGCCCTATGCCACCTTAGGCGGCATCACCGGTGTCTTTGTCATCGGATTTACCGGATTATGCGTCAACATACTGGGTACTGCGGTCACGGTCTGCCTTTCAGTCGCAGGCCAGCTTATCATGTCTGCGGTCACTGACCATTACGGATGGCTTGGCGCAAAAAAGGTGCCATTTAACCGTCTTCGGCTTTTGGGGTTTGCACTTATCATTGCAGGCATATTCATCATCAACAGCGCGGGGCTGGCAGATATACGGCTGACAGGCAGCTATCTGGCCCTGACCGTATTACTTCTGCTGGCCGTTATCCTGGGATGCTTTACCGTAATCACACGCATGCTCAGTTTTCTGGCCTGCCAGTATGCAGGCCTTCTGAATGGCTCTCTTGCCAATGTTGCTGTGGGCGGAGCCGCTTCCTTCATCCTTTACCTTGCCATATCCGGCTTCCGTCTGGATTTGGCTGCATTTACCATGTCCAATCCGGCCGGATACCTGACCGGACCCCTGGGCGCGCTTGCCTGTGTACTCAACACGGTTGTATATGATAAGCTGAAGATATTTAAGGCAACCATCCTTATCATCATCGGACAGATAGGAACAGGAATCCTTACCGACCTGTTCCTGATAGGCAGCCTGCCCCCGGGCAAGCTTGCCGGAATTGCTGTCGTATGTATGGGAATTGCCGTTGACAAACGCCTGACCCGTCAATAGTCCCCATACTACTGAATCTGAATCCTCCCCTGCCCCAGCGGATCCGCATAATCCGCGGTCACTGCACCGCCCAGGCTCCTTATGTAGGAGGAAAGGACATCCACGTCCACCATTACATCATCCTTAATCACATTGCATCCGCTGAACATGGTCATGCCGTCGCCGCCAGACTTTAACATATAGTTGTGGGAAGCAACCGTATAGGTCCGGTTCAAATCAATGGGTCCGCCGTTTACCATGATATCCTTTACCCTGTAAGGTCCGTCCACACTTATGAAATTCCCCTTGTCATCCAGCCTTACACTGGATTTAACCGAAGTATCAATGGTATAGGTAAGCCCGGACACCTGAAGGAATCCGCCGCACTCCTCCGGATAATCCCTGGAGGCCATCTCCAGCGCATCCTTTATCTTCTGGCCTGTTGCCTCAATGACACAGCCCATGTTGCCGAACGGGAATACTGCCAGGGTATCGTTATAGGTGATATTGCCAGGCTTTATGTCGGTCCTGATACCGCCTCCGTTACTCAGGCCGATGTCAGCCCCAAGCTGTACCCGGTAAGCATCCGCTGTCAAATCCCCCAGGTTTGTCTCCCCGCTTCTGATCCTGCGCTTTCCGTCAGCCGGATCATTCACTGTCAAGAGATACGGGGTAGTGCCGAGAACCACCTTAAGTGTCTCGTTGTACTGGTCCTGGATTCCCTTGATGAACCGGTCCGTATTGTAGTCCATTGCCCTGCCGTCCTCATTTATCAGACTGCTTCCCGGAATCAGAAGACGCATGCCTGGCTTAAGCACATTGGCATCCCTTATCTTATCCAGGTTATTGTTGTAGATATCAATCCATCTATCATAAGAGCCCAGCTCCCGCTTGGCAATCCGGCTGAGGCTGTCATTTTTCTGTACCACATATTCCCTTGCGGTGCCCATGGCCGGAACCTCTGATACCAGCTCTGATACGATGGTCCCATCGGTCCTGATGGTCAGCTTGCCGATATTATTTAGCTTTGTACCTGTCTGGGTAATGATTACATCCCTTCCGTCCCTGCTCTTAACTGTCATGGATGGGGTTGTCTCATGGGAGTGGCCGTCAATGCACACATCAATCCCGGTTGTGTTCTTAATGATATTGACGGAACTCCATCTGTCCGTAACGCCTGTCTCCCCCAGATGACCCACCAGTATCACATACCCGGCCCCCTCATTCCTGGCCGCATCCACGCTTGCCTGAATCTGGTTGTAAAGCCCCTGTCCGCTCTCATCTTCGCAGAAGGAATAGATATAATTACCCGCACTGTCCTGGAAATACGCAGGTGTGGACTTGGTAAAGCTCTCCGGAGTGGAAACACCTACATAGGCAATCTTCGTATCGCCGTATGTCATCATCTTATAGGGTGCAAATACGGTTGTGCCTGTTACCTTGTCCATGAAGTTACATGCATAGTAGCCACAGTTAAGCCTGCCTGCCAGGTCTAAGAACCGGGCCATTCCATAGTCAAATTCATGATTGCCCGGAACAGCCACATCGTATCCCACGTAGTTCATGATATCAATCAGATACCCGCCCTCTGACAGCGTACCGATGGGCGCGCCCTGTATGGCATCCCCGGCATCCACAAGGGTGACATACGGTGTCTGCTGCTGCATCTGCTTCTTGTACAGGGCAAGTCCGGCATAGCCGATGTTGTCATCCACCCCGCAGTGGACATCATTGGTATAAAGCACCACAATGTCCTGGTCCGCGCCAAAGGCAGTGACCGGCATACCTGCGGTCAGCGAACATACCATTGCCATGGCAAGCAGAAGTGACAGCAGCCTTTGTTTCATTCTTTCTTTCATGGGTTTCCTCCTCTCATACTTGAACCTTTAACAGTTAATTTTACTATAACATAAACCTTTGGTACATGCCACTGGTAACAGGAAATATTTTCCTGCCATATTTTCATGTACTTACAGATGTTAACGGGCATACTCCCTCTTTTTTTATCTTTCATTTAAAAAACGGCCCGGGAAATCTTCCCGGGCCGGCTATGTGTTCAGCCTGCTGACATAATTAATATATTCCTCACATCTTCACGGTCCAGCGCAGTGATTCCTCCAATGGTCTGGTTCCCATTGCGGAAGTTAATGTGGTCCAGCATTGTCTCAAAATCACAGTCATTGATACCTGCTTCCTTTATGCTGACAGGAAGCCCCAAGGAGCGGAAGAAATCCTCGGTGGCGGCAATCCCCGTAAGGGCTGCCTGCTCCGGTTCCATTTCCCTTGATACTCCAAATACTTCATATGCATATCTGGCAAACCGATTCATATGGTTTTTGTATACATACCTCATCCAGGAACCCATGACCGCGCTCAGAGTCACGCCATGGGGCGTATCATAAAGCGCGCTTAACTCATTGCCGATTTCATGGGTGGCCCAGTCCTGAATCCTGCCGATTCCCACGGTTTCATTGTGGGCAATGGAAGCAATCCACATGACCTGCGCCCTGTTTCCGTAATTATGCGGGTCCTTTATAAGGGCCGGACCTATTTCCACCAGGGTTTTAAGGATTCCCTCCGCCATGCGGTCAATTACCCCAATCTCATCATCCGGTGTAAAATACCGCTCGCACACATGTGAAAACATATCCGCCACCGAACATGCGGTCACAAAGGCAGGAAGGGACACGGTAAGTTCCGGATTCATGAAGGCCAGCACAGGTCTTAATGCCTGGGAACTGGTCAGAAGCTTCTGTCCGGTCCGGGTGTTGTTAATCACACTCACATCTCCTGACTCGCTGCCCGTTGCCGGGCATGTAAGGATCACGCCCACCGGAACGGAACGGCTGACGCGGATTCCTTTTGTGAAGAAATCCCACACATCCCCGTCATAAAGGGCGCCAGCCCCTATGGCCTTTGACGAGTCAATCACACTTCCGCCTCCAATGGCAAGTATGAAATCAATCTGGTTCTCCTTTACACAGCGGATGCCCTCATAAACCAGGTCCAGCCGCGGATTGGGTTTCACGCCCGGAAGTTCCCATACAGCCATCCCATTGCTTTCCAAATCATCCCTGACCGATTCCAGAAGCCCGGTGTCATACAGATAGGCCCCGCCGTCATGATGGATCAGTACACGGGATACCCCCATCTGCTTTAACACATTCCCAGCCTTCTTATGCACGCCTCTTCCAAATAAAAACCTTGTATTCAGCCATAACTCAAAATCCCTCATCATAATTAGCCTGCATTCCTTTCTGCTTTATCAATATGGGACAAATGTCCAAACATACTTTAATTGGTATTGCTGATCAAAGACGCATATAACTGTGCACATGCCGCGGCGCGGACCATATAGGGCAGCATGCTTTCTTTTGCACCGCCCTCTGTGGACACGGTCCCCTCCTTAACCAGCCTGATTCTTCCCTGCCCGTTTACATCTTTGTATTCCGCAGGGACCGTCCCTCCCAGATAGGAAAGATATTTTATTATAAGGTCATGGTCCAGTACCCTGTCTTCCGGCTTAACCAGCGCATTGCATTCTTTGAACATCGTCATGCCATCCCCGTCAGACTGATAATAATACTTATCAATTGCCAGGGTATAGGTCCTGTTCAGATCCAGCGCTTCATTTCCCACCTGCACATTCCTGACGCGGTACTCCCCGTCCACGCGCTTAAACAGTCCGTCCTCTGTGGTGACCACGGAGGATTCCCGGTCCGTAAGGATTTCATAGGTCAGCCCTGATGTCTGCATAAACCCGCCGCATTGTTCCGGCCAGAGCCTGGACCCCATTTCCAGGCAGTCCAGCAGCTGCTGTCCTGTAACCTCAAGCTTTACAATGATGCTGTCCCATGGCAATACATTCATGATATCCAGGTATGTAATATCCCCGCTTTCCAAATCCGCCCGGATGTTGCCTCCGGCTGAAAAAGCCACGTCTGCATTTAATCCGTAACGGAATGCATCTGTGATGAAATCCCCCAGATTCGTTTCCTGGTTCCGTATCAGCCGTTTCCCTGAGTCCGGGGCATAGATATACAGGCTGTACGGACTGGTCCCCTCCTTCACGATTAAATGTCCATATTGCTGCTGGATGGAATCCGTCAGCTGCTTTGTCTCCTTATATGCCTCCAGCTGCATTTCCCTGTCTGTCATGCGGTTCACCAGATGGGTGGAGGCTGCAACCGTCCCATCCGCCTTGCCCTGTATGGTTAAAACGCCTATATTCTCCAGCTTCGTGCCTGTTGAGGATAAAAGGACATCCTTCCCATCCAGGTCCCTGCATATCCTCTGTTCCAACACGCTGTGTGCATGCCCATCCAGGAAGGCGCCGATTCCCCGTGTATTCTGGATTACATCCACGGAGGACCATCCCGGTGTGATTCCCTCGTCCCCCAGGTGACCCAGGGCAACCACATAATCCGCACCCTCCCGGCGCGCGCTGTCAATACTGCCCTGGATGGCCTGATAGAACCGGTTCAGATCCTCCCCATAAAAACTGTAGATATAATTCCCGCTGTCGTCCTGGAAATTAGAGATGACACCCTTGGATATGTTTTCCGGTGTCACAATACCGATATATGCAACCTTAAACGGACGGCCATCCACATCATAGGAAACCATGGCATACGGGGCCATTATCTGGCTATGGGTTCTCAGATCCTCAAAGTTAACTGCCAGATACCTTGCATCTGCCTTTCCCATCAGTTCCAGAAAACGGTTGGTCCCAAAGTCAAATTCATGGTTTCCTGGAATTTGAAAATCATACCCGGCCTGGTTCATCAGACGAATCATATCTTCGCCCTTTGACTGGGAACACACAATGCTTCCCTGGATTGCATCCCCCAGGTCAACCAGCGTTACCCCCGCTGTCCTGTCTGCCGCCTCCTGCCTCAGCGCGGCCACCCCATGAAGGCCAAGGCTTTTTGACGACCCCGAATACGGCTCTTCATTGCTGATACCCCCATGGATATCGTTGGTGTAGATAACTGTAATACTGTCCGGCTGTACCCCGATGTCCTCAAAGGTTTTATCCGCTGCATAAACCGTCATGCATGGAAGCAACAGCATAACCGCCCACAGTGCAAGACAGGTTTTACGGATATTACGGATACTACTCAAATTACGGAAATTACGAATATCTCGGATATTACAAATAAGATTCCCCATATAGCTACCCCCTTTTACCTTAAACGTTAAACTTACCGGATCCTGCCTTCCATCCTTATTCACTCACCCATTGTCAATTCCTTAATAACCCCAAACAGCTCCCATCCATCCCCAGCCGTATGATCCGGCTTCTCCCGGAGCAGGGCTGTCCTGTCCCCATCTCCGTACAAAACCGCAACCGCAGGAAACCCGCATATCCTGGCCGCCGCGATATCGCTCCAGGTATCCCCGATACAGACAGGGTGTCTGTGTTTCAGTTCATGCTCCATAAGATAGCCGTAGACAGCCTGTTTCGTATCCGCACCCGGAACAGAGTCCAGGGAATAACAGACAGGCATCAATTCCTCCCAGCCTTTTACCTCAATCAGCCGCTTTAATGCAGGTTCCGGCTTGGAACTGACCACAGCCCATGCTATCCCCTGCTTCGCCAGATATCTGAATATCTCTTCCAGCCCGGGATACATCCTTGTCTTATGAAACGGATTCATGGTCCTGTAATGGGTCTTTATATTGGAACAGAACACATCAAACAGATTCCCTGGCGGCAGGGGTCTGATATGCCGGAACAGTTCCTCCTCAGGCAGGGCTACATGGGATGTGTCCTCCATGAATCCCCTGTCCATGACGCCTCCCACTGCATTGGCCGCATATTCCACGGAATCCCACACATCCGCCCTTGTATCCGCTATGACCCCGTCAAAATCAAAGATTACCGCATCCGCCCTTCCCATCATCCTATCCTCTCCTTCCTGGCAAAACACCATTTACTCCAAATGGTCCCAATCACCACCAGCAATGCGCCCGCAATCACCGGAAGCGTAATGTTAAGTCCCAGCATAAAGGCCGTGATGACCGTGGATATGATTGGCAGGAAGTTGGAAGCCAGGACCACCACCAGCATGTTTCCTTTTTTTATGGAAATGGTCCAAAGCACATTGGCAATGCATGACACGGCAATGGCCTGATACAGCATTTCCCCTACCAGTCTTGGCGTAAAGCTCCTGGGTTCAGGAAGGAACATGGAAATGCCGCCCAGGATAATGGATGATACTATCATGTAGATACCTACTCCGTCCACGGATTTCTGCCCAAGATACTTCTTTGTCAGGTTGGTATAAAAGGCCCAGGACAGGGAGACGATGAACCCCATCATATATGCCATCCAGTTCCCGCTCAGTATATCCCTGAAAAATGCCTGTACGTTATGGATGCTTCCTCCCATTTTGGCAATGATGATGCCGCACAGGCTGACAGCCACACTGGCTGCCAGCCATGGGCTGGCTTTCTTTTTTAAGATGGGGATGGTAAGGATGAGTGTGAACAGCGGCCATAGGAAACGGATCAGGACCATGGTCATGATTTCTGCCTCTGTGCTCACCATTTCCATTGAGATATAAGACGTGGCGGTATAGAGGATGAACAGGCTGCCGCAGATAATCCAGTACCTGGCAGGAGCGCCCCTATACTGGCTTACGCCGTGGTTCGCCGCCAACTGGTGGGCAATCACGACCACGCCCCCTATCAGGTTCACCACCGCTGCCGCCGTATACGGCCCAAGCCCCGTGCTGAGGTTTTTTGTAAATGCTGCGCTTGTTCCCCATATGATAATGGTAATGATCCCAAGCAATGTATATTTATTAGACTCCATCCCCACACCTCGTCATCCTTTTATAAAATCAATCATGCCTTTTTACGGATAACAGGCCAGGGTTTTGTCCAGCAATTCTGTAAAACCTTCAAAATCCAGTTCCAGGGCAGCCTCCGCGTTGGGTTTTTCCCCCCTGAAATCCATGGTAGGTTTCCTGTGCAGGTCAATATCCGGTTCCGGTCCCCGCAGATGCCTGTAATCGCATACAGTCATTCCTCTTGTAAACTCTCCCTTCAGCTCCACGGTAATATGCATGGGAACCGCCTGAATCAGCTTCTCATCAATCAGCCATGCCACAGCGCACGCATCATGGATGTTGGCGCCTGCAAGGCTTGCGTTCTTCTCCGTTGCATCCATAAAATACTCCACCAGCTGGGCCGCGAACACCGCGCTGCGCGTCCCAATCCGGTAGAACTCATCCACATGCTTTTGTACCAGGAAGCATTGGCGGGTCAGGTTCACCCCGCACATCTTCACATGCATGCCCGAATTGAACACACGGTATGCTGCTTCCGGGTCCACGAATATATTGAACTCCGCTGCCGGGGTCCAGTTTCCGTATGTAACAGACCCGCCCATGATACTCAGTTCCTTTACGCGTTCCACTATCCTGGGTTCCCTGTTAATGGCCGCCGCGATATTGGTCAGTGGCCCGGTTGCAATCAGGGTCACATCGTCCGTATTCATCACCGTATCGATTATAAAGTCCACCCCATGTTTATCCTGGGCTTTTATGGATGGCTCAGGAAGCACCGGACCGTCCATTCCTGACGGCCCATGGAACTGGGGCGCTGTCACCAGGGGCGCTACCAGGGGGCAGCTGTGCCCCGGATATACTTTTATGTCCTGCCGTCCGATTACCTCCAGGACCTTCAGCGCGTTCTTTGTGACATTTATAAGGCTGCAGTTGCCGCCGATTGTGGTGATTCCCAGTAAATCCAGGTGGGCCGCAGCCAGCATGATGGCAAACGCATCGTCATGTCCCGGGTCGCAGTCCAGTATTACTTTTCTTTTATCGCTCATGATTCCTCCCTGTATTTTTCAAAAATAGTTCCACATCATCCCTGTACGGACAGGACCTGGCTCCCTTTCGCTCCACGGTATAACCAGATACCGCATTGCCATATTCCAGGCATTGGGACAGGGTCCCTCCCTCCAGCCTTTTTGCTATGAAACCGGCATTATACACGTCTCCGGCCCCCACGGTGTCCTCCACCGTAACATGGAAGGCCGGGCGCTCCACTTCTTCGTCCATGGAAAATGCCTTTGAGCCGTTTTTCCCCATGCGCGCAATCATCACATGGCCGTCCCGCACCAGTCCCCGGACGCTGTCCTCCCAGTCCTCCCGGGGATTCAGGTAATAAAATTCCTCTGCGCCGGATCCAAGGACATAGTTGGAATACTGTATGATTTCCATGACAGCTTCCCTGTAAGAAGCATCCAGTACCCCGTTGTCCACCCGCAGGTTCAGGTCAAAGGATGTGGGAATCCCATTTTCATAAGCAGCGCGGAACATGCGGATGATGGACGACCTTGCCGAAGTATCATCCACAATAGCCATTCCTGAAGAATGGAGCCAGACCGTGTCCTTTATCCAGTCCGCACCCATGCGCTTAAGGTCTATCTCCTTAAATGCCTGGTCCACCCTGGGCCATCCCCACAGGTAACGCTCCCCCTGTTCATCTATAAATGCGAACACACACACTGTATTCTTCGCAGCATCTTCAATCAGGCAGGTTGTGTCAACGCCCTCCTTTTCAAAGTCCTTCTTTATATACGCGCCGTACTGGTCGCGTCCAATGGTTCCTGCAAAGCCTGTCTCGACCCCCAGACGGCTCAAAGCCACAGCCGTATTGGCACAGGTTCCCCCTCCCACCAGACAGGGATTTGGATATTCCACCAATGTCCTCTGGTCATTTAAAAAACGCGGAAAGGGGACAATCAGGTCCACATTGGCGTCCCCTGCCACCAGAACCTTAGGCATTCAGGGATGCCTCGATAAATGCTTTTACTTTTTCAGGGTCCTTGCACCCCTTTCCTTCCTCCACCTGGTCGAAATTAGTAAGGCTGAAGGAGTCCACCCCGTAAGGATGGGTTTCATGGATGGCCTCCGCCACATTGGACGCGTCCAGTCCGCCTGCAATGATACAGGGCACGGATGTGCTCTCAATGATGGCCCTGTCAATGCTTCTGTCATGGGTCAGCCCGGTTGCCCCTATATCGTTGGCAGTATCTGCCTTGGTATCAATCAGGAAGAAATCGGAAACCGCCTCGTACTGCTTTATGTATTCCAGGGCTTTCTGCTCCTCAATGGGTACATTCTGAAGGACCGGTATGGCCTGCATGATCTTAAGGCCAGGGAAACGTCTCTTCAGCTCCATCACCTCATCCGGGCTGATGCCTTCAATGTTGCCCGACAGATGAAGGACATCCGGAAGGACTTCCTTCAGGTTCTCTGTTATCTCATCTATATCCTCGGCAATGGTCAATCCGATCTTAACCGCCTCCGGCTGTACCCCCTGGAAGATTTCCTTTGCCTTTTCCAGTGTCAGCTGGCCCGGGGTCCGTTTAATCCTGCCATAGGAAACGCCGATATGATGGCCTCCCATATCGATTACCATCCTTGCATCCTCAACCGTGCGGATTCCATAAATCTGAATCTTTACATCTGCCATTTTCATTATCCTCCATAATCTCAGTCTTATGCCTTAATACTTCCATGCCTTTATACTTCTACACCTTAATACTTCTACGCCTTTATGCTTCTACGCCTTTATACTTCTACGCCTTTATGCTTCTACACCTCTATGCCTTTACACCTCTATACCTCTACGCCCTCTTCACCGCCCGGTCAAAGCACTTCATGAATGCGTCCACAGTAAACACGGTATCAAGCCCAGCTCCCTGGGCCACACGGGCAATGGGGGGCGGCGAGACAAAACTCTGCTTTAGCAGCTCTGTCTGTGCAAATACCTCTGCCGCAGGCCCGTCCACCAGGACCCGGCCCTTGCACATGACAACCACCCGTTCAAAGTTCTCAACCACGAATTTCATATCATGGGAAATGGTGATACACAGCTTACCCCGTTCCTTAAGTGCGGTAACAATGTCCCGGAGCCGTTTATTGCCCTCCACATCCTGTCCGCAGGTGGGTTCGTCAAATACCAGCGCTTCGGGGTCCATCATGATGATGGATGCCACTGTACAGAACTTCTTTTCCGTGCTTGTCAGGTCAAAGGGGTGCTCATCCAGCTTATCCTCCAGCCCGCACAGCCTGGCTGTCCATTCCAGCAGCTCCTGGATTTTCTTCTCATCCATCCCAATCTGCCTTGGTCCAAACTCCAGCTCTTTCCTCACACTGTCCAGGAACAGCTGGTCATCCGGGTTCTGGAACACATAGCCCACTGTCTTTGACCACTGGGCCGTGGATTTGCTGTTTATATCCTCGCCGTTTACCAGTACCTGGCCGGATGTTGGGCGCAGGATGCCGTTAAAATGTTTGACTAACGTTGTCTTTCCCGCTCCGTTCTGTCCGATGATGGCCACTGGCTCATTTCCCTCAATGACAAGGTCAATTCCCTTTAACGCCTCGTCTCCTGTGGGATAGACATGCTTCATACCCTTTAATTCCAGTTTCATCCGGCCAGCACCTCCCTTACAAGTTCAATGGTATCTTCCTCAATCACCTTGACCGGGCCGTCATAAAGCCCCCGCTCCTTAAGTTCCCTGGTAATGGCCACATAATCCGGGGCGCCTATATGATGGGACATGATTTCCGGGCTTCCGAATATATTCTGAGGCGTATCAAGGGCAACCTGTTCCCCTGCATCCAGCACCAGGATACGGTCCGCGCACCTTGCCACCCGCTCCATGTCATGATCCACCATGATGACTGTAACACCATTCTTATTCAGTTCTTTCACAATATCAAATATCTCCTCACTTCCCAGAGGATCCAGCTGGGTGGTGCATTCATCCAGCACCAGGATGCTTGGTTCCATGATAAAGGTGGATCCAAAGGCAACCCTCTGCACCTGTCCGCCGGACAGTTCCAAAGGATTCTTATGTATGATGTGGTCAATCCGCATGAGTTTTGCCACATACTCCACCTTCTTGACCATTTCCTCCCTGGGTACGCCTTTATTGCCAAGACCGTATGCCAGTTCCTCTGCCACGCTTCCGGCCGTATAGGACAGCTGGTTAAATGGATTCTGGAAAACCAGGCCAATCTTTGAGGAAAGTTCTGCAATGGAGCTTTCCTGGGTATCAATCCCGTCCACCAGGACCTGTCCCTTAAGCTTTCCTGAAAAATAATAGGGTATCAATCCCACCAGGGCATTGCATAAGGTGGATTTGCCCGAACCATTCTGCCCGATGATGCACAGGAACTCCCCCTTCTTCACTTGAAAATTCAGTCCGTTCAGGACCCGCTTCTTAGCATCCCTGTACTTGAACTTCAGGTCCTTTACCTCTAAAACAACTTGTTCCATAGCGTCCTCCTAATATTCGCCTCAAATCACATGGAGCCTCATCAGAATACTGACCACGAGGACTGCCACAAAAAACAGGATTAAACATGCTTTACACACCTTATCAGATGTAGAAACCGTCACCTCCACGTAGGTGGTGGACTTCACCCCTTTAATCCCGAACCCCCTGGTTTCCAACGTCATCCCACGCTCCTGGGCATCTGTCAGGGAGGACATGACCACCGGACCTAACAGGGGTATATACGCCTTCAGCCTGGACATCATGGTCCCCTTTGTCTCCACGCCCCTGGCATTCTGGGCTTCCTGTATCACGCTCATCCTGCGCTGCATCTGCGGAACCACGTTCAGGCTTGCCAGGATCAGATATCCCACCTTGGGATTCATGCCTGATGCTGTAAGGGCGGCAACCAGCTTACCCGTGTATGTGGTTGTGGACATCAGGTAAAAGCTTCCAAGGAAGGTAAGGAGGGTTCCCACAATCTTAAGCGCATATACGGTGCCCTCCAGCCCCAGCTGGGCAAACCCAAAATCAGCAAGGACCGTAACATTCTTAGGACTGTACAGACCCTGGATGAACATCAGCATGACAAAAATAGGTACAAAAAACATGAAAATGAATTTAGAGAACTTCTTTAACAGTCCGGCTATGGCCGCTGCCACAAACAGCACGGCTACAATTGCATATCCCAGGATGAATCCGGGATAGATAAGCGCGCTGAGTCCCAGGCAGAATATCGCATATATCTTAACCATGGGATTCATCCTGTCAATGGGTGAATCCATCGGTATATAGTTGGATGTCTTTGCCATCTTTCCTTATCCCTCCATCAATCGTCATCCTCGTCCTCATCCACGGAATCCACCGCATACTGGCTCAGGAATCTCTTGGGAATCCTCTTCAGCAGCACATATGCAATGGCAAATGCAATGGCGCGGTCAGCCAGGTTCTCAATCATGGAAGATGCGAAAACGGACTTAACAATATCCTTTGTTGCTGCAATCAGGCCCGCGGTCAGTACCGATGTACCCGTTGCCCCGGTTGCCCCGCCAAAAACAAAAATGGTAATGCAGGAAGAAATCACAACGGATGAAAATGTCACAACCAGCCATGTAAGGATGACGCCCCAGGTCTTCTTGAACAATCCGGCTTTAATCATATAACCGGTGATAAGGCCGGCCGCAATACTTACAAGGGAATATGGCACGTAAATAGGATTGGATACCAGCGCCAGGAATATGTTGGTCAGAAAGCCTACCAGGGCAGCCACCCATGGTCCGGCCAGGGCCGCGGAAAGTATGGTTCCTATCATATCCAGGAACAATGGAAGCTTAAGCGTGGATGCCAGCGTGCCGCCAATCAGGTTGATTCCTACCGCAATCGGTATAAGAACCAGGGATTTTGTTGAAAACTGTGCCTTTAATCCTTGTACAAACGTTAATTTCTGCTTCTTGTTGCTCATGTTACACCCTCCTAAAATTTAATATTGTTTACGGGTATTACATCTTTATCTTACGTCCCCTTGTTCCCAAACTTATAGCATGTAACATATAAGATGTAATACAAGTTATATTATATAAAAAATACATTGGGATGCGTTCCGAATGTATTTTTTATTTTCTCCTCAATCCTTTGCGGCCTTCTCCTCCTCCATTGACTCCCTGACCTCAAGCTCTATCTGGTCAAAAAGTTCATTGGTCAGCTTCTTAAGGTTATCAATATCACCATTCCTGATATATTCCAGCATGGCGGAATGGAACTCAATCCCCTCCTCAGCCCCGCGCTCGGTCACAGCCTCCTTCATGGCCGCGCTGAGTATATCATAAACCAGGTTGCTGATCTTGATTATGAAGGGATTGCCTGTCATCTCATATAGCTTCATATGGAACTCCAGGTCATACTTGGTATACTTTTTAAGATTGGTCCTATAGTACTGCTTCATCTTATCCAGGGTCTTGGTTAAAAATGCAATATCACGGCTGGTAGGATTCCTGGTATATAAATCAATGATCCCCACTTCCAGGATCCTTCTGTACTCAACCACGAAAAGAATATCGTCAGGCGTCATCAGCAGCATGGGCGTCAGGGACTTTAAATAATTATTGGTGGTAAATTCCTTGACAAAGGTGCCCTTTCCCCTGTATGTCTCCACTAAGTCCATGGCCGCCAGCTTCTGTATGGCTTCCCTGACAGAGATGCGGCTTACCCCCATGATGGAGGTAAGCTCATTCTCTGACGGAATCTTCTCTCCCGGCTTCCACTTGCCGGTTGTTATCTGGGAAAGGAGCTGTTCAAATACCTGCTGCCTTATTTCCTTTTTATCTAATGCATGCAAATCAAATTCTGCACTCATATCCTCATCCATTCCTGAAACACTGTATTTTTACTCTGTTGACTTGTATTATATCTTACTAGTTTTGTTTTGTCAACTAGTTATCTTTTTCAGCATTAATCCGTGGTTTTATTAAGCATTTTTACCATCATGATTATCAAGCCGCCCAAAATCCATTGTGCATTCCGTCATATTTCATGTGTATCAGTCAACATATCTGTCATTACCCGCAATTCTATTACAATCCTGCTGCAATCCTTTTACAATCCGTCCGTTTACAATCCATCCTTTTATAATCCTTCCTTTTATAATCCTTCCCAAAACCGATTCCCCATCCAGTACCTTACTTGCCTGTCTTTTAACCGTCCTGTTAATCATCCTCCACATCCCAGTCCACAATCTCCCCTGTCCCGGCATCAATCTTAAACTCATACTCCAGGCCGCCTGATACGAACTCGCCCTTATATATCAGCCTGCCGTCATCCCAGTCCTGTTTTGCTTTGGTGAAGGTTGCCTGGGAAGCCTTGACCCCGGCCCGCTTCAATGCTATTTCCTTTGCCTTCCCCAACGTTATTTTCTTAGTATCCCCGCCTGACCCGGCATCCTTGTCATAGTGCCTGGCATCTTGTTCATAACTTAATATTTTTCCTGAAACAGGATTAATTTCATAATCGAATTCCCTGTTATCATCCGTGACAAACTCCACCTCGTAAACCTGACGCCCATCCTCATAATCCAGTTTGGTTTTGACAAATGTTACCTCTGATACAGAGAATCCGGCGTGTTCCGCTGCAATTTTCTTCGCCCGCTCCGGCTTAATGTAAGAATCCTTCTGTCCATCCCTGCCATTGGAACTGACGTTTGCATCATACTCCGCCTTTATGATCCTTCCGGATGACACATCAATCTCATATTCATACTCTTCCCTGTCCCTGGTGTGGAATTTCACCTCATAAATCGTTTTCCCATCCTCATCATCCAGCTCTGCCTTGATAAATGGGATTTTCTTTTCAGATACCCCTGCATGTTCCATGGCAATCTCCCTGGCCCTGGCCTCCGTGATATCCGCTGCCAGTACATCCATGGTGGCCGGGATGAATAATACCCCGATTGCAAACGCGGTTCCCATTACTGCTGCTATCTTCTTCATATCATATCCTCCTGTTCATGTTTTGATATGGTTTTTGTTCTGTTAATGATATTTTAAAATTTAAATATTAAAATATCATTAGAAGATATGAATCACACATTTTTTTATGTATAATGTCAGCAACAGACATGATACGGCTAAAGGCAATGGACTAAAGGAGGGACGTATGAGGATATTAGTTGCTGAGGACGAACGCGATATGAACCGTCTGATAACCAGGACCCTGGAAAAAGAAGGTTACGGGGTGGATTCCTGCCATGACGGGGACGAGGCCCTTACTTATCTTGAAAGCGCGGATTACGACGCCGCAATCCTTGATATCATGATGCCCCGCCGGAACGGATACGAGGTATTAAAATGCCTGCGCAGCCTGGGCAAAGAAACCCCGGTCCTGTTCCTCACTGCCCGCGACAGCATTGCGGACCGGGTCGCCGGGCTGGATCTGGGGGCGGATGATTATCTTATCAAACCCTTTGATTTTGACGAACTGCTTGCGCGGATCCGGGTGCTGACAAGAAAGCGCAGCACACACAGGACCAGTGTCATTGCAATCGGTGACCTGAGAATCGACACGGGCAGCCACTCCGTTGTCAGGGGCACACGCCCCATCGAACTGTCCTCCAGGGAATATGCAATCCTTGAATATCTGGCCCTGAACCAGGGCAAGGTGCTGTCTAGGGAACAGATTGAGAACCATGTGTGGAACTTTGACTACAGCGGCGGCACCAACGTGGTGGATGTCTATATCAGCTACCTGCGCAAAAAGATTGACAGCGGGGAAGGAAAGAAGCTGATCCGCACGGTATGGGGCACAGGCTGGATGCTGAAGGAGGACGCATGAACAGGATATCCGGAAGGCGGAGGAAGGTCAGGCCAGGCATGTCGGTCAAGCTTAAGATAACCCTATGGTTTACCGCCTTCATGACCATCATCTCCGGTATCTGCCTGATCCTTATACTGACCATTGACAGCCAGGTTGCCAGGAACCAGGCATACAGCCTCCTCTCTGACACGGTCAGGGAAAATGTTGGCAAGGTGCGTCTGACCGGCAACCGCCAGCTTGACCTGGATGAAGATTTCAGTTTTTATAAAAATGGCGTCTACATTTTACTGTACAATAAGAACAAGGCCCTTCTGTCCGGCCAGACCCCGCCCTATTTCCCCGTGGACGCAGAACTGGAAAATGGCGTCACTAAGGCGGTTTCCGGCTCAGAGGACGGCTTCTATGTGTTTGACCTGTGGGTTCCCTCCGGTTGGGAGGACGGGGTGTGGATCCGCGGCACGATCCAGCGCCATAACAGCAGCCAGGAAGCCGGAAGCATACTGTCCATGTTTTTCCTCATACTTCCCTTTATCATCCTCTCAGCCTCCCTTGGGGGATATCTTATCGTCAGAAGGGCCTTAGAGCCAATAGAACAGATTACAAAGGCAGCAGGCAGTATTACCGAGGGGCGGGACCTGACGCGCCGTATCGGGCTTACCAGAGGCTCAGACGAGGCCCTGCGCCTGGCCAACAGCTTTGACCATATGTTTGAACGCCTAGAACACTCCTTTGAAACAGAAAAACAATTTGCCTCCGATGCATCCCATGAGCTGAGGACCCCAACCGCCGTCATCCTGGCCCAGTGCAGTTATATCAGGAAATACGCAGGAAGCGAGGAAGAGTACCTGGAAGGTGTTGCTGTCATTGAACGGCAGGCGCAGAAAATGTCCCTGCTCATAAACCGGCTCCTGGACATGACGCGGCTGGAATTCGGCACCAGAAAGCTGGCAAAGGAAGATACGGACGTCAGCCTGATGGTGGAAACCCTGTGTGAGGAGCTGGATACCGGCGCCAGAGGCATTTCCCTGGAACGGGACATAAAGGAACATCTTCACGCCCAGGCAGATGCCCATCTCCTCTCCAGGGCCATCATGAACCTGCTGGAGAATGCCCGCAAATACGGTAAGGATAATGGCCGCATCCGAGTAAAACTCCATGACAGCGGGGATAATCTCATACTGGAAGTGGAGGACGACGGCATCGGGATTGCCCCGAAACACCAGGAGAAAATCTGGCAGCGTTTTTACCAGGTAAACAGCTCCAGACAGGCTGGTTCCGGTCTTGGCCTGGGCCTGTCCATGGTCAGGCAGATTGTACGGCTCCATGACGGGGATATCAGCGTAAACAGCAGGCCCGGGGTGGGAAGCTGTTTTACCGTAGTCCTTCCAAAAGGCGAAAAACCTGTTGTATAACCGAAAGGAGATCATATGAAGCATGAACATTTACTGGCCTGCCTGATTCTCTCCATTACTTTGGCCATATCCGCCTGCGGCTCAGATGACCGGGAGTCGGCTGATTATATAGGAATTGAATCCGCAAAAGGGATTGCCCTCAGGTCCGCGGGCCTGTCATCGGACCAGGCTGAATTCACCACTGCCGGATTGGATAAAAAGGATGATATCTTTTATTACCAGATTTGCTTTTCCTCCGATGGCAACGAGTACGAATACGCCATTGACGCCCTTACCGGAGTTGTGATACAGGGGCCTTTGGATTCCGGGATTCCTGTTTTGGCTGATGGGGGAGGGAATCCATCTGATTCATCCATGATTTCAGGGGCCAATTTGGATAACCTGAATCTTGAATCAGGTTCAGGTTCCAGTCCCGGCTCCAATCCCGATGAGGCATATGGCACCTCCCAGGCATCCGGCTCCAACCAGTCACAGGATACTGGCAATACGCCTGGGGCCAACCAGTCACAGGTTCCTGGCAGTCTGTCCGGCTCCAACCAGTCACAGACAACTGGGAATCCGTCCGAATCCAATCACGCACAAGTACCTGGCAGTCCGTCCGGCTCCTCCCAGACGCAAACTCCCGGCAGCAATTCCGGTTCCGGCCAGCCCCAATCCCCCGCCCCCAATCCCGGTTTTGCGCAGCCCCCAGCCAATACCGGCACCGGCACAATAGACGAACAGCAGGCCCGCGATATTGCCATAACCCACTCCGGCATTTCCAGCCAGGACATCTCAAAAATTGAGGTAAAGCAAGATGACGATGACGGGGTTACACTGTACAAGATAAAATTTAAAACCAACAGCAACAACGAATATGAGTACAAAATCGACCGTTCCAGCGGCCGGATCATCAGCTTTGACCACGACCTGGATGACCACAACCTCCCGGCCCCGCCGGAAGGGGCTGCCAGGATAGACCAGTCCCATGCAATGGCTGCTGTCCTTGCCAGGGTGCCCGGCGCCAGTAACAGCGATATCTCAATCAAGCTGGAGGAAGACGACGGCAGGCTGGAATATAAGGGCAGGATTAAATATGACGGCATGGAATATAAATTCAAACTGGACGCATACAGCGGCGCCCTGACCGAATGGGAGGCCGAACCAGAAGATTAATGTTGGAACATCCACTCCCGCCAGCCGCTCCGGTAATCCCAATCCAACGCATCCCATCCAACACAAAAACGCAGGCTCCACACATAGAAATCCCTATGTGCAAAGCCTGCGTCCCTTCACTATCCTTCTATCCAACCGTCTCAGCCAACCCTCAGTTTAAACTTCTGAAGGTCCCTGTCCGAATCTACCTTTTCAATCATGGCGCCCAGTCCCTGGAGCTTTTCCTCAAAACATTCATAGCCCCTCTGGATATAACCGATCTCATCCACAACCGTATATCCGTCCGCTGCCAGTCCTGCAATCACCAGCGCTGCTCCCGCCCTCAAATCAGGCGCATTGACCTGTGCTCCTGTCAGGCGTTTCACGCCGTCTATGACAGCCACATTGCCCTCAACCTTGATGTTGCTGCCCATACGGGCCAGTTCATCCACATACTTAAAGCGGTTCTCGAAAATGCTCTCCGTCACCATGCTTGTTCCGTTGGCAAGCACAAGGGCAACTGCCATCTGGGGCTGCATGTCTGTTGGAAAACCGGGATACGGAAGGGTCTTGATGTCCGTATGTCTCTGGGAAGGCTTGCCCACAACGCGCACCGCGTCGTCAAACTCAGCCACCTCGCAGCCAATCTCCATAAGCTTTGCGGAAATGGCTTCCAGATGCTTTGGTATCACATTCTTAATCATGATATCCCCTCTGGTTGCCGCAGCCGCACACATGAACGTACCTGCCTCAATCTGGTCAGGAATGATGGAATACTCTGTCCCGTGAAGCCTGTCCACACCCTTGATGCGGATGGTATCGGTTCCGGCTCCCTTGATATTGGCGCCCATACTGTTGAGGAAGTTGGCAACGTCAACAATATGCGGTTCCTTGGCAGCGTTCTCCAATATGGTCTGTCCCTCTGCAAGTGCTGCCGCCATCATGATATTAATGGTTGCGCCAACAGAAACCACATCCAGATAAATGTGGCTTGCCACCAAATCAATGGCATGGGCAATCACAGCGCCCCTCTCGATGATAACCTCGGCTCCCAAAGCCCTGAATCCCTTGATATGCTGGTCAATGGGCCTGCTGCCGATATTACAGCCGCCCGGAAGGGGCACCTGGGCGCTCTTATACTTACCTAACAGTGCACCGATGAAATAATAGGATGCACGGATTTTGCGGATGTATTCATCATCCACAGATACTTCCTTTATGTTGCTTCCGTTAATCTTTACAGTGTGTCGGTCAATGCGTTCAACCCTTGCACCGATTTCCTCTATGGCCTCTAACAGTACATTAATATCACGTACATCCGGCAGATTATCAATCAAAACGTCATCATCTGTCATGATAGAAGCGGCCAGAATACCCAGTGCGGCATTCTTGGCACCGCTTATGGTCACATCGCCCACCAGCGGGTTGCCGCCTTTGATTATATATTGTTCCATTCCACACCTCTGATATTTATTTAAACAAATCCCATATCCAAGGACAACATTCCTAAACAATTACGTAAAAATTTGTTCATATTTTATTTACATCTTTCTTAGATTATACCATAAGAATCAGATTTGTAAAGTAAAACGCAAATCCGGCGTACAGACCATGGTCTGTAAATCCCTTTTTCCATCTGCCGTTCCAAAAGAAAACCCGGGATTCCCATCCGATTTTAAAATCCTCGGATGGGAATCCCGGGCACTGGTTCCTTTGCCGTATATTACTGGATAAACAACGTATTTACGTCCAATGGCGCCTCAATCATATCTGACTCCAGCATGAAATCAGCTGTCTTCTGGAACCCTTCCTTATCCTCCTCACTGATATCCATGGAGAAGTCATAATATCCATACATTTCCTGTACCGCTTCCTCATCCAGGTCCAGTTCCTCTGCCACGATTTTCAGGGTTTCCTCCTGGTTATCCTTCATGAAGGCAGCAATCTCATCCTGGGCTTCCATGAACCGCCCTATCACATCCTGGTTCTTCTCATAGAAGTCCTGCCTTACAGCTACCGCAATGATGGCCTTGATAAGTCCCTCACCGTCGGCGACCATATGATACCCCTGCTGCCTGGCCTGGTAAGCAGTTGCTCCTGCAATCAGGGCCACATCCACGCTGCCGCCGTCCAGGCCCGCCTTTGCATCAGGAATCCCCATATTCACATAATTCACATCCTCAATGGTCAGCCCTCCCGTGGCCAGATAGGCCACCAGAAGCTCATGGAGATTGGTTCCCGCAGGCCCGGCAATGGTCTTGCCCTTCAGGCTCTCAGGCGTGTTCAGGCTGTCATCCTTTGAATACATACAGAATGCCTTAGGCGACCTGCTGTACATGTTCAGAACCTTGATGTCCGCCCCATTGGCGGCCGACAGGATGACCGAGGTTGCCCCAACCGCATAGAGGATCTGCACATCCCCGGATGCCAGGGCCTGGGTCTGGTCCGCGCCGGAATTGATTTCCGCATATTCCACGGAAATGCCCATATCCTCAAAGTCCTTCTCAAAAATCTTCTGGTTCTTCTCAATGATACTGGGGACATTTAACGGCGATACCACATAGGTCAGCACCAGCTTGTCAATGCCGCTTGCGGCCTTCTGTCCCTCTTTCCCGTCTTCCCCGGCAGTTTCAGGCATATCTGCCCCGGTGCCCTCTTCCTGCGCCTTATCCTCTGCCTTATTCCCTGCCTGTCCTGTCTGTGCCTCAGTTACTGCCGCGGTGGTTGCCGCGGTGCCGTCCGCGCATCCCGTAAGGGCCGTAACCCCCATGCACAGTGCCAGTCCAAATGCCATGAATCGTTTCATAATACATATCCTCCTCATTCAGTTGTATTTAAGTTATTTATAATATCCCTTTTCAGGGAAATAAACAGATCATCCAGCAGGTTCCGTTCCCCCGCTGTCTCAGGGACCTGATACTGGGCCTTGACCAGCCCGTTCTCAATCACCACGATACGGTGTCCCAGAAGCAGGGCCTCGTCAATGCTGTGGGTCACGAACAGGATACTGCTGCCCTGTCCCCCCTGAACCCGCAAAAGCTCCTTCTGCATCTGTTCCCTTGTAAAATAATCCAGGGCCGCAAATGGCTCGTCCATCATGATGAAGGACGGCTCATAGGCCAGCGCCCTGGCAATGGCGGCCCTTTGCTGCATTCCGCCGGAAAGCTGGGACGGATATGCCTTCTCAAAACCGCAAAGCCCCACGGCAGCGATGATAGATTCAATCTTCTCCTGATCCTGGTCCTTTTTTTCCAGACCGAAGGTGACATTGTTCCACACATTCAGCCATGGCATAAGCCGCGGCTCCTGGAACACGAATGCGGTCTTATGGGACAGTCCATACCGTATTTCCCCTTCATCCACCTGTTCCAGACCGCCTGTCAGGCGCAGGAGCGTGGTCTTGCCGCATCCGCTGCGTCCCAGGATTACCGTGATATGCTTCTCCGGTATCTGAAGGCTGATTCCCTTCAGGACCTTGACAGGCCGTTCATCCACCACATATTGTTTGTGTACGTTAATAAGCTCAATTCCAGCCATTGTCACAGGATCCTTTCAATAATTTGCTGATTACCAGTCCAAAGATGCGGTCCGTTGCATATCCCACTGCCCCGATGACCAGGATACCCACGATAACCTTATCCGTCCTGGACATCTGCTGGGCAAATAATATCATATGCCCCAGTCCGGTGGACGCCGCAACCATTTCCGCACCGATGATTGCCCTCCAGCTGTATCCCAGGCCGATGCGCATGCCCACCAGGATGTCCGCCGATGCATACGGCAGCACAATCCGCAGGAATTTCCTTCCTCTGGAGTATCCGAACATGTCCCCCACCTCCAGAAGCTTTTTGTCACACCCGGTAAATCCCTTCACAATATTCAGATACATCGGGAAAAAGGACGCCAGCACGATAATGACTGTCTTCGTCGTCTCCCCAATCCCGCACCACAGGATCAATAAAGGAATCATGCTCAATGGCGGCACGTTGCGGAAGAACTGGACCACATATTCATAGTACCTGCCCGAAGCAGGCAGCAGCGCCCGCAGCATCCCCAGACAGAACGCCAGCACGAATGCAATGGCAAATCCCTTCATGACCCGGATGAAGCTGATATAGATATCCTTCCAGAGCTCGCCGGATACCAGCATCCTTAAAAAGCCCTGCAGTACCTTGGACGGAGGAGGAAGCACATAGGCGCTGAATATCCCCCATCTGCACACCATGTACCACACGAGAAGGACAGCGCCTATGCCGATGACCGGCGCCGCCGCATCCTTCCATCTATGTTTCATCCATTACCACCCCGTCCCCGTTATGGCAGCCCTTATGGCAGTACAGCATTTCCATAAGCCGCACTTCCTTCCATCTGCCGCTTTTCATATACGCTTCAATCTCCTCTTTCCCGGTCAGGCTCTGTACCCGCTCCTCCATCCCTGCAAAGAACCCGGGCGGGATGGGGCTTGCATGAAGCTGCTTTCCCTCCGGTCTCTGCCCCAGCTCCTTTAACAGGGCGTTCCACGTGATGAACCGTGTATTGGGAAGCCTTAGGGAATTTCCCATATCTGCCAGGGAAACACATGGCGTGGTTATGATCTTCTCCCCATTCCTTAAATCTTCCCTGCTGCTGATTTCCCTTGCACAGTGAATCAGGATTGGTTCAATCCCAGCCGCCCTCACGCCGTCCTCTGCCATGGATTTCACTAATTCACAGGCCATGGGGCACCGTGCATCCGCCACCGTATCCCTGCATCCGTCCAGCATTTTCCTGTACTTCTCCTTCACTTCCCGTCCCCAGTCCGTCCTGCACCAGACACGGGTAAACCCATGTTTCTGTAAGAACCCATCCAGGACCGGCTTCCCATACATGCTTTCCGTCACTGGATTTATCCAAATATATTTCAATCCTCTTTCTCCTTGTTTGCAAGTTAGGTTATTCTAACCATTGCAGACAGCATATCAAAATTTAATAAAAAAGTCAACTCCTTCCAGACCATCACACAAAATCCGAAAGGAATTGACTTATTATTAATTTACAGTAAGCGCACACAGAAAATCATTCTGAAGTACCTTAAAATATTCCGTGGCATCATTCAGTCCCATCTTGGTGGTTTCCTGGGTCTGTGGATCATAAAGGGTTACATTATACTGGTCATATCCGGACAACAGCACATATCTCCCTGCATCCACATAGGCAATGACCGGGATTCCCTTATCAATATAATACAGGATCTGGTTCAGGCTGCATCCGCCCGCATCAATGAGGATCAGCCCCTCCTCGTACATCCTGCTTCCATCAAAGGATTCCAGGTACTTGGTCATCTTCCTCGCCTCTTCCACCGGCGACTTGATATTGCGGATGGGGCCTCTGTTAATCCTGTCCCATACAATATGCTGGTTCCCGTCCGTCACGAATCCCATCTGCCCATAAGCCATGTCCACGGCCGTACTGAAGCTTCTGGAGGACCCCAGATAATGACCCCCGCCGTAAGCATGGAACACCATGCCTGTATCTGCCTGGGCCGTTGATGCATAACTGATATCAAGGGTACTTGAGAATTCATAGGAAAATGCCTTTGGCGCTGATATATCTACCTTGTCCCCGTTTAAATCCGAGTCAGCCTGTACATAATAGACCCGGCCCCGGTCCTGGGAGGCAAAGTACCCAATGCCCTTTAATTCCCCGTCATCCACCTTCTGGTTACAGACAATGGTGTCCTGGTCCTGATACATATACTGGTTTTCACTGAGACGCACCAGGCGTTTCAGATGGATACGCCCATCCTCCGCCACCACGTCCGAGATATAGATGCCGTCCTTCCTGTACTCACTTTCCACCTGCATCTCATTGTCCACAATATACATGGCGTACATGGGCATGCCCTTCGTCCGTCCATTAACAATCCATTTATCACCGGAACTGCTGAAACCATAAATCAGGTCATTGCCCACAAATCCCAATACCCTGACAAAATCCCCCTCAGCTCCCGCTATCTCCTGTTTCTGGGCCGTATTAAAATCCATGACATGGACCTTCTCCGACTCGTAGAGGCTGGCTCCGTCCTGCCATGCAATCCTGCTTCCGTCCCCGCTTACCGCAAAACTGCCTTTGGTAAGCCCCTGCGCAACCACAAGGGATTCATTACTCTTTAAATCAATACCGTATACGCTGCCCTCCAGCATCAGGTACATCATGCTGTTCTGGCTGAGATAGGACAGGTTGTTGACATCCTCCCTGACCTTCTCAAAAGATTCCGATGAAGCCAGATAGAACTTTTCATTAACCGTGTCCTTCTCCGCGTCGTAGCTGTAATATATGACGCCCATGCGGCCCTCGTATTTCCCACGGTTCATATAGCCGTATACAAGGAAATCCACGGTGCCATCCTCCTGGACGGACAGTATTTTCACATCATGTCTGTCATACCTGCTCCGGATCCCGTCATCCTTGCTGCTGTCAAATGTAAAGATGCGCACCAGCTCATTATCAGTCTGGTCATAGCACCACAGGTCCCCTCCCGTCTTAAATGCAAGATAGCGGGATTTGGGGCTTTTAACAGACTTAATCATATTGTCATTGGTAATGCCCAGAAGAATCCGTTTACCGGAAAATGCCTCCCTTTCCCCTGTAAACATCTCATTGGCATTACGCTCATAATTCATCAGGTAAATCCGCTTCTCATTCCACTTCATGGTGAAATTATCTTCCGTATCAACCAGTGTCCTGGTATTATCACTCTCAGTGATTGCCACCGTATACCTGACCTTTACCTGGCCCATGATACCGTCAAATTCCTGCAGTGTCACCTGCGGCTCCCCCGCCATTTCCACGTCAAGTCCGTCCCAGGTCAGATGGCTGAAGCTGGCCCTGATTGTCACATGTCCAAGGCTGCTGTTGTCTTCTGTATCATTTGTCTCCAGATAAGACACCAGCTCCCTTGCCTGCTCATAATCCAGGCTCTTTCTGGAAAATTCCTCTGCCAGGCTGACCATGTCGTAAGCATAGTTGTTATCCGGCCACACAATCCTGGTATAATAGCGGATCTGGCTTTCGCTGGTGCTTACATTAAGAGTAAGATAATACGGCTCATTCCTCATCAAAAGGTTCTGGATGGGGAGGACCGCCGTAGTAATCCCTTCGGAACTATCCCACTCCGTTATATCCGTGCGCTCAATCAGCCTATCCAATGACAGGTTTCTCACCTCATAGCTGATTCCTGTTATGGTATTGCCGTATTCCGTTATCTTAATCCCCAGTTCACGGTTTTCAGGCAGCACAGAGATACTGTCCCTGGCCGCCTGATTGCCCATGTCCTGCATATAACCGTGCAGGCAGTTGATTTCTTTTCCATTTAACTTGGTATATACAACAGGGAGGGAAGGTTCCTCCATGGAAGTGTAGACCGTGTTTTCCTTTTCCATTGTGTTCCTGGCACTGACAAAATATATTACAAGGGCCGCTATAAATATCAGGAATAAGATTCCTGCTTTCTGTAATGTTCTTTTCATATGTGTATCTGTTCCTCATAGACAGGTTATTTTGGTTATCTCTTATTTTATATAATAACCAGTAAAACTACAACTTAATCTTTTCGAAATTTTGTGTAAACCCTTTGCCAGATTGAAAACGGAACATCAAAACAATGGTTTATCGGTTCCTATATAAAACAAATCCCCCTGGCACACCGTCTGTTATGCATCTCATTCAGCAACAGGACTTTAATCAGATCCCTAAGCCATGAAGGCCTGTAAACCGGTTTTGGCGGCGGCACTGGTCTCGGTGGTCTGGGCGGCGGCACTGGCCTGGGTGGCGGCGGCATCGGTCTCGGTGGTCTCGGTGGTGGCGGCACTGGCCTGGGCGGTCTGGGTGGCGGTGGCACTGGCCTGGGTGGCGGCGGCACCGGTCTGGGCGGTCTTACCGGTCCCGGCCCCTGGGGTGGCCTGGGTGGCGGCGGCACTGGTCTGGGCGGCCTTACCGGCCCTGGCCCCTGGGGTGGCCTGGGTGGCGGCGGTACTGGTCTGGGCGGCCTTACCGGCCCTGGTCCCTGGGGTGGCCTGGGTGGCGGTGGTACTGGTCTGGGCGGCCTTACCGGCCCTGGTCCCATCGGCGGTCTCTCCGGTCCCGGCCCCATCGGCGGTCTGCCTGGTCCTGGTCCCATCGGCGGTCTCTCTGGTCCTGGCCCCATCGGCGGCCTGCCTGCCCCCGGTCCCATCGGTGGCCTGCCTGGTCCTGGTCCGATCGGTGGTCTCTCCGGTCCTGGCCCCATCGGCGGTCTCTCCGGCCCTGGTCCCATCGGCGGTCTCTCCGGCCCCGGCCCCATCGGCGACCTGCCTGGTCCTGGCCCCATCGGCGGTCTCTCCGGCCCCGGTCCCATCGGTGGCCTGCCTGGTCCCGGTCCCATCGGATTTCTTCCTCTCATTTCCTGAGTCTCCATCCGCTCTTCCATAGAACGGATATCGGATTTGCCACATCCATGTACATGATTCGAAGCATCTGCATCAGGTTCCTCTTGATTCACATTCTGCAATCCCTGATTCTCCCTGACTGACTCTGTCTCTATCCTATAACATTCTTCAGGCAGCGTTTCATCTTGAACCACATCCGGATCATCATCCGAGGAATCTATATCCAGACGTTTCATATCATTATGCAGTTCCTCCATCTCCAGAGAACTTCTGTCAGCCTCTGTTATGTTCCACATACCGCTGACCCGCTCCGCGCCTTCTGATGACATGACTGTATCACAGATAGTATCACACAGTCTGTTAACCATCAGTTGGTCCGGATATTCGTCATACATGGGGCTGTTCTTATAGTCCAGCCTGTCGCACGCCTCTGATACATATCCCTGAAGTATCTTTATCCCAGACGGATACATACTCTTCAGATATTCAATATCCTGCATCTGATCTCCCTTTTCCAATTTACTCTTACCAATATCATATGCAGGAATTTCCCAGACTGCCCCTTTCTTTTTCAAAAAAACAAAAACCTCAATCATTCAGCCAATACCGGAAAGAAAGATGATATCTGGCTCCCCAGAATACTAGAGCGTGTTTGAAAATTGCTTTCCGTTGGCTGTGCGTCCCACTTTGTGGGAGATTTGGTCCCGATGATGGAGGCGTAGCGGGCTACGCTGACTGAATCGGGGCCAAATATACCGCGAAGTGGGGCGTGCAGACGGCGGGAATGAATTTTCAAACACGCTCTAGCCTGACAAAAATGGAAAAAATAGTAAAAATCTTCTCTTCTGTCTTCCATACTGTATGGCAGTTGTCAAATCATAACCTTCTTACAGATTACAATCACTCCATAACCGTATAAAGACTAACGGCATGGCATGGCAGGCGTACAGCACGATGTCAATCCCGGACAACACGGAGGCAATGGCGGACAACAGGGCGGCAATGGCGGACAACAGGGCGGTAATCCCGGATAACACGGCGGCAATAGCGGACAACAGGGTGGCAATCCCGGACAACATGAAATTCCCCAAACCGCATAAAGTATGATATCGCCAGATAATGAATCAATGATTTCTCCTGGACTATAGCCAATTCCGCTCCCATCCGGACGGGTATTCCAACCGGCAAATACATAGCATGGACGTACAGGCAGGGAATCATTGATGATGATTTCCTGTCCTTCCTGGAATGATTCAGGAAGGGGAATCCCACAGGCAGCAGGACCGTTATCATCATTGGCATCATACGTGATGATCAGATAAACCTTTTCCCATCTGGCATACAGGGTTATATCCCCCATGGTTCCCTGTACAATGCGTGTAACCTGGTTCCCACCTTCCATAGCATCAAACCAGCCAGTGAAACGGTATCCGCTAACAGGGCCAGGAGTCGACAATATGATATCCGGATCCGTCACCTGGTAGGTATCCGGGTTTGAGTTAGAAGCGCCCATAAGATTCCCATACCGGATTGTATACTGTATTGGAGCAAGCAGTATCTGGGAAGAATCATCACTGAGACGTATTTCCCAGCCCTCAAAGTCAGAAGGCGGCTTTAAAAAGGCGTCCCGGTCATCATCAGTCAGTTCTGCATAAGGCGGTGACGCCTCCCCGATTACAATAGCAGTTCCTGCTTCATTTGGACTCACGTATCCTGAATTATCAATTTGAATTTTAGATCCGGATATAAGAGGTCCCTCAATCCGGACTACAGCGCTTCGCGAAGATATATAAACCCCGTTTGCGACATCCCGCAATCCTTCCGTGTAAAAATCTCCCTGGTTGTAGATCCCAGGTGCATACAAAGCAGCGGTATTTGCTCCTTCACCGCCAAAAGACGCCGAAGCGGAAAGCGTTGCCGAAGATTGGACCGCATTATAGATACCTCCTCCCACATCGGCGCTGTTCCGGCTGACCGTACCCCCGTTAATCAGCAATTGCCCGTCCGCATTGTTATAAAAACCGCCGCCGTAAACAGCCTGATTGTCAAGGATACTGCCGCCGCCCATGGTAAAAATGCTGCCGCCATGATTATAGACCGCACCACCATAACGTAAAGAGCGGTTATCATGAATGGAACCGCTTATAAAGTCAATCCGCGACTGTTCAGCCGCACTGATTCCCCCTCCATATAAAAGAGCGCTGTTATCAGCAATCTCTGCCTGACCAGAGATAGTCACATTGCCCGGGACCACACAGATGCCGCCGCCATGGTTACCAAAGCTGCTGGCGCGCCCATCTGCATGATTACCGGTAATCTTTACCTGGTCCATAAGAATAAGCGTTCCCACATCACTGTTAAAATAAATCCCTCCTCCATTGCCTTCATAGGATGAATTTCCACTAACAGACGTAGTACCATGAAGTGTCAGCTTATCACTGGTTCCGCCATGCCAGATGCCTCCTCCGCTGTTGCTGTCTGCGATATTGCCGGACACCACGCTGTCCGTAATATCCGTAATGACCGCTCCCAAAGACGAAGAAAACCGGAGTCCTCCGCCTTCCCTGCCGGCCATATTTCCAGTAATTGTATCATTTGTTATAAAGATCTGCGAAGAAGTCCCCTTAAGGCTGTTAGCATAATAAAAACCTCCGCCGGATCCCCCTGCAGTATTTCCCGTAATCGTAGTTTCCAGTATATCGGTAATACCGCCAGCGCTGCTCATCAGCAGACCGCCCCCGTTTTTCACTGCGCTGTTGTCTGAGACCGAACATTTACTCATGCGGAAAGAAAAAGAGCCGGGACCGCCGAACAAACGGATTCCTCCTCCCTCTTCCGTGGCAGTATTCCGTATGATCCTGGTCTCATTTAGGGAAATGATGACAGGACGGTCCATACTATCGTTCTGGAACCATATACCGCCGCCAGACCCGGAGGCCCCATTCTGCGCCGTATTATCTGATATGACGGTCTCAAGTAAAGCCATGGTTCCCCCGGAATCACTGAGCAGATAGATACCTCCGCCCGTTCCACCTGTATTGTGTGTTATGGATGAATTATCAATCACAAGATCCGCACTGCCAGAGGGCGCCCTGTAACAGATTCCGCCACCATTATTAACCGCGGTATTTTCAGTAATGGAGACTCCCCCCTTCACACTCATGCGGTCCCCATCATTTACCCCATAGAAATAAACTGCCGCCCCATGGACCGCCGTATTGCCTGAAATGATAAGTGTCCCATCCAATGAGAGCAAGGAAGGGGCGCTGCTGCCGTCCTGGTAGCCGGAAAAGTAGATACCGCCGCCAGTGGATGATGCGGTATTATCCGTAACCTGTACATTTCCCGAAACAGAAAGCGTACCTCCAAGTCCCACGATTGCAGGATAAAAGTAGACACCGCCCCCATGATTGGCCGAATTATGGTCAATCATGGCCTTATCAGAAATGGAAACGATATCATCCTGGCTGCTTAAGGAAATGGACGCGCCTCCGCCATTGGTCCGGGAAGAACAGCCTGTAATCCGTGCATTGCCCGTCATATGGAACTGGTTCGTGTAGCTCCCGCCATTATATAGCGAGACCCCTCCCCCTGCACCATATGAAATGTTATTTTTAAGAATCACTCCCTCATCCAGATAAAGGGCGCCGCCCGTCACATAGATAAGGGAACGTGCCGCAGCGCTGGCTTGATCATGGTATTGGGACTGCCCATCAATGATAGTATGAGCCAGCCTCAGAATGCCTCCGTTCTGAATCCTGAATAAATAGCTGTTGTATTCCGGGGCCTTGTAAATCGTATGGGTTTCATCCATAAGGCTTTCTATTGTAACATCATACAGAATATTAATCTGGGAAGTAAGCGGGAAATCGTCAGTTATCTGTATGAAAGGTTCCTGATTACGCAATGCTGCTGCCAGCTGTGCCTGACTTGATACCTGTACCATATGTTTTCACCTGCTTTTTTATTGATATAGTATTTTATGCGCCCATTGGACAACATGTACCACCGCCAAGTCCATCCCTGCTTCTATCCCACAAAAAAAGGACATCACGGAATGCAGAACAGATCCATCGCATTCCATGTGTCCTTTATATTCATTCATCAGTACTAACTTTTCTTCACATATCCCAAGGCCTGTTCCAACGCCTCCTGTTCCTCATTGCCAAGGACAATATCCGTCTGTCCCATATCCACTTCTTTGATATACAGATAGCATCCCTCCCTGCTGTGTACGCAGTTCATGACAAATCCGCTGTTGGTATAATCCAGGACCGCCAAGGCAAAACTCAGGTTTCCTCCCATGCCTTTGAACGCATTATATTTCACAACACCATATTTCTGAAAGGACGCCCTGAAATTACGGTTCAGGGTACGGATTGAGTCTTTATTGCTCCTGTCTTCAGCCCTCAGGTCCCGAAGCTCATCAATCTCATCCATGATTATATCTTCCAGGGTTTCCGCATCTTTTCCCCGCATGAAATAATCATATTTGCGGTCCAGCCTTCTAAGCTTAGTCATTGTTACAATTACCAATATCAGCAGCAAAACCACTAATATCACAAGTCCCATAATAATGTATGCGGGGTCAAATGGACATAGATTTAAAATGCTGTTCTCCATTGTATATCTTCACTCCTTTGTGTCTAACGAATAGATTCAATCATCTCCACAATCCGCTCTAGTTCTGCTTCTGAATAATATTCAATTTCTATCCGGCCTTTGTTTTTATCCTTGTTATGGATACTGACCTTGGTACCCATAATGCTCTTCATTCTATCTTCCAAATTTTGGTATATGATAGCTAACGCTTCGTCTTTCTTCTTATCTTTCTTCTCACTGCCATCATCATTGGCTTCCCTGGCCAGCTTCTTTACCAGACGTTCTGTCTCCCTTACACTCATACCTCCGTCCAGTATCATTTTAGCTGCTTTCAGCTGAATCCCTTTATCATCCAGGGAAAGTAATGCCCTTGCATGTCCGCTGGAAATCATATTCTGAATCAGCATTTCCTGAATCTGTTCATCCAGCTTTAAAAGCCGCATGGAGTTTGTTATGGTTGCCCTGTTCTTAGCAACCCGTTCCGCTATCTCTTCCTGGGTCAGATGAAACTCTTTTACAAGCTGCTGGTATGCCAAAGCTTCCTCAATAGGGTTTAAATCCTCTCTCTGTACATTCTCAATCAGGGCAATTTCCATGCTTTCCTGTTTCGTATATTCCCTCAGTACAACAGGAATTTCCTTTAAACCAGCCATCTTTGCCGCACGCCATCTGCGCTCACCGGCTATAATCTCATAGAAAGTCCCCTTTTTCTGAACCAGAAGCGGCTGAAGAACACCATACCGTTTAATGGACTCAGCCAATTCCCCAAGCTGTTCCTCATTAAAGTCCTTTCTTGGCTGTTCCTTGTTAGGCTCAATCAATGCCAGCTTAACCATTCGTTCACTGGTATTTTCTTCCCCTTTATCAGCTGCCGCTGCTTTTGCCTTCGCAATATCCTCTTCGCTTTCCTTAATCACATCTTCGCCAAATATAGCACCCAGGCCTTTTCCCAATCCCTTTTTAGCCATTACAACTCTTCTCCTCTGCTCATTACTTCTGCTGCAAGCAACCGATAGCTTTCAGCACCTGTTGATCTGGAATCATAAAGGTTAATGGACATTCCATGGCTTGGTGCCTCTGCCAGACGGACATTTCTTGGAATAATGGTTTTGTATATGGTACGGTTCAGGCTGCTTTTAACACTTTCCACCACTTCCAGGGAAAGGTTTGTCCTGGCATCATACATGGTAAATACAACACCTTCCAACTCTAAATCCGGATTTAACTTTCTCTTTACAAGATCTACTGTCTTTAAAACCTGGCTTAATCCTTCCAGGGCATAATATTCACACTGTATCGGGACCAACACTGTATCTGCTACTGTTAATGCATTGATTGTCAATATATTCAAAGATGGGGGACAGTCAATCAGAATAAAATCGTATGTATCACGAACTTGATTTAGATAGATGCTGAGCAGTTTTTCCTTTTCTTCCACTTCCTGAAACTCGATTTCAGCTCCAGCCAGGTTCATATCAGAAGGAAGGACATCCAGGTTAGGCTGTATTTCCTTTACAATACATTCATCAGCAGGCGCTTCCTCAATCAGCATATCATACACTGTCTTATCAAAATCTTCCCGTTCCAGTCCCAATCCGCTGCTGGCATTACCTTGGGGATCAAAGTCCACCAACAAAACCTTTTGACCTGCTTCAGCCAAACAGGCAGAAAGATTGATGGCTGTTGTAGTTTTACCAACCCCGCCTTTCTGGTTGGTTATTGTTATAATTCGTCCCATTTGTATTGATTCCTTTCTCGAAAAAACAAATCTTTCTTCGATTACTTTTACGATTATATCACAACTCCAATTCTTTTCCTATGACAAAATAGAATAAACCCGTATTTTTCTCATTTTATACAAAAAATGTTTCACGTGAAACATTTTTCTGTCTGAAAACTCTTAAGAATAATTTAATTCTCTAAACGTTGTAATAGCCCCCAGCTTGTATTATAATAGATAAAGCAAAACTACTTTTATTCAAATGGTATGAGATGACCAAGTTCAGGAGATTATAATTGAATGAAAACAAGGAATAAATTACTCACCTTACTTATACTATCAGCAGGAGCAGCTACTACTACTGCTCTTATTAATAAAGCAATTAAATTGTCCGCAACCTCAAAGAATGTTTTAGGAGAACCAGAAGCCTTGTGCTATAAGTGGCGCCTTGGCAATATCCATTACACAAAATCAGGTTCCGGCAAACCAATTTTACTAATACATGATTTAACTCCTGCTTCCAGCGGCTATGAATGGAAGAACCTGGCAGGAAAGCTGTCTGAGTCATATACTGTATACACAATTGATTTATTAGGATTTGGACGTTCGGAGAAACCAAACCTCACCTATACAAATTACCTATATGTACAGTTATTGTGTGATTTTATCAAATCAGAAATCGGTCATAGGACAGATATGGTTGCAACCGGTTCATCTTCTGCTTTAGGGATTATGGCCTGCTGCAACTCACCTGAACTATTTAATCAACTTATGTTTGTTAATCCTGAGAGTATTCTTTCCTGTTGTCAGGTTCCGGGCAAGAATGCCAAGTTATATAAGTTCATGTTAGACCTTCCAATTGTAGGAACCCTGATTTACCATATATCATGCAGTAAACAGGCCATTACTAAGGATTTTATGACTAACTACTACTATAATCCATATTCAGTTAAATCAGGATTGATTGATGCATATCACGAAGCGGCCCATCTGGGTGAATCGCCTAAGTCTGTCTATGCAAGCATTGAGTGTAACTATATAAAGTGTAATATTGTTAACGCATTAAAGAAAATAGATAACAGCATTTATCTGATTGGCGGAGGTGCTCTGGAAGATATTGATGAACGTATGAATGAATATAAAGAATATAATCCAGCAGTGGAGACAGCAACTGTTCCAAATACAAAGCATCTTCCTCATATGGAAAAGCCTGCTGAGATTTACGAACTGATTCAAACTTTCTTATCTTAAAAGCAGTTAATGTTTCACGTGAAACATTCCGGTTCGGATAATTACTGTCCGAACCTTTTTTATTATATATAACAATCTATTTACTAACCATTATTTAATATGAAAGGAATAACTTATGATACGAATAGGATGCCATTTATCCTCATCAAAAGGATATGAATCCATGGCAAAGGACGCCATTTCAATTGACGCTAATACATTTCAATTTTTCACACGCAATCCAAGAGGCGGCAATGCAAAAGCAATTAACGAGAAAGATGTAGAACGCTTCTTAGCAACAGCAAAAGATAAGGATATCACTCCTCTCCTGGCCCATGCCCCTTACACATTAAATGCATGTTCCGCAGACCCAAAACTCCGGGATTTTGCAAAAAGAACCATGGCTGATGATTTGGTCCGAATGGAATATACCCCAGGTAATATGTATAACTTTCACCCTGGATGCCATGTAAAACAGGGCGTTGAAACAGGTATTACATACATCGCCCAAATGCTTAACGAAATACTTTCTCCAGACCAGACCACTACTGTCCTTTTGGAAACCATGGCAGGAAAAGGCAGCGAAATCGGAGGACGTTTCGAGGAGTTAAAACAGATATTGGATTTGGTTGATTTATCCGACCATATGGGTGTGTGCCTTGATACATGTCATGTGTGGGATGGAGGGTATGATATTGTCAATCATTTAGACGAGGTGCTGAATGAATTTGACCAGATTATCGGATTAAACCGTTTAAAAGCAATTCATCTTAATGACAGTCAGAATCCTCTGTGTGCTCATAAAGATAGACATGCAAAACTCGGAGAAGGATATATAGGCCTTGATACATTTAAAAGAATCGTCACACACCCAATATTAGGCAAACTTCCCTTCTATATGGAAACCCCTAATGATTTAGACGGATATGCGAGAGAAATCCACATGATGAGGGAGGCTGCTGGCTGATATTATCTGATAATAGAAATGATTATTTTTCAACTTAAATGTATTAAAGAATACAAATATATGTTAAGAAAAGATAGATACATTTGAGAAGAGATATTTATAACAGATATCTATCTATAACAAATATATTTATAGCTATTACAAAAATATAGTAAAAAAAGATAACGCATATACTTATCAAAATATGTATAACCTTAAAAAAGTAAGAAGATGGGCCGGAATGTTTCACGTGAAACATTCCGGCCCATCTTCTACTAAAATCTTCTAACAAAATCCCTCAACAAACCCTACCAACCCTCCCCCACTACTTCAACGGCTCCTTAGTAGGCAGTCCCGCCTTTCTAGGAAACTTCTTCGATACAGGCTTAACCTTCTCAATCATCACAAGGGATCTGGCTGCATCCGTGCCAGGCAGCACAAACTTCTCCACTGACTTTAACTTACCGCCCAAAAGCCCAATCGCCTTCTTTGCCTGATTCAATTCCTCATCAATCTCCCCTGATTTATAAGGAATAAAATATCCTCCCACCTTAACAAAAGGCATACAATATTCTGACAGACTGGCCAGGTTAGCCACTGCCCTGGATACACACAGATCATACACTTCCCTGTGTCCTGCCTGGCGTCCTATATCCTCCGCCCGTCCATGGACACAACACACACCTTCCAGGTGCAGTTCCGTACACACTTCCTCCAGCCACTTAACCTTTTTATTTAAAGAATCCAACAATGTTACCTTCAGCTCAGGAAACACAATTTTCAAAGGAATCCCGGGAAATCCAGCTCCTGTGCCGACATCAATCACATTACATGTCTTATACCATGCGTCACCGCCAACCTGCATTTCCTTCAATAGCCCAAATAGTGACAAGCTGTCACTAAAGTGTTTTGTCACAACCTCATTTTCTTCCGTGATGGCTGTAAGATTCATCACCTTATTTTTTTCCACCAGCATTTCATAATAAGAATAAAACTGTTCCATCTGGACATCGCTGAGTGTGATACCCAATTGCGCTGATTCCTGATTCATCTGGATGCGAAATGTCTCTGTCATATCATATAATCCTCTCACTGCTGTTTTCTCGCAAAGTGTACCAGCAGCACGGATATATCTGCCGGGGAAACACCCGATATGCGGGACGCCTGTCCAATGGTTGCGGGCTGAACCTTATTCAGCTTCTGTACAGCCTCCCTGCGCAGGCTTTTTACCTGGGTATAATCAAAATCCTCAGGAAGCAGCTTCCCTTCCAGCTTCTTATACTGCTCAACCTGCTGGTATTGGCGCTTGATGTACCCTTCATACTTAATTTCAATATTAACCTGTTCCCTAACCTCAGGTGACAGTTCCGGCCGCCTCTCATCCAACTCCCATAACTTCTCATAATCCAGCTCCGGCCGTTTAACCAGTTCCGCCAGGGTTACACCTGATTTCAGCGGAGTACTTCCATATTTTTCCAAAAATTCCTGCACCATGGAATTTACCCCAATTACCGTTCCCTGAAGCCGTTTAATCTCATGTTCAATCTCATCCATTTTAATAAGAAGCTTCTCATACTCCCCATCGCTGACAAGTCCAATCTCATGCCCAATCTTCCTCAGGCGGATATCCGCATTATCCTGCCTTAAAAGCAGCCTGTACTCTGCCCTGGAAGTCATCATCCTGTACGGCTCATGATTCTCTTTGGTCACCAGATCGTCAATCAGCACGCCGATGTACGCCTGGGACCGGTCCAGGACCACCTGGTCCCTTCCCATGATTTTCATTGCAGCATTCACACCAGCCATAAAGCCCTGCACCGCCGCTTCCTCATATCCGGAACTGCCGTTAAACTGTCCTCCTGCAAACAGACCTGATATCTTCTTAAATTCCAGGGTCGGCTTTAACTGCAGTGAATTGATGCAATCATATTCAATTGCATATGCATTCCTCACAATCTTAACCTTCTCAAGTCCCGGCACGGTACGGTACATTGCATACTGTACATCTTCAGGAAGGGAACTGCTCATACCGCCCAGATACATTTCATTGGTATAAAGTCCCTCGGGTTCCACGAATACCTGGTGGCGCTCCTTGTCCGGGAACTTCACCACCTTATCCTCAATGGATGGGCAGTACCTTGGACCCGTACCCTCGATGGCCCCTGAGAACAGCGGGGAACGGTCCAGGTTACGTCGTATGATGTCATGGGTACCCTCATTGGTATACGTCAGCCAGCAGGACACCTGGTCCTTCTGAACGCTTTCCGGGTCCGTTGAAAAAGAAAAGGGAACCACGCGCTCATCCCCCAGCTGCTCTTCCATCTTAGTAAAATCAATGCTTCTCTTATCCACCCTGGCCGGGGTGCCTGTCTTAAACCGGAACATCTCAATCCCGTTCGCCTTAAGGGAATCCGTCAGATGGTTGGCTGCCTGCAGTCCGTTCGGCCCTGTGGGATTGCTGACATCCCCGTAGATACACCTTGCCTTCAGATAAGTACCTGTGCAGAGTATGACACATTTCCCCCTATAAACGGCCCCTGAAAATGTCTTAACGCCCCTGATTTCCCCTTCCTGGACAACAAGCTCCGACACCTCGGCCTGTCGTATGGTAAGATGATCCGTGTTCTCCAGCGTCCTTCTCATCTGCCTGCTGTAATCCTGCTTATCTGCCTGGGCCCTCAGGGAGTGCACGGCAGGTCCCTTGGATTCATTGAGCATCTTGGACTGGATAAATGTCTTATCAATATTCTTCCCCATTTCCCCGCCAAGGGCATCCAGCTCCCTTACAAGGTGGCCTTTTGAGCTGCCGCCCACATTGGGATTACAGGGCATCAGGGCAATGCTGTCCACACTGACCGTAAACATGATGGTTTCAAGACCCAGCCTTGCGCCGGCAAGGGCTGCCTCGCATCCTGCATGTCCGGCGCCAACAACAATCATATCATATGTTTCTTCCAAATACGGCATACGTTTTCATTCCTCTTTCATTTCAATCATTTTCCCATACAGAACCTGGCAAATATCTCATTCACCAAATCATCGTCCACTGCTTCCCCTGTAATCAGCCCCAGCTGCTCATATGCGTTCATAAGGTCAATGGAATAAAAATCCTCCGGCATGCGGTCCTCAATACTGCCCTTTACCATCAAAAGACTCCTGAGGGCCTGTTCCAATGCCTCTTTATGCCTTACATTTGTTATATAAACCTGGTCGTTAAACTTTAGCTCCCCGTGATAAAAGAGCCGTTTAATCTCCTGCTCCAGCTCTTCAATCCCCTGTTCCTCCTTGGCGGACACTGGAATCACCTTCTGTCCTGACATCCCTTCCAGTTCCTCCTTGCCGACCACAAGCTCAAGATCCGACTTATTGAGAAGGATGATGGACTTCCTGCCCCGGATGAAATCCATGATTTCCCTATCGCTTTCATCCAGTGGCCGCGAACCGTCCACCACGAATATGATAAGGTCCGCGTCCCCGGCGGCGCGCCTGGCCCTGTCCACTCCAATCTTCTCCACCACATCCTCAGTGTCCCTGATACCGGCCGTGTCCACCACGTTAAGGCTGATTCCCTGAAGATAGATATGTTCCTCCAGCGTGTCCCTGGTGGTTCCGGCTATTTCGGTTACAATGGCCCTCTCCTCCCCCAGAAGCACATTCATTAAGGAAGATTTACCTGCATTGGGCTTACCAAGTATGACTGTCTTGACCCCTTCCGTCATGACCCTCCCGTCATCCGCTGAAGCCAGCAGCCTCTTCACCTCCTCCACCATGGGATCAAGGCGCGCCAAAAGTTCTTCATCATACCCATCCAGGGAAATATGTTCCGGGTCGTCCAGTGCGGATTCTATAAATGCAATCTGATAAAGGATCTGGCTTCTCAGTTCCTTTATGCGCTTTGACACAGAACCGCTTAACTGGCTCACCGAGCTTTTAAGCGCATACTCATTGGTGGCATTAATCACATCCGCCACGGCCTCGGCCTGTGACAGGTCAATCCTGCCATTGAGGAATGCCCTCTTAGTAAACTCCCCCGGCTCCGCTGTCCTAGCCCCTGCGTGGATGACTGCCTCCAGTATCTTCTTCACCATAAGGATCCCGCCATGACAGTCAATCTCCACCGTATCCTCAGCCGTATAACTGTGCGGCCCCTTCATGATCAGCACAAGGGCCTCATCCACCTTCTCATCCCCATCATAGATAAACCCATAGTGGACCGTGTGGGATCTGGCCTGGCTTATAGGAACCTGCCTGCCGTCCTTATTCCTGTATAACTTATCAATCACAGTAAATGCCTCATCACCACTGATCCTTACAATCCCGATTCCTGAATTTCCCATTCCCGTGGCAATGGCTGCAATTGTATCTGTCCTCATCTTATATCCTTTCAATTCCCGCCTGACACGGACCATCCCATGCCAGCCAAATAGCGCAAAAGGCCGTCGCACTCTGCAACAGCCTCTTAAGCTTAAAATCTGTCAGTTATTCCTCATCTCCAGCAGCTGTCTCTTCGGACGCGCCTGATGAAGCTGTTGAAGAATAATGGCTGCGGCGGTTATTACCCTTATATCCGCCGGAAGACCTGTCATAGCGCCCGCCCTTACTCCTGTCGTAACGTCCTTTGCGTTCACCGCCGGACGCTTCCTTCTTAAGTGCAATCACCACATGGCGGAAAGGCTCCTCGCCCTCACTTCTGGTGGTAACATACTTGTCATTCTGAAGGGCCGCGTGGATAATCCTTCTCTCATAAGGATTCATGGGTTCCAATGAGACAGGCCTCTTGGTCCGCTTAACCTTATAGGCAATGTTCTTTGCCAGGGTCTCAAGGGTTTCCTTCCTTCTCTCACGGTAATTCTCAGTATCCAGCTTAACCCTCAGATACCCTTCGGTACCCTTATTCACGATCAGGCTTACAAGGTACTGGAGGGAATCCAGGGTCTGCCCCCTCTTCCCAATCAGGATACCCATGTCATCGCCTTCCAGGTTCAGGGAAAGCTCCTGCTCTTCCTCATTGTATGCAGCTATGATGGATACCTCCATATTCATGGCCCCAAAAATCTGGGATAAGAAATCCATGGCCTTATCCTCAATGGATTCCTTTTTCTTTGCACGAATAATAGCAGGTTTTGAACCGATTCCCAGGAATCCGGTGCTTCCCTTGTCAACCACTTCATATTCCAGCTTATCGCTGGTTGTCTGAAGTTCGATTAACGCTTTTGTAACTGCTTCGTCCACTGTCTTGGCAGTAACTGTAATCATATCCATACAAAACCCCTCCTATTTTTTACTTCCCTTATCGTGCTTTTCATTGTACTTAGCAACCATGTTTGCTTTGGATGCCAGGCTGCCCGGTTTGGCATTGTCATTATAATACTTGTTAGACTCCTCCACGATTGCCTTGGTCTTTGCAATCTTGGCCATCTGCGCAGTCTCAGCCTTTACTTCCTTTTCCTCAATCTTCTTAAGCATCTCGTCCACATTGCCAACCTTCGTTGGAGGAAGTCCCTTTTTAGCACGTTTCTTATTGGTCTTGTCAATATTCTTCTGAACCAGGTCGTCAATATTAACCTTATTCAGATAAGAGTTAATACCAACCTGCTGGATGATTGTAAACACACTCTGCGCAACCCAGTAAAGTCCGATACCGGATGCAAATGAGAAACAGAAGAAGACAGACATGAGGGGCATGGTCACGTTCATGCTCTTCATCATTCCGGCTGCCGGATTCTCATCGCTGTTGGTCTGGGGCTGGTTTGCAGTCATCAGCTTGGTGCTGTACCACTGGCTCAGACCAGCGAACAGAGGGATACAAAGAGCTGCAATTGCAGTCAGCAGGGTTGTCCCTTCCACCTTGTTAAAATAGTTCATGATGACCTGGAATGGTGTATATGCAATGTTCAGGCCGAAAAAGGTCTGCATGTTCTCAATGGCATCCACCACCCTGACACCTGTATCCGTCACGGCCTGTCCCACGGAAGCAAAGGAAGTCACCAGGGTATCCCACTGCTGTCCGGTGAACTTATATAATAAATCAATTACAGTATTAACATTGGTATAATCAAACTTATCAATAGGCATCTTCTGCGCCGCCGCCAGGTCTGTAAAAGCCTGTGCTGTCTGGTAGCCGCTTGGAAGCTTGCTTATGATTGTCTCATAATATCCCCTTACCGACTGTACATAAGCAGGAATATTATAGATGACACGGTACAAAGCAAAGATGATAGGCATCTGTATCAACAACGGGAGGCAGCCGCCTGTCATGGAAGTCCCATACTTCTCATAAACAGCCTTAATCTCTGTCTGCATCATCATTGCATACTTCTGGTCATTTTCCTTGCCCTTATACTTTTTCTGGATAGCAGAAATCTCCGGCTGCATCACTGCCATCAGCTTGGAGGACTGCTGCTGCTTAATGGTAAGAGGTATCATGAGAACCTTTGTTACCAGGGTAAACAGGATAATACACAGACCGATATTCTCAATACCGAAGAAACTTGTAAACTTAAACAGCCAATCCATGATCCAACCAAGGATATCAGCAATCGGCCCCAGAATACCGCCTGTTTTTGTCAATAGTACTGCGCCAGCTAAACCATTCAATACATTATACCTCCTAATCTCTACGGAACTGGATCATAACCGCCTTCTGCAAAGGGGTGACACCTGAGTATCCTTTTGCAGGCCAACCATGTACCCTTTAACGCACCATACTTTTTAAGTGCTTCAATGGCGTATTGAGAACACGTAGGTGTGTAAATACAGTGAGTTCTTAATTTAAGAGGAGACAGGAACCTCTGGTATCCTCTTACCAACAAAATCAAAAACCTTGTCATAATCACTTCACTTCGATTCTTTTAAAATGTGATGCAGTCCGCATAGGTGCAGATACGCACCTTCCAAATCTTTGTAGTCTGATTTTTTTGCAGCCACCCTGGCCACAACAATGATGTTTAATCCAGTCCTGATCCTACTATTATTTAAACGGAATATTTCTCTCAAAAGTCTTGTGATATGATGGCGGACAATACTGTTGCCCACTTTCCTGCTGACAGAAATACCAATCCGGTTCCCATCTTCCCCGCTTTCCATCACATACATCACAAGCAGTCTGTTTGCATACGAAGTCCCATGCTTATATATATCCTGGAACTCCCTGTTTTTCCTTACGGAAGGAAATCGTTTCATACGATTCTCCATTTCAATCTTCATACTGACAATCATTGTCTGAATAATTAAGAAAAGGCCACATGTTCCTGTGGCCCGCAGTTCTTTTGCTTCAAACAATTAAGCAGATAATCTAGCTCTACCTTTTGCTCTTCTGGCAGCAATAACTTTTCTACCGCCTACAGTTTTCATTCTGGCTCTGAAGCCATGAACTCTCGCTCTATGCTTCTTCTTCGGCTGAAATGTCATCTTCATAATCGGGCACCTCCTATCAAAATTATCTGGTAATGTGAAAACACACATTTAGACTAGTATAATTAAACATCTTCTCAATTATATAGAAGAAATCGGCCTTCGTCAAGCGGATTTTCGCAAAAAAACCACAAAAAAGGACAGCTTGAAAGCCGTCCCAATAAAATGTATGCATTGCCATTTTATATTACTATATTTAGTGCCGTAATCAGCTGTGGCTTGTGAAACGGAGCATTACTTTTCCAATAACTGCCACTAAAACCGCCGCGACGATTGCCTCAGGTATGCCGGAAGCGGTAACTGTCACCATGATCAGTCCCCAAACCGCATCAATTGCAACGTTCTTAGCCTCTGCGTACTGGGATGCAAACAGCAGGTAAATACTCCCCATGACAAAGACCGTATTCACCATGGATCCGATAAAACCAACCATGGGAAGCGCTGCCAGGACATTAAGCTTCACCTTCTTAAACAGGATCCAGAGCCATCCTGCAGCCACGCCGATCAGTATCCTGCAGCCGACGGAAACCCATAAAGCCTTAAACATACCGGGAATCCCGGTCATGCTCATGAACGGCGAAAATGCAAAGGACAGCAGTGTGGGCACCATGGTATTGCTTATCATGGAACAGATACCAAAGGTGGCTCCCAGAACCGCCCCTGCCAGGGGCCCCAGTAAAATTGCTCCCAATATGACGGGAATATGCACAGTTGTCGCCTTGATGACCGGAAGCTGTATCATCCCAAACGGCGTATTCGCCAACAGGATGACCACCGCCATCATAAGTGCAACACTTGCAAGCCAACGGGTGTCTCTCTTCTTGTTATTCAATTTTTCATCCTCCTGCTACTGTTCTTATTAAAAGATACAATGCAATGCTACTGTCTCATTATAATCCGCACAGGCAGGAGGAGTCAACGAAAATAATTGTATTAATTTAAGAACCACTGGGCGCCCAGTCCTGTAATGGTAAGGGCCGTAAGGATATACAGGCAGATGGACGTCAGGTATGCAAATGGGATGGAAAGTTTTAAATACTCCCTTGATTCCACCTTTGTATAGGCAAGGCCCCATGCAATCCAGGACTGTGTGATACAGGAACCCACGTTAACCGTTGTTGCCGGTATGGTGAACACACAGTACAGGAAGGGAACAGAGAAATGTCCCACATTGGATAAAACCCCCAGGGTAGCCGCGCCGCAGCCAAACAGCGTGAACGGTCCCCTGAAAAAGCCCAGGATTGCCAGCGCCGCGAACAGGATACACACAACATACTCACTGGTCGGCATGATGCCGCCGATTACTTCCTTGAAAAACGGGGAAGCATATGTAGCACACGTGTTGAACATGGGAAGTGTGAGCAGGAAACCAATCAGGGGAGCCGTGTCCACTACACCGTCATAATAAAGCTTATTAACCAGCTGGCAGTTCTCCTTAAAGGACCCCTTCATCCTGCCGCACAGGAACAGGGCCGCGAATCCCGCAATGATGAACCCGCCAATGACCGAAAAGTCCAGGGCGATTTTAAGCACCACCGGGACAACCGGAAGTAAAAGCGCTATCATGGGGGCATCCTTTACGGGCTGGAATCCGGGCGTACGGGACGCCCAGGCATGTCTTTTCTTCCCAAATTTAAGGTATACCGCTGTCAGGAGCGAAACCGTAACCACTGAAATAGCAAGCGCATAATATCCCCAATGGCCTGCATACCATGAAAATGAGAACTCCGGCATCTGGTCTGCCGGCAGGATGAATGCGCGGATCTGGGAGAACTGAAGCACGGGATTCAGATACATGCCCGCGGAAACAGATCCCATGAACGTGAACATGGCGATTGCTTTAGGAATACCAAGGCTCATCAGGATCGGCAGCACGATGACGCCGATGGCAATGACAGGGCCCGCTCCCATCATGGCCGTAAAAATAAAAGCAGTCACAACATTAAGAAGGACAATGGTAATGATCGGGCGGTCACCGCCCAGCTCCACTGTCTTGCGGATCAGCGTGGAGGCAATGCCTGTTTCCATAAGGACCCTTCCGAACCATGCGCCCCAGCAGACATTCACCAGGGTGGTTCCCCATCCTTCCGGGGCAGCCTGATAAATCTTATTCAGGATGGCCACCAGTCCCTTGCCTCCATCCCCGCCAAACTGAAGCACAGGATTATCCGCAATGAACTGCGGGGATGAAATCCCCGCCCCAAAAAGGGAAAGGATGGTCCATAAAACGGAGATGACCAAAAAGCCGATCATCAGGTTATAGCCCTTGACACAATAATAGGCCAGTGCAAAAAACGTCAGGATCAGCAGAATACCAATTACAAATTCCATATAAATCCCCCTTTTTGTTGATAACTTTTATTAGTTGCATTAAAATATTAAAAATTTGTTATGTATCTTAACCTATTATAAACAATTATCTGATATTGAGCAATCAAACTCATGCATTTCTAACGTTATTATAACATATTCAATTGAGTATGAATCACTCTCCTTTGTGGATTTACATAAACTTATCCACAAAGTGTTGATAAGTTGTGGATAAGTATGTGTAATTGTCAATTTTTTCCCCAATGCGATCCGAGAATTCCATAATTTCCAATTATTCTCGGGTTGTGCACAACTCAAGATGGCTTTTCCGGCGGTTTTGTGGAAAAACCGTCTGTCCACACTGCTTTCACACTGCTTCCACAGCCTGTAAACAAAGTTATCCACATTTATTCACACTTGTCATTGAAAAAAAATTTACTTTAGTATACAATGTATTTAGATTGGGCAATTCTGCAATACAGTTTCAGGAGACAAGAAATGATCGATAAAATCAAAGAAAATTGGGAGCAGATCCTGCTTACCCTAAAAGAAGAACATGAAATATCCAATATCTCCTACAGTACCTGGCTGGAACCGCTTAAGCCATATTCTTTTAAGGATAACACAGTAATAATCATTGTTCCCGAACAGACCTTTTTACAATATGTAAATAAAAAATACGGATTTTTATTAAAGGTGACCATCTCGGAATTCCTTGAAAAGGAATGCGAGGTGGATTTCAAAGTCAAGGAACAAATCATAGAAAAAGAGGAACCGTCGGGGCCGCAGCTGATTCAGAAGAACACTGTAACCATAAGCCCGGACGTTATTCAGAGCGCCAACTTAAACTCAAAGTACACCTTTGATACCTTTGTGGTAGGCTCCAACAATAACCTGGCCCATGCAGCCGCCCTGGCCGTGGCGGAATCGCCAGGTGAGATTTACAACCCTCTTTTCATCTACGGAGGCGTGGGACTTGGCAAAACCCACCTGATGCATGCGATTGCTCACTTCATATTAAAGAACAATCCAAGCTCCAAGATACTTTACGTCACATCAGAAACCTTTACCAACGAGCTGATTGACGCCATCCGTAACAAAAACAACATAACAACAACGGAATTCCGTGAAAAGTACCGCAACAACGACGTACTCCTCATTGATGATATCCAGTTCATCATCGGCAAGGAAAGCACCCAGGAAGAATTTTTCCACACCTTCAACACATTATATGAATCCAAGAAGCAGATTATAATCTCCTCCGATAAACCTCCAAAAGAAATTGAAACACTGGAGGAACGCCTGCGCTCCCGTTTTGAGTGGGGACTTACCGTGGACATCCAGTCTCCTGATTATGAGACAAGAATGGCAATCCTGCGCAAAAAAGAAGAGATGGAAGGATATAATATTGATAACGAGGTAATCAAGTACATTGCCACCAACATCAAATCCAATATCCGTGAACTGGAAGGCGCGCTGACCAAAATCGTTGCCCTCTCCCGCCTTAACAAGTGTGACATAACCCTGGAACTGGCGGAGGAAGCCCTTAAGGACATCATATCGCCCAATGCCCAGCGGGAGGTCACCCCGGACCTGATCATCCAGATCGTATCAGACCATTATGGCCTGACCCCCCTTGATATCTCTTCCCAGAAGAGGAACAAGGAGATTGTATATCCGAGACAGATTGTCATGTACCTTTGCAGGAATATGACGGATACCCCTCTCCAGACCATCGGACGCTACCTGGGAGGAAGGGACCATACTACCATCATACATGGTTCCGAGAAGATTGCAGGAGATATTAAGAAGGACGATACGCTTAAGAATACCATTGAGATACTGAAGAAGAAGATCAATCCACAATAGGCAGTGGGATCCTTGTGGACAGGCTGTTGATAACCGATCCATCCTGAAGGACTTGTGAACGGTTTTTAAGTACCTGTGGATAAACATTAAGTTTTACCATGGATCGGTGGATGATTTCCACAGATCATTCCACATGGACCTGGCCTTTATTCTCAAGGACTTTTAAGGGTTTTACACAAACCCACAGCCCCTACTACGGTTTCTACGAAAAGTATTTATATCTTCAACTACAGATGGGTTTTTCCGACCTAAATAAACTGAAAGGAAGTTATCAACATTATGAAGCTGATATTTCAAAAAGACGCCATTGTAAACGGCATTAATATTGTAATGAAAGCAGTCCCCTCCAAAACCACCATGTCCATCCTTGAATGTATCCTGATTGACGCCAGTACAGGTGAGATTAAACTGACCGGCAATGACATGGAACTGGGAATTGAGACAAAAGTAGAAGGGGAGATACTGGAACATGGAAAGATAGCCCTGGATGCCAAGTTATTCTCCGAAATCACCCGCCGTCTTTCCAGTGAAAATGCCTCTGTTACCATTGAATCTGATGATAAATTCAACACCACCATCAGCTGTGAGAATTCTGTATTCAATATCCAGGGACGTGACGGGGAGGAATTTGCATACCTTCCCTATATTGAGAAGGATAAATATATCTGTCTTTCCCAGTTCACCCTGAAGGAAGTAATCCAGCAGACCATATTTTCCATCTCACCTAATGACAGCAACAAGATGATGGCCGGTGAACTGTTCGAGGTAAATGAGAACCAGTTAAAGGTAGTGTCCCTTGACGGACACCGTATCTCCATCCGCAAGGTACGTCTGAAAGACCATTATGATGACACCAAGGTAATCGTTCCAGGCAAGACACTCAGTGAGATCAGCAAGATCCTGGGAGGTGACAATGAGAAGGAAGTCCTTATATACTTCAGCGCAAACCATATCCTGTTCGAATTTGACAGTACGGTTGTTGTCTCACGGCTGATTGAAGGCGAATACTTCAGGATCAACCAGATGCTTTCCAGTGATTACGAGACAAAGGTATCCGTGAATAAAAAAGAGTTCTTAAACTGTATTGAACGTGCAACCATCCTTATCAGGGAAAATGACAAAAAGCCCCTGATCATCAATATTGGCGATAATTCCATGGAAATGAAGCTGAATTCCAGTTTTGGCTCCATGAACGCGGACCTGATGATCCACAAGACAGGTAAGGATATCATGATTGGCTTTAATCCCAAGTTCCTGATTGACGCGCTGAGGGTGATTGACGATGAGGAAATCAATATCTATATGATGAATCCCAAGTCCCCATGCTTCATCAAGGACGATGAGGAGAATTATATATACCTGATCCTTCCGGTTAATTTCAATGCAGCCACTGTTTAGTACATCTTTCGTAAATTACTGTACTAAGAAAGGAAAACAATGGAAATAATCAAATTAAGGGAAGATTACATCAAACTGGGCCAGGCGTTAAAAGCCGCCGGCCTGGTCCAGTCCGGTGTAGACGCTAAATATGCCATAGAGGACGGCCTGGTGACTGTGAACGGGGAAACTGCGTTCCAGCGCGGAAAGAAACTGGTGGATGGAGATGTGGTATCCTATGACGGACAGACCATCAAAATCACCAAATAAAGGGGCCGCAGAAAGAGAATATCCATGATTATAGAATCCATAGAACTGAAAAATTACCGGAACTACCAAGAATTACATATGGAATTTAATCAGGGAACCAATATACTCTACGGTGATAATGCCCAGGGAAAGACGAATATTCTGGAAGCCGTCTACGTCTGCTGCACATCTAAATCACATAAAAGCGCTAAGGACAGGGATATCATCCGTTTTGACCAGGATGAATCCCATATTAAATTACAGATCAGGAAGAACAATGTGCCTTACCGCATTGACATGCACCTGAAAAAAAACAAACCCAAGGGAATTGCCATAAACGGTGTGCCCATAAGAAAGGCCAGCGAGCTGTTTGGAATCGCCAACGTGGTTTTCTTTTCCCCCGAGGACCTGAACATCATCAAGAATGGGCCTTCCGAGAGAAGAAGATTCATAGATATGGAACTGTGCCAGTTAAATAAGCTGTATGTCCATTCACTCGTACAGTACAACAAAGTGCTGCTTCAGCGTAACAAACTGCTAAAGGAGCTGTTTTTCAAGCCTGAATATGAGGAAACCCTGGATGTATGGGATATGCAGCTGGTAAATTATGGAAAAGAAGTAATACGGTTCCGCAGGGAGTTCATTGACCGGTTAAATGAAATCATACAGGACATTCATCTGAGCCTTTCAGGCAACAAGGAGGCAATAAGGATTTCCTATGAACCATATACCCTTGAGGACCAGTTTGAACAGACACTGAAGAAGAACCGGCCTCAGGATATGAAACAGAAGACCACGCTGTCAGGTCCCCACCGGGATGATATCAGCTTTATTGTGAACGGCATTGATATCCGCAGGTTTGGCTCACAGGGCCAGCAGCGAACCGCCGCCCTGTCCCTGAAGCTGTCAGAACTGGAACTGGTCAAGGCAGTCAGCAGGGATAATCCCATCCTTCTGCTGGATGATGTCTTATCAGAGCTGGACAGCAGCAGGCAGAACCATCTTTTATCAGCCATACAGGACATCCAGACCATGATTACCTGTACCGGGCTGGATGATTTTGTCAATAATAGGTTCCATATAGACAAGATATTCAAAGTTATCGACGGAACCGTTGAAAATGAGAACTAGTACCGCCAGGCGCTGGTTACCCGAAAAGAAAGGAAGATATAGAACATGGGAGAGCAATACGGAGCAGATCAGATTCAGATTTTGGAAGGACTTGAGGCAGTCAGGAAAAGGCCTGGCATGTATATTGGCAGCACATCGGCCAGAGGTCTCCACCATCTGGTTTATGAGATTGTAGATAATGCGGTTGATGAGGCATTGGCAGGATATTGTGATTCCATTGAGGTTACGATCAATGAGGACAATTCCATAACCGTTGTGGATGATGGCCGCGGCATTCCGGTTGGCATCCAGAAAAAGGCAGGCCTTCCGGCCGTGGAAGTCGTATTCACCATCCTCCATGCGGGCGGTAAATTCGGCAACGGGGGATACAAGGTATCCGGCGGCCTTCACGGCGTTGGCGCATCGGTTGTTAACGCACTTTCCGAGTGGCTGGAGGTACAGGTATATAAGGATGGCGACATTTACCAGCAGCGCTATGAACGCGGAAAAGTAACATATCCTTTGAAAATCGTAGGCAAATGCAGTCCTGACCAGCATGGGACCAAGGTTACCTTCCTGCCCGACAAAGAGATATTTGAAGAAACAATCTACGATTATGATACCTTGAAGATAAGGCTTCGCGAGACTGCGTTCCTTACAAAGAACCTTAGGATCACCCTGAAGGATGACAGGGATGAGAAGAAGGAAAAGACCTTCCACTATGAGGGCGGTATCAAGGAATTTGTCACCTATCTGAACAAGGGCAAGACGCCTTTATATGACCAGGTCATTTACTGTGAAGGATCCAAGGAAGGCGTGTACGTGGAAGTATCCATGCAGCACAATGATTCCTATACCGAGAATATATATACATTTGTCAACAATATCAATACCCCGGAAGGCGGAACCCACCTGACCGGCTTTAAGAACGCGCTCACCAAGACATTTAACGACTATGCCAGGAAGAATAAACTGCTTAAGGATAACGAGGACAGCTTATCCGGCGAGGATATCCGGGAGGGCCTGACCGCCATCATCAGCATCAAGGTGGAAGAACCACAGTTCGAGGGCCAGACCAAGCAGAAGCTGGGCAACAGTGAGGCCCGCAGCGCAGTGGATAATATTGTCAGCGAACAGCTGACCTATTTCCTTGAGCAGAACCCTGCAATCGCCAAGGCCATGTGTGAGAAGTCCATCATGGCACAGAGGGCCAGGGCCGCGGCCAGGAAGGCCAGGGACCTGACACGCCGTAAGTCCGCACTGGACGGAATGGCGCTTCCCGGCAAGCTGGCTGACTGTTCAGATAAGAATCCTGAAAACTGTGAAATCTATATTGTTGAGGGAGATTCCGCAGGCGGTTCGGCCAAGACAGCCCGTTCCCGTGCAACCCAGGCCATCCTGCCTCTCAGAGGCAAGATACTGAACGTGGAAAAAGCCAGGATGGACCGGATTTACGGCAATGCGGAAATCAAGGCCATGATTACGGCATTTGGAACAGGAATCCACGAAGACTTTGACATATCCAAGCTGCGTTACCACAAAATCATCATCATGACGGATGCCGATGTGGACGGCGCCCATATCAGCACCCTGCTTCTGACCTTCCTTTACAGGTTCATGCCGGAGCTGATTAAACAGGGCTACGTATATCTGGCCCAGCCGCCTTTATACAAGGTGGAAAAGAGCAAAAAGGTATGGTATGCATACAGCGACGACGAGCTTAATTCCATCCTCACGGACATTGGCCGTGACACCAACAATAAAATCCAGCGTTATAAAGGACTAGGTGAGATGGATGCGGAACAGCTGTGGGAGACAACCATGGATCCTGAGCGCAGGGTGCTGCTGCGTGTAACCCTGGACGAGGAGACCACCTCCGAGATTGACCTGACCTTTACCACACTGATGGGCGACCAGGTAGAACCAAGAAGGGAATTCATTGAGGCCAATGCAAAGCGTGTACAGAACCTTGATATCTGATTGCGCTTATGGCTGAACTAAGAGGATTTCAAACATAAAGGAGATTGAATATGGAACCAAATGTATTTGACAAGGTTCATGATGTAGACCTGAAAAAGACCATGGAACAGTCCTATATTGACTATGCCATGAGTGTAATCAGCGCCAGGGCGCTCCCCGATGTAAGGGATGGTTTAAAGCCGGTCCAAAGACGTGTGCTTTACTCTATGATAGAGCTGAACAATGGTCCTGATAAACCACATCGTAAGTGCGCCCGTATCGTAGGTGATACCATGGGTAAATACCATCCCCACGGAGACAGCTCCATTTACGGCGCCCTGGTTAACATGGCCCAGGAGTGGTCCACCAGATATCCGCTGGTAGACGGCCATGGCAACTTCGGTTCCGTGGACGGTGACGGCGCTGCGGCCATGCGTTATACGGAAGCCCGTTTAAGTAAGATTTCCATGGAAATGCTGGCTGATATCGGCAAGGATACGGTTGACTTCGTACCCAACTTTGATGAAACAGAGAAGGAGCCGGTGGTGCTCCCCTCCAGGTATCCCAACCTTCTGGTCAACGGCACATCCGGTATCGCCGTCGGCATGGCCACCAACATACCTCCCCACAACCTGCGGGAAATCATCAGCGCCGTGGTAAAGATGATTGACAACCAGGTGGAAGAGGACAGGGAGACCTCCCTGGAAGAAATCATGGAGATTGTCAAAGGTCCTGATTTCCCCACCGGGGCGACCATACTGGGAAGAAGAAGCATAGAAGAGGCATACCGCACCGGACGCGCCAAGATAAAGGTGCGCGCGGTCACCAACATAGAGACCATGGCCAACGGAAAATCAAGAATCATAGTGACCGAACTTCCGTACATGGTCAACAAGGCCCGTCTGATTGAGAAAATCGCGGACCTGGTTAAGGAAAAGAAGATTGACGGAATCACATACATCGGGGATGAGTCCAACCGTGAGGGCATGCGCATCAACATAGAGCTGCGCAGGGATGTGAACGCCAACGTCATCCTGAACCAGCTGTTAAAGCACACACAGCTCCAGGACACCTTCGGCGTCATCATGCTGGCCCTGATTGACAACCAGCCAAAGGTCTTAAACCTTCACCAGATGTTGGATGAATATCTGAAGCATCAGGAAGAAGTCGTAAGAAGAAGGACACAGTATGACCTGAATAAGGCTGAGGAGCGCGCCCACATCTTAAAAGGCCTGCTCATTGCCCTGGATCATATTGACGAGGTCATCCGTATCATCCGCGGTTCATCCAATGTGGCGGATGCCAAGAACCAGTTGATGGAGCGCTTCGGTTTATCCGATGCACAGTCCCAGGCCATTGTGGACATGAGACTGCGCGCGCTGACCGGTTTGGAGCGCGAGAAGCTTGAGAACGAATACAAGGAACTTCTGGCCAAGATTGAGGAATTACAGGCAATCCTGGCAGATGTGAAAAAGCTCCTGACCGTAATCAAGGAGGAAATCCAGATCATCGCGGACAAATACGGGGATGACAGGCGTACTGCCATTGGATACGATGACGATGTATCCATGGAAGACCTGATTCCGGATGAGGATACGGTGATTGCCATGACCCATCTTGGATACATCAAGAGGATGGATGTGGACAATTTCAGAAGCCAGAACCGCGGCGGCAAGGGCATCAAGGGAATGCAGACCATTGAGGAAGACTATATCGAGGATCTGCTCATGACCACCAACCATCACTTCATGATGTTCTTTACCAACAAGGGACGCGTATACCGGCTTAAGGCATATGAGATTCCCGAGGCAGGACGTACTGCAAGAGGCACGGCCATCATCAACCTCCTTCAGCTGCAGCCAGATGAGAAGATTACAGCCATCATCCCAATGCGCGAATATAACGAGGACAAATATCTGTTCATGGCAACCAGGAACGGTATGGTCAAGAAGACGCCTATGGTGGAATATGAACATGTGCGCAAGAACGGGCTTCAGGCCATTGTGCTGCGTGAGGATGATGAACTCATAGAGGTAAAGGCAACGGATAATAATCAGGATATTTTCCTTGTAACGCGCAAGGGAATGTGTATCCGGTTCAATGAGACAGATGTAAGGGTGACCGGACGTGTATCCATGGGTGTCATCGGTATGCGGTTTGAGGAAGATGACGAAGTCATTGGCATGCAGATGGAAAGCCAGGGAGAAAGCCTTCTCATTGTTTCTGAAAATGGTATGGGCAAACGTACCGTCATATCAGAATTCAGCGCCCAGAACAGAGGCGGAAAGGGTGTCATCTGTTACAAGTGCACGGAAAAGACCGGCAATATCGTAGGGGCAAAGCTGGTAAATGACGGCCGCGAAATCATGCTGATCACAACAGAAGGCATCGTTATCCGTATGAGCGTGGACGATATATCCATCATCGGGCGCAACACATCCGGAGTCAAGCTGATGAACATTGACCAGGAATCTGACATAAAGGTTGCAAGCATTGCCAAGGTGCGCGAGAGCGTTACGAAGGAAAGCAATGTTTTTGATGAAGAATTCTATGATGAGGAAACTGCTGAGGCAGAAGATGTGGAAGCAGGGAATGCCGATTCAGAAGACGTGGAAGCGGAAGAGAAAGAATAAAGAGCAGCACAGCTGATGTGTAGGCAAATAAGGTTGAATATACTGAAAAGGCTGTCCTGAAAGACAGCCTTTTCATGTATAATTTCACTTACAAAGGAGAAATAGATGATCAGATGGTCATTGGCAGCTGAGTTGTTGGCATTAATTATCATCATATTTTTAATGCTGCACTACTATGAAAGGAAATTGGCAGCTAATTACAGGAGAAAGATGTACAGGCTCTGTCTATGGATGTCCGTACTGACCATCCTCCTTAATATTTTATGTGTACATACCATTTCGATTGCGTCCAGGATACCCCTGTGGATTAATATGGCCCTCAACAGCGCCTACTTCATGCTGGCCGTATTCCTATGCACGGTGGTGTCCGTGTATCTGGCAACCCTGATACTGGAACATGTATACAGCCGGATATGTATCAGGCGTTTCCTCATGATGGCAGCAGCCCTTAATGTGCTGTACCTTCTCCTTGTGCTGTGGAATTTAAAAAGCGGTGTCCTCTTTTACTTTGACGGGCACATGTCATACCAGAGAGGTCCTCTTAACAGCGCGGGCTATGTGGTGATGGGCATAGAAGTACTGATGCTGTCCACGTGTTATCTGCGCAACCGTCCCAGTGTGGGGAAATCCGTGGTAAGGCTGATACGCACCATGCCAATCCTTGCCGCGGCCCTGATTTACTTTCAGCATGAATATCCGTATCTTCTGATAAACGGCATGTTCGCAGCCATAACCGACATGATCATATATATAAGCTTCCAGAGCAGCTGGAATGAAAGGGACAGCCTTACCGGAATCGGCAACAGGAACAGCTTTTTCCAGGAAATCGCGCTGCGCATAGCAGGGCACCAGCAGTTCCAGGTAATACTTGTGGCCCTGAAGAATTTTTCCTCCATCAACCAGAAGTTCAGCTATAAGCAGGGGGATGAATTCCTCTATGTCATTGCGGACAGACTGGACCATATCCTTCCCCAGTCAAGGGCATTCCGGTTTGCCAATGTTGAATTTGCCATCCTCCTTCCCTATGATTCAGAGGAAAATGCATATGATAATATAGGGAAAATCAGGGACCGGTTCAATCATCCGTGGAATCAGGGAAAGGTTTCATGCAACATCAATGCGCTTTTTACTGATTTTGTATACACGGGACAGGAGTGGAACCCGGCCCAGGTCATTGAATTCCTGGAATATGGTATAGAGTCAGCCGGGGAGTCACCGGAAGGCCTTAAAAGATTTGATTCGTCCATGCTCCATCATCTGATGAGGCGGAAACAACTGATTGAAATCATGCAGTATTCCATTGAGCACAAGCGTTTTAAGGTATGGTACCAGCCTGTATACAGTCTGGAGGATAACTGTTTTTCGTCAGCCGAGGCCCTGCTGCGCCTGAAGGATTATGACGGTAATCCTGTTTCACCCGGGGAATTCATTCCCATAGCAGAAGAAAAGGGAATGATTGACGATCTGTTCTGGATTGTGCTGGAGGAGGTGTGCCTGTTATTACAAAGGACACCTGGCCAGATCAAATCCATATCCATCAATCTTTCCATGCAGCAGTTTGAAGACAGGACACTTCTGGAACGGATGAAGCAGTGCCTGGATAAGTACCACCTGACGCCGGAGCGGCTGAAGATTGAGATTACGGAAAGGGTACTTCTCCAGGACATGGACTATATGAAAATGATGATGGAAGAACTGACTAAAAGCGGGATCTGTTTTTATCTGGATGATTTCGGGACAGGTTATTCTAATATTTCATGTGTACTCTCGCTGCCTTTTGAGTATATTAAGCTGGATAAAAGCCTGTTAAAAGGCATTCCGGGGGATAGAAAGGCAGAACTTTTAGTAAAGAGCATGGTTAAGACCTTCCGCTCCATGGGACTTAAGATTGTAGCTGAAGGGGTGGAAGAAAAGGAACAGGTGGAAATGCTTAAGGAATTCGGGGTTAGCAGCATACAGGGTTATTACTATGGGAAGCCGATGCCCGAGGAGGAATTCCTGGAATACATATTACCAATTAAAGGAGGAGTATAGGCCATGAGGGAGATACACACAGGGCTGATTACAGAAGCAGTTAAGGAAATGTGCATTGAGGCAAACCATATGCTTGCGCCGGATATGAAGCAGGTATTCAACCTGGCAGTTAAGGAGGAGGAGTCTCCTTTGGGACGCCAGGTCCTTGGACAGCTGAAAGAAAACCTGAAAATCGCTGCTGAGGATATGATACCCATCTGTCAGGATACAGGGATGGCAGTAGTATTCCTTAAGGTGGGGCAGGATGTGCATATAACAGGAGGCAGCCTGGCCCATGCTGTCAATGAAGGTGTGAGAAAGGGGTATGAAGAAGGATATCTCCGTAAGTCCGTGGTTGGAGACCCAATTGAGCGGGTCAACACAAAGGATAACACGCCTGCCGTAATCCATTATGAAATCGTGGAAGGTGATACCCTCCATATCACGGTAGCACCCAAGGGATTTGGCAGTGAGAACATGAGCCGCGTATTCATGTTAAAACCAGCCGACGGACTGGAAGGCGTGAAGAACGCCATCATCTCAGCTGTCAGGGATGCCGGCCCAAATGCCTGTCCTCCCATGGTAATCGGTGTGGGCATCGGCGGAACCTTTGAAAAATGTGCCCAGATGGCAAAACATGCCCTCACAAGGAATATAGAGGAAAAGCCAACGGTACCGTGGGTAAAGGAACTGGAGCAGGAAATGCTCACAAGAGTCAACCAGCTTGGCATTGGGCCGGGAGGGCTGGGGGGAAGGATAACAGCCCTTGCAGTCAATATTGAGACGTTCGCAACCCATATAGCAGGACTTCCTGTGGCCGTCAATATATGCTGTCATGTAAACCGCCATGCAAACAGGATATTATAAACAGGATTCATAAACAGAATAAGGGATTACCGTGAGAGGGAGTAATGGTTATGGACAGACATATGAATGTACCGATGACAAAGGAAGATGCGGTTTCATTAAAGGCAGGAGATTACGTATATCTAACCGGAACCATCTATACTGCCAGGGATGCAGCCCACAAGCGTATGGATGAAGCCCTGGATAAAGGGGAAATGCTGCCGTTTGATATAAAAAACAATATAATATACTATATGGGTCCGTCACCTGCAAGGGAAGGGCGTCCCATTGGATCGGCAGGTCCCACCACTGCCAGCCGTATGGATAAGTACACTCCCAGGCTTTTAGACCTGGGCATGGGGGCCATGATAGGAAAAGGTAAAAGGTCCCAGGCAGTCATGGATGGCATCATACGCAACCAGTCCGTGTATTTTGCGGCTGTGGGAGGGGCAGGGGCCATTTTATCAAAATGCATCCTATCTTCGGAAATCGTTGCATACGAGGATCTGGGTCCGGAGGCAATCCGGAAACTTAAGATTAAGGATTTCCCTGTAATCGTGGTAGTGGATTCCCAGGGAAACAACCTATATGAGACAGCGGTAAAAGAGTACTGCAGACCATAATGCAGGAAACGATCATTAAAAACAGGGGGAAGAAGAGGGGAGCATATGAAACGGATTATATATATGGTATTCATGAATCTGTTCCATGCGCCGGTATGGCTGCTTAAAATCGCCTGTATGGCCAGACCCGGGGATAATCATACCATGCAGCAGCGGTATGACTATATTGCAGAGATGACCAGAAGAATCATAAAAAGGGGAAGGGTTACCATAAAAGTAACCGGGGTGGAACATATTCCTGAGAAGGATGGATTCATGCTATTTCCGAACCATCAGGGACTGTTTGACGTGCTGGCGCTTTTTTCAACATGTCCCAAGGCCCTTTCGGTTGTCATAAAGAAAGAAGCATCTGGCTGGATATTGGTGAAACAGGTACTGGGGGCCACGGGAAGCCTGGCCATGGACAGGAAGGACATGAAGGACCAAGTGCGTATTATAGGAGAAGTGACAAGGCTGGTAAAGGAAGGCCGGAACTTTGTGATATTTGCAGAAGGGCACCGAAGCCGAAAAGGAAATGAGATATTGGATTTCAAAAGCGGCACATTCAAAAGTGCGGTAAAAGCCGGCTGCCCTATTGTACCGGTTGCCCTGATTAATTCCTTCAGGCCCTTTGATATGAGCTCACTGAAGCAGGAATATGTGGAAGTCCACTATATGGAACCCATTATGCCGGATCAATATATGGGAATGAAGACCTCAGAAATAGCACATCTTGTACACGACAGGATTCAGGAAGAAATAAATAAAAATGTCGCTGAAAAGCCCTTGACAATGTAAATCCTATCTAGTATAATGGTCAATGCGTCTGAGGACAAACATGTCATAAGAAGCAATCATATGGAAAATATCAATTCGGAGAAATACTCAAGAGGCCGAAGAGGCGCCCCTGCTAAGGGTGTAGGCTGGGAAACCGGCGCGAGGGTTCAAATCCCTCTTTCTCCGCTCCATTTTCCAAATGATTATTTTTTTACTGTTTTGCCCCGGGGGCACAAAATTAATCAAAAAAGTTGTTGACAAAAAATGACAACTGTGATATGATTAATACCCGCTGGAGAAAATGCAGCGGATGATTTTTGAAAAGACAAAATCAAGTCAAAAACAAAAATCAAAAAAAGTTAAAAAAGTTGTTGACAAACACAAGCGACTGTGATAAGATATAAAAGTTGCTGCTGAACAAGCCGACAACACAAAGAACCTTGATAATTGAAGATTGAACAGTATGTAAAACCCTGAAAATTCTAAAAACAGAAGGCCTGGTTTGGGCCTTTGGATTTGAGAAAATTCAGAACAAAACCAAGTAATGAAGGTTAAAGATAACTAGCCAAGCTAAGTAGTCTGAAACCTGGAATCAGCTTTTAATTTGAGAGTTTGATCCTGGCTCAGGATGAACGCTGGCGGCGTGCCTAACACATGCAAGTCGAACGAAGCATCCCATAGGAAGTTTTCGGATGGAATATGGGATGACTGAGTGGCGGACGGGTGAGTAACGCGTGGATAACCTGCCTCACAC